>NZ_QPLS01000001.1:0-678886 GCF_003665955.1 Halorubrum sp. Atlit-28R
GACAGCTCCAAGCAGCTCTCAGCAACCGCTTTTTCGACTCACTCGACGAACTTACAACAGCGATCGACAGTGCTCTTGATCAACTCTCGATTCCAAAAGTGAGTAATTATTTCTAGCAACTACTATAGTAAATAGTGAAAACGTGGCTATTGCTAAAGGCAAAGCCGCACTAGTAAAAGCGTTAAATCAGGAAAAATCGAAAAGTGAGGCAAAAAACAAGATGGATAAGGCGATAAGAGAATATTATCTAACTATTCAAGAAAATATCGTAGGTCACTATCGGGCACAACATTTCAAAGTCACAGAGATGTACCAAACTTATCTAGCCCATCCAGAAGTGGACCCGGTAGCACAAGAATTTCTTGTCGTATGGATAAGTGGCGAATATAGAGATATTTATGATGAACCTTTCGGCTTAGAAACCGAGGCTGTACACGGAATTGACGGCCAGCAACTACAACGAAATGGGGCTTTTGCGGAATATCCCGACCCGGATTCCGGTAGTGAATTAGAACTTCGTTTTGACCTAGCATCACCAACAAAGGACGGTAGTGTTGTTCCGCGATTCAAAGCGGACGACATAGGATATGGATTTGATAGGATGAAAACCGCGTTCACGGAAGTGGAAACTAAATATAATAATGTCACTACGCAACTCTCAGGGCTTGCCGATGATCTCTATAACAACTATGAAGCGGGGGACATTCCCAGCGAGAAAGTCCTAGACCCGGTGACTGCCGCGACCGAACTCGGGAACAATACGGGGTTGTCGATTCGAGAGGCGCAGGCTGGGATGATGGGAATCCCAACGTCGGGGAGTTTCTCTCTCCGGCTTGAGTTACAAAACGACTCCGGCGAGAAGTACGAGGTAGACGCCGAGATCTATACTAACGCACAGCCGAACGATAGCGACGGCAATCCGGCGGGGTTCAAAGTTGGAAATACATACGACCCCAACAACTTCGAGGATCCGATATACGTCTCATATGAGTACGTAGACACGGAGACGGGGGAGAAAACTTCCGACTTCACTCAACTGGTAAACCCGTTCACGGTACTGGAAGCGACCGACCCAGAGGGTAACTCCGTTGAGGAAGTGACGCCGGAAAGCAAGACGGCACAGTCGGCGGACGTGGAGTCAATAGAAAAAGAGTTAGAGAGCATTCGAGAGGAACAGCGAAGGCTCTTAGAACAATCACAGGAACCAACGGGAGGAGCCGGAGCCGGCTTTTTCACCGGATCGGGGCCAAGCACAGGAGTGGTCGCAGCGGTCGTCGGCGGGATCGGTGTTCTGTATGCGCTCACACAGGGAGGCACGAACTGATATGTTCAATCCTCTCGCGCCGTATCTGTCGATCATCAGTTTCGCCGTCGACCCGCTTCTAAAACTCGGGTTCGCGGCCGTGCTCATCGGTGTCGTGATGGTCGCGCTCGGCTACGACCCGGTCGGCCTCACGGTGAACTGGATTGAAACGACGATTCGGTCGTTCATCCCGGGTATCTAACCATGCGCCGTATCGTGATTTTTTGTGTTGCGGTCAGCCTCGCGGCTTGTGTTGCGGTTGGTAGCGTCGCCGGGCAGAGCAACGGAAGCGGACCCGGTCTTAAGACGAACACCTCCGTCGACGTCGGCGAACCGGAGACCTACGCCCAGGAGATCGACGCCGACACCCGTCTCGTCGAGTGGGAGTATGACCGCGACCGAGGCGGGTTCAGGCTGCTCTTCGAGAGCGACGAGTCGACGCGGATAACGCTCACCGAGGCGGTCCAGTTCGGTGAGGGTTCCGGCTCCGGGCGAATCTACCAGCATCGCCTTCCGGAAGGGCAGACAGAGGTATTCGTCTCAGTCCCGCTTCGAGCTGGGCAGGCGGCCGTCACCATGACCACGCCGGGCAGCATCGCGAACAACCGGTTCGCGTACGTCTCGACGGGACAGACGACACCGGACCGGCCGCCCATCAGCTACGAGCGAGCCCAGATCCTCATCCTCCTGTCGGGCGTCGGCGGCGCCGGGCTCACCTTCCGCGTGGTCAAGAACCGCCGCGAGGAGGAGGAGAAATCCGTCGAGAGGGTGTTATGAACCCGGTCGAAGCGACCCGCGAGCGACCGATCCTCGCCGGCGGGATTGTATTGCTGTTCGTCGCCGGTGCGGAGAGCGGTCGGTATCCCTACCCGTGGGAGATCGACGGCGCCGGCGTCGTCGCCACCGCCGCGGTCGCGATCGCGATCGGCGGATACGTCGCCGGCGGGTACGTCGTCGACTTGCTCCCCGAGGAAGAGGGGATCTATCTCGTCGCGTTCGAGGCGAACGACGACACCGGCGGCGCCGTCTACGAGCTCAGCGAGGACCAGTTCGCGGACATGGAGGTCCACGCCGGGAGCCTCTTCGAGTGGCCCGTCGCGAAGCGCGTGTACGAGTGCCGCGAGTACCGACCCGAGGACAACGTCGCCGTCGCGAACTGGCGGGAGTCCGTCGCGGGCTCCGAACTCGCAGGTAACGTCCAGGTCGTCGACGCGCTCGAAGCGGTCGCCGAGCTCCGCGAGGAGTTCGAGCCCGACGCCCAGGAGGCGCGGCGCCTCAAGCGTCGGCTCCGGTCGATCGCCCGGACGCTCGACAAGCGTCGGCTCAAGGATCAAGAGGCGATCCTGGACCCGACACTCACGCCGTCGTTCGAGGACGAGGGCGCGACCGTCTCGGCGATTCTCGACGAGGAGCTACCGGACGATCTCAAACCAGAGAGCATGAAGGGAGACGACATTGACACCGAGCGGAACGGACACGGAGACACGATCGGCTTCGAGCTGCTCGACGAGACCGAGGCGCTGGAGGAGGACGATGAGCGATAAGACCGGCGCGTACGCGGCGGCCGAACTAGCGAGCGCGCTCCGCGGCGAGGACCCGGGCGAACACGTCCGCGGGTACGCCGGGCTCGTCGACGACCGGCGGACGCTCGCGATCCTCAACTACTACGACGGGCTGCTCGACGAGCCGATCGAGGAGACGCGGATCGGCCGGCTCATCATCTCCAACGCCGCGACCGAGACGATCGACGAGGCGGTGCGGCACGGCTCCGTCTCGCAGATGAAAAGCGCCACCGGCCTCACCGGGCAGGAGCGCGAGGGCGGCGACCTCTACCGCGACGCCGCCGGCGAGCTCGCGCACGAAGGCGCGATCGGACTCGTCTTCGGCGCGCCCGGCTCGGGCAAGACCGCGACGACGCTCGACGTGGCGATGGCGTGGCGGATCCGGACCGGCGGCGCGCTCATCGGAAACACGTCGTGGGACGGCTTCGACCGCGTGGTACGCTCCGACCGGGAGATGCTCGAAGCGATGGCGGAGATCGAAGGGCCGGTGCTGGCGGTCCTCGACGAGATCGCCCAGGAGCTCTCCGGCTTCGGCTCGGGCAACAAGGCGGCCGAGCAGTTCTCTGACTCGTTGCTCTTTATCGGCAAGAAGGAGTCCAAACACGGGCCCCACCCGAAGCGCGGGAGCGTCCTGCTCGTCGGACACACGCGCACGAAGACGGCGAAGTTGATCCGGCGGGTCGCGTCGCTCGCGATCGAGAAGCCCTCGCGGTCGGACCCTGGTCGGGCTCGCCTCTTGGAGAGCGAGGGCGGTAAGGACGACTGGGAAGAGGGGAGCGACTACAAGGGACTGACCGACACGGCCGCGAACTACCCGGAACACGAGCCGAGCGAGTTCGCGATCGAACTCGTCGACGAGGACGATGAGAGCGAGGGCGTCGACGCCGACTCGGTCCGGCGCGAGGAAGCGATCAGCAAGGCGATCCGCGCGGTGGAGAATCACGGCATGACGTACGCCGACGCGGGCGATCTCGTCGGCTACTCCGCGGCGTGGGTCTCCGACCGGATGGCTGAATACAGGAACGGTGAGTACGGCGAGGTAGTGAACGATGTCGTCGCATGAATCGATAGACGTGGCGGCGGTTCGCTCGTTCATTCACCCGCCCGCCCCGGCGCATACCTCTGTTTATACGCGTGCGATCGCGGCGGAGGGTCCGAATTCGCGGGGGGCCGCGCGGCCGGGGTTCGGTCGAAATTCGTTCGTCGACGTCGATCGGCGCGGCGACCAACCGCAACCCAAACGAGGGCGCCTGTGAGCTACGACCCGGCGATCGTCGGTCGATACGGGAAGCTCGTCGAGCTGTGGGCGACGGACCGCTACCCGCTCACGCTCGACTATCCGGTCGTGGACGGACTCAAGTTCGACGCGAGCGACGAGGACGGCCGCCCGTGGGACGTGAAGGGCTCGATGGTTAACGGCGTCCGACCGACGTTCAAGTTCTGGGAGGACCAGCACGAGACGCTCGCGGACGCTGACGGTGGGTATGCGCTCGTGTGGTACCGAGCGGAAGGAAAAGAAATAACGGTCGTGTCGTCGCGCACGGTCCATGCTCGGGGGTTAAAGATCACAAACTGGACCAATCCGGGAGAGACACACCACCGAAGTCATGCTCAGGAAGCACAACTTCCTGCCTCAGTCTTAAGGGACTGAGACATATTGGTATTTATATAATTTAGAAGTCGGTCTACTGCTCAGGGGATATCTCTGTTGGTCGACAAAACTTACGGAGGTATCTCGAATCCGGGTTCGTCACCGCCTGCTTGGACTGTCATTTCACTTGCTATTTCTAGAGATTCGGCAAGCTCTATAACGTCATTCTTATTCAGAATCATGGTCCGGTATCCATGCATTGTCTTGTTTCTGTACTTCTCGACCAAATCAAAAGCCTCCCTACATTTGGTTTTTGAAGGGAATTCTAGCTCGTCGCGAAGGGACTTCACACCGGCGACCACTTCCTTAAGATCTGCCATAGACATGAATTCAACAGGGTGTAGATCAACATCTCCAGCAGATGCTTTTTCCCAGTAATCTATAGCATGACCGCCGCTGCGCACGTCAGAGTATATTTCTTGGATTTCATCTGTCTTATACTCAGACTCAATCAGTCCAGAGACAGCACGAGCAGTCTCCGAATAATACGAATATAGATATTCTTTGGCAGTCCGAGTGTTCAGATCAGCTCGCGTAGCGATCTTCCAACTAGCTTTGTCCGGATGGACTATCATCGCAAATGGAAATTCTGTTAATATATTTATACAATAGAGCATTACCTCTTTGTATCTGACATACTGTTCATCTGCGATAGATAGCACTTCTTCTGACTGGACATCGTAATAAGTGCGTTCTCTATACGGTCTGATAGGGGCATAATCGAACCCATTTGCGCGAAGTTCCTCGTTTATTTCTTCCATCACTTCGGTAGAGTTCAGGTCTGTTTTTGCTACAAAATGAATTGGTGAACCCAACTCTGCTGCGTTACCCTCAATCGGAAACCGGATTAGCTTATCTAGGTACTCGTTATCCCAGTACATAGATTTCTTCTGTGGCAATTAGATGTAGTATGGGTGTTAATATTAGCGCCTATTGGCTGAACATGTTTATAATAAAGTACTACGGTATAAATCAGATATATCCAATTGATTCGTGACCTCATTGGAGTCTAGCAGCCGATAGATACCTACCGGGGACCGTCCAATACAATTTTGTGATCATATGCTTGTGTTTTCTGTGAATGTCCGATTACTCTGAAGTTGACACCATCGCGCTCACGCTCATTCAGGCGACAGCACTACTGCTTCCGGTCGTCTTCCTTAGCTTTCGCTTTTATTTGGATGATGCTAAAGGAGAGGTGCCAGCCAAGGAAATAGAACGGTCCGCAAAGCGTCTTGTTGTAATGATATTCTTACTTACTGCGACCGGATTCCTGTCAACCGTAGCAATACTAGATTTCAGTTTGAAGCCAACAATAGCATTTTTTGCTGTCTTTTGTCTTGCCGCATTTTTTCTCGTTTATGGATGGTTCTTCTATAAGATCATTACATGAGATAGCAGCTGATCGGCAGTTGAATAGACGGCAGCTGTGGGGTACCTTAGAATCTGTGGCCTTAGCCACACCTCTAACCGCCAACCGACCCCCCGGTGTCGGTTCGGCGTCGACGAGCAGCTCGTCGAGACCGAGATCGCGCTTGTGTTGCGGTCGAGATCGTCGCGAACTCACCAGTCGGAGGGGTCGATTGAGGCGAAAACGGCCGCGAAAAGAGGGTCAGGGTAGTGTTGCCACTCACGAGGGGCCGCGCTACCGGAGCGTCTGACCCTTCCCCCACGCACTCCGCACCGGCCGGATCTTCGGACCAGATGCGTCGCGGTAGTGCGAGACCGCTTCTTTCAGTCGCTCCGGATCGCGACCCGCACCGACCCAGTATCGCTTGAGCCGTGTCACCAGCTCCGACCACGACTCGCCCGCGAGGTTCCCCATCCGTACCCGGAGGTGCGCCTCACGCTCGTCGATGTGAATCCCATTCGCTTGGCAGAACGCGATCAGTTCGTCCGTACGCTCGTCGAGAGACGCACGCTCGGCGTTTTGAACCGCGTTCGCCGCGGCCCCCATCGCGTTCCGGACGCCCTCACGCGCCGCGTCGAGCGCCTCAACGACCTGCTCTGCGACGTGGTGCGACCGCAACGCGACGGATCCCTTCTCGCGAACGACCATGTCCTCGATCCGCCGGAGTCCCCGACGGACGCTATCAGGATGCCAGTCGTGTTCGTCCGCGATCTCCGCCGGCGACACGTCGCCGCCGTCCGCGACGAGCGTCTTCAGCGAGTCCCACTCGACCGGCGAGAGCCCGTCGGCGAGCTGCCGGACGACCACGTTCCGCTGGTCGCTCTCGACGCGTTCGAGGTTCAGCGGGAGCACGCGCGACCGGTCGACCGTCTCCGCCTCGAAGTACGCATCTTCGACGAACGTGCGACCGCCGCTCGGGCCGTCGTCGTCGAGCGGCTGCGTGGGGAGCCCCGACTCGTTGAGCGTCGCGAGGATCGCCTCTTCGAGCTCGTCGGCGATCTCCGCGTGGTTAACCGGGCGGAGCGTCTCGTCCCACCGGCTCGACTGATACGACGCTTCAACCTTCGGGTGCGCGAGGGGGTGATTGTCCGGGAGCGACTCGGCGTTTCGCGCGTAGTAGTGCTTGAACTCCTTCGGGATCCGGTGGTCCGGGAACGCCTCGCGGATCCGCTTCGGCCCGAGCGTCACCGTGTGGTAGTAGCCGGCTCGCTCGGTGTCGTCCTGAACGAGCTTCCGGTACCCCGAACGGTCGCTTTCGAGCAGGTGGCCCATCCGCGCGAGCGGTCCCTCGCGGGAGTGGATCGCACCGCAGACATCCCGGTCGATCCGGACGTACCGCGCCGCGTCGATCACGACGCTGTACTCGTCGTTCCGGCTCTCGAAGTACATCGGGTCGAGCGTCACCGCACCCGCCGCGCGCTGGATGACCGACTCCACCCGGTCAAACTCGACGTTCGACGCGTTCACCCGGACGTTCACGGCGTCGCCGAGGTCCCACATCGGCCGCGCGACCGACTTTCCCTCGGTGGATTCGAGCCCGTACCACCGCGGCTGAATGAGCGCCTTCACCTTCCGCTCGCCGACCTCGTCGTCGGCGACCGCGTTCAGCCGAAACTCTCGGAGCGTGTCGAAGTCGACGCGCGTCCCGTCCGGCGTCTCGCCTCCGTCGGGCGGCGCGAGCCCGGACTCCTGATAGGAGAGGGTGACCCGCCACTTCTCGCCGTCGAGCGTGAAGCTCCCGCGCCGGCTCCCGGTCGCGTCGACAAGCCGCGCGGCGCCGAACCACGCCCCGAGCCCCGAGTACACGTAGTTCGCCATGTACTCGTGCGGGGCCGTCTCGACGGCCTTCATCGCGAGCGCCCCGCCAGGTTGAGGTAGCAGCCGGCGCACTCCGTCCGGCCGTCGATCCGGACACGGACCGAGGGGCGTTCGCTGCCACACGTCTCGCAGCGACGCTTCACGCGAACACCACCACCAGGTTCACCGCGGCGACGACGGCGCCGATCGTCGCGATCCCGAAGCCGACCCACTCGGGCGCCTTCAGGGCGTCGGCCGCGACCGGCCACGCACCGCAACACAAGCCGACGACCGCGAGCATCGCGACCGCCGCGGGCAGCTCGCCCATCGCGAGCAGCTCGCGGACAATCGGGTTCGCTTCAGCGTGCGGACCGACCGCTCGCGCCGCAAGGATCGTCGTCGCCGCGTCGAGCACGCCGTGCGACGTGAAGATCGCGGCGACCTCGCCGCCGCGATCGCTCACCGGAACCACCTCAGTTTCGCGAGGACCCGATCGCGGCGCGTCACCCGGAACGCCGGTTTTCGCACGTCGTCCCACCGGAGCGGGAGGCGCGGGCGGGCGTGGCTGCCGGTCGCGCACTCGTCGAGCTTCCACCCGACCCACAGCTCGCACCCGGGACAGTACCAGGGCGACTCCGACCGCGGCCGCTGCCGGCGGGAAGATGAATCGCTCACGCGGACCGCCCCCGTTCGGCGTCGCGCTCCCAGCGGAGTCGGGCGGCGTCGCGGACGTGCGGCCGGAGTCCCTGTGCCGGGTCGTACAGCCGACTCGCGCGGACGAACGGGCTCATCCCGACAGCCCTCCGTTCCACGGCTCGCCGCCGTTGCGGGCGGGGTGGTGTTGCGGGTCGGGGGTGTCGACGTCTTTCCCGGCCGCGCTTCCCTCGCAGATCCGTACCCACGAGTCGCACTTTGGGCAGCGGTGAGCGCGGTCGTCGTCGTCGCCGTGAACCCGACCGAACCGCGGCGGGAGGTGCGACCCGCACTCCAGACAGACTCCGGACTCGTTGGGCTCGACCCGGAGCTCTATCATCCGGAGATCACCCCGTAGTTTGTCGGGTCGATCGACCGACGCGACGGGGTCGCGATCGGTGACGTATTCAACCCGATTTTGACGACGGGTTCGGAAGGAACCGCTTCGGCCGATTCCGTAGCGTAGAGAGTCGCTACGGTAGAATTGGCATTAGTCGCGAAACGGTCGGTGAGGAAGTGGGCGCTACAGGATTTGAACCCGTGGCAACTTGGTCCGAAGCCAAGCACTCTGTCCAAACTGAGCTAAGCGCCCTCACTCTGTGTTACTGCTGAGAGCGTGTTAAGTCCCGCGATCCGAACGCGCCGCCGCGCAGTCGGTCGGTCCGCGGGTCTCGTCGACCGAGAAATCGATTCGGCTCCGTGATACGTTCCCGCGATCCGGCCGCGTGCGGATCCGCGCTCGGCCGCGAATTTCGCGATCGAACGGGGTGTACCGCGGCGTCGAAGTCGGGCGGCGCCTGGCAAGGGGCGATCAAAAAGAATATTATTCGGAGCGGGCATGTTTCGGTAGTAGATGTGTCCTGGTCGTACGGCCTCTCGGCCGAACGAGTGGCTCGCGCCGTCGACGTCGCCTCCGAGGTGCGTCCATGTATGAGCTGACGCCGCATTTCGACGCCGAGGTCGAGCCCGGGACCAACATCCTGTTGACCGGCCCGCCGCTCAGCGGGAAGCGGTCGATAATGATGGACATTCTCGCCGCGGGGACCGACCGCGACGAGGGCGCGATCGTCGTCACCACGAAGGACGGCGCCGACCGGGTGCTCCGCGACTACGAGAAGCGGACGCCCTACGAGGGGAAGCCGGTCGCGGTCGTCGACTGCGTCACCCGCCAGCAGGGCGGCGAGACCCGCGAGTCCGACCGGATCAAGTACGCCTCCTCACCGGTGGACATGACGGGGATCGGGATCAAGCTCTCCGAGTTCCTCCAGGCGTTCGGCGACCGCGGCATCGAGCGGAACCGCGTGATGGTCCACTCGCTGTCGACGCTGCTGATGTACTCCGACCTCCAGACGGTGTTCCGCTTCCTCCACGTGTTCACGGGGCGGGTCCAGAGCGTCGACGGGTTCGGGCTGTTCAGCATCGACTCGACGGCCCACGACGACCAGGCGATGAACACGCTCAAACAGTTGTTCGACGGGATCATCACCGTCCCCGAGGACGGCGAGCCCGACATCCGGCTGCCCTGAGCGGGGTCGGCGCCGGCCGCCTCCCCTGCCCCGACGCGCCGACCGAGGGATCCGCTTAATCGCGTCGCGACCCAACGGCGAGCCATGCCCATCACCGACGACGCGGGACTCGACCGCCTGCTCGACGCCGAGACGATAGCGGTCGTCGGCTGCTCGACGACGCCGGGGAAGGCCGCCCACGACGTGCCGGCGTACCTCCAGCGGCAGGGGTACGAGGTGATCCCAGTGAACCCGTTCGCCGACGAGGTGCTCGGCGAGCGCGCGTACGACGCGGTCGGCGAGGTCGAGAAGTCGATCGACCTCGTGGACGTGTTCCGCCCGAGCGAGGAGGTGCCGGACATCGTCGAGGCCGTCCGCGAACGCCACGCGGGCCGCGGCGACGCCGGCGCGCTGTGGCTCCAACTCGGGATCAGCCACGACGAAGCGGCCGCGGCCGCCGAGTCGGACGGGATCGACGTGGTCCAAGACCGCTGTCTCAAGGTCGAACACGGCCGCCTGCGCGGATAGGGGCGCCTGCGCGGATAGCCTCTGCCTCCGGAGCGCGTCGCGCGGGCGGCGCCGCGCCGCTCACCCCTCCCACTCCTCGAACGACCGGTAGACGCCCTTCGAGAGGTAGCGCTCGGAGGAGTCGCAGAATATCGTGGCGACCGCGTCGTGCGGGGCGTCGATCGCGCCGTCGCGGATGTCGCGGGCGACCCGCTTCGCCGCGATCGCGTTCGCGGCGGCCGACGAGGCGACGAGCTGTCCCTCCTCGGCCGCGAGCCGGGCCATCTCCTCGTGGACCTCGCGGTCGGGGACCGCGACGATGTCGTCGACGATCTCCGGGTCGAACAGCTCGTTGCGGTCGATGTCGTGGGTGCCGATCCCCTCGGTCTTGTACTCCTCGTGTTCGACATCCTCGCCGAGGAACTCGCGGTAGGCGGACCCGGCGGGCTCGACGGCGACGACGTAGGTGTCCGGGTCGCGCTCGCGGAAGTACTCGGCGAGGCCCATCAGCGTCCCGCCGGTGCCGCAGCCGGCGACGACGGCGCCGACCTCGCCGTCGAGCGCCGCGTCGATCTCCGGCGCGGTCGTCTCGTAGTGGGCCTCGACGTTGAGCGGGTTCGAGAACTGCTGGGGGACGACGGCGTCGTCGAGCTCCTCGGCGATCTGGTGGGCGCGGTCGATCGCCAGGCCCATCCCCTCATCGCTCGGCGTGTTTACGACCTCGGCGCCGAGCGCGCGCATGAGCTGCTGCTTCTCGACCGAGAAGCGCTCGGGGACGACGAAGACGGCGTTCAGGTCGAGCTGTCCGGCCGCGACGGCGAGCCCGATGCCGGTGTTGCCGGCGGTCGGCTCGACGACGGTGCCGCCCTCGCCCACGTCGCCGCGCTCCAGCATGCGTTCGAGCATGTACTTCCCGATGCGGTCCTTGACGCTCGCGCCGGGGTTGAACGACTCCAGCTTGGCGTACACCGGAACCGCGTCCGGCGCGTCGTGGACGTCGACGAGCGGCGTCTCCCCGATCGTCTCCAGCACCGACGACAGGGGCTCCCGATGGTCCGTCATAGCCCGGCAAACGTTGCCGCGGGATTTGTGTGTTGCCATCGGTCCGTCCGGTTCCGGGGCTCCGCGGCGAGGGCAGTCTTTGCCGAGAGCGGCGCGGCGCGACCGAACGGGTTCGCGCGTCGCGGCCCGCGACCGTGCGACGCCCCGCCGCGGATCGAACACACTTATGCCGGTCGTCCGGCTCCGACCTGTATGAGCGAGACCGATGCGGAGGCCGAGGTGACGGTCGTCCTGCCGGACGGATCAGAGCTGACCGTTCCGGCGGGGTCGACAGTCGAGGACGTCGCCTTCGAGATCGGCCCCGGGCTCGGTCGCGACACCGTCGCGGGGAAGATCGACGGCGAACTCGTCGAAAAGTACGCGGAGGTCCACGACGGCGCGCGGATCGAGATCGTCACCGACCAGTCGGACGAGTACCTCACGGTGTTGCGCCACTCCGCGGCCCACGTGTTCGCGCAGGCGCTCCAGCGGCTCCACCCGGAGGCGACGCTGACGATCGGCCCGCCGACCGACGACGGCTTCTACTACGACGTGACCGACGTCGACGTCGACGAGGACGACCTGGCCGCCATCGAAGAGGAGATGGAGGAGATAATCGCGGCGGACTACGACATCGAACGCGAGGTCCGGTCGCGCGAGGCGGCGAAGGAGACCTACGCCGACAACGAGTACAAGCGACAGATCTTAGACGAGGAGGCCGACGGCGAGGAGGTCACCTTCTACGTCCAGGACGACTGGGAGGATCTCTGTCAGGGCCCCCACGTCGAGTCGACCGGCGAGATCGGCGCCGCGACGCTGTTGGAGGTGTCGGCGGCCTACTGGCGCGGCGACGAGGAGAACGACTCGCTGACGCGCGTGTACGGCACCGCCTTCGCGAGCGAGTCCGACCTCGAGGAGTACCTCGAGCTCCGCGAGCAGGCCCAGGAGCGCGACCACCGGAAGATCGGCCAGGAGATGAACCTCTTCTCGATCCCGACGGTGACCGGGCCGGGCCTCCCGCTGTACCACCCGCCGGGGAAGACCGTGCTCCGCGAGCTGTCGGACTTCGCGAACGAGCTCAACCGCGACCACGGCTACGAGGAGGTCGAGACCCCGCACGTGTTCCGGACGGAGCTGTGGAAGCAGTCGGGCCACTACGAGAACTACAAGGACGACATGTTCCTCCTCGACGTCAACGACGAGGAGTACGGCCTGAAGCCGATGAACTGCCCGGGCCACGCGACCATCTTCGACCAGCAGAACTGGTCGTACCGCGACCTCCCGCAGCGCTACTTCGAGAACGGGAAGGTGTATCGGAAAGAGCAGCGCGGCGAGCTGTCGGGGCTCTCGCGCGTCTGGTCGTTCACCATCGACGACGGCCACCTGTTCGTCCGGCCGGACCAGATCCGGGGGGAGATCGAGTCGGTGATCGAGATGATCTTCGAGGTCGTCGAGACGCTCGACCTGGAGGTCGAGGTCGCGCTGGCGACCCGCCCCGACAAGTCGGTCGGCAGCGACGAGATCTGGGAGTCCGCCGAGGAGCAGCTCCGCGACGTGCTCGAATCGGGCGGGTACGACTACGACGTCGAGCCCGGCGACGGCGCCTTCTACGGCCCGAAGATCGACTTCGGCTTCGAGGACGCCCTCGGCCGCGTCTGGGACGGCCCGACCGTCCAGCTCGACTTCAACATGCCCGACCGCTTCGACCTCACCTACACGGGCGAAGACAACGAGGACCACCAGCCCGTGATGATCCACCGCGCGCTGTACGGCAGCTACGAGCGCTTCTTCATGGTCCTCATCGAGCACTTCGACGGGAACTTCCCGCTGTGGCTGGCGCCCGAGCAGGTCCGGATCCTCCCCGTCTCCGACGAGACGCTCGGCTACGCCCACCGCGTGAAGAACGAGCTGGAGGACGCCGGCTTCCGCGTCGAGGTCGAGGACCGCGACTGGACGGTCGGCCGGAAGATCCGCGCGGGCCACGACGACCGGCTCCCGTACATGGTCATCGTCGGCGACGACGAGCGAGAGGCGGGGACGGTGTCGGTGCGCGACCGCTTCGAGAATCAGCGCGGCGACGTCGACCTCGACGACTTCGTCGACCACCTCGTCGCCGAGCGCGACGAGAAGCGGACGGAACCCGACTTCGTCGACGACGAGTGACGGCGGAGCCGAGCGTCGGTCGGTGACGGGCGACGCCGCGCGCCCCTCGCGGCGCGCCGACCGTCAGATCAGGTCGACGCCGGCGAACTCGAACCGCGCCCCGCCGTCGGCCGACTCGGTCACGCTGACCGTCCAGCCGTGTCCGTCCGCGATCTGCGAGACGATGTCGAGCCCGAACCCGGTGCCGTCGCTCGTCGTCGTGTACCCGGACTCGAACACGCGGTCCCGGTCCCCCGCCGGGATCCCCGGGCCGTCGTCGGCCACGTAGAACCCGTCGCCGTCGGAGAGGGGGCCGACCTCAACCGCGACAGCGCCGGACTCCCGCGCCGCGGCCCCGTGCTCCGCGGCGTTCCGAAACAGGTTCTCGAGGAGTTGCCTGAGCCGCTGCTCGTCGGCGCGGAGGGCGTAGCCGTCGCTCGCGACGCGGAGCGTCCCGCCCCGGGTGTCGGCCGTCTCCCAGGCGTCCGCGGCGAGGGCGGCGAGGTCCACGCGGGTCAGCTCGTCGACGCCGCCGCCCTCGCGCGACAGGGTGAGGACGTTCTCGATAAGCGTGTCCATCCGCGAGAGGGCGCGCCGAACGGGCTCGACGTGTTCGCTCTCGCAGTCGTCGGCGAGGAGCTCCATCCGCCCGCGGGCGGTCGTCAGCGGGTTCCGCAGGTCGTGGCTCACGACGCTCGCGAACTCGTCGAGCCGGTCGCGCTCGCTCGCCAGCCGCTCGGCCGCGCGCCGCCGCTCCAGCTCGTAGCTCACCCACCGCGTCAGCAGCTCCACGAACGTCCGCTGGGAGTCGGTGAACGGCTCTTCGCGCGCGTTCGTGTCGGCAAAGCAGAGCGTGCCGAACCGCTCGTTCTCGACCTCGACGCGGCCGCCGACGTACGTCTCCAGCCCGAACGTTTCGTACGCGGGGTCGCCGGCCCATCCCTCCGCCGAGGCGTCGACGATCGTCAGGAGCCGGTCGCGTTCGAGCGTCCGCTTACAGTACGCCTCGTCGAGCGGACACGTCTCGCCGGGCTGTAACAGGGGGTGAGTGGCGTGCGAGACTTCGACGTGCTGGGTGTCGTCCTCGATACGCGTGAGAAAGCCGTTCGGCACGTCGAGGTACTCGCGGCCGATCGTCAGTATCTCCGCGACCTTCTCCTCGAACGTGCGGTCCTGGTCGGAGGACACCGCGTACAGCCGCTGCATCGCGCGGAGGCTCTCCTCCTGGCGCCGCTCCAGTTCGCGTCGCTCGGTGACGTCGTGGAGGTAGACGGAGAGCCCCTCGTCCGACGGGAACGCACGCGCGTTGAACCACGTGTCGAGCGGCTCGTAGTAGGAGTCGAACGAGACCGGCTCCTGTGTCTCCATGGCGCGGCGGTACTGGTCGTAGAACACGGTCTCCCTCGACTCGGGGATCGAGTCCCAGAGGTGCGCGCCCTCGACGGAGCCGTCCGGGCCGACGGCGTCGTCGCTCATCGCGGACCGGAGGACCTCCCTGCCCCGGCCGTTCGCGAACACGATCCGCCAGTCGTCGTCGAGGGTGAAGAACCCGTCCGACATCCGGTCGAGGACCGTCCGGAGGTCCTTGTTCGACGCTGACTCGCCCGCGCCGTCGCTCATGTCACGGCGCACGTGTCGCGGACGGTTAAGTTAGGGTGGATTCCGGACAGGACGCGGCTGGGCGCCGTTCCGACCCGTCGACGCGGCGGCGCGCGGCGGCGCACAGAGCGTGTGACGAGGCACGGGGTCGCCCCTTCCGTCGGCTTTTTGGGTTCGCTCGTCCGGGGGTGACGTATGTCGAACCAGCAAGCCGAGCCCGGCGTCGACGACCGAGCGCCCGAAGTCGGAGAGCTGACGCCGCCGGACCGCACGCTGATGGGGCCCGGACCGAGCGACGTCCACCCGCGCGTCCTGAACGCCATGAGCACGCCGCTGGTCGGCCACCTCGACCCCTCGTTCGTCGAGATAATGGACGAGGTCCAAGAGCTGTTGCGCTACACGTTCCGGACGGACAACCAGTGGACGATCCCCGTCTCGGGGACGGGGTCGGCGTCGATGGAGGCCGCGGTCGGCAACCTCGTCGAGCCGGGCGACACCATGCTCGTCCCGACCAACGGCTACTTCGGCGGCCGGATGAAGTCGATGGCCGAGCGCGCGGGCGGCGAGGTCGTCGAGGTGTCGGCTCCCTGGGGCGAGCCGCTCGACCCCGTCGACGTCGAGCGCGCGTTCGACGAGCACCAGCCGGACGTGTTCGGCTTCGTCCACGCGGAGACCTCGACGGGCGTCCTCCAGCCGAGCGTCCCCGAGCTGACCGACATCGCGCACGCCCACGACGCCCTGGTGATCGCCGACTGCGTCACGTCGCTCGGCGGCGTGGAGATGCGCGTCGACGAGTGGGGCGTCGACGCGGCCTACTCCGGGCCGCAGAAGTGCCTCTCGTGTCCGCCCGGCGCGAGCCCGCTCACGCTCAACGACCGCGCGATGGACAAGGTGCTCGACCGCGACGAGCGCCCTCGCTCGTGGTACCTCGACCTCTCCCTCCTGGAGGGGTACTGGGGCGACGACCGCTCGTACCACCACACCGCGCCGATCACGAACGTGTACGCGCTCCGCGAGGCGCTGCGCCTCGTCGCCGAGGAGGGGATCGAGTCGCGGTGGGCCCGCCACCGCGAGGTCGCCGGCGACCTGAAGGCGGGCCTCCAGGACCTCGGCCTGGAGATGAACGCCCCCGACGAGTACTGGCTCCCGAGCCTCAACGCGGTGCGGGTGCCGGACGGCGTCGACGACGGCGCGGTCATCGACCACCTCCTCGACGAGTACGACCTGGAGATCGCCTCGGGCCTCGGCGACTTGGAGGGCGACATCTGGCGGATCGGCTGTATGGGCTACTCCGCTCGCCCGAAGAACGTCGAGTACGTCCTCGCCGCGTTAGAGGACGCGCTGGCGGCGCAGGGACACGAGGCCTGAACCGCGGTCCGGGCGCGCGGCCCGGCCGCGCAGCCGACCCCGTCGGGACGAATCTGGGCGAGCGGCCGACCCAGTCGAGACGGACCCGGTCGCCCCCGTGCGAACCGATACCGCCGTTCCCGCTCGCTTTTTTTCCGGGGAGCCGACCGTGCCGCCGTGACCGACGCCTTCGGACGCGCGATCCGGGACCACCACCGAGGCGAGCGGACTGAGCCGCTCCGGCAGGGAGACGGCGAGGAGACGCGCGAGCACCCGATCGAGGCGTTCTACCTCACCGGGTTCGACCGGGAGAGCGACGCGGGGCCGTGGCCCGCGTCGCGGCTCAGCGGGCCGCTGGTCGACCTCGGCGCCGGGGCGGGCCGCCACGCGCTGCGGTTTCAGGAGCGGTTCGAGACCGTCGCCGTCGAGTCCAGCCCGGCGCTCGTCGAGACGATGCGCGAGCGCGGCGTCGTCGACGCCCGTGAGGCCGACATGTTTGCCCTCCGGGAGGCGTTCGAGCGCGACCGGTTCGCCTCGGCGATCGCGATAGGGACACAGATCGGACTGGCGGGGTCGATGCGCGGGCCCTCCGCGTTCCTCGGCGACCTCGCGTTCGTGACGACGCCTGACGCGACCGCGGTCGTCGACTGCTACGACCCCGACCATCCGGGCGCCGCCGACCTCCTCGGCTACCGCGAGGACCCGACGCCCGGGCTCGCGGGCCGCGTCATGTGGTTCGCGTACGACGGCGAGCGGGACCCGGCGCTCCGCTTCACCCTCTTCTCGCCGGACCGACTCCGCGAGGCGGCGATCGGGACCGGGTGGGCGGTCGAGGCGGTCGACCGCTCGGGATCGGGCGAGGGGCCCGCTATCGCGCCGCGCTCCGGAAGCGGTAGTCGACCGGCGTCGCGCTCGCCTCGCGAGCGCGGCCGCTACCACGCGGTCAGCGCCGCGCGGCCGTGATCGGCGGCGAGGATCCCGAGGAACGCTACGACGCCGGTGATCGCGAAGGCGCCGCCGACGTAGAAGACCGACCTCATGCTCACCTCGACCATCAGCCAGCCGGCGATGAGCGGCCCGGCCACGGAGCCCGGCCGCCACACCAGTTCGCGGATGCCGAAGCTGGAGGCGACGCCGCCGTCGTCGGTCCCCTCGTCGGCGAACAGCGCCATGCTGGCGGGCTCGCGGAAGGAGTCCGCGACGCCGAGCAGCCCGGAGAAGGCGACCAGCGGGAGGTACGCCGGCGGAAGCTCGCCGAGGATCGGCACCGTCACGCCCGCGCCGAGCGCGCTCCCGACGGCCGCGGAGAAGGGGATCGCGACCGCGACCGCGCCGTAGGCCCCGCCGCCGGCGAAGACGAACAGCGACCGCCCGTAGGCGTCGGAGAGCCGGCCGGTGAACAGCTGGCCGACCATGTTGGTCGCCTTCTCGGCGGTGACGGTCACCGCGACCGCGGTCGCGCCGACCGCGAGCCCGCCGGCAGCCAGTTCGGTCCCGGCGTAGATCGGCACCCACGTCCGCACCATCGTCACGGCGAAGGCGTACTGCGCGCGGAACGTCGAGATGGTCAGGATCCTCCGGTTCACCGCGAGGTCGCTGAACGGGAACCCCCCGACCCGCGTGGGGTCCGGGTCGAGGACCCCCCACGTGACGAGCCACGCGGCGACCATCAGCGCCGCGATGATCGCGAACACCGGCCCGAAGCCGACGGCGTCGTAGACGGCGCCCGCGCCGAGCGAGCCCAATATCGAGGCCCCGAACGAGGCGGCGTTCGCCTTGCCGATCTTGTCGGCCCGCGTCCCGGCGCCGGCGATCTGGCCGACGAGCGAGAGCGTCATCAGCCCCGCGCCGGTGACGACGAGCCCTTGGAGCGCGCGGACGAGGATGAACGTGCCCGAGGTGTCGACGAGCGGGAAGAGGGCGTACACGCCAGCGCCGACGCCGAGGACGCCGAGCAGCACGAGCCGCTTGTCGAACCGGTCGCCCGCCCACGCGAGCGGCACCACGGCGACCGTCTGCGCGAGCGTGAACCCGGTGGTGTACATCCCGATGACGAAGCCGGCGGAGAGCGTGACCCCCAACACCGTCGTCGCCTGCGGGTCCAGAGCGTTGATGTACGTCGGCAGCAGCGTCAGCAGCGTGATGAACCCGAACCCCTCGGCGAACCGGGTGAGGTAGAGCGCCCAGAACTGCGATCGCTTCGCCCCGTCGTTCGCGCCCGCGTTGCTCACACCGGATCCGCGCCGACCGGTTCAAAAGGAATTACGATTCGAAACGCCGTGCCGGACCGCTCCGCTCACATCGTGTCGGCGTACTTGTCCCGGCGGTAGAGGTCGATCTCGTGGGCCGACGAGCCCGGCCGCGACGCCGCGAACGCGATGGCCTCCGCAGCCTCCTCGGGTTCGGTGACGCTGCCGGGCTCGAAGCGCTCTTCGAACGGCTCGCCCTCCTCGCTGCCGAACTCGGTCCGCACCGCGGAGGGGTTGACCACCGAGACCGCCGCCGCGCCGTCAAGGTCCGTCATGGGTCTGCGATCGGAGAGCGCGGACATACAACGCCGCGTCGAGGCGAGTCACCGCGTCGCCGTCGCTCTGCGGTTCAGGATACGGGCCGGGCGCGATTTGAACACGCGACCGACGGATTAAGAGTCCGTCGCTCTCCCTAACTGAGCTACCGGCCCTCACCGAATTGTACCGCTGTCGAGTTAAAAGACCTTTTCATTCGACGACGGTCGGACGGCTCGGATCCGGAAGGCGAGAGCGGCGTCGACTCGCGTGCGCTCGGGCCGACCGATCGGAATGCCGAGGGCGGTCGACTCGACGGAGACGACGGCGCGGGGAGCCCGGTCGGTCACACGTTCGGGGCGCACCGACGAACCCCGCGCGGACGGTGAGAGCGCACTCGTTAAGTGTCGTGCCGCGGAAATCCCTCCAATGAGTAGTGGGGCATCCGGATCCGCGCGGACCCGATACGCCATCCTCGGCTGTGGAAGCGTCGGTCACGCAGTCGCTGAGGAACTGACCGAGCGCGGGAAGGACGTCCTCATCCTCGACCGCGACGAGAGCCGCGTCGAGGCGCTCCGGGATCAGGACCTCAACGCGCGCGTCCAAGACATCGTCGAGCCGGACGTCGTCGACGAGCTCGACGACCGGGACATCGTCCTGATCCTCGCGAGCGACGTGGAGGCGAACAAGGCCGCGGTCTCCGCGGTCAGGGAGACCGGCGGCGACCACTACGTCGTCGTCCGGGCGTCGGACCCCGTCAGCGAGGACGAGCTGCGCGAGCGCGGCGCGGACGTGGTGATCAACCCCTCGACGGTGATCGCCGACAGCGCGCTCCAGTCGCTGGAGACCGGCGAGCTGGAGTACATGGCGCGTCAGCTCGCGGAGATCATCGAGGACGGGGGCGACCGCATGGCGATCCTCACCCACGACAACCCCGAGCCGGACTCGATCGCGTCCGCCACCGCGCTCCAAGCCGTCGCCGAGGCGTTCGGCGTCGACGCCGACATCATCTACTCCGGCGACGTGGGCCACCAGGAGAACCGCGCGTTCGTCAACCTCCTCGGCATCGACCTGCTCGCCCGCGGCGAGGCGCCGGCGCTCTCGGAGTACGCGACCGTCGCGGCCGTCGACCTCGCGAAGGCCGCGGCCGAGGACCTCGACCTCGACGTGTCCGTCGACATCTACCTCGACCACCTGGAGTCGGAGGTGCCGTTCGACGCGCGGTTCGTCGACGTGCGCACCAACGTCTCCTCGACGTCGACGATCCTCACGAAGTACCTCCAGGAGTTCGACCAGTCGCCCTCGGAGGCGGTCGCGACCGCGCTGCTGTACGGGATCCGCGCCGAGACGCTCGACTTCAAGCGCGACACGACGCCGGCCGACCTGACCGCGGCCGCGTACCTCCACCCGTTCGCGAACCACGACACCCTCGAACAGGTGGAGTCGCCGTCGATGAGCCCGGAGACGCTGGACGTGCTCGCGGAGGCGATCCAGAACCGCGAGGTCCAGGGGAGCCACCTCTTCTCGACGGCCGGGTTCATCCGCGACCGCGAGGCGCTCGCGCAGGCGGCCCAGCACCTCCTCAACTTGGAGGGGATCACGACGACGGCCGTGCTGGGCATCGCCGACGAGAAGATCTACCTCGCGGCCCGCTCGAAGGACATCCGGCTGAACATCGGCAACGTTCTCGACGAGGCGTTCTCGGAGATGGGCGACGCAGCGGGCCACTCGACGCAGGGCTCGTTAGAGATCCCGCTCGGCATCTTCACCGGCATCGAGGCGAGCGGCGAGAACCGCGACACGCTCCTCCACCTCACCGAGGAGGCGGTCCGCCGGAAGCTGTTCGACGCGCTCGGCGTCGAGGGCGGCAGCGGCGACGGCTCGAACGGGTCCTGACCTGCCGACTCAGGGCGGATCGCACCCGCGCCTCGGCGGGGTCGTTTTCCGGCTCGGCCCCGTACCTACGAACGCTACGCCGCATGTACGTTCCCGAGGACCCGCCGCCGGACTGTCCCGCCTGCGGCGACCAGTACGACTCGGTCTCCCGTCACACCGGCGGGTTCGTGGCGAACCTGCTCGACAACGAGCGCTACCAGCGGGTCTGTTTCTACCCCGCGACCGACGGCGACGAGCCCGCGTTCGACTGCTATCACCACACGCACGCGCAGGCCGGGACGGACGGCGATTGACCGCGAGTGAGCAGGGCGATGGCTAGCTGAGAGGGGAACGAACGGCGGCTGACACCGGCTGACGGCGACTGACCGCGAGGGCGCAGGGCGCCCCCGGCGGTCGCGACGCGCTCAGAAGTCGTCGCCTTCCGTGATCGAGGTGTACGAACCGATCAGCGCGCCCGAGAGGGCGACGCCCTCCAAGGTGGCGCCCGTGTCGATCACGGAGTTGCGGACCTCGGAGTCGGCGATCGTCGCGTCCTCGAAGACGACCGCGCGGTCGAGCGTCGAGTCGGTCACCGTCGCGCCCGACATGACGTGGACTACGCCGCCGAGGTCGCTCCCCTCGACGGTCGCGTCGTCGGCGACGAGCGTTCCGCCGTCGAGCGCGTACTCGACCGCGTCGAGGTAGGAGTCGGCGGTGCCGATGTCGAACCACGCGCCGTCGAAGGTGAACGCGTGGACCGCGCCGCGCCGCTGGAGCCACTGGAGGAACCACCCCGGCTCGTCCGGGTTGTTGTCGTCGTCGAGGTAGGTGGTGAGCTTCGGGAGCGTCTCCGCGGGGAACGCGTAGCAGGCGATGGAGACCAGCGTCGACTGCGGGTCCGCTGGCTTCTCCTGGAAGTCGACCACCTCGTCGCCGTCCAGCTGGACGAGCCCGTACGACTTCGCGCGCTCGCGGTCGCCCACGTCGTAGGCCGCGAGCGTCGGCGTCCCCTTGTCCTCGAAGAAGTCGGCGAAGTCGGCGATGTCGAAGCTGATCATGTTGTCGCCGGCGACGACGATTAGGTCGTCGTCGACGCCCTCGCGGTCGACGAGCTGTTCGAGCGCCCCCACCACGCCGAACTTCTCGTCTTCCTCGACGGTCTCTTCGACCGACAGCGTCGGCTTCTCAAACGGGCTGTCGGCGAGGTACTCGGCGAAGGTGTCGGCGAAGCGCTCGTTGGTCGAGACGAACACCTCGTCGACCCTATCGTCGGCCTCTAAGTCCTCGAATATCTCGTCGATGACGGTGTTCTCGCCCACCGGCAGGAACATCTTCGGCCGGTGTTCGGTGATCGGCCAGAGCCTGGTCGCGTAGCCACCCGCGAGTACGACGGCTTTCATACCCGCTCCGTCTCACCCCGGTGACATACCTCTTGTGCCCGAGTCGTCTCCGATTCGCCCGGGGGTGTCGACGCCGTGCGCCCGCTGACTCGCCTCCGAGCGCTCGCGCTCCGATCCCGGACCGTTTTGCGCGTCGCCCTCGACGCTCGCCCATGGAGACGACCCGCCAGCGGATCGCCGACGCGCTCCGGGAGGGGCCGCGGACGGCGAGCGACCTCGCCGAGGCGCTGTCGCTGCCGACGCCGACCGTGTACGAACACCTCGACCACGTCTCGCGGTCGGTCCGAGAGGGGAACGCCGGCGGCGGCGACGCGGACGAGGAGTTCCTCGTCGCGCCGCCGACCTGTAGCGAGTGCGGGTTCGACGGCTTCGACGACCCGGTGAACGAGCCGTCGCGGTGTCCCGAGTGTAGGAGCGAGCGGATCGAGGAGCCGGCGTTCGTGATCCGGTAGGGAGGCTCGCGCGGCTTACAGCTCGTCCAGCAGCGTCGTCGCCGCGTCGGCCGAAGAGCCCGGGCCGCGCGCGGTGATCAGGTCGCCGTCGACCGTGACGCTCGCGTCGGCGTCGAGTTCGGCGTCCCAGTCGGCGCCGGCGAGGACGACCTCGTCTTCGACCCAGTACGGGAGCTTCCGGCCGTCCGGCAACACGTCGGCCTCGTCGACGATGTCCTCCTCCCACGCGTTCGGGAAGCCGGTCACCGAGCGCCCCTCGACGAGCGGCGTCCCGTCGGCCTCGCGGGTGAATCCGAGGATGCCGACCGCGTGACAGACGACGAGGGCGACGCCGTCGTCGCCCGCGACCGCGTCGAGCAGGAGCTGCCGGGCGTGGCGGTCCTGGTTCACGTCCCAGACGGTGCCGTGCCCGCCGGGGAAGACGACCGCGTCGTAGCCGTCGACCTCGACCGTCGCGATCGGCTCCGGATCGTTGAGTTCGGGGTGGCTCTCGTCGACCTCGCGAAGCTCCGCGACGCGTTCCTCGCCGCCAGCTGCCTCCGGGTCGAGCGACCGCTCGTCGACGACCGGGGGCGACCCCGAGGGCGTCGCGACGGTCACGTCGACGCCCTCGCTTTCGAGCGTCGTCAGCGGTTCGATGCACTCCTCGGCCCAGTACCCTTCTTCGCTCACGACGAACAGCGCGCTGGTCATGTGTACGCCCCCATTCACGCCCCCGACACAAAAGGCGCCCGCGCCCGGCAGCGATGAGGGACGGCGCCGAGTTTATAAACGGCCGCAGCGGTGCGGTCGGCGCGCGCCGCCGAGCGCCCGGTAGGGCGCGAGGTGCGCGTGCGAGGTACGCGGCGACCGGAGCGAAGCGACGGGAGCCGCGAGGCTGGGGAGGCGTGAGGGTGCGGTACAGCCAAATGGAGTCGGATACCGAACTTCATCGCCGACTCGGGTGTCGCCTCTCGCTCCAGAAAATCTAACTCGATACAACCGCTATCGCCGCTGAGGCGGTCGAAACTGAGCATGAACCACTCGATCTTTTGACCGCCTCATCCTTCGACCTTATCTCAACACCGCCGTGCGGTACGGGGCGGGACTCAAAGGGGCAGCCATGGGACGAAGGACGGCGCAGTAAGCACCGCAGCGACGGAGCGAGCAACGCGAGCGACCAAGCGAGGCGCGCAACAAGCCGCGCGAGTCCTCACGGCTGGGGCTTTAGAGGAGTTGGTCGCCGCTGCGTAGTCGACTATCTATAAGCGGCTAACCAGAAAATTTGCGGGTTTCACCGCGGTTCCGCTGCGGACGGCTTATTCGTCGCCCTGCGCGTCGACGATCACGACCTCGCCGTCCTCGACGGTCACGTTGATCAGCGTCTTCACGTTGTAGTCGGTGTCGTCGAGTTCGTTCGGGCCGGCCTTCTTGATCACGGCGACCACGTCGACGACGTCGGCGCCGACCTCGTCGGTGAGCGCGTCGAGGATGGCCTTCATCGTGCCGCCCGTCGAGAGCACGTCGTCGAGCACGAGCACGCGGTCGCCCTCCTCGACGTCGTTGATGTACATCTCCGACTCGGAGTAGCCGGTCTCCTGGAACAGCGGGACCTCGCCGTCGAGGCCGTACTGGCGCTTCCGGATGACCACGAGGGGGATGTCGGTCATCAGCGAGAGCGCGGTCGAGATGTGGATCCCCATCGCCGCGGGGGTGACGATCTTGTCGACGTTCTCGAGCTCAGCCTTCCGGATGATCCGGATGACGATCTCCCGGAGCAGCTCCGGTTCGAGCATCGGGACGCCGTCGCTGATCGGGTGGACGAAGTACTGGTACTCGCCTTTCTCGATGATCGGCGCGTCGAGGAGCGACTGCCGCAACTGGTCCATGTCGCGGGTACTCGGGCGGATTAATAAAGCGTGGCGGTTACGGGATCGCGGTGGGAGACGATGCCACGGAGTGCGGCGCCCGAACGTTCGTACGCGAACTGTCGATCGACATGAACGTCGCCGCAACAGACTCGCGTCCGCCGGAACTGTCTACTCGAACTCCGGCTCCCGTTTCTCCAGGAACGCCCGCATCCCCTCGCGCTGGTCGTGGGTGCCGAACAGGCCGGCCCACGCCCGGCGTTCGAGGGCGTGGCCGGTCGCCGCGGCGCCGTCCCCGGCCGCGTTCAGCGCCTCCTTCGCGGCGCGCAGCGCGGTCGCGGGCTTCGCCGCCAGCTCGCCGGTCAGCTCGTCGATCCGGTCGTCGAAGTCCTCGTCGGCGACGACCTCGCCGACGAAGCCGACCTCGGCCGCCTCGGCCGCGTCGATGCGCTCGCCGAGGAAGATCAGCCGCCGCGCGACCTCGTCGCCGACGAGAGCCGGGAGGCGCTGCGTGCCGCCCCAGCCCGGGATGATCCCGAGGTCGATCTCCGTCTGCCCGAGGACCGCGCTCTCGGCCGCGACCCGGAGGTCGCAGGCGAGCGCGAGCTCGCAGCCGCCGCCGAAGGCGTATCCGTCGACCGCGGCGACCGTCGGCGCCGGGAACGACTCGATCGCGTCCGCGACGCGGTGGCCGAGCTCGGCGTACGCCTGCGCCTCCGGCGTCGACATCTCGACCATGTAGGAGATGTCGGCGCCCGCGACGAACGCCTCGTCGCCCGCGCCGGCGATCACGAGGGCGCGCGCGTCGCGGTCGGCCGCCTCGTCCAGCGCGTCCTCGATTGCTTCGAGCGTCTCGACGGTGAGCGCGTTGAGCTGTTCCGGTCGGTCGACGGTGACCGTCGCGACCCCGCGGTCGTCGACGTCGAAGGAGATGGTGTCCCGGCTCATACGGCCCCCGTCGCGGGGCGGCGTGAAAACGGTTCGGCAGCCGGATCCGCGGTTCCGGAACCGGCGTTTGCGACCGACGACCCCCCGTTAGACCTCTTCGCGGCTGTCGATCCCGGTGTAGATGAACCACGCCGTCGTGTACACGCCGACGAACAGGAGGTAGCCGACGATCAGCCCCCCGAGCTGGCGGCTCGCGAGCCCGCCGGGGAGCGTCCGCGAGAGGACGCCGAGCGCGAGCACGAAGACGACGAGCGAGAACAGCCCGGAGAGGGCGTACACGCCGAGGTCGGAGGTGAGGCGGTCGCGCACGCTCTCACCAACGGGATCCCGTTACATACCCCCATCGGTCCCGGACCGGACCGCGGGGGGACTCGGTCGCGGCGTCGGGGCCTCGGCGGCCGATCGCTTAATCGAGCGCGGCTCCTATCGAATGGTATGAAACGAACCCGACGCGAGGTCCTCGGGGTCGGGGCGGCGATCGCCGGCGCGTCGACCGCCGGCTGTCTCGGCGCGATCGGCGGGGCGACCGACGACGACGCTCCGCGAGGGAAACAGCAGATCGAGCCGCCGGTGACCGCCGACGACCCCGACTACGCCGACGTGTACGAGGCCGTCGTCCCGTCGGTCGCGCGCGTCCAGACGTACGTCGAGAGCCGGGAGACCGTCTTCGGGCCGGGGGAGGGCGGCGCCGCGGGACAGGGCTCCGGGTTTCTCTACGACGAGACGCACCTAGTGACGAACGACCACGTGATCGGCGATCCCGACACGATCCGCGTTCAGGCGACCGACGAGACGTGGGTGAACGCGACCGTCGTCGGTCGCGACCCGTACAGCGACCTCGCGGTCGTCGAACTCGACGCGGGGCTTCCCGGGGACCCGCTC
The DNA here is from genome assembly GCF_003665955.1 of Halorubrum sp. Atlit-28R. Classification (NCBI taxonomy): domain Archaea; kingdom Methanobacteriati; phylum Methanobacteriota; class Halobacteria; order Halobacteriales; family Haloferacaceae; genus Halorubrum; species Halorubrum sp. Atlit-28R. The sequence goes on from NZ_QPLS01000001.1 coordinate 26,467, forward strand.
CCGGTCGCGACCGACCTCCCGCCGGTCGGCACCCGGGTCCTCGTCGTCGGCGCGCCGCTCGGCCTGTCGGGGTCGGCGACCCAGGGAATCGTCAGCGGGCGTAACCGGACGATTCCGGCGTCGACGGCGCCCGGCCGCTTCTCGATCGCGGACGCGATCCAGACCGACGCCGCGCTGAACCCCGGCAACAGCGGGGGGCCGATCGTCACTCTCGACGGCACGGTCGTCGGCGTCGCGACCGCGACGCGGGGCGATAACATCGGCTTCGGCGTCTCCGCGCGGCTCGTGAACGAGGTGGTCCCGGCGCTCATCGAGACCGGGAGCTACGACCACTCGTTCATGGGCGTGAGCGTCGTTCGGGTCGATCCGCTGCTCGCGGCCGGCAACGACCTCCCGGACGCCAGCGGCGTCTACGTCGCCGGCGTCGTCGCCGACGGCCCCGCCGACGGCGTCCTCCGCGGCACGGACGGGGAGGCGACTGTCGACGGCGCGACGGTGCCGACCGGCGGCGACGTGATCGTCGCGCTCGACGGGACCGAGATCGCGGACAACCCCGACCTCTCGCGGTACCTCGCCCTGGAGACGGACCCCGGCGACACGGTCGCCGTCACCGTGGTGCGCGACGGTAGCGAGGAGACCCTCGACGTGACGCTCGGCGAGCGGCCCGAGCCGTGACGCTCGGCGAGCAACCTCAGCGGAAAGCTGAATTTGGGTGCGTGCGCCCGGTCGTCACCCGTTGCGCGGATTGCAACCCCTATATGCCCCCGGACACACGTACCGGTATGAACGGGAACCGGTTCGGTCGACTCTTCCAGCTGACGACCTACGGCGAGAGCCACGGCGACGCGATGGGCGTCACCGTCTCCGGCGTGCCGGCGGGCGTTGAACTCGACGAGGAGGCCATCCAGGCGCAGCTCGACCGGCGCAAGCCGGGCCAGTCGATGATCACCACCTCGCGCGGCGAGCCCGACGAGGTCGTCGTCAACTCCGGCGTTCAGGACGGGTACACGACCGGCACGCCGATCGGCATGGTGATCCAGAACAAGGACGCGCGCTCGGGGAAGTACGAGCCGTACGTCACGGCCCCCCGGCCCTCGCACGGCGACTACACCTACTCGGCGAAGTTCGGCACGCGCAACTGGGGCGGCGGCGGGCGTTCCTCGGCCCGGGAGACGGTGAACTGGGTCGCGGCCGGCGCCGTCGCGGAGCAGGTCCTCGACGCCTCGGAGCACGAGGTGGAGATCAAGGCCCACGTCAACCGCATCGGCGACGTGGAGGCCGACCCGGTGAGCTTCGAACAGTTGCTCGAACGCAGCGAGGAGAACGACGTGCGCTGTGCCGACCCCGAGGCGGCCGCCGAGATGCAGGAGCTGATCGAGGAGTACCAAGAGCAGGGCGACTCGATCGGCGGGTCGATCTACTTCGAGTGCCGCGGCGTCCCGCGCGGGCTCGGCGCCCCGCGGTTCGACAGCTTCCCCGCGCGGCTCGGGCAGGCGATGTTCTCCATTCCCGCCACGACCGGCGTCGAGTACGGGCTCGGGAAGGACGCGAACCACGTCGCCGGCAGCGAGCGCAACGAGGACTGGACGTTCGACGACGGCGAGTCGTTCGATCACGTCGAGAGCGACGAGGGCGACCCCGTCCCCGAGGGGAACGACCACGGCGGCCTCCAGGGCGGGATCACGACCGGCGAGCCGATCTACGGCGAGGCGACGTGGCACGCGCCCACCTCGATCCCGAAGAAGCAGCGCTCCGCCGACTGGGAGACGGGCGAGGAGAAGGAGATCCAGGTCGTCGGCCGCCACGACCCGGTCCTCCCGCCGCGGGCGGTCCCCGTCGTCGAGGCGATGCTGTACTGTACCGTCCTCGACTTCATGCTGCTCGGCGGTCGGATCAACCCCGACCGCGTCGACGGGAACCCGGGACAGTACGACACCGACTACCACCCGAGCAGTCCGCGCAACGAATAACGAGCGATCGGCCCGCTCCGCGGACCGGCCCGCCTATTCCCCCGGCGACCACTCGCGGTCGTCCCCCGCGACCAGGTCGTCCTCGTCGATGTGCTCGCAGAGGCACGCGTAGTTACAGAAACGATCCTCACCGCGGAGCGTGCCCCACCTCTACCCCGTGAATGACCGGTCCGAAGGCGCTGGCGGCGACCATCGGCCCCGCGGCGAGGCCGAGCGCCGCGTCGTACACCCGATTCGTGACGCGGGACCGGAAGAAGACGGGCCAGCGCGCCCAGTCCCGTCGCGAGCCCCGCGGCGGTGCTGACGGCTCACGAGGGGCGGCAGCGTCGTCATAGGCGTCGGTTCCGCGCTCGGAGAAACAGGAATGGGCGGCCGAGCCGACGCGCCCTGTCGGCCCGACCCGCTATCGGACTACGATCCCGCGGAGGTCGCCGCCGTACGCCCAGCCCGCGGCGAGAAGCGTCGCCACCGCGCTCGCGGGGAGGACCGAGAACCACCCGGCGGTCGTCCCGACGCCGAAGCGCACGCCCAGCCCCGCCGCGACCCACAGCGTCGCGGTCGCCGCGAGCACGAGGAGGCCCCCCGTGACCCGGCGGTCCTCGCGGCCGAGCGCGACCCCGCTCGTGGCGCTCCCGGCCGCGAGCAGGTGGAAGCCGATCGCGAGCGGCCACGCCCGGATCGACGGGGGGAGCGTCGCGAACGGGCGCGGCTGGTCGAGGAAGTACGCCCACACCGGGTAGCCGCCGATCCCGCCGCCGTCGCCGCCGAGCGTGACGAACCCCCAGAGGCTCACCAGCGTCGGGCCGCCGTCGCCGCCGGGGACGACCGCCATCGGGACCGCGAGCAGCGCGGCGACGAGGAGCCACTCGACCAGACCGCTGGTCTGCGGCGACGACGACTCTGGCTCCGGTCGCGAGGCGGTCCCCGACATCGAGTCCGACGCCGAGCGGGTAGCGCCGTCCGGGCTCTCCATACGACGGGTTCGGCGCCCGGGAGTAAGTATGGTCGGGACCTCGCGGGCGCCGAGAGGCTTTTAGCGTCCTCCGCGACAAAGAGCGTCAATGCCAGCCCTCCGCGCGATCCGACCGGCCGTCGGCGGCGTCGCGAGGAATCCCGTCCTCGTCGCCGTCTCGGCGCTGTTCGCGCTCGCGCAGTTCCCCGACCTCATCGTGCGGCCGACCGCGAGCCCCGGGCTCGCGGCCGCGGTCTCCGCGATGACGTTCGGCGTGCTGATCCTCGTCGTCCCCTTCTTCCAGGGCGGCCTGCTCGCCATGGCGGACGAGGCGCTCGACGGTCGGACGGGCGTCGCGACGCTCGTCGCCGCGGGCCGCGACCACTACCTGCCGCTGCTCGTCGCGTACCTCGCGCTGGTGGGCGTGAGCCTCGCGTTCGGGTTCCTATTCGTCGTCGGGATCGTCCTCGGCGTCGCAGGGAGCGTCGTGGGCGGGCCCGCCGGGTTCGTTCGGATCCCCGCCGAGGACGTCACGCTGGTCGCGGTGCTCGGAATAATCGTCGTCGGCCTGTTCGGCGCGTACCTGCTCGTCACGTTCTTCCTCCAGTTCTACGCGCACGCGGTCGTCGTCGAGGACGCCGAACTCGTCGCCGCGTTCCGCCGTAGCGTCCGGCTCGTGCGGTCGAACCTCGGGGCCGCGATCCCGTACACGGTCATCCTCGCCGCCGTCGGCGCGCCGTTCGGCCTCCTCGTCGCCGCCGCGGCGCTGACGCTCGCGCCGCCCGCGATAGACACGGCCCCGGCGTGGCTGCCGAGCGTCGAACTCGGCACGCTGGGGACCGTCGGCGTCGGAGTCGGCGTGGTCGCGGTCACCGGCCTCCTCGGCGCGCTGTGGACGACCTACTCCGTGGCGTTCTACCGGGCCCTCGCGGAGCGGGCGCCCGCGCCGGGGCGTCAGGCGTAACCCGTCCCCGCCCGTATCGCGCGTGTGAACACGAACGACGGCGGACACCACGACGCGGCGGTCGACGCGCTGGCGGGCCGCGAGTACGAGCGCGCCGGGAACCGCTACACGCGAGGGGGACGGCGCGTGCTCGCGGACCCGCGCCCCGATCGCGACCCGTTCGAACCGGACGAGAAGGGATGGATCGGGCAGGGGCTCCAGCAGCTGCTCGCGGCGACGGTCGCGTACCGCGTCGCGGGCCGCGACGGGCGCGCGACCCAGCGCGCGGTCGAGGGGCTCGCCGCGGCCCGCGACTTCGAGACGGTCCTCGACGAGCCGGGACAGACGGCCTGCCTCGCGGAGTTCGTGGCCGACTTCCGGGTCGCGGGCGGCCTCGACGGCGCCGAAGCGGCCTACGACGACGCGGCCGAGCGGTACGCGGCCGCGGGCGACGCGGTCGACTCCCCGCAGGCGCTCGCGACGACCCCGCTCTTCGAGGCCGCGGCCGCGACGGTCAAACAGGTCGCGCGGGGGCAGGCGGACGGCGAGATAGCGATCAAGTGGGAGGACCTTCACGGGAGCGACCCGAGCCGACCGGGCGAGTTCCTCGCGCACCGCGCCCGGTTCAAGAAGCAGCGGTTCCCCGGACTGGTCGAGCGCGCGGTCGACGACGGTCACCTCGCCGCCCCGCGGGGGACGACCGAGTACAACAACGACACCCACCAGTGCCCGCACTGCGGGTCGACCCACGTGAACTGGGCGGGGACCGGGATCCTCTGTCTGCGCTGTTCGCGGCCGACGGCGGAGAAGTAACGCGCGGCAGCGAGCGCCGTCAGCTCAGCAGGCTCTCGCCGTCGAACTCGGCGTCGGCCTCGACGTCCAGCAGGTCGAGGACGGTCGGCGTCACGTCGAAGAGGTTCGCGTCGGACAGGTCGAGGTCGGGGTCGGTCGAGTACAGCAGCGAGTTCTCGAACTTGTGCATCCCGTTGCGCGGGCCTTCGGTGAAGACGGCCTCCTTGCCGGAGAAGCCGGACTTGAGGTCGAACCCGTCCGCGGGGATGACGACGAGGTCGGGCGCGATGCCGTCGTGGTCGCCGTCGAAGACGGTCTCGCCTTTCACGATCCGGCGGCACACCTGTCGGCCGTCGGGGCCGGTGAGCGATTCGAGGTCGTCGATGAGCTCCTCGCGGGTCGCCTCGTACTCGGACTCGGGGACGACGCCGTTGGGCTCGCGGCCCTCCAGGTTGAGGTAGAAGCGCCCGGGGATGAGCGAGTACGCTCGCGTCTCGTCGTCGATGTCGGTGAGCGCGTCGTGGTCGTCGGCGGCGTACGAGAGCCACCCCTCGTCGGCGAGGAACTGGTTACAGTTCACCTCCCACTCCAGTCGGGTGAACCCGTGGTCGGAGGCGACGATCAGGGTGGTGTCGTCGTCGAGCGAGTCGCGGATCTCGCCGATGTAGCCGTCGAGCTCGCGGTAGAACGCCAGGAACTCCTCTTTGTACTCGCCGTCGGTGGCGTAGTCGCCGAACAGGAAGTGGTTCACGCGGTCCGTGCTCATGAACACGCCGAAGAAGAGGTCCCAGTCGTCCTGGTCGAGGTAGTGGGAGAAGGCGTCGTAGCGGGCGTCGAGCGTCGCGTGCGCGTTCTCGATGAACTCGGTCTTGTCGTCGTCGTGGCCGAGCTTGGCGTTCACGTCGATCCGGTAGTCGAACCCGTCGAGCGTCTCGCGCACCTCGTCGTCGCTCGCGGCCGACTCCAGGTCGGGCGAGAGGAACCCGGAGACCATCCGCTGGACCCGCGTCGACGGCGGGAACGTGACCGGGACGTTGAGGACGGTCGCGTCGCGCCCGGCGTCCGTGACGCGGTCCCACAGCCGGGTCGCCTTCACGTGGCGCCCGAGCGGGACGTACGTCTCGTAGGAGTCGACCTCGCGGTCCTGAAAGCCGTAGACCCCCGTCGCGCCGGGGTTCTTCCCGGTCGTGAGGCTCGGCCAGCACGCGCTCGACTCCGGCGGGACGATGCTCTCCAAGCGCCCCCCGGAACCGGTCTCGGCGATGTCGGTCAGGTTCTCGAAGACGTCGGGGTGGTCCGCGACGAGGTCGAGCGGTACGCCGTCGATCCCGAGGAAGACGACGCGCTCGTCGTCGTCGCCGCGGAGCCGGTCGAACAGACCCATGGGCGACGGTTCCGGGGCGGCCGGCATATCCCTTGTGTTCCGCGGGACCGCAGCGGCGGCCGCCGACCGCGGGACCGACTCGCGGGCGACCCCGATTCAGAAAGCATATTGGTCTCGGCGGCGACTGCTACGGCGTATGAGCGACGACTTCCCGGCGAGCGTCGACGTCGACTACACCGACGGCGAGGGCGAGAGCCCGGGCGACTACCCGTCGATCCAGCACAAGATCGAGAAGGCGGTCGAGGTCACCCGCCGCGGGCTCGAACAGTACGACAACCCCGCGGTGATGTGGACGGGCGGGAAGGACTCCACGCTGACGCTGTACTTCATCAACCAGGTCGCCGAGGAGTACGGCTACGAGAAGCCGACCGCGGTGTTCATCGACCACTTCCAGCACTTCGACGACATCACCGACTTCGTCGAACACTGGGCCGACCAGTGGGATATCGACCTCGTGTACGCCCGCAACGAGGACGTGGGCGCCTACGTCGACGAGCACGGGTTGGAGCCGGGCGACGACATCCCCGTCGACGCGCTCTCGGAGCACAACCAGCACCACATCCGGGAGATCCTGGAGTTCGAGGAGGACTCGTTCCCCTTCCTGCTCGACACCTACGTTGGCAACCACCTCCTGAAGACGGTCGCGCTCAACGACGCCTTAGAGGAGCACGACATCGACGGCGTCATCTCCGGCGTCCGCTGGGACGAACAGGAGGCCCGCGCCGACGAGACGTTCTTCTCGCCGCGGCACGATCCTGATCTCTTCCCGCCGCACGACCGCATCCAACCCATCCTCCAGTTCGCCGAGGCCGACGTGTGGGACGCCTTCTGGAACTTCGTCGTGCCGGACACGGTCGAGGCGTTCCCCGACGAGGGATACATCCCGCAGGCCGACGACGACCTCCCCGAGGGCGTCACCCAGGAGGACATCCCGATCTCGCCGAAGTACTTCGCCGGGTTCCGCTCGCTGGGCAGCGAGGTCTCGACCGAGAAGACGACCGAGGAGCCCGCGTGGCTCCAGAACCTCGAGGACACGACCGAGCGCGCCGGCCGCGCCCAGGACAAGGAGGACCTGATGGAGCGCCTGCGCGACCTCGGTTACATGTAGGGCGAGCGGGCGACGCGCGGGAGACCGACGCACGACTCCTTCCTCGGCCGCGACTTCGGGGTCGATCCCATCCTGAAGCCGGACTGACCCGTATACGGTTCCGCCGAGCGGTCACCGACGTGTGATTGTATACACTAGGCACTGCTCTCGCCGTCCGTAATCTCGGATATCGGCGTCCCGAACACGCCACGAACAAGTCTCAGTGGCCTTCGTCCGCGAAGTGTGCGGCCGGAACCGCGACCGAGGGCCTCAGGGTGAGCCACATTATTGTATAGACCATACATTTTTGGTTGCGTCGCACGATATCGCGTATAGCGTCCCGAAGCCGGTCGGCGACGTCGACGGCCGGCCGATCGGACAGTCGAGAGATGACAGATCGAACGCCCGCCCCACGGAAGAGAACGCATCGGCACGGCAAGCGCGCGCATCACACCCCGTCCACGTCCAGCAGATGATACGCCCGTTCCTCACCGGACTCAAGGAGAACCTCATCTACGTCGTCGTCGCCTCGCTGGTCGCCGGGCTGGCCGTCGGCCAGGTCGCGGGCTCGGAGACGACGTCGGTCCTCCGGGCCGCGGTCGTCCCGATCCTGTTCCTGATGATCTACCCGATGATGATCAACATCGATCTCCGGGAGGTGCTCAACGTCCGCGACCACGCCGGTCCCGTGGGATTAAGCCTGCTGATCAACTTCGGCGCGGCGCCGCTGTTCGCGGTCGCCCTCTCGCGGGGCTTCTTCGGCGGCGACGTCGAGTACGCCGTCGGACTGTATTTCATCGCGCTCATACCGACCTCGGGAATGACCGCCGCGTGGACGGGCCTCGCCGACGGCGACCTCGAGGCGGCCCTGGTCGCGATGGCGGTCAACCTGTTGGCGGCGATCGTGATCCTCCCGGCGTACCTGTCGGTGCTCGTGCCAGCTGACGTCGGGTTCGACCCCTCGGCGCTGTACCGACAGCTCGCGCAGGTGGTGGTCGTCCCGATGGCCGCCGGGACGGCCACTCGGTGGCTGTTGCTTCGGCGGTATTCAAAAGCGGTTTTCAAGCGCCTAAAGCCGTTATTCGGCGGACTGTCGTCGTTAGGCGTGATGCTGATCGTGTTCGTCGCGATGACGATGCGGTCCGGTCAGATCCTCGCGGATCCGGCCGCGTCGGTAGTGACGGTCGTCCCGCTGGTGGTGTTTTACGCGGCGGTCCTCGGCGTCGCCGCGGCCGTCGGACGGACGCTGCTCGACCCGCGGCGCGGCGTCGCGCTCGTGTACGCGACCAGCATGCGAAACCTGTCGATCGCGCTGGCGATCGTCGTCGCCGCGGACGCGGTGCCATCCGGGGCGGTGCTACCGATCGCGCTGGCGTACGTCATCCAGCCGCCGCTCGGCGCGGTCTACATGCATTACCGACGCGACGTCGTCGGCGAAGGGCTGTCCCTCCGCGAAGCGATCTCGGAGATCGTCTGACCGGGTGGACGCCTCGCTGCCTCGGTTCGGCACCGAACGGGCGCTGCCGGCTCTCGTCGGGCGGATATCGGTAGTGTGTGTATAGCACATTACCTACAAAGTGATTTGGCCGCAGCGCGCCTCGGTAGACGCATGAGCGCAACCTTCGCAGCGATCGACGCGTCGGTCGGCGAGACCCCTGCGGAGTCGAACCTCCGACGAGAGCTCGACGCGGCCGTCGCCGTCTACAAGCCGAGCGAAGGGGAGTTCCCGCCCTCGGTGTCGGCGTCCGGCTGGCGGTTCGACGGCGTCGTCATCAGCGGGTCGCAGACCTCGGTGTATGACGATCGCGACTGGATCCACGAGCTGACGGAGTGGATCCGTCGGGTCCACCTGGCGGACGTCCCGACGCTCGGCATCTGTTGGGGCCACCAGTTCCTCGCGCAGGCGCTGGGCGGCCGCGTCGTCGACATGGGGGAGTACGAGCTCGGATACGAGCGGGTGGTGCGGCTCGGCGAGGACCCGCTGTTCGAGGGACTCCCGGAGCGGTTCACCAGCTTCGAGACGCACTCCGACCGCGTCGCCGAGCTTCCCCCGGGCGCGGCGACGCTCGCACGCAACGGCTTCGGCGTTCAGGCCTTCCGCCTCGGGAGCACCTACGGAGTACAGTTCCACCCGGAGTACGACCGCGAGACCGCGGTCTGGGTGACTGAGGGGAAAGACCTCCCGGACGAGCGGAAGCGTTCCGTGCTGGAGGGGATCACCGACGAGTCCGTCGAGGCGGCGCGGACGAGCAAGCAGATATTCGGGAACTTCCGGCGCCTCGCCGAACGCCACCAGCCGGTCCGCCGGCCGGGCTCGATCCCACCTCGGACGAGGTGACCGCCGAGCCTCGCGACGGGCCGGAGTCGCGACGAACGGGCGGTGCGGCATATTGATTTGTGTAGTATTGTGTGCTTTCCAAATTACTAAGTTCGACGCGCCGGACAGGATCGTCCGCGTCGAAGATGAGCCTGCGAACCCGAGCGAGCGAACTCGCGGATCGAGCGCGGTCGGCGGCGACCGGCGACCGGACGAAGCGACTCGTCGAGGCGTTCCGTCGGGTACGCGACGGGGACCCGTGGTTCGACAAGCGGGGGCTGGACGCGATCCGTCGCCGGCCGGTCGACGACGGCTCGATCGAACGACGGCGACGCGCGCAGCGCTACCTCGGCGTCGCCTTCGTCGGGCTGCTGGCGGCGGCGCTCTGGTACCCGCTCGTCGCAGGGGTCGGCGTCGTCGGCTGCGCCGCCGCGGCGGTCGGAGTCGGCGCCGTTCGCGGCCGGTTCTACTGTAATCACCTCTGTCCGCGCGGCGGCCTGCTCGACGGCTACGTCCGCCTGTTCAGCCGTGGAAAGCGGACGCCGGACTGGTTCAAGCATCCGCTGACCCGCGCGGCCGTGGGCCTGACCGCGGCCGGACTCTTGGGGACGGGACTGTACGCCGCGTGGCGGCAGGGCGGGTCGCTCGGCGTGCCCTTCCTCACGATGCTCGGCGTCAGCACGCTCGTCGCGGTGGTTCTCGGCGTCGTGTACCACCAGCGGGCCTGGTGTCAGATCTGCCCGGCCGGGACGCTCTCCCACGCCGTCCACCGCGTCGCGGAGGGGCTCGGTCGCGATCCGGCACCGCGCGTCGAGGTCGACGCGGACGCCTGCGTGAGCTGCGGCCGCTGCGGGACGGTCTGCCGACAGGAGATCCGTCCGGGGCAGTACGCCGACGGGGAGGTCACGGACCACGGGAACGTGTTCTCGCCGGGCGGTCTCGAGGGGTCGACCCGCGAGGTCGACGGCGTCGTGGACCACGCCGACTGCCTCCAGTGTGCCGCCTGCGTCGAGGAGTGCCCGACGGACGCGCTGTCGCTCGACGAGGAGTAGCCGACCGCGAGCCCTCGTCTCACGGGCCGTCACGTGTCCGAAATACACAACACACCTGCGTAGTGTTACGGAGAATCAAGGAGAAAGCCTCGCGCTTCAGCGCGGGGATGAATCCGACAATTCTCTACAGCAACCACGAACTTCTAGCCGGGTGTTTTAACTGAGTGGTCGTCATATTAATAATTATCCGAGGCGGCCCATCCGCCCACTTAATCGGACAATATCGGGATTCCCGACCACACACACAGAAAGTACCCCTTTCTGTTGTAGTGTTCGGGTACAATAAGAAGTACCTCTGAATCCCATGCCGGGATAGGAGTAACGGCTGATTGGCACAGCCAGTAGCCGTCACCGAGACAGCTACAAATCATAAACACCCCAAACCAGCGGTGCGGGGCCGTGGGAATCTTCGCCCTTCAGGGCGGAGAGGATGTCAAGCCTACTGCCACCGCGACAACCCCGCCACAGTCATCTACACCGACCTCGCGGGGACGCTCGGCGTGCCCGTCGAGGGCGAGGACCTCGTCACCGACCTCGACCAGTCGACGCCGGTCGACCGGGTGTACGCCGCGAGCGACGTCACCGGCGGCCGCCGGCGGATCGCGACCTCCGTGGGCGAGGGCGCTCGCGCGGCCACCACTTACTCGAAGAGCTCCGCGGCGCCGACTCCACCGACTACAAGAAGCGGGACTCGCGGTCGGCCTGAGCGGCTCACTCGCCGACGGTCGGTCCGGCCGGGTCGACCGAGACCGTGAACTCGCCCTCGCGCAGCCGGTCCGCGAGCGGGCGACCGATCCCCGACGCCGGGGTCAACACGCCGCCGTCGAAGGGCGAGTCGACATCGCCGCGCGCCAGGCAGACGGCCGACTCGCCGAGCATCCGCGCTGTGGCGCCGTACCCCGGGTCGCGGTCGGCGCCGAACTCGGCCTCCACAGTGAAGGGACCGTCCGAGGCCGTCCCGCGTCCGAGGACGCGGATCCGGAAGTGGCCCGCCTCGGCCTCCTCCCGCGTTGGCCCCTCGCCCGGGTCTGGGAAGACGTGCCGCCGGAGCGCTGAGCGCAGCGGCCCGACCGACATCGCGGCCGTGAACAGGCCGAGCCCGCCGGCGACGGCGCCCGCGGTCGCCGCGCCCCGCACCCCTTCGCCGGTCGGGACCACCTCCGAACACCGGAACTCGCGCCCCCACGGGTACCCGAGGAGCGCGTTGCTCCGGCGCACCACCCGCTCGTTCACCGCGGCCATCGGCGACGGCGCCGTCCACTCGCCGCGAAGCGCGTCCCGCCGCGGCCACCGCTGTGCGCCCGGGTCGACGCCGCTCCGCTCGCCGCGCGGCGCCAGCGAGTAGGGGTTCCGGAGCGTCTCCCGCGCGAGCGGGTCGGTCGCGGCCGCCTCGAACAGCTCGCCCGCGCTCGCGAGCGTGCCGCCGCTGACGCTCCCGCTGCCGCCGTCGAGGTAGATCCGGACCGTCTCGCAGGGCGCGCCGTGCGCCTCTCGCGCACACGACTGCGCGAGCAGGGTACCGAGGTCCGCCGGGACCGAGTCGAACCCGCAGCTGTGGACGATCCTGGCGTCGGCGTCGACCGCCGCCTCGTGGAAGCGGTCCACGGTCTCGCGCACCCAGTTCACCTCGCCGGTGAGGTCGCAGTAGTCCGTGCCGGTCTCGACGCAGGCCTCGACCAACGGCGTCCCCAGCCGGGTGTACGGGCCGACCGTCGTACACACCACCTCCACGTCTCGGGCGACCGCGCGCAGGCTCTCGGGGTCGGTGGCGTCGCCCACGACGACGGCCACGTCGTCCCGCGCGTCGCTGCGACGGGCGAGGTCGTCGGCGACCGCGTCGAGCTTCGCTCGGTCCCGGCCGCCGACGGCCAGCGAGAGCTCGTCGGGACCGTACCGCTCGGCGAGGTACTCGGCCGTGAACCGCCCGGCGACCCCGGTCGCGCCCCACACCACGACGTCGTGCGTCGGCTCGGCGTCAGTCATTCGGTGGCGCTAGGGGGCGGCGTCGGTAAACTGGTGCGGTACCGCGTGGCGACCGCCGGCGATCAGGGCGTCACGAGGCCCCGACACGCGCTACCTCTTTAACGCCGGGGCCGTACACAATGGTATGGCCGTTGGCACTCGGTTGTCACTACAGCTCGCCGACTTCGGTACCCGCTCGCTCGTCACGCACAGCCTGATGGTGTTGGGGTTCATCGGGGCGGTGTACACGGGGCTGTTCGTCGAGGGACAGGTCGGTACCGTCTCGATGGCGGCGTTCATCAACTTCACGGCGGGGCTGTGGATCTCGCAGTCGATCCACTCGCTCGGCAACGCCGCGACCGACGACGAGTACCAGGGCGTCCTCAAGGAGATCCTAAACCGTGTCTAGCGAACCCGGGATCGACACCGCCCGCTTCGGGCGGATCCTGGCGCTCGTCGGCTTCGTCACGACCGTCTTCCTGTTCCTCACAGCGCAGCGACTGTCCGGTGACGCGTTCCAGATCGGCGCCGTCGCCATCGGGATGGTGGGGCTGATCACCGCCATCATCGGCTTCCTCGTCGCTGCCGGCAGCGCGGTCGACGCGTCCTGACCGCCGCCGTCTTCGTCCCCGTTCGAAACTACTGGTACGGTTCGCAGACGAGTTCGACGCCCTCCTCGAAGCTAATTTCGGGCTCCCAGCCGGTCGCTTCGTGGAACTGCGAGTAGTCCGCCATCGTGTCGTGGACGTAGCCGTCGAACGGACACTCGATGTACTCGGGGTCGACGTCGGTGCCGAGCGCGTCGTTGATCATCGCGACCATCTCGTTGAACGTGTACGCCTCCTGGGTACCGACGTTGTACACGCCGGTGAGCTCGTTGTCGGCCGCCAGCTCACACGCGCGGGCCACGTCCGAGACGTGCGTGAAGTCGCGGGTCTGGGTGCCGTCGCCGAACAGCTCGGGGGACTCGCCTGCGGCGATCGCGTCCGCGAACTGCGCGACCGTGTTCGCGTACTCGCCTTTGTGCTCCTCGTTGCCGCCGAAGCCCTGGTACACCGAGAAGAACCGCAACCCGGCCATCGCCATGTCGTGGTGGTTGGCGTAGTACTCGGCGTAGCGCTCGCGGGCGAGCTTCGAGGCCTCGTAGGCGGTGCGCGCCTCCACGTCCATGTCGACCGGCGAGGGCTCGGTGCGGCTGCCGTAGATCGAGGAGGTCGAGGCGTAGACGACGGTGTCACAGCCCTCCTTTCGAGCGCGTTCGACCGTGTTGACGAACCCCTCGACGTTAACGCGGCAGCCGCGCTGAGGGTCGCTCTCGTGCATGTTCCGCGAGGAGAGCGCGGCGAGGTGGAAGACGGCGTCGACGTCGACCGGGAACTCGCCGTCGACGACGGAGGCCTCGACGAACTCGACGTCGTCGTCGAGGTTCTCGGGCGTGCCGAGGTAGGTGTCGTCGACCGCGATCACGTCGTTGTCGGCGGCGAGGCGGTTCGCGAGGTTCGAGCCGATGAATCCCGCGCCGCCCGTGACGAGGACTCGTTTGTCCTTCATGAACGAGTGTCCTCAGAGCCGACGGTTCAGCGCTTCGGTTTCGCGAGGATGACCGAGGCGGCGGGCGGGCAGACTCGCGGCTCCGCACGCGGCGAAAGCGACTTGCTCGCGGCGCCGGAAGAGGGATCAGAGATGTCGACCCGCGAGGCGGAACTGGTGATCGAGACGTGGCGCCTCCACGAGCGAGACCTCCCGCGGGTCCCGCCGGCCGGGTGGGGAACCGTCGACCGCCTCCGCGCGGCGGTCTGCCTCGCGGTCGAGTGCGCTGTCGACGGCGTCGATCGGATCGAACCGTTCGAGGGCCCCGCGAGCGAGCGCGAGCGGTTCGCGGCGACGGTGACGACGGACGCGGTCGACGACGCCCTCGTCAGCGTCCGCCCCGCGCCCGCGGAAGGCGAGACCGACGACGAGACCGAGGCGCGCGGCGGCGGGGAGTCGTTCGAGGAGACGACGGAGCAGTTCGACCTCGACGAGGCGCTCGACCGGCTGTAGGCGGGCCTCGTGGGGCCAGCGCACCGGCGCCACCGGCTCGTAGTGGCCCACGATCGATACCGACCGGTCGGGGGCGGCGCACTCGACTGGTCCGTCTCCGAACCTGTGCCGATCGACGCCTCGTTTCGCGCCGGTGGGCGCTCGACGGGAGGACGAGGCGCGGAGGCCCCTGGGGGCGGTGACGGGCGTGGTTTCAGCGGTCCGGGTCGAGCGAGGAGGGCCGAAAAGCGAGGAGGGCCGAAAAGCGAGGCAGGTCCGGGCGGAAACGCGGCGTCAGCGGGGACGGTCCGGGGCGCTCACGCTCGGATCGTGATGTCGCCGTCGTTGGTCCGCGCCGTCAGCGCGCCGTCGCCGCCGTTGACGGACGCTCGCAGTCGGTTCTCGGTGCGCTCGCGGACGCGGAACCCGGGGCCGCCTCCCGAGAGTGCGAAGTCACCGTCGTACGTGCGAGCGGTGAGCGCCGCCTCGAGGTCGTCACCGAGCCGGAGCAGCAGGTCGCCGTCCGACGATTCGACCGTCGCGTCCGCCGCGACCTCGGGGACGTCGGCGACGACGTCGCCGTCGCGGGTCCGGAGGGTCTCGACGCTCTCGGGGTCGCGGACGCGGACCGCGCCGTCCGCGGTCGTCGCCGTGACGGCCCCGGCGGCCCCGTCGACGCGGACGTCGCCGTCACGGGACTCGAGGCGCACGGCGCCCCGGGCGTCGGTCACCGACACGTCGCCGTCGACCGCGACCAGCGCCGCACCGTCGGGAACGGACGCCGCGTGGACGTCGCCGTCGGCGGACCGGAACCTATCGACGTCGACGTCCGGCGGCGCGGTGACCTCGACGTCGACGCTCCCGCCGCCGAACCCGACGATGCGCGGCTCGTCGGTGGTCACCTCAAGTCGGTCACCGGTCACCCGGGCCGTCACCTCGAACTCGTCGAGCGAGACGCCGCCGACGGCGCGCTTGCGGGCGACGACCTCGATGTCGTCGCGGGGCTCGGCGCTAAACGAGACGTCGCCGGCAACGTCGGTCACGGCCAGCGTCGAGACCGCCGTGGGGTCGACGGTCCGTCGCTCCGTCTCCGTCCGTCGATCGACATCGACGACGCCGGCGCAGCCGGCCAGGGCGGTTCCGAGGCCGACGCCGACGGCGCCGAGCAGGCCCCGGCGCGTGGCCGACGCGCCGTCGGGCGACCCGTCAGGCATCGGCGTCCTCCGCGGTCCGCGCCGCGCCGCCGAGCAGCGCGTCGGTGAGGAACCCGCCGAACCTGGCGACCCCGTTGAGCACGTGGAGCGACACCAGCGCGAGGAGGACGCCGAGGCCGGCGCCCGCGGCCGCCTCGCGCAGCGTGTCGACCACGTAGGGGCCGAACGTGTACGTCACCCCGGGGGCGTCGTAGAAGACGGGCATGCTGATCAGCGTGGCCGAGAGCGCGACCGCGGTGACGAGCGCGGTGAACGCCACGACGCCGTAGACGAACTTGAGGCCGACGAGCACGAGGCCGGTCCAGGTTGTCGGGGCCGTGAGGATCCGCTTCGTCGTCCCGAGCGCCTCCTCGACCGACCCGAACTCGAGGTCGACGTCGGCGGGCGCGGCCGCGACGTCGACGTCAAGGAGCCAGTCCGCGAGCCGGCGCTCGAACGACCCAATTCCGAGCGTCACGAGCAGCGTCAGGAGGACGACCGGAACGCCCGCGAACGTGACGAGCAGGCCGAGGCCGGTCGAGAGACCGGTGGTGACGACCGTGAAGTAGGCGATCCCGAGCGGGAACGCCAACAGGAGGTACGCGAGGTTGCGATACGTCTGTCCGTCGAAGGGCACACCGACGAAGCGCGCGAGCGCCTCGCCCGGCGAGCGCGGAGACCAACTGTGGTCGCTCATACTGCGCTTACGGCTTGCCGCCCCGTCGACATATAAAGAATCGAGCGCTGCTGATCCGGCAACGCCACCCAAAGTATAAGTAAGAGTTTCGTGCCGACCGTCCTGAACGCCGGCCCCGAGCTCAGTCCGTTCCGATCGACAGCGCGCCCTGCCCAAGGGTGAGCTCGGCCCACCGGGCACAGAGCCAACCGGCGGCGTAGAGCACGTTGAGCCCCACGAGGAGCGCCAGGACGCCGAGGAGCGACATCGCCAGCGCGCCCGGCAGCGTCGACACCTCCCACGACGTGAGCCGCACGATGAACGAGACGCCGACCTCGAACTGCTCCCACGGGACGACGAGCGACAGCTCTCGCCGGATCGGCTCCGGAAGAATGAGCCCGACCGACGCGCCCGGGGCGTCGTAGTACAGCGGCGTCGCCAGCAGCGACCCGCCGACGCTGAGGAGGACCGTGAGGAGCGTGAAGCCGGCGACGCCGACGACCAGCTTCGAGAGGACGAACGCGACGGCGCCCCACACCGCCAGGTCGGTCACGACCGCCACGGCGCCGTCGGTCACGCCCGACGCCTCGCGGACCTTCCACGACGGCGGGGTGATGTCGGCGCCGAGGAGGGCCTCCGCGAGCGCGCGCTCGCCGATCGACACCGCCACCACGCCGCCGAGCGTCGCGGCGAGTATCGGCACGCCGACCACGAGGACGGAGAGGCCGAGCCCGAGCGAGATCCCGACCACCGTGCCGACGAAGTAGGCGATGCCGAGCGGGAACGCGAGGGCCAGGTACGCGGCGGCGGCGTAGGTTCGCGGCCGGAACGGCGTCAACAGCACCGCGCGAACGACGCCGCTGTCTGCGGAGGGAACCGAGAGCGCGTCTGAGAGGGCCATCTGCCGTCTGGACCGTCTGCCACCGGTCGTATTAAATTTCGGTCCTATCACCGTCCCGAGCGGTTCGTCCGCGGAGCGCGAACGGGAGATCGGTTCGGTGCGGGCGTGACGCCGCCGGGGAAATTAAGTTTCCCGCCGGCGACGTTCAGCCGGATGGCCTCGGAGGCGTCCGTCGACCAACGGGAGGTGTACTCGCTGCTCGACGACGAGTACGCCAGGCAGATCCTCATCGAGACCTACGAGGAGACGCGCTCGGCGCGCGCGCTCAGCGAGGCCTGCGACGCCTCCGAGGCGACCGTCTACCGCCGCCTGGAACGCCTCCGCGAACAGGACCTCGTCGAGACGGTACAGGAGGTCGACCCGGACCGCGGCCCCCAGCAGGTGTACGCCGCACGGCTCAACCGCGTGTCGGTGGACCTGACCACGAGCGGGTTCGAAGTGAGCGTGGACTATGTCGACGAGACGGCCGCGGACCGACTGACGCGGCTCTACGAGGAGCTCTCGGGATGATCGGAATGCGCGCTGCGACGACGGCACTCGCGGCGGTCGGCCAACGGAGCGTCCCGCTTGTCGGCCGGGCGAGCATCCCGGCGCAGGTCGACGTGGTCGGCGGCGGCGGGCTCGCCGCGATCACGATCGCCGCGTTCCTCCTCTCGGTGCTGCTCGCGGTGTTCGTCACGTACCGCTTCGCGCGCGGCTACCTCCGCACGCGGCGGCGGCCGCTGCTGTTCCTCACGCTCGGGCTCCTGCTCTTAGCCCCGCTGCCGATGTTCCTCCGGCTGGCCTTCGGCAACGTCGCGTGGGTGACCGCCACCGAGCGCACGGTGGTCGTGACCGCGAGCAAGCTCTGCGGCCTGCTCCTCGTCCTCGGGGTGGTCCACCGGTGACGCTGTCCGTCGTCGCGACCGCCGGCGGGGTCGCGACCGCCTGCCTCGGGACGTACGTCGCGTACCTGGCGTACGACGGCGGCCGCCGGAACGGGAGCCGGACGATGCTCCTGTTGGCCGTCGGCGTCGCGTGTATCGCGGTCCTCCCGTACGTGATCGCGTACGGCGTGACGCCGCTCCTCGGGCTCTCCGACGCCGCGACGGTGTTCGGGGTCACGGTGGCGCATTTGATCGGCCTCGTGGCGCTCGCGGGGTCGGTGACCGACTGACGCGGACGAGCGTGCCGGCGGCGTGTCGCTCTCTCAACGATCGGAGCGCCGCGATCGATCAGTCGGGGCGGATAATCGCGTCACGGAGCGGCGGGAACGCCTCTAAATTGGCGCGCCCGACCAGCGCGTAGAGGTACGCCTACGACCGCTCGCGCCACATCTCCCCATCGAGGCCGCCACCGAACCCCACCTCCGCGACCTGGAGGTCCCCGACTGCGCGGCCGATCTGCGTCACCAGAGCGGGCTGAGGTCGTTCCCGACGACCGACTGGTCGGTCGCCTGTGCCCGGCGCTTCGCGGTGAGCGCGTGACCCGATTCGACCCCGGTGTCGTCCGGCTCAACGACGAGGCGGTCGACCCACTCCGAGGGCGCCTCGCCGTCGCCGCCGCGCTCGGCGTCGTCGTCCGAGAGCGCACGAGCCGACAGCGCGCTCGCCGACTGAATCATCGCCTCGATCTGGACGTACCACTCAAGGTCCCGCGCCGGATCGTTCGTGGGATAGGGTTCGGGTCCTCGCGACCGCCCCGCACGCTTCGTCACGACGCGGCGTGGTCGCCGAGCGTCGCCGGATCGACCGCGTTCTGCTCGGCGCGGGCGTACCCCAGCGCCTCGCCCGCGAACCGGAGGTCATACCGCGCGCGGAACAGGGCCATGTCGTGGTCGCCCTTGTCGAGGGGCTCGCGAGGGTCTTCGAGCCCGCCGCCCGAATCCGTGGTGATCAGCGCGCCCTCGTCGTCGACCGTTCCGATCTCCGCCCACCGCCGCCAGTTCTCCGCGACCGTCCCGGTGAGCGTCTCGACTGCCTCCCGGGCGTACGCCTCGGCGACCGACGGCCGCCAGAGGGCGTCGACTTCCGGCAGCGTCGAACAGTGCTTCGTCGCCGCGCCTGTGATGGGGTCGGGCAGCGCCGTCGATTCTGTCGCGCCGGCGACGGCTGTGCCGCCGGCGAGCGCCGCGACGCCGCCGAGCGTCGCGAGGATGCCGCGTCTGCTTAGCAATATGATGTCGCGGATCATACACTGAACCGAAATCCCGATCGGTAAAAACTTTCGAGCGGCGCGGCCACGTGCCGACCGGTGGCGACACGCCAAACGGCACGTTGCCCGGAAAGAGATACGCCGGATTCAATATCAGTACAATCCTCCAAAGCTAACATCTGGAACGATCTGCTACGAAGAGGGGTTTTTCCAGAGTTGTCGAAGAGAAATAAAACACTAGCGGTCAACTAGAACAGAACTCCTCGTCGCGCGCATGGAAACGACGGCGCACCGTCTGAGCCTAGACTCTGACACCCACATTGCGCCAGATCCTCTGAAAACGAATCATGTGATGAGGAAGAGCTTCAGAATTCGTCGATACGCTGCTCAGTTCGTCGGAGAGCAGGTAAAAGAACATTACCGATTGTGACTCGAAAGTGCGAACTAAGAGCAGTCAACGTAGCAAAGTAAGTAGCAGCGCCGAAGGCAACAAGCCCTACGACCGGGAGCCACCAAGATAGTGAGATTAAGGGTCTGATAGCGATGACAGCGACATACATCAGTACAGCACTCCCGAGTTGTGCCCAGATGGGCCGAGGAAGAATAACACCACCCAGGTTCCTCTCGCTTACGTATTGGTAGGCAATAAATAGCAAAACTTCTACCGAAATGGTCGCCACGATGACACCAAGTAGGCCGTCCCAGTAGTAACCGAGTATGACAGCAAGCGGGAGGTGAATGAGAAGTGCTGCTGTACGGAGCCAGAAGACGAACTGCGGGCGGTCAGAGCCCTCAAGAGCTGTCGCAAACGGGTCTTGGTAGATGTAAAATATGAAGAAGCTGGCCACACCGACGAGCGCTGGACCACCAACGCCGAAACTCGACCCGAAGAAAGTACGCATTAGTGCTGCTGGCATTGCCAGCGCACCGAAGAACATCGGAAGAATGAGCAGTCCCGAATAGGCCACGGTATTTACGATATCCCCCCTTATCTCTTGCCCAAGCGAAGTAAGCCCGCTTACTTTCACACCAAGTGCGTTCGAAATGCTTCCAGAGAGTTGTTGGGCCGGCGTGACGATTCGCAACGCTGTCTCGTAGAATCCTACTGCCGCGTCGCCTGCAAAGAATCCGATCAAGATTACGTCGACACGCTTATAGAAATCTTCGACGACGGCGGTAGGCACAGAGTAGCGCGCGAAGACAAAGAGATCCTCGCCAGTGTTTCTGAAGCCTTTGAGTCCAGGGCGGATACCCGCGGCAGCAGATACGCCGATGGCTGTAATGAACGTCCCCGCAGCAAGACCAGCAAGTAAGCCGAATGTTTCATAACCCGCGAATAGCAGTGGGAGTTGGAAGCCGAGCGTGAGCACGCTCCGGATAGTATCGGCCCACAGCGAGCGACTTGGATATCCTAACCCAGCATAGAAACGATTGAGGATCTGGAAGAGTCCGACCGTGGCGAGCACGGATATGACAGCCGAGACGACGAGCGGCGTCATCGGCAGGAACGGAGTGTAGTACGCGACAACAAGCGTGGTAGTCGCAACGAGAATGACCCATGCGAAGTGAAAGGCTAACCCCACGGTTAGATACGGGCGAGGGTCCGAACCCACCTCGCTTACGCGCTTCTTCAGCGCAATCCCCACGCCCGCGTCGACACGGACAAGAAGTAACGCTATCGCGAGCGCAAAGTAATATCGCCCCGTCCCCGCTGGGCCGAGAACACGAGCAAATAATACCACCCCGACGAACCCCAGCCCAGACATGGTGAACTTTGCTACGACTGAGGACAGGGCTTCACTACCCAGATCAAGCTCGGCAGTGTTCTCCGCCATCAGCTACTTATAGCCTAGGGCTTCAAGGTCATCTTCGGGCAGTTGGTCCTTCGATACAGGCTCTGCCGCGGTGGTTGACCACTCCCCCAGCGCCATTTCGAGGTCTCGGTCGGTCGCACCTTCTCCATCAAGGGTTCGCACGCCCTCAACGCTGGCGAAGTGCTGAGCATTCATCGCGGCGTGGCTACCGTTCGACGCAGCAAATGCGGTATCCCGTGAGAGACACCCATCGCCGTATTCAGTACCTAAAAAGACCGATGGTATGTCCACAAGGCTCCGGACCTCGCTATCGCCAAGCTCAACTGGAAGATTCCGCCCGGCCGCCGGTACACGCAGTATCTCGGGGCACATCGTCGCGTGGTGCCCCCACTCACCGTACTCGCCGAGCAGCTCACCGTGGTCAGCACAGAACAGTACTCGCGTTTCGTCGGGCACTGTATCCCAGAGGCGCGCGAGGCGATCGTCAAGCTCCTCAACCTCGCCCCGGTAGAGTTCACGTCCTAATTCGGCGTCTGCCTCGCTCCCACGGCCGTCAAGCAGTCGACGGGTGACCTGCTGGGCCTCCGTCCGCGAGACCGGGGCGTCGTCTGGGTTATACGGGTGGTGAGGCTCCATAAAGTGAAGCCAGCCGAACCAGTCGCCGTCGGGTGCTTCTGTCGCGACGCTCTCCAACAGGTCGTCGATGACCTCAGCCGCGGGTCGATAGTCTCGGGAGGCGTCTCCGACTGTGCCCCGGAGGCTCTGATAGAAATTGTACGCTCGCGAGGCAATACCGTAGATAGTGCTCTGTGGCGTCATGTTCGCCGCAACCCGATCCTTCAGTGAAGATCCGTCGCGCTCGGGCTCGATAAAGCGGTCGAAGCCCACGTCGTAGCCGTAGCGCTCGGATAGGAACCTGTTCGTTGAGACTCCTATCTTGTAGCCGGCGTCGACCTTCGGCACGAAGCTTTCTTCGGACGTCACGCCCGCATCGTCCGGGTAGATCCCGCCGATAATCGACTGGAAACAGGAGGGTGTCGCCGTGTTCGTCGCGAATGTCGCCGGGTGGGACTCGCCCAGAAACGCCCGCGTCTCGGGCATATACTGGAAGTGATCGTAGCGCAGGGAGTCCACGGTGACGAGAAGGGCAGGCGCGCTCATTGTTCGCCCCTTGATGCCGTTCCGATATAAATCTCGTGCGGTGCTCATCTATATCCAAGTGCTGTCAAGCGGTCCTCCAGCGTCGACTGTTCGAGTTCTATCTCTTCGGGCTCTACCTCTGGTTCCAGAGTCCGTTCGTCAGTAGCACTTGTCTCCACCCACGGAACTTCCCGAAGAGCGGGTACTGGAACGTGACGGTAGTGGCCGTAGAGGCCCCACTCGCCGAAAGCCTCGCCGTGGTCGCTCGAGATGACGACCGTCTCTGCGTCAAGGTTCTTCAAGAGCGGCATGACCCCGTCATCGAGTACCCAGCGGAGATTGTCTCGGTAAGCGTCCCACGCCTCTTCTCGATCCATTTCTCCCATCTGGAGGAGATCCCACACCGACTTTTTTGCTTCGCCGCGCTCGTCCGCATCCGCACGATCGCCCACGTTGAGCGTTCGGTAGGGAACATGTGGTTGCATATAGTGGACGAT
The DNA here is from genome assembly GCF_003665955.1 of Halorubrum sp. Atlit-28R. Taxonomy (NCBI): domain Archaea; kingdom Methanobacteriati; phylum Methanobacteriota; class Halobacteria; order Halobacteriales; family Haloferacaceae; genus Halorubrum; species Halorubrum sp. Atlit-28R. The sequence continues at coordinate 49,302 of NZ_QPLS01000001.1, forward strand.
CAATCGGTCGAAGTCGCTTTCACGGCCGACCGAAACAGCCCGGTCTGTGACAGTTTCAGGGGAGACGACGCCAAGATCGTCGTCCCAGCCGTAACGCCATACCTCGTCAAGCAGCCCGAAAGCTTCGGGATTGGGTTCAAACGCGTTGCCGAACTCCTGTGAAAAGTTGTTTGCGCAGACGTAAGCAGTGTTAGACACAGTGACCGGATCTTCCCCTGCGAACGTCCGGTCGAGGAACTCCCATGACGTGGAGCCGATTGAGGTGAGAGAAGGAACTTCGTTGGGGAGAAAGTCGTATTCGTCTGCTACGTCAGACATTACATCAGGACGACAAGTGTCAAGGAGCAAGAGCACATCCCACTCTTTTTCGTAGACGCTTGTACCCCGCTGGTCGAATCCAAAGGTGTGAGAGGCGTGACGCAGGGCTCCGCCCCAGAAGTCCAAAGCGGCTGAGCGCCCACCCTTACGCAGCCCGTATTGTTCGAGTTTGAACCGAGACTCCTCAAGCCAGTCCACGAATGTCATACATACCCGAGGGCCTCGAGGCGATCCTGACGCTCCGACTCGGAGACCTCAGACTTGGGGGGTTCGGTCTCTACCTCGAGTGCGCCCGAATCTGTCGCGCTCGTCTCGACCCACGGCACCTCCTTTAGCGTCCGGATCGGAACATACGGTGGGTGGGCGTAGGTGCCCCACTCCCTGCCCGTTTGGCCGCTACCTGTCCACTTCCGTAGGCCCCAGCGGCCAAACACTTCGCCGTGGTCGCTGGAGAGAACGACTGTCTCGGCGTCGACGTTGTTCAGAAGTGGTTCGACGCCGTCCTCCATCACCCAGCGGAGGTTATCGCGGTAAGCGTTCCAGACTTCCTCGACCGACACTGCGCCCGCGCGGAGTTCTTCCCACATCTCACGTGCTGGGTGTGTTGCCCCCTGGTTGCCAATACCAGGTTTCTCGTCCCAACCGTAGCGGTCGATCATCGAGCGGTAAGGTGCGTGAGGTTGCATGTAGTGGACGATCAAATATTCGGGGTCGTGCTCCCGTGCGGCGGCAACGGCGCGCTCGGTGACGACTTCTGGCGGTGTAGTGTAGTCATCGTCGTTCCAGCCGTACTCGTGTACCTCGTCCAAGTGGAGGAGGGCTCCCTCATCAATATGCTCGGCGAAGAGGTTGGCAGTGACATACGCCGTGTCTGCCAATTTGTCCTCGTAATTGTCGTTTACGGTCTGATCTATCGTTGGTTTGGAGTAATCGTCGTCGGTGAAGTTCTTCTTTACCCACTCGATGGAAGCCGACCCCAGGGAGGTATGTGTTGGTACATCACGAGGGACATAATCGTAATTTTGCGCCATCTCCGCGAGCAAGTCCGGACGACAGGTATCAAGGACGACTAGGACGTCCCACTCGCGCTCAAATATCGACGTTCCGTAGTTGTAGCCGTTCCGCCCGACTCGGTCGAGGACTCCGGTGAGTAGTGCCTCGGCGGATCCCCGCGCACCGGTGAGAACGCCGTGTTCTGCCACGCGGTCACGGGATTCGTCCATCCAGTCCTGAAGCGTCATATTGAGGTGTCGTCGTGCCGGGCAGCACGACAAGTTACTACCAAGGTTGCCCCCGCTCCTTTTAACACTTCCCTATCAGCAGCGACCAACAAATCGACCATATGTGCCTCGGAGGGCTCTCAATAGATCTCAAGCGCTCGTTGAAGACAGTCAACGGTATCCTAGGGCTGCGAGGCGGTCCTCGACTTCCCTATCGCTCAGTCGGACAGCCTGAGGCTCTATCTCTGGATTGAGTTCTCTTGAGTCGCTCGCTTCCGTCGTTGCCCATGGCACTCTCTTGAGCGGTGGGATAGGTGCGGGCGTGCTGTGGCCGTAATACCACCAGTCGCCGAACCCCTCGCCGTGGTCACTGGTCACCGCAACCTTTCCGTCAACGTTCTCCAAGAGCGGCAACACACCGTTATCGAGAACCCATCGCAGGGTGTCCCGATAAGCCTCCCACGTGTTCTCGACCGAGAGGCGTCCGGTCCGTAAGCGTTCCCACATGTTCATCTCCGGACGGTCTGCCGGATTGTCCATCCCCACTGTGAGAGAGTACCACTCCGGATGTTTCTGTACGAAGGGCCGGTATGGGGCGTGGGGTTGCATATAGTGAACTATCAGCCGCTCTGCGTCGTACTCGCGCCAGACGGCGACGGCGCGGTCGGTTAGACTTTCTGGCGGGACGTTTCCCCAGTTCTCGTCCCATGCGTACTTCCAGACTTCATCCATCAGGTACAGCGCGTCAGGATCGGGTATGTCTCTGGTGTGTGGGTTCGCGCTTACGTATGCCGTCTCGCCCAGTTCCTTACTGTAGTTGTCAGGATCAAATGTTTTGCGTATCCACTCCGGTGAGCGCGACCCGACGGAGTTGATCCGGTCGTGATTGGGATCGTACTCTGTAAGGAATTCGTATTCGCCGCTGACTTCGGCCAACAGGTCGGGACGACAGGTATCCAACACGACCAACACGTCCCATTCCTTCTCCCATACCGGAGTGCCATAGTTGTATACGTGTTCACCAATTTTTCCCAGTCCCCCTTCATATAGCTCTTGGACAGCGCCGTAAATACCCATAGCCGCACCGTCCCGTTCGAAGCGCTTGACGCTATTTTCAATCCACTCATTGAACGTCAATCCGCGTCACCTCCTTCGGAAGGAGCAGGTGAGTGGGCCTCGCCGTCTCGTGAGCTCTCTGGACCACTGTTTGAGTCCTGAGATACGTTCGCCTCGGGTACCCTCACGCGTGATTCATCTCGCGCTTGATCAACGGCCTTGCGCATACCCTCTCGAAACGCGGCGGCACTATATCGTTGGGCATACGCCTCAATCTGCGAAGGAGACCATGTGACCCCATCCCGTTCGAAGCGCACTATCGACTTACGAATACTCGCTGGATTCGGGTCATGAGTATAGCCGTTTTTACCATCCTGAATTTGGTATTTTGTGTACCCCTCGGCAGCTCCGAGGACGGGCGTACCGCTGGCGAATGCCTCTACGGGAATCATCCCGAAGTCTTCGTTCATCGCGTTGAAGAGTAGGGCTTTCGCCTCGCCGAGGCGGCGTTTTTTCTCTTCTTCGTCCATGTAACCAACGAACATAACGTTCTCCGGTGCTCGAGATTCCAGATTCTCGCGCTCTCCGCCTGCGCCACCGACGATGAGTTCGGCGTCCAACTCGCAGAAGGCGTCGACGATGGCGCCGATACGTTTCTCCGGGATGAGCCTGGAATACGTCAAGTAGTAGTCTGCGCGCTCTCGGGGCTCATACTCCTCAACGGGGACCGGTGGGTAGACGACGCTCACCTTCTCACTTGGAACGCCCCAATAGAGCTGGACTCTCCGCGCGACGAGTTCGCTGTTGGCAACGAAGCGATCCGGGTAGTTCGTGTTAGGTAGGAATAACGTCCGAGCGAGGAACGCATAGAGACGAGTTATCGCACCATCAGCGCGCTGTTGGAACAAGTCGTACGGCGTGCGCGGCGTGCTGTGGATGTAGTGGACGATCGTTTGTTCATCTTCGGGGACGTACCACGACAGTTCGTTTTTCGAGAGGACGAGCGTGTCATACTCGGTTAGTTCGGGAAGTCGCTGCGCGGCCCACGCGTAGTAGAGGTCCCGTGTGAAGACGTTCCGTTTCAGGAAAGAAACAGGCGAGTTGTTGAACAGGCTTATGGTCTCAACGTCTTTCGGTAGGTAGTCTGGGTCCCCGAAGCCATAGTAGAGTGGCGCGTCGAAGAGTCGCGCGAGTTCATTCGAGACGCGTTCAGCACCGCCGCGTTCAAGATAGTTGCCGTGTGCGACAGCAATGCTATCAAAGGTCTCAGCGCCACCTGGTCCCGAGTCCGCATCAGAGATCTCGTCTACGCCGACCTCATCTCTCGCTTCTTTCCTGTTCATTCGTAAACCTCCCTGAGTTCCGCGTCCGCTTCCCATGTTCCGTCTCCTTTTCCGCGGAGTAGATCGATACCTGCTCGGAGAAGAGATACCTGCGTATCAAACAGTGAGTACAACACTTGTACGGGCCCGAGCAGGTCCCGCTGTCCAAGGTACGTGAACAGCCCCACTCCACCTGGCAACGCCAGTCCGAGGGCCCCAAACTGCGTAATTACGCCGATCGTTCCCAAGATCATCGTCACCGTCAGCAGCCACGGTGACACGATCATGAACCACCAGTTGAATGGCAACACCAACTTTCCGTATTTTCCGTGCCTTCCAATCGCGTCGCGGTGCTGGACCAGTAGTCGGATCAGCCCCATCGCGCGTCGATCCTTCTGTTTACGCCGCTTGACGAACTCCGAGTGACTAGCCTCCTTGTACTGGACCGCGGGGTCGAAGATCACGCGTCCGCCCTGGCGGCGGATCTTCAACGCTAACTCCGTGTCGTCGGCCAAGGAATTCGGGTCGATCGGGAGCAACGCGTCGTTCTCGAACGCCGAAAACGGCCCGTGGAATATCAGCGTCGAGTCGAGATGGGATTCCAGCTGTTGAATGTGCGACTGGACCCCACGGTACCCGGACTCTACGCGGCTTCCACCGAGAACCTCGACGTTGCGTCCCGTGACGGCGTCTACATCCGGATCGGCGAGGTTCGCGGCCGCTTCGCGGAGGACGTCCGGCGGGAGCTTGGAGTCGCAGTCGGTCTTCACCACCATCTCGCGCTCGGCCGCCTCGTACGCCTCGTTGAGCGCGGGCGCGAGGCCGCGACGCTCGTCTTCTTCGATCAAGGTGAGCTCCGGCGCTCCGAGCTCCGAGAAGTACTCGCGAATGATTTCACGCGTGTCGTCGGTAGACGAATCGACGACGACGATTTCGACCTTCTCCATGGGGTAGTCCAGCGCCAGCAGATCGTCGAGCTTCGCTTTGACGATCCGCGACTCGTTGTACGTCGGGAGGACGATGCTGACCGGGGGCTCTGCCTCGGATTTTTCTGCCGGCGACCCGGTCGGTCGCAACCATGCGTACAGCCCGAGAAAGGCGAGGTACGGTGTCGCCGCGACCGCGAGCAGCGTGCCGGCGACGCCAACGAGTAGACTCATAGACCGCGCTTGACGCCTTGAGAATAAAAACCCACGCGGATGACCGAAACCGGAGACCGATCCGCCGCTCCGCTCGCGTATATAACAAGTCTTAAGCGCGTTTTCACAGTGGCATTTTGTAATGAGCCAGAAACAGGACTCGTCCGAGGGTTCGGGATCGTCCCCGCTCGACCTCCTCGAACGCTGGTTCCACGTCCCAGTTCTCGTCGGCGTGTTCGCCGTCATGCTGTGGACGCGGATCCGGTCATACGGGAACTTCGTCCGCGACGGCGACGTGTACTTCCGCGGTAACGACGCGTGGTATCACCTACGCGAAACGACGTACCTCCTAGAAAACTGGCCGAACACGATGTCGTACGACCCGTGGACCGGCTTCCCGTTCGGGTATAACGCGGGGCAGTTCGGCACGCTCTGGGACCACATCATGGCGGTCGGCGTCTGGATCGCCCGGCCGATCATGGGCAGCACAGAGGAGGCCATGCTCGTCATGGCCCCCATCGTCGGCGCGCTCGTCGCGGTACCGACGTACTTCATAGCGCGGCGGTTCGTCAACCGCGTTCCCGCGCTCGTCGGAGCGGCGACGCTCGCGCTGTTCTCCGGCACCTTCCTACGGTACTCACTCGTCGGGTTCCCCGACCACAGCGCGGCCGAGGTGCTCTTCCAGAGCACCGCCGTCCTCGCGTTCCTCGTCGCCTTCGGCATCGCGGAGCGCGAGAAGCCGGTGTGGGAACTCATCGCCGACCAAGATTGGGACGCTCTGAGGGGCCCGCTGGCCTTCGCGGCCGCCGCCGGCGTCGCGCTCGGCCTGTACATGTGGACATGGCAACCGGGCGTCCTCTTGGTCGGTATCACGGGGGTCTTCCTCGCAGTGAAGATCACGAGCGACGTCTACCACGAGAAGAGCCCCGAACCGGTCGCGTTCGTCGGGACGGTCGCCATGACCGTCGCCGGGACAATGCAATTGGTCCCACTTGACACGTTGTCGTTCACTCCGACCCAGTACTCACTCCTTCAAGTAGTCCTCCCACTTAGCGTCGCGCTCGGTTCCGTATTCCTCGGCTGGCTCGCGCGGCAGTGGGAGTCGCGCGACATCGACGCAACAACCTACCCGCTTGCGGTGGGTGGACTCATCCTCGCGTCCGCGGGCTTCGTCTGGCTCGCGGTTCCATCGCTCTGGTCGACGCTGACACAAAACCTCTTAAACTTCGTCGGGTTCAGCGCCACCGCACAGTTCCGAACCATCGGCGAGGCACAGCCACCCCTCCAAGAGGCCTCGTTCTCGAACTTTGTTCTCTCGCAGTACGGGCTCGCCTTCTTCCTCGCGCTTGCCGCAGTCCTCTACGTCGTCGCGCGGCCGCTGTACCGCTCCAACGACACCAACCACACGCTGTATATTCCGGCCGCGCTCGCGGTCGTCGGCTCCGTCTACGCCGTCCCACAGGCGTACGGCGCGATCGGCGGCGTCATCGGCGTCGACTGGCAGGTGATCGGCCTCCTCATCGCCGCCGCCTTCCTCGTCGGCGCGACGCTGCTCGTCGAGTACGACGCCGAGGAACTGTACTTCGTCGTGTGGGCGGCGTTCATCGGCAGCGCCGCGTTCACACAGGTCCGGTTCAACTACTACCTCGCCGTCGTCGTCGCGGTCGGCACGGCGTACTTCCTCCAAGTCGCGCTCGACGCTCTCGATCTCACCTCGCTCGACGCCGTCCGCGAGATCGAAGGGTGGCAGGTGCTCACCGTCGCCGCCGTCATCGCGATCCTCATCGTCCCGCTGGTCGGCGTCGCCACGCCGGTGTGGCAGGCGGGCAACTCCAGCCAGCCGGGCAGCGTCGTCCAGTGGGACGAGAGCCTCCAGTGGATGAACGACGAGACGCCCCAGCCGGGCGAACTCGAGGGCGCGAACAACCCGATGGAGCTGTACGGCACCTACGAGCGACCCGCGGACGGCGACTTCGAGTACCCGGAGGGCGCCTACGGCGTCCAGTCGTGGTGGGACTACGGCCACTGGATAACCACCCGCGCCGAACGCATTCCGAACGCCAACCCGTTCCAGCAGAACGCGGGCGAAGCGGCCGACTACCTCCTCGCGCCGAGCGAGGAAGAAGCCGCGGAGGTGCTCGCGAGCCAGAGCACGGAGGGGAACAACACCCGCTACGTGATGGTCGACTGGCAGATGGCATCGCCGAACTCCAAGTTCAACGCGCCGGTCACGTTCTACTCGGGCAACGAGACGGCCCGCGACTTCAACGAGCTGCTCTATCAGCGCGTCCAAGGGCCACAGGGCCAGCAGGGCGGGCTCCGCGGCGCGCTCCAGACGCGCACGCAGCGCTACCACGAGAGCCAGATGATCCGGCTCTACCAGCACTACGGCAGCGCGGTCGAGCCGCAGCCGGTCGTCGTCGACTGGCAGCCGCAGACGGCACAGACCCAGTCGGGCGAACAGGTCGATATCAAGGTCCTACCCAGCGAGGGGCAGGCGATCCGACGGTTCGACAACCTCTCGGCCGCGCGGTCGTACGTCGAGGCGGACGGCTCCGCGCAGGTCGGCGGTGTGATGGGCGTGCCCTCCGAGCGGCTGGACGCCCTCGAACACTACCGCCTCGTCCACGCCACGGAGGCGCCGGGGCGGTCGCCGTACGCCCAGCAGGCGCAGATCCTCTCACAGCGGTTCGGCGTCGATCTTCAGGCGACCTTCGGCGAGTCGCTGTTCGGCGCGTTCCGCGACGACTTCGTCAAGACGTTCGAGCGCGTGCCGGGCGCGACCGTCGAGGGGTCGGGCGCGGCGCCCGGCCAAGAGGTCCAGGCGACCGTCGAGCTGCGGAAGCCGAACGGGCAGACGTTCGAGTACACGCAGTACGCGACCGCGGACGACGACGGGAACTTCGCGTTCACGCTCCCGTACTCCACGACCGGGTACGACGAGTTCGGTCCCGAGAACGGGTACACGAACACGAGCGTCCGCGCGACCGGGCCGTACAACGTCACCACGGCGGCGACGACCGACGACGACCTCTATACCACCGAGCGGTTCGGACAGGTCGAGGTGACCGAGGGGCAGGTCGTCGGCGCCGACGACGCGACGGCGACGGTCGAGCTCGAAGAGCGGATCATCGACTGTCCCAGCGGCGACCCCGAGTGTCCGGTCGACGGCGACAGCGGGAGCGACGGCGGCGACTCGACGAACTCCACCGACGCCGGATCGCTGACCGGCGTCGAACCGGTGGCGGCGACGACCGCGACGGCGGCGACCGTACCGAACTGACCACGGAACCCGACCGCGATCTCGGCGCCCGCGGTCGACGCGGCCGTCCGATCACACGCTTCTTTACCGCGGCCCCGTTTGTGGCGAGCAGATGGCCGACCTCCGCGACTGGGCGACGCTGTACCTGAAGGGCGTCGCGATGGGGAGCGCCGACGCCGTCCCGGGCGTCTCCGGCGGCACCATCGCGCTGATCGTCGGGATCTACGAGCGGCTGATCGCGGCGGTCACCGCCGTCGACCCCGACCGGGCGCGCCGCGTGCTCGGCGGGGTGCGACCGGGCGGCCGCGCCGACGCGCGGGCCGCCTTCCGCGAGGTCGACGGCGGCTTCCTCCTCGTGTTAGGCGCCGGGATCGGGACTGCGGTGGTGACGGTGTTGAGCGCGGTGAACCGACTGCTGGAGACGCAGCCGGTCGCGACGTACGGGTTCTTCTTCGGGCTGATCGCGGCGAGCGCGGCCGTGCTGCTCGGCGACGTCGACCTCTCGACGGCGCGCCGGAAGGCCGCCGCAGTCGCCGGCTTCGCGCTCGCCTTCCTCGCGTCCGGCGTCGCCGCGACCGCGCTCGGCAGCCCGCTCCCGGTCGTCTTCCTCGCCGGGGGCGTCGCCGTCAGCGCGATGGTGCTGCCGGGCGTCTCGGGGTCGCTGCTGCTCATCGTCCTCGGCCAGTACGAGTACATGTCCGGCGTCGTCGCGCGGTTCGTCGACGGCGTCGGCGCGGCCGCGCTCGGGAACGGCGCGGACGCGGTCGTCGAGACGCTGCCGCCGGTGGCGGCGTTCCTCCTCGGCGGCGTCGGCGGCCTCTTCACCATCGCGCACGCCGTCCGCTACGCGCTGTCGCGGGCGCGGGCCGCCACGATCGCGTTCCTCGTGAGCTTGGTCGTGGGCGCGCTGCGCGCGCCGCTCGTGGAGGTGTCCGCGCGGTTAGCCGAGAGCGGCGAGTCGTGGCGGGCGGCCGCGCCGCGGTTCGCGCTCGCGGCGCTTCTCGGCGCCGGGCTCGTGGCCGTTCTGAACCGCTACTCGGCGACCATCGAGTACTGAGCAGCGGGTCCGGTCGTGGTTAAGAAGGGAAAGCAGGTCACAGTCTGTCCGTCGTCACCAACCCACCCCCAATTGCGTGGCATTGTCGGTGGCCCCGGTTCTGGCCAACCCCACAGTGAACAGAGGAGAGAGTCCACGACGGTCGTGGGAGGAAGTCAAGCCGGTTCGGTCCGGAACCGAGTGATCGGAACATCGGTGACGTCGTCGTAGTCGCCGTCGGCACCGACCAAGAGCGCCCCGTCGACGTGCGCTGCTGTCCCGAGCGCAAAAGCATCACCGAGTGCCGGCGAGTGGCGGAATTTGAAATCGGCTGCTAGCGCCCATGTCTGTTCGGTGTCGATGCGGCGGATGCCACTTTCCTCGAGGACGTCGACGACGGCATCAGCGCGCTCTTCACCGTCGATCGCCCGCACAATATAGTGGACCTCGGCAAGATTGGCCGCCGAGATGTAGCCGTCTGCTGCGCCTTCGATGGCGTCAACGTACGTTTCGACGGTGTCGCTCCCCGGTTCGTTACAAAAATAGGCGATGAGTGGTTCGGCGTCGAAGACGATCGTTTCGGGAATCCCAGCCCCGTCCGTCATGCGTCAGCCTCGTCGTCACTGGCGTAGCGCTGCCGCAACTCTTCTTCACTGGCGTTGTCCGCTGTCCGTTCCGCTTGGAGGCGCTCGGTTGCTGAACGCCCCTGTTCGTCGGTTTTCCCTTCCAGAATCCCACGCAGGTCTGTAACCGAGTGGATGGGGCGAACAACGATGTCGCCCTCTTCAGTCCGAATGAACTTCACACGGCCGGGCGTGTCGATACCCAACTCCTCGCGGAACTCCTTCGGGATTGTGGCTTGTCCGCGCGACGATACGGACACCACTTTTTCAGACTCTGTCTCACTCATACTATTTTCTATTATTACTTTTGTTCACCAATATAAAATACTAGCGTTGGATTAAGTGAGTAATAGATCAGATAAGTCTTTGATTCCCCGCTCTCGAGTGTACGGCTCGTCGTGGATCTCTGACTCGACGCTTGAAGTAGCTCGCAACGCCTTTTCGGCTGCCGCGCGTACGGTCACGTATGGTTCAGATGGAATCCGACTCGGCACTCGACCGCGGCGACGCCGCGCCCGACTTCGAACTGCCCGGCACGGACGGGGAGACGCACGCGCTCGACGACTTCGAGACGGACGCGCTGCTCGTCGTCTTCACGTGTAACCACTGCCCGTACGCGAAGGCGAAGATCGATCTCTTGAACGAGCTCGCGGCCGAGTACGACGACCTCTCGGTCGTCGGGATCAACCCCAACGACGCCGACGAGTACCCCGAGGACTCCTTCGAGGCGATGCGCGAGGCCGTCGCGGACGGCACGGTCGCGTACGACGCGTACCTCCGCGACGAGACCGGCGACGTCGCGGCCGCCTACGACGCGGTCTGTACGCCCGACCCGTTCCTCTTCGGCCGCGAGGACGGCGCGTGGCGGCTCCGGTATCACGGGCGCCTCGACGACGCGCTCAACCCCGACGACGAGCCGACCGAGTGCTACGTCCGCGACGCGGTCGACGCCGTGCTCGCGGGCGAGGAGGTCGAAGTTCCCGACCGGCCCTCGCGCGGCTGTTCGATCAAGTGGCCGGAGGAGGCCGCCGCCGAGTAGGATCTCGGACGCGCGATCCGTTGCCGGAACGGCGTTCCGACGGAGACGGCTTAACAAGGGTCCGGACCGAACGGAGGGTATGGGCATGAAAGGCGGCGAGCCGGACCTCCACGAGATTGATCGCTACGACGGCGGCGTCGGCTGGATCGCGTACCCCGACGAGACGATGGAGCGCGCGAGCCACGCGTTCGCGGTCGACAACGAGGAGACGGGCGCGGCCGACGTGTGGGTGGTCGACCCGGTCGACGCGCCCGGCGTCGACGAGCTGCTCGACGACCTCGGCGAGGTGGCCGGCGTCGTGGTCGGGCTCGACCGCCACGTGCGCGACAGCGGCGAGGTCGCCGCGCGCCACGGCGTTCCCGTGTACGTCCCCGAGTGGATGACGGGCGTCGCCGAGGAGCTGGGCCCCGACGTCGAGGTCGAGCGGTTCGGCTCGCGGCTCGCCGACACGGGCTTCGAGGCGTTCCGGATCCGCGACTCCTCGCTGCCGCCGTGGCAGGAGGTCGGGCTCTTCGACGGCGAGACGCTCATCGTCCCCGAGTCGCTCGGCACCGCGTCGTACTTCCGGGGCGACCGCGAGCGACTCGGCGTCCACCCGATGCTGCGGCTCACGCCGCCGACGACCGCCCTCTCGGGGCTCGACCCCGAACGCGTCCTGACCGGGCACGGCGTCGGCGTCCACGAGCGCGCGGCCGTCGCCGTCGAGGACGCCCTCTCGGACTCCCGGTCGAAGGCGCCCGGCCTGTACGCGAAGACGCTCGCGTCGGCGCTACCGTTCTGAGCGGGGACGGCCGTGCCGCGGCGCCGGTGCGGTTTTCAGGGGCCCCGCGGCGGCGCGGCGGCTTTCCGGGGCTGCGACGTCGGCCGAGCGGTGCGTGACCTTTTGCCAATGCGTCCCGTAGCGGCGGGCGCCCAGTGATCTACGTCACCCGCGACCTGTTGACCGTGCTGCGCGAGCGCGCCGCGAGCGAGGACCCCGAGGAGGTGAACGTCCGGCTCTCGGCGACGCCCGCCGGGGAGTTCGAGGCGGACCTCGGGCTCGACCCGGCGACGCCGGTGGTGACGCACTTCACGCTCCCGTCGGTGGGCAGCTCGGTCAGCTCCGTGTTCGGCGTCGACCTCGGCACGCCGGCGGGCGAGGGCGGCGCGCGGTTCCTCTCGCACCCGGACGGGTTCCTCGGCGTCTCCCGCACCGACGACCTCGCGGGCGTGGTGATCGTCGCGGTCCCGCCGTACGACGCGGACTCGGTCGCCGCCTTCAACCGGGCCGGGGACGGGGTCGAACTCGCCGTCGTCGACGCCGTCCCGCCGACGGAGTCCGTGCCGGAGTGAGCCGAGAGCAGGGGTTTCAAGCCGTCGGAGGGAGTATCCCGTCGCAATGGCAGCACGGCCACCCGGTGGCGGCGATACGAAGGAACCGGAGGCGATCGAGTTCGGCATCGCCGCGCTCGACGCCCGGCTCGACGAGGCGGACGTGTCGTTCCCCGCGACGGCCGCGGAGCTCCGCGACGCGCTCGGCGACCAGGAGGTGCCCTACGACGCACAGGGGCGGTCGATCGCGCTCGCGGACGCGCTGGACCGCGTGCCGAAACAGCGGTTCGAAAACGAGACGGCGTTCCTCGACGCGCTCTACCCGGTGTTCGACGAGGCGCGCCGCGAGGAGCGCGGCGTGATCGCCAGTCTGCGCGACGCGTTACCGTTCTGAGCCGGGCGGGCGGGGCTCCCCGGGCGCGACCCGGTTACCGCGACTCGGCGATCTCGCTCGCTTCCTCGTCGGACTCGCCGGCGTCGTAGCGCTCGATGACGTCGTTGATCAGGACGACGTCGCCGACCGCGCGGACCCAGCGGTACGGGACGATGACGCCCGTCGAGCCGCTCACCTGCCCGGCGAACAGCTCGTGGTTGAGTTCGGCGAGCGCGAGGCCGGTCACGGCGCGGGCGTCCAAGTCGAGCTGGATGTCCTCGATTTCGCCGACGAAGACGCCGTTGCTGGAGTACACCTCGCGGCCGACGAGCGACGTGATCTCTTCGGGGGCTGCGTTCATACTCGATACGGTCACGAGCGCGCCTAATAAGCGTTCGTTGTCGAACGACGCGCGTCGGACGCGGGGGAGGAGCCGCGCGGCCGTGGCGGAGGTCACTCCCGCGGCGCGATCACTTCGATCGGGTGGAGCGGCGACGCCTCGAGGAGGTCGTCGAGCTGTTCGGTACAGGAGGTGCCGGCCGCGACGACGGTGCGGTCGGTGCCGCCGAACTGCTCGACGAGGGGTTCGCCCACGTCCACGCTCAGCTCGTAGTAGTCCGTCTTGTAACCGAACGAGCCCGCCATCCCGCAACACTCGGTGTCGGAGACGCGCACGTCGTAGCCGAGCCGCTCGAAGGTCGCGGTCGCGTACTCGCCCACCTCGACCGTGCGCGCCTGACAGTGCGGGTGGTAGGCGAGCCGCTTCCCGGACGCGACCGGGCCGGTCCCCTCGCTCGGCGCGCGCAGCGCCGCGGGGTCGGCGCCGTGCTCCAGCAGGCCGAACACGTACTCCATGGCGTCGTAGCTCGCGGCCGCGAGGCGCTCGTGGGAGTCGGCCGGGAGGAAGCGCTCGTACTCGCGGCGGAACGTCGCGAGGTCGCTCGGCTCGATCACGATCACGTCGCGGCCGGCGTCGAGGTGGGGCGCGAGCCCGGCGTACAGGTCCTCGGCGGCCGCCTCGGCGGTCGCGACCATCCCCTGCGAGAGCGGCGGGCGACCGCTGCCGGGCAGGTCGGGCACCAGCACGCGGACGCCGAGCGCCTCCAGCGCCCTGACGGTCGCCTTGCCGCGCGCGACGTCGACGTAGTTCGTCGCGGTGTCGGGGTAGACGACCGCTTCGCGGGTCGCCTCGTCGGCCGGGACCGCGGGGCCGCCGCGGGTCTCGAACCACTCCACGAGCGACTCGCGCGCGAACGCGGGGAGGTCGCGGCGGCGGTCGATGCCGGCGACCCGCTCGGCGACCGCGCGCAGCGGGCCGACGTTCGCGAGCCGGTTGGCGACCGGCGCCGTCTTGTGCCCCCACTTCGCGAGCGTCGCGTAGTTGCCGACGAGCCGCGTGCCGAGGTCGAGGCCGCCGGGCTCCTCGTCGGGGACGAGCTCCTCGAACGCCCAGTCGAGCTGGCTCGGGTCGGCCTCGCCGCGGTTGATCCGGTCGCGGACCGCGGTGTTGATCCACGGGATGTCGATGCCGACCGGACAGGCCGGGACGCAGCGCGAGCAGCCGGTACAGAGGTCGTTGAACTCGGCGGCGGTGTCGAGCCCCTCGATGCCCGCCTCCCAACCCGTCGCGATGCCGCCGGAGTAGGTCTCGCCGCCGAACGCGTGGCCGCCGACGCTCTGGAAGTTACCGCAGGCGTTCGAGCAGGCCGAACAGCGGATGCAGTACAGCGTCTCCTTCAGCGTCTCGTCGTCGCGCATCGCCAGGCGCCCGTTGTCGATGAGCACGAGGTGGAACTCGCGGTCGGACTCCGAGCCGTCGGCCAGGGGTTCCTCGTCGGCCGCGAAGTCCGGCACGGGCGAGTCCACCGGCGGCGTCAGCGTCGAGATGTAGGAGGTCACGTCCTGGCCGGTCCCCGAGCGCCCGATCAGCTCGACGAACGGCGAGAAGTCCTCGACGGTCGGGACGAGCTTCTCGACGCCCGCGACCGCGACGTGCGTGTCGGTCGCGGTCACCGTCTTCCGGGCGTTGCCCTCGCTCGTCACGAGGAGCATGGTACCCGAGTCGGCCGCGATGAAGTTCGCACCGGTCATCCCGAGGTCGGCGTCCTCGATCAGCTCGCCGAGCCGCTCGCGGGCGAACATCGTGAGCTCCTCGGCGGTCTCGGGCGGGTCGTCGGGGTCGAACCGCTCCGCGAACAGCTCGGCGATGGCCTCGCGGGACTTGTGGATCGCCGGCGCCACGATGTGCGACGGCTCCTCCTCGGCCAGCTGGAGCACCCACTCGCCGAGGTCCGTCTCGACGACCTCGACGCCGTCCTCCGCGAGCGCGTCGTTCACCTCGATCTCCTCGGAGGTCATCGACTTCGACTTCACCGCGCGCTCGGCGCCGCGCTCGGCCGCCACCTCCCGGACGTACCGGTTCGCGTCGGCCGCGTCGTCGGCGAGGTAGACCGTCCCGCCGTTGGCCTCCACCGTCTCCGTCACCTCGTCGATGAGGGCCGGGAGGCGCTCGATCGCGTCCTCCTTGATCGCCCGCGCCTCGTCTTTCAGCGCCTCGTAGCCGTCGAGGCGGGCGGTCGACTCGTAGCGTCCCTCGTTGAAGCCGCGGGTGTTCGCCGCGACCGCGTCGCCCTCGGTCGCCAGCAGCTCGCGGATCCGGTCGGCCTTCGCCTCCCGGTCGAGGTCGCCCGGCGCCTCGGCGGCGCGCACCCCGTCCGCAGTGCCGGGGTCGGCGTCGCTGCTCATCGCTCCCCCTCCGCGGGGTCGTCCTCGCGGAGCAGCACCACGTGGACCTCCTTCGGCCCGTGCGCGCCGTGGACGAGCCCGCCCATGTCCGCCGTCGCGCTCGGGCCGGTCGCGAACACCACGTCGACCGACTCGTCGCGCGCCCGCGGCCCGAGCCACTCGAAGGCGTCGGGCATGTCGGGGACCAGGTCCGCCTCGCGGAGGACGACGACGTGGCGGTCGACGAACAGGCTCACCGGCTCCGTGCCGGCCGCGTCCGCCTCCAACGCGACGCTCCCGTACTCGGCGACGCCCAGCGACGCCGCCGTGACGCCGGTGTGCGCCCCGCGCAGGTCGGCGGTGGTCGGCTCCGTCTCGATCCGCTCCGGGAGGGTCGCGGGCGAGTCAGCGAACGCGGCCGGCCCGGACCGGTCGAGCGGGACCCCGACCGCGGGCTCGCCCGCGGCCGCCTCGACCATGGCCGCGCACTCCGCGGACGGCCCCGCCGAGACCGCGACGCCGAGGTCGTCGAGTCGACCCGTGAACGTCGACGTGTCTGCGAGCGACATGGTGGTCACTTCGCCGGTCGACATAAGGGTGTTGCGGCGCTTCTCGGAGACGCGAACCGGTCCGCGGGAGCAGGCGCGGCCGCGCGGGCGCATCGAGTTCCGGCCACGCGCGGGCGGCAGGAGGTTTTTCATGGTTCGACCGTGAGAGTCTCGCATGGCGACAAACACGCCGGAGCCGGATCCGACGGACGGCGGCGACTTCGACTACACCGGCGGCTCCGTGGCGCGACCGGGGCTCGTCGACGCGCTCGACGCCCGCGTCGACGGCGACGTGCGGTTCGACGACTACTCGAAGCGGCTGTACGCGACCGACGCCTCGGCGTACGAGGTCACCCCGATCGGCGTCGTGATCCCGGAGTCGACCGCGGACGTCGCGGCGGTCCACGAGTACTGCTTCGCGGAGGGGGTCCCCGTCCTCCCGCGCGGCGGCGGCACCTCCCTCGCCGGCCAGACCGTCAACGAGGCGGTCGTCCTCGACCTCACGGGCGAGATGGACGCGGTGATCGAGACCGACGCCGACGCGGAGACGGCCCGCGTCCAGGCCGGCGCGTACGTGGGCGACCTCAACGCCGCCGTCGAGGGCGACGGCCTGAAGTTCGCGCCGGACCCGGCGTGGCGCGACAAGTCGGCGGTCGGCGGCGCCATCGGCAACAACTCCACCGGCTCGCACTCGCTGAAGTACGGCAAGACGGACCACTACGTCGAGGAGGTCGAGGTCGTCCTCGCCGACGGGACCGTGGCGACGTTCGGCGAGGTCGCGGTCGAGGAGCTCCGCGCGTCCGCCGACGCCGACGCCGACGAGCTGCTCCCCCGGATCCACGCCGAGGTCGTCCGCGTCCTCGACGAGGAGGCCGACCGGATCGACGAGCGCTACCCGGAGCTGAAGCGGAACGTCTCGGGCTACAACCTCGACCGCCTGCTCGCCGAGTACCGCGGCGAGTACGGCGAGGAAGGCGTCGTCAACCTCGCCCGGCTCATGGCCGGCAGCGAGGGGACGCTCGCGACGGTCACCGAGGCGACCGTCTCGCTCGTCGAGGTCCCCGAGACGAAGGCGGTGGCGCTGCTCACCTACGACGACCTGCTGGACGCGATGGAAGACGTGGCGGCGTGTCTCGAACACGACCCCGCCGCCGTCGAGGTGATGGACGACGTGCTGCTCGGCCTCGCGGCCGACACGCCCGAGTTCGAGGACGTGGTCGCGATGCTCCCGGACGGCACCGACTCCGCGCTCCTCGTCGAGTTCTACGCCGACAGCGACGCCGAGGGGAAGCGGAAGGTCGCGGACCTCATCGCCGACCGCGTGGGCGCCGCCGACGGGGACGGGGGCGTCGACACCGCGGTCGAGCCGGGCGCGGGCGCCGCGGAGACGACGAGCCACCCCCGCCGCGCGGCTCACGCGATGGAGGCGCACGACCCGGAGAAGCGCGACCGCTTCTGGAAGATGCGCAAGGCCGGCCTCCCGATCCTCCTCTCGCGGACCACCGACGAGAAGCACATCTCCTTCATCGAGGACTGCGCCATCCCGCCGGAGCACCTCCCCGAGTACACCCGCGAGTTCCAGGAGATCCTCGCGGACAACGACACCTTCGCGACGTTCTACGCGCACGCCGGCCCGGGCGTCCTCCACGTCCGCCCGCTCATAAACACGAAGGAGGTCGATGACGTGGAGGCGATGCTTGACATCGCCGACCGCGTCACCGACGCCGTGGTCCGGCTCGGCGGCTCGGTGTCCGGCGAGCACGGCGACGGGCGCGCCAGGACCCAGTGGAACCGGAAGCTGTACGGCGACGACCTCTGGGAGGCGTTCCGCGACCTGAAGACCGCGTTCGACCCCGACTGGCTGCTCAATCCGGGGAACGTCTGCGGAGAGGTCGACATGCGCGAGAACCTGCGGTTCGACGCCGACTACGAGTACAACGCCGGCTTCGACCCCGCGATGGAGTGGGCGGTGGACAACGGGATGCAGGGGATGGTCGAGCTCTGTCACGGCTGCGGCGGCTGCCGCGGGCCCCAAGACACCACCGGCGGCGTGATGTGTCCCACCTACCGCGCCGCCGACGAGGAGATCCAGTCGACTCGCGGGCGGGCGAACATGCTCCGGGGGGCCATCTCCGGCGAGCTCCCCGACGACCCGACGGACGACGAGTTCGTCACCGAGGTGATGGACCTCTGCGTCGGCTGTAAGGGCTGTAAGGTGGACTGCCCGAGCGGCGTCGACATGGCGAAGCTGAAGGCAGAGGTCGAGCACGCCCACCACCAGGAACACGGAGTCGACCTCCGCACGCGACTCCTCGGCCGCTTCGAGTCGCTCGCGCCGCTCGCCTCGCGGTTCGCCCCCCTCTCGAACCTCCCGAACAAGATTCCCGGGAGCGGCCTCCTCGCGGAGAAGGCGCTCGGCATCGCCAGGGAGCGCGACCTGCCCACCTTCCGCTCGGAGACGCTCGTCGACTGGTTCGAGGCGCGCGGCGGCGCGGGCGTTCCCCGCGACGAGGCCGCCCGCGAGGTCCTCCTCTTCCCCGACGTGTACACCACCTACACGAACCCCGGCGCCGGGAAGGCCGCGGTGCGCGTGCTGGAGGCCGCCGACTGCCACGTGCGGATTCCCGACGTGGACGGCAGCGGGCGGCCGCCCCACTCGAAGGGGCTGCTCGACGTGTCGCGGGCGACCGCGAGGGACGCCGTCGAGACGCTCGCGCCGGACGTGCGCGACGGCTGGGACGTGGTCGTCGTCGAGCCCTCCGACGCCGTGATGCTCCAGTCCGACTACCACGACCTGCTCGACGGCGACGCCAGCGACGTGCCCGACGCCGACGTGGCCGCCGTCTCCGAGAGCGCCTACGGCGTCATGGAGTACGTCGACGCCCACCGGCTCGACGAGGAACTCGCCCTCGACGCCCCCACCGAGTCGCTCACCTACCACGGTCACTGCCACCAGAAGGCGACGAAGAAGGACCACCACGCGGTCGGCGTCCTCCGGCGCGCCGGCTACGGCGTCGACCCGCTCGACTCGTCGTGTTGCGGGATGGCGGGCTCGTTCGGCTACGAGGCCGAGCACTACTCGATGAGCAAGGCCATCGGCGAAGCGCTGTTCGAACAGGTGGACGCCAGCGGCGGCGACGCCCTCGTCGCGCCCGGCACCTCCTGTCGGACGCAGTTAGAGGAGGGCCCCGGCGAGGTGCCGGAGCCGACGCACCCGATCGAGAAACTGGCGGCCGCGCTGGCGTAAGCGGTGGCCCAGGCGACCGCGGGACGGGCCGCTCGGCCGCGACCCCGAGCGAGGGTCGGGGCGGCCGAACCGTTCGACCGTTCGCGGCTCACTCGCCGCCCTCGATCGGCCGCCGGCACCCCCGGCACTCGGCCTCACCGGCGACCGCGACGGTGCCGCACGCCGGGCAGCGCCGGCCGTCGACCCCCGACATCGCGGCCGCGAGGACGTCCGCGGCCGCGGGCCGCGGCCGGTCGACCGCCCCGCGCGCGACGAGTCGCTCGATCAGCGCGTCGTCGCGGAGCCGCTCCAAGAACCGCCAGAGACCGAGGTAAAGCACCGTCGGGCCTGCGATCGCGACCACCGCCACAGCGAGGCGCCACCCGAGCGCAGCCGCCCCCATAGTGTCCATGCGTAGGGTTCGCACGGAGGAACCGTATCAGTGTCGCCGCGCGACGGGCCGAGCGCCGGTCAGCCGGTCATCGCTCCGTGAACACCACGGCGTCGCAGTCCGCGCAGGCCCGGACCGATCGCTCCGGGTTCCCGCTGACGCCGCCGGGCCCGCCACAGCAGTTCCGGAGGGTCGTGTCGCGGATCGGGCCGCCGCAGTCGGGACAGGTTTCCAGGAACGCGCGGAGCGGTCGGGCGGCGCTCCGCGCGACCGCCGGGTCGACGCCGCGCTCGCGGAGTAGTTCCCCCACGGCCGTCTCCGCGAGCGCGATCGGCCGGCTGAGCCACGCGTCGCGCCGACCGTCGAGGAGGATCCGGTCGTCGTGGACCGATCCCTCGACGTCCTCGCCCGCGACGGCGGCCGCGCGCTCGGCCAGTTCCCCGTCTCCACACGCCCGAAGCGTCTCGATCCGCTCGCGGAGAGCGGTTCGGAAGTCGTCCGTCAGCCGGAGGGTCTCGCCCTCTTCGACGAGGGCTCCGGAATCGAGTAGCGCCTCCATCGTCGCCTCCGGGCTCGGACCGTCGCCGTCGTCGATCCCGCCTGGATCCGCCGGGTCGACCGCCGGATCGTCCGGGCGCTCGTCGTTCGCGGCCGCCTCGTCAGCGCCGGCGCCGTCCGCGTCGTCGGCCGCGGCCAGCCCGCTCGTCACCCCGGCGACCGAACCGGAGTCGACGACCGCGTCGTGGTCGGGGCCGAACTCGACGGGGAGCGGCTCGACGAGCCGCGGCGCGAACCGCGGCGTACCGGGGACGGCGTACCCCCGAAGCCAGATCGCCGCGCCGCCGATCACCGCGGCGAGCAGCCCCAGCGCGCGCCGGCGCCGTCCGAGGAGCAGCGCGACGACCGCCACGCCGAGCGCGTTGACCGCCGCACAGGGGAGACACCGATTCTCACCGGTGTGTTCGGGGCGCGAGACGGCGTCGACCGCCTCCCGGACGCGGCGAGCGGCGGCCCGTTCGTCGCCGTCGGCGTCGGTCATCGCTTCACCACCGGTCGGGTGACCGGCTCGCCGTGGATCGCGCGGTAGACCGTCGGGAACGCGGCGAGTCCGGACAGTTGGACGACCCCGCCGAGGGGCGCCACCCACAGCGACCCGACGGCCTCGACTGCGAGCACGCCCGTCGCGATCGACGCGAGGAAGAAGACGAGACTGAAGTACAGCGTCCGGAGCGGCAGCGTCACCAGTTCTCCCCGGCGGGGCCAGGCGCCGATGTCGACGACGCCCGCCCGGAACCCGGCGAGGCCGAGGCTCCCCGCGGCGAGCGCGAAGAGCCCGGCGATCGGGATCGCGTCGGGGTACCGGTTCTGCGTGACGAGCGCGACGACGAACGCCGGCGTCGACAGCACCGCCAGCTCCGCGCCGCCGTAGAACACCTGTTCGAGCCACTTTGCCACGCTCTCCCGGAGTCGACCCACGACCGTCCCGGTGGTTCCCATCGTCGCGCTAGTCGACGCTCGGGGCCCAAAGCCGTTCCGGCGGCTCGCCACCGACCGTCGAAACATCACTTCTCTTACTATTGCCATCAATAGTTATATACGGGTGTATTTTATAACAACAGCTGTAATGGTAGACAATAGTTCCGGTCAGGACGGCGGGCGTGTGGGGGTATCGCGGCGGCGGTTCATACAGGCGGCCGGCGCGACGGGCGCGACGGTCGGTCTCGCCGGCTGCGGCGGCGGCGGTGGCGGCGACGGGCCGATCCAGATCACCATGGACGGCGAGTGGGAGGGAATCTCCGACTCGGTGACCGAGAGCCTGTACGAGGCGGGGCTCGACGAGTCGATCGAAGTCGAGATCCTCCCCGGCGACTTCGAGTCGGGCGCTCGGCGCTCCGAGTTCACGTCGGCGCTCGACGCCGGGCGCGCGAGCCCCGACATCTTCATGATGGATTCGGGGTGGACGATCCCGTTCATCGCGCGCGACCAGCTGGTGAACCTGAGCGAGGAGCTCTCGTCGGACACCCTCGATTATGTCGACGGTAACTACCTCGAGAGCGCGGTGAGCACGGCCAGCGACCCCGAGACGGGCGACCTGTACGGACTGCCGCTGTTCCCCGACTACCCGGTGATGCACTACCGGAAGGACCTCGTCGAGGAGGCGGGCTACGACCCGGAGGGCGACAACTGGGCAACCGAGCCCCTGAGCTGGGAGGAGTTCGCCGAGGTGGCCGCCGACGTGTGGGAGCAGAACGGCGGCCCCGACGGGGACGAGATCGACTACGGGTACACCACGCAGGCCGACAACTACGTGGGGCTGGCCTGCTGTACGTTCAGCGAGACGATAACGTCGTTCGGCGGCGCCTACTTCGGCGACCACGAGAACCTCTTCGGACCGATCGGCGACCGCCCGATCACCGTGACCGACGAGCCGGTCCTGAACACGATCCGCATGATGCGGTCGTTCATGGAGGGCCCGGACGCCGAGTACGCGCACCCGGACTTCCCGCAGATCTCCAACAGCGACCTACGGGCGTTCACCGAGGAGCCGTCCCGCGAGCCGTTCACGTCCGGGAACGCGATCTTCCACCGCAACTGGCCGTACGCGATCCCGCTCAACCTCGACTCCGAGGAGTTCGACGCCGAGGACTACGACGTGATGCCGCTGCCGTACGGCGTCGAGTCCGGCGAGGGGATGTACGAGGGCACGGGCGGTCCCGCCGCCGCGCTCGGCGGCTGGCACCTCACCATCAACCCGAACACCCAGCGGCTCGACGAGGCGGTCCAGGTGTTGGAGGCGTTCGCCAACGAGGACGTGATGGTGAACAACTTCTCGGAGGGCGGGTACCTCCCCCCGGACCCGTCCGTGACCGAGAACGTCGACCCCGAAGAGGTCGGCGCGCTCGGCGACTTCCTCGACACGCTGGCCGTCTCCGGCCAGAACACGGTTCCGCGGCCGGTGACCGTCGCGTGGCCCGACCAGGAGAGCCAGGTGGCTTCGCAGGTCTCGGACGCGTACGCGGGCGAGAAGTCGCCCGAACAGGCCATGTCCGACCTCGAAAGTTCCCTCGAATCGCTCGAGGAAGACCTGGCCGAGTAACGGGGGATCGAGATGGCAACCGACGCGCGGGCGGACGACGGCGGTTCGGTGTTCGCCCGGCCGCTCAACTGGCTGGAGACGCAGTCCGAGGAGGTGTACGCGTACGTGCTGTTAGCTCCCGCGTTTCTGCTGCTCGCGGTCGTCGCGTTCTACCCGCTCATCGCGACGTTCCGGTTCTCGCTCCTCGCGAACTCCCTCTCCGGCGCGGAGCCGTTCGGGGAATTCATCGGTCTCGGTAACTACGTGGACCTGCTCACGGGCGAGACGCCGTTCACCCAGCAGTTCATCTCGGTGACGCTCGCCGACGGATTCCCGTTCGTGGAGTTCGGCGCCCCGTTCCTACAACAGGCGCTCTTGGCGACGCTGGCGTTCGCGATCGCGAGCGTGGTCTTCGAGACGGTGATCGGGTTCGGACAGGCGCTCGTGATCGATCAAGACTTCTACGGGCGGCGGTGGGTCCGGGTGGCGATCATCATTCCGTGGGCCATCCCAATCGTCATTCAGGGGATGATTTTCTTCCTCATTTTCAACCCGACCATCGGCTGGGGAACCGAGTTCATGAGGTGGCTCGGCGTGTTCGGCGACAACCCGCTGTCAAGCAGCACGGACTCGTTCTTCATCGTGCTCGTCGCGGACATCTGGAAGACGACCGCGTTCATGGCGCTGCTCATCCTCGCGGGGCTTCAGAGCATCGACCGCGGGCTCTACGACGTCGCGAAGGTCTCGGGCGCGTCGCCGTGGCAGCGGTTCAAGTACATCACGCTGCCGCTCGTAGCGCCCGCACTCCTAGTCGCGATGCTGTTCCGGACGCTAGACGCGATGCGGATCTACGGGCTCATCGACGCGACCGCGGGCTGTGAGACGGTGCCGTCGCTGACCTGTCTCGTGATCATTGCGCTCCAAGAGAGCCGCCGCTGGGCCACCGCGTCCGCGGTCGCGTTCCTGACCGCGATCGTCATCAGCGCGTTCGTGGTCGCGTACCTGGTCGCGCTCCGTCGGAGCAGCGGGGGTGTCGCATGAGCGCGACCGATCCCGCGACGGGCGACGACGACCCGACCGTCGAGATGGCGAACCAGGCCGACCGCGAGGAGCCCGACCTCGACCGCGGCCCGATCGAGGCCTGGGCCGCGAAGATGATCTCGAACCCGCAGCGGGCGTATCGGATGGCGTTCTACGTGGCGACGTTCTTTTTCCTCGTCACGACGCTGTTCCCGTTCTACTGGCTGCTGGTCGTCGCGCTGACGCCGCGGAACAACCTCTCAGAGGTCGGCGTGTTCCTCCCGGCGGGGTTCAACCCGGGGGCGTTCATCGAAATCTTCACCACGCTCCCGTTCCACCGATACGTGTTCAACAGCTTCCTCATCGCCACTATCGCGACCGTGGCGGTGCTGCTCGTCGGGAGCCTCGCCGGCTACGTGTTCGGCCGCCTGCGGTTCCGCGGCCGGCGGCCGATGCTGCTTCTGGTGCTGGTGACGTCCTTCTTCCCGCCGGCAGCCTTCTTCATCCCGCTGAACCGGCTGTTCAACACCAACGTCGACGTGTTACGGCCGTTGCTCTCGGCCGGGTCGCTGTACAACACGCCGTACGCGATCTTCATCCCGCTGTCGGCGATCTTCTTGCCGCTGTCGATATTCATCCTCATGACGTTCTACTCGCAGATCCCGGACGGGCTAGAGGACGCCGCGCGGGTCGAGGGGACGACGCGGCTCGGCGCGCTGTTCCGCGTGATCGTGCCGCTCTCGGCGCCGGGCGTCGCGACCGCGGGCGTGCTGACGTTCATCTCGGTGTACAACGAGTACTTCTTCAGCTCGCTGATGACCGACGGGCGCCCCGGTAGCTGGGCGCCGATGCTGGAGGGCATCCTCCGGTTCCAGGGCGAGTTCGAGGTGCTGTACAACCTCATGGCGGCCGCCAGCATCGTCGCGGTCCTGCCGGTGGCCATCCTCGTCGTCGTCGCACAGGAGAAGATCGTGAGCGGACTCACCTCGGGGGCGGTCAAGGAGTAACCATGGCATCAGTCAAACTATCGGGCATCACGAAACGATACGAGGACGTAACGGCAGTCGACGACATGAACCTGGAGATCGAGGACGGCGAGTTCGTCACCTTCGTCGGCCCCTCCGGATGCGGCAAGTCGACCACGATGGAGACGATCGCCGGACTCACGCTCCCCACGGAGGGGAGCATCGAGATCGGTGGGCGCGACGTCACGGACCTGCCGCCGAAGGACCGGGGGATCTCCATGGTGTTCCAGAACATCGCGCTGTTCCCGCACATGGACGTGTACGACAACATCTCCTTCGGGCTCCGCCTCCGGAAGTACGACCAGGAGGAAGTCGAGCGGCGCGTCGAGGAGGCGGCCGACATCGTCCAGTTGGAGGGGATGATGGAACGGATGCCGAGCGAGATGTCCGGCGGGCAGCGCCAGCGCGTCGCCATCGCTCGCGCCATCGTCCGCAACCCGGGCGCATTCCTGATGGACGAGCCGCTGGCGAACCTCGACGCGGAGCTACGCGTCCACATGCGCACACAGCTCCAGCGGCTCCACCGCGAGCTGGACACGACCATCATATACGTCACACACGACCAAGCACAGGCGATGACGATGTCCGACCGGATCGCGGTGATCAACAGCGGCGTGCTCCAGCAGGTGGCGCCGCCGTTGGAGTGCTACAACGAGCCCGCAAACCGCTTCGTCGCGGGCTTCATCGGATCGCCGTCGATGAACTTCATCGAGGGCGAGGCGGTCGCAGACGGGTTCGAGTCGACTTACACCGACATCGAGTTCGACCCCGACGCACAGGGTGTTTCGCCGGGCCAGAACGTCACCGTCGGCGTCCGGCCGGAGGACGTTCACCTCGAACGAAACGCCGGGGAGGCGGGCGCGCCGACCAAGGCGTTCGACGCCGTCGTCGACGTGATCGAACCGGTCGGGAAGGAGGTGAACGCGTACCTCCTGTTCGACCGCGACGTGGAGGCGAGCGCCGAGGGCCGCGGCGAGGGGCAGTTGCTGATCAACCTCGAACCCGACACGACGATCTCCGAGGGCGACGACGTTCAGGTCGTGTTGGACCGCGACAACGTCCACCTATTCGACCGGGCGAGCGGCGACGCGATCAGCCACTCGCTGTAGTCGGCGACCCGCGGTCCGCTCCGCGGCCTCTCCTCGCTGTCCCGCCGCCGGCGCCCCGGCGCGAGCTCGCGGCGTTCGAGGCCCGCTTCCGACTGACGCAGAGAACCGTTCGCGACCGCTATGCCACGCTGACGAGCGTGATCCGGTGGGCCTCGACAGCCTCGACCATCGCGCCCCAACCGCCGACCTCGACGGGCCCGTCGTCGGTCTCGACGACGAGCCCGACCCGGCCGCCGTAGCTGGCGACGGTGTCGGCGTCGACCGCGTCATCGTCGCCAGCGACCACGACGTCCGAGAGGACGCCCTCGACGACACGGTCGTCGCCGCTCTCGGTGTCGGTTCCCTCGATCCGGAGCCGGACGGTCGCCCCGTCGCGGAGGAGCGGCGCGACGTCGCGGACGCAGTACCGAATGTCGATGTAGTCGATCGGCGGATCGTCGTCGCGAGTCGTGTAGATCGACTTCCACGCGTCCCACTGGGTCGTCAGAAAGTACCAGTAGAACACGTACGTGTGCGTGCGGTCGTCGACGAGCACGCCGTACTCGTTGGTCGACCCCGCGTGGGGCGCGAAGCAGGTCTTCGTCCGATCGACGATCACAACGAACGGAGACGGGACGCGGCGGTGGCGGGCCTCGGAGCAGATCCCGGCGAGGTCCTCGGCATCCGGGAGCACCTCGCCGTCACCGTCCGGGGTGTGTATCGAGAGGTTGACGCGGACGCCGCGGTCGGTGGCCGCCCGGAGCGCCGGCCGCAGCCGCTCGAAGTGGTCGACACCGAGCGATAGGTTCACTTGCGTCTCGGCCTCGCGGATGAACTCGTCGGCGTTCTTGATCACCGTCTCGAACCGAGTGACGATGCTCACCGTCGACCGCTCGACGGAGGGCTCGTTCCAGCGGCGCTCGATCTCTTCGGTCGCGGCCGTGAGCCGCTTCGCCCGCGACTCCAAGTCGTCGGTGATCTCGTCGAGGTCGTTCGCGCGGGCGTACAGCGACTCCTGCTCGTACGTCTCGATGTAGCCGGCGCTCTCCAGGTCACGCAACACGTCGTAGATCCGCGGGTCGGGCACCCCGCTGACGTCGGCGACCCGCGTGACCGGGGCGGCGCCCAGCTCAAGCACCGTGACGTACGCGTCGGCCTGGTACGGCGAGAGGCCGGCGTCCTCCAGCGTCTCCGTGAGTTCTGCGCGGTCCACTCTCATCCACCGTCCCCGATCGGTCGCTCCGTCCCGACAGAAGCCACCGCACGGCCGACTGTCGGATCGGCGGAATGCGCGCGTTCGAAGCGGGCGCGGACCGCTCGACCTCGTCCGGGACGTCGTGGTTCCAT
Organism: Halorubrum sp. Atlit-28R; assembly: GCF_003665955.1. Taxonomy (NCBI): domain Archaea; kingdom Methanobacteriati; phylum Methanobacteriota; class Halobacteria; order Halobacteriales; family Haloferacaceae; genus Halorubrum; species Halorubrum sp. Atlit-28R. Next base: position 76,446 of record NZ_QPLS01000001.1, read on the forward strand.
GCGTTGAACTACCACGGCTGTAATAAAACGTTTTATTTCCGTCTCGGCGGGTTCCGTCCCTCGCGAGTCGTCCCGACTGAAAAGGCTTTATTCGGTCCGTTGTGGAGAGATCGTATGGACGATTCGCTCCCCGGAGCCGACGGTCGGCCCCGGTCACGGTGGACGCGCGAGCAGGCCGCGGGGATCGGGCGGCGCGGGGGGAACGTCGCCCCGGTCGCGGGTCCGCCGACCGTCGACCCGTTCCCGGACCTCCACATCTGGGACACGTGGCTGCTGCGGGACCGCCACGGGGGGATCGCGGAGGTGGACGGCTGGCGGCTGGCGTTCTCGCTGACCGCGTCGGCGGACCTCCTCCCCGGGACGCGTCACGACGTGGCCGAGATCCGCTGCTTCTGCTCGCGCGACGGGAGCGAGTGGCGCGACGCCGGCCCGGTCTTCGACGGCGGCGCGCTCGGTCAGCGCCAGTGGGCCGGCTCGGCGCTGTACGACGACGGCGACGTCTACCTCTTCTACACCGCGGCCGGCCGCGAGGACGCCGACGAACTGACGTACACCCAGCGGATCGCGGTCGCGCACGGCGGCTCCGTGACCGCCGACGCGGACGGGGTCGAGATCGCGGGCCCGTGGACCCACGAGACGCTGTTGGAGCCCGACGGCGACCGGTACGAGACGGAGGCGCAGTCGCGCGGGATGACGTACACCTTCCGCGACCCGTGGTTCTTCGAAGACCCCGCGTCCGGCGAGACCCACCTCCTCTTCGAGGCCAACGTCCCGGCGCCCGAGCGCGACGGGGACGACGCCGCGACGAGCGAGCGGCGCGAGTTCAACGGCTGCGTCGGCGTCGCCGCCTCCCCCACGGGCGACCCGCTCTCGTGGGAGCTCCGCCCGCCGCTCCTCGACGCCGTCGAGGTGAACCAAGAGCTCGAACGCCCGCACGTCGTCGTCGCGGACGGCCGCTACTACCTGTTCGTCTGCAGCCACGTCCACACGTTCGCGCCGGGGGTGACCGGCCCGGACGGGCTGTACGGCTTCGTCGCGGACCGGTTCGAGGGCCCGTACCGCCCCCTGAACGGGAGCGGGCTCGTGGCGACGAACCCGTCAGGCGCGCGGTTCCAGGCGTACTCGTGGATGGCGTTCGCCCACGGCGAGGAGGTGCTGCTCCAGAGCTTCCTCAACTACCACGACTTCGCGGGCGACTCGCTGGACGCGGTCGCGGAGCTCCCGGAGGCCGAGCAGCGCGCGCGGTTCGGCGGCACGCTCGCGCCGACGCTCCGGCTCGCGGTCGACGGCGACGAGACGCGGCTGCTCGGGGCGCTCGACGCCTGGCGGATCCCCGCGCCGGACGAGCCGCTCCCGCCGGTCGACGAGTCCGAAGTGCCCGACGACGACTTCGACGGGGTGACCCGCGAAGGCGCCGTCGGCGGCGATTACGGCGCCGACCGCCCGTTCGGGTCGGGGTACGACGAGCCGGTCCCGTAGCCTACGCGACCGTTCTCGTGCCGTCCGCAGTGGGTGCGGGCGGGAGGTGAGAGGCCGGCGACTCCGCGACCGGTGCGCCGGACGGGAGAAAAAACGCCGAGTTACGCGGGGACGGTCGCTTCCGTCTGCTCCTCGGACCGGTCCTTGACGAACGTCACCGGGCAGTCCGCTTCGAGCAGCACGCGCTGCGCGGTCGAGCCGAACAGCGCCTTCCCGGTCGCCGAGCGGGAGCGCCCGCCCACGACGACGAGGTCGGCGTCGAGGCTCTCGCTCTTGTCGAGGATGCTCTCGGCCGTTTCGCCGAGCGCGCCGCGAATCTCGTAGTCGACGCCCGCGCGTTCGAGTCGCTCGGCGACGTCGCTGACGATCCGCGACCGCTCCGAGACGTCGTCGGGCGTGACCTCGGAGTCTTCGTCGATGTTCAGCTGCGTCTCGATCGTGTCGTATCGCTCGCGGTCGAACACGTGGAGTAAGACGACGCGGCCGTCCGGGTCGACGACGGACGCCGCGGTCTCCGCGAGTTCTTCGAGGCGGCTCTCGTCTTTCGATCCGACGGCGAGGAGGACTGTGTTCATGCTCATCTCGATTACTGATTGGGGACGCCGATACTTATATCTTCGGAATATTAATTCGGAGTTGAGTTAATATTCATGAAGTTGGGCGGATCGCGCGCTCGGCGGTCGTGCCGGTCGATCGACGCGTCTCCGCGGATCGGTTGCAATCCGTCTGAGCGACGAGAGAACGAGCGGCCTCGCGGGCGACGACCGGCTGTCGCCTCGGCGCCGCCGGCTCAGTCCGTCCGGCCCGACGGCGTGTCCGGGAACCCGCCGTCGAGTTCCCAGATAAAGAGGTCCTCGACCTCTGCGCGGCCGCCGGACGCCGCGAACGAGATTCCGGTGCTGTCCGTCCGCGTCGGGTAGACGCGGCTCGTCAGGCAGTGGCGCTCGTTGGCGAACAGCTCGACCGTGGAGCCGTCGAGGAAGGCCCGGAGGGTGAGGGGTTCGTCGTACGGCGTCACCGGCATCCGCTGTTCGTCGCTCCGCGCGCGCGGGTCCTCGCTCGCGGCCGAGCGGTCGACGACGAGCTCGTTCGTCGCGTTGTAGCGGATCTCGGTGCGCTCTCGCCGGTCCGGCGACTCGAAGACGGAGAGCGTCACGGCGTCGGCGTCGTCGAGCGCGACCGTCGCCGCCAGTTCGAGCGCGCGGCCGCCGGCGGGAGCGGTCCACCGCTCGTCGTCGAGTGAGACCGACGCCCCGTCGACCTGCTTCGCCTCCCTGAGCGCGGTCAGCTGCGGCGCCGGCCGCTGGGTCAGCTCGCCCGACTCGTCCACCTCGATCCGCCGCGGCACCGACAGCGAGCCGGACCAGCCCGCGTCCCACTGTGCCTCGGCGTCGCGGGCCTCGGGGAGCCACCCCCACGTCAGGTAGCCGTCGTCGACGGCCATCGACTGCGGCGCGTAGAAGTCGCCGCGGTCGAGGACGCCCCGGGAGGCGACCTCGAACGCCCCGTCGCGACGCGTGCCGACGAAGTACGGGACCGTCTCGTAGTCGGAGACGTGGAGGAGGTCCCACTCCCCGAACCGGAGCAGCTCGGGGCACTCCCAGACCGCCCCGGCGTCCGGGCGGTCGGCGGTCAGGAACCGCCCCTCGTAGCGCCAGTCGCGGAGGTTCTCGGAGCTGTACCGGAAGACCGTCCCGCCGACGTCGGTGAGGCCGGAGCCGATGAGCTGGTGCCACCGGCCGTCCTCCCGCCAGACGCAGTGGTCCCGGAACTCCGCCTGCCAGTGTTCCGTCTCCAGCACGTCGACGTCGTCCGGCGGCGCCTCGATCACCGGGTTCGACCGCTCCTTGGTCCACGACCGCAGCATCGGATCCGCGGCGGTCGCCAGGCAGGGGAGCTGTCGGCGGCCGCGCCCGCCGGTGTACAGTATCGTCGGCTCGCCGTCGAACTCGACCGCACAGCCCGACCAGCAGCCGTCGCGGTCCGGGCCGTCGGGCGACGGTGACAGCGCGACCGGCTCGTCGCGCCAGGTTACGAGGTCATCGCTCGTGGCGTGGCCCCAGTGGATCGAGTTGTGGTACGGGCCGCCCGGGTTGTACTGGTAGAACACGTGATACGTCCCGTCGCGCTCGATCAGCCCGTTCGGGTCGTTGAGCCAGTTCGCCGGCGGCGTGAGGTGGTACCGGGGCCGTTGCTCGTCGCCGTCGAGCCGCGCTCTGAGGCGTCGGAACCCCTCCCCGTCGACCGGGCGGTCGAACCTCGGGTTCGGGCCGGCCGCCAGCGACTCGACAAGCCCCTCGACGAGCCGGTCTCGGTTCGTGCCGTACGGCTCCGAGACCGCCGGCGCGAGCGCCAGTTCGCCGACGCCCAGCACCGCACCCTCCCCCGGGTGCCATGAGACCACGCTGGTCTGGGTCGGCCGGTCGTGCTCGCCCTCGACGGTCGACGCGAGGACTTCGCCATCGGCGGGGAGCCGGTCCTCGTAGCGGGCGTAGGGAACCGTCCCGCGGTCCGCGACGGGCGTCCGGAGCCCCTCGAACGCGTCGACCGCGGGGTGGTCGTCGTACACCGACCGCCAGAGGGGCCCGGTCGGGGCCGTGACGGTCCGCGTCCCGACGGCGTCGGGCGCGACGGACTCGAAGCCGAGCGACGTCGCCGCCCCCACGGCGCGGAGGCTCAGGAGGAGTCCGCCGCCGTCGCGGACGAACGCCGCGAGCGCCGACGCGGTCCGGTCCTCGACCGCCGGCGCCTCCGCGCGGTGCCACCAGAGGACGTCGTGCGCCGTCGTCTGCGTGACCCGCGCCGGGTCGACGAGGTCGACGTCGTACCTGGCGTCCGCCCACTCGCGCGCCGCCGCCTGTCGGTCGCTCGGGTCCCCCTCGACGAGGAGCCCGACGCGAACCGGTCCGGCTGTCATGCGTCGGTCATCGCCTCCCGGGATAAAAACGCGATCCATCTCGCGGCGCGGGACGGCGGTCGTCTGCCGTCGCCGCCCGCCGATCGAACCGGGCGATTGCGGGCGGACTGGACCGTTTCGATAGTGCTAACAGACGAGGGACTACTATCGACGCAGTACCGGTCGGACCGGCGGAGAGCCGCGGCGGACCGCGCGCCGCGTCGGCCGGATCGCACCAAAAATGACAGAGCGCGCATGGTGGAAGGAGGCGGTGGTGTATCAGATCTACCCGCGGAGCTTCAACGACTCCGACGGCGACGGGGTCGGCGACATCCCGGGCATCGTCGAGAAGCTCGACTACGTCGACGAGCTCGGCGTCGACGCGGTCTGGCTGAGCCCGGTGTACGAGTCGCCCCAGCACGACAACGGGTACGACGTCAGCGACTACCGCTCGATCCACTCGGAGTACGGGACGATGGACGACTGGGAGTCGCTGCTGGCCGGCCTCCACGACCGCGACATCCGCCTGGTGATGGACATGGTCGCGAACCACACCTCGTCCGAACACGAGTGGTTCCGGCGGTCCCGCGCGGACCCGGACGGGGAGTACGGCGACTACTACGTCTGGCGCGAGGGGGACGCCGACGAGCCGCCGAACAACTGGAAGTCGTTCTTCGGCGGCTCCGCCTGGACGTACGACGAGGAGCGCGAGGCGTGGTACCTCAGCCTCTTCGACACGACGCAGCCCGACCTCAACTGGCGCAACCCGGACGTTCGAGCGGAGATGTACGAGGTGATGAACTGGTGGCTCGACAAGGGCATCGACGGGTTCCGGCTCGACGTGCTCAACCTCATCTCGAAGCCCGAGGGGCTGCCCGACGGCGACCCCAGTCGAGACCTCGTCGGGAGCGAACACTTCGTCGACGGCCCCCGGATCCACGAGTACTTGGCCGAGATGCACGACGCGGTGTTCGCCGGGCGGGACATCGTCACCGTCGGCGAGATGCCGGAGCTAACCCTGGAGTCCGCCCGCGAGTACACCGGCGAGGACGGCCCGCTCGACTTAGTCTTCCCCTTCGAACACGTCCAGGTCGACTTCGGGCCGAACGGCCGGTGGGACGTCGGCGAGTGGACGCTGCCGGAGCTCAAGTCGGTCCTCGATACGTGGCAGCGCGGCCTCGACGACGAGTGGTGGACGACCCTCTTCTTCGAGAACCACGACCAGCCGCGCAGCGTCTCCCGGTTCGGCGACGACGAGCGGTACCGCTACGAGTCCGCGACGGCGCTCGCGACGGCCCTCCTAACGCTGCGTGGAACGCCGTTCGTCTACCAGGGCCAGGAGCTCGGCATGACGAATACCACCTTCGAGAGCCTCGACGACGTCGCCGACGTCGACACCGTCCGGAACGTCCGCGAGCTGATCGCGGACGGCGTGTACGGCGGGTACGGGGAGGTCAGGGGCGTCGTCGAGGCCCGGTCGCGCGACAACGCTCGGACGCCGATGCAGTGGACCGACGGCCGACACGCGGGCTTCACCGACGGCGACCCGTGGCTCCCGGTCAACGACGACTACGAGGCCGTCAACGCCGCCCGCGAGCGTGAACGGACGCCGTCCGTGCTGTCGTACTACCGGACGCTGATCGGCGTGCGGGGCGACTCGGAGCCGCTCCGGTACGGCTCCTACGAGCTCCGCTACCCCGACGACGAGCAGCTGTACGTCTACGAGCGGCGCCTCGACGGCGAGCGGGTCGTGGTCGTGCTCAACCTCTCGGGCGAACCCCGGACGGCCGACGTCACCCCGGTCGGGGCGTCCGCCGCGCTGCTCCTCGGGAACTACGAGTCGGTGCCCGAGGCGCCCGGCGAGCCGTTCGACCTGCGCCCGTACGAGGCTCGGCTGTACGCCGAGTCCGGCTGAGGTCCGGCCGGCGCCGTCTGCGGACGCCGCCGGGGTCCCGTGAATTTAATACCGGCACGCGCGAGGTGCGGGTCGAGAGATGTCCCGTCGGCACCGAGGCGAGGCGACCGCGGAGCAACGGCGCGGCCAGCACAGCGGACCCGTCCGAGCGCGGCATGACGCGTGAGGCGCTCGTCGCCGGCGAGGCGCTGATCGACTTCATCCCCGACAGGCACGGCCCGCTCGCGGCGGTCGAGTCCTTCTCCCGACGCGCTGGCGGCGCGCCGGCCAACGTCGCGGTCGGGCTCGCCAGGCTCGACCGGACGCCGTGGTTCTGTACGGCGCTCGCGACCGACGCCTTCGGCGAGCACCTCGCGTCCGTCCTCGACCGCGAGGGGATCTCGGACCGGTTCGTGCGCCACGTTCCGGACGCGCGGACCGCGCTGGCGTTCGTCTCGCACGGCGAGGACGCCGACCGAGAGTTCACCTTTTACCGAGAGGGGACGGCCGACAGGCGGTTCGACGCGAGCGGCGTCCCGGACGGGGTCCTCCAGTCGGTCGACGTCGTGGTCGTCGGCGGAGTGACGCTGACCGTCGAACCGGCCCGCTCGGCGACGTTCGACCTCGTCGAGCGCGCGCGGGCGGCGGACTCGCTGGTCTGTTTCGACCCGAACGTCCGGCCGGAGCTCTGGGAGGTCGACCCCGAACCGACGCTGCGGCGGATGCTCTCGGCGACGGACGTTCTCAAGGCCTCGCGGGAGGACCTCGGCGGCGACGCGCTCCCGGCGGCCCCCGACGAGCTACTCGACGCCGGACCGGACGCCGTCTTCCTGACCGAGGGCGAGGCGGGGGCGCGCCTGGTCGCCGGCGAGGACTCCCCGTGGGAGTGCGGCGAGTGGCGCCACGGCGGCTACCGCGTCGACGACGTCGTCGACACGACGGGCGCGGGCGACGCGTTCACCGCGGGCGTCGTCGCGGGACTGGTCGACGAGGCCGCGCCCGAGGAGGTCCTCGGGTTCGCGAACGCCGTCGCCGCGGCGTCGACCCGCTCCGAGGGGGCGATGACGGCGCTCCCGGACAGGGAGGCCGTCCGGCGTGTCCGGGAAGACTCCTGACCGCCGCTCCGGAGGTCGCTCGCGGCGAGTCTCACTCGGCGCCCGACCGCACGTTCGTCCCGACGAGGGCGATCAGGTACGAGAACGCCGGGAACAGCACGGCGACCGCGGCGAGGTGTCCGGGATCGATCCCCGCGGGACCGTCGAGGAGAAGCCCGGTGTACTGGAGGACCGCCAGCGTGAGCACCACGACCACCATTCGCGCGGCGTACTCTGCGAGCGATTGGTTCGGGGACCGCATACGGCGGGCTGGCTCTCCCACTCACTCAACGCTTTCGGGCCGGTCCCGCTCGCGTTCCCGCCGTCGGTCCAACACTCGCTTGTACCCCTTCCCCGGGCCGCCCTCGATGGGCCACCCGCGCGTGCGCCACTGCGGCGGCTCCGGCGAGAACTTCGGACAGGACCCCGAGCACTCCCGCGCGGTCGGGACCTTCCCCTTCGCGGCGCAGTGCGGAAGAAGCGCGCGCCCCTCGCGCCTGAGTTCGAAGTGCCGACAGTCGGGACGCATCGTCTCGTGGAACGACCGCCACCCCTTCCCGTAGGCGCGCTCCGCGATCTCAAGCCGGAGCGTCTCCGTCTCGGGGTCGCGGCGTTCGCCTTCGCCCGGCGCGAGGTCGCTCGGGTGCCACGCCACGTCGGCCGCGTCGGCGTCGACGCCCGCGGAGAAGTCGGTCGCGAGGATGCCGGCCTCGACGGGCAGCTCGCGGAGGAGGGCGGGCTCGACGCGCTCGCCGGTCGTCTCCGTCGCGAGCCACGCCTCGTCGGCGAGCCCGGTCTCGACGTCGTGGTCGAGCTGGTCGGCGAGCCGGTCGGCCGCCGAGCGGTCAAGGTCCGGCTTGTTTTCGACCGCGACGATCCGCTCGACCCAGTCCGGGTAGGGCCGCACCCGGCGGATCTCGATCCGGTTCCCGTCGCGGCGCGTCTCGATCAGGTCCCGGCCCGCGGCGCGGTGGACCGCCCGCCGCACGTAGCGCCACGGGTAGCCGGGGTCCGGCAGGGCGTCGCGGTACCACGCCCACTCGGCGGGCGCGCCGCGGACCACGTGGAGGAGGTCGGAGTCGATGGTCCGGTCGCCGAACGCGCGCCGCCGCGCGAACGCCGCCGGGTCGACCTCGATCACGACCGTGTCCCAGCGGCGCTCCTTGGTACCGAGCTGGCGGGCGACGATCGCCGGACGCGGCCCCTCGCTCGGGTGCCAGGCCAGCTCGGCGAACCGGCAGACCAACAGCTCGTAGCCGAACTCGGCGTCGGGCGTCACTGGTCGACCCGTCGAGCGGGGCGGACAAAAGCGAACCGCTCGGGGGGTGCGGCCGCCGTCGACCGCGTGCGGCCCCGTCCCGATCAGACGTACTTGCCGTCTTCCTCGTCCTTCCGCTCGTCGAGGTACTCGTGGGCCTCCTCTAGGATGTCGCGCGGGCCGTCCTGCGTGATCGTGTTGATCGCCTGGTCGTAGTCGCGCCACTGGAGGTCGCGGTGCTCCTTCGAGAGCTCCGCGCTCGCCTCGAACGAGCGGGCGATGAAGAGGTGGACCGTCTTGTGGATGGTCTCCCCGTTCGCCTCGAACACGTAGTCGTACTCCCTGCGGAACCCGTCGATCAGCCGGAAGTCTTCGATTCCGGCCTCCTCGCCGACTTCTCGTATCGCCGTCTGCTGGAGCTCCTCGTCCCCCTCGACCCCGCCTTTGGGGAACTCCCAGTCCCCCGGTCGGCTCTTCAGGAGCAGGTACTCCCGTTCGCCGCGGGTATCGCGGAAGAGGATGGCTCCGGCACTGGTCGCTTCGACCGTCATTGGCCGCAGGTAAGCGATCACCCCTAAAGAGCGTGTCGGACTTCCGAACGGTCGCGTCAGTGCGGACTGAAAGACGACACGGCGGGGTTCCGAGCATCGCCGGACGGTCGAAACGGCGCCACACCGCTCTCGGTACCGGTCAATAGCACTCGGTCGGTCTCATAGTTCGTTTTATCATTGCGTCGCACGTGGCCCGGAATAATGGGAGCGACTGCCGAGGTTCGGCGGCGGTGTCGACTCGCGACGGAACCGCACCGCGACAGGGGCGTGACGCTCCACGGCGTCGACGGCCGGACGTATCACGCCATCGACGCGACCGAGGACGCCCGCGACCGCTTGGCGGACCTACGCCTCGGGGACGCGGTCGAAGTCGTCCTCGAACCCGTCCGCTGTCGGGGCGACGGCTGGCGGATCACTCGGTTGCGCAGGGTCGACCGAGGGGACGGTCCGGCCGGCCATCTTCAGGGAACTGGTCCGACGCAGCGCCGACCGTCCGGCGAGCGCGACGACTCCGCGGGCCGGCTAAACGCGAACCCGTAACACGGGGTTCGAGCCCGAACGCGGCCGCGGCGCGCGGCGGTGTAGATACCGCGGGTGCGCTCGGCTCCAGCGACCGTCACGTCCGGGGGGAAGTCGGGGCCCGGAATCGCGGGTAGATGCGTTTTTACCGCTCGGGCGGCCATTGGCGGACGACCCCCAGCCATGACCTTCGTCACGAAACTCGACTTCGCGTCCGGCGACCGCGACGTGCTCGTCGAGACCGTCCAAGAGCTCAAGGAGACCCTCGAACGCAAGGGCGCCGAGTGTAAGGGCCCGCACGCGAGCCCCTCCGAGACGGTCACCGTCCCGCTGTACAAGGACCTCGTGCCGGGCGACGAGTTCTCGCCGTGGCGCTACGACGTGTACCGCCGCTCGATGGAGATCCACGGCGCCGACGACATCGCACGCGACGTGGTCGGCCGCGACTTCCCGGACTCGATCCACGTCGAGGTCGAGGTCGACCAGAAGAAGCCGCTCGGACACCGACGCGACTGAGGCGGTCGGCGTCCGGAACGGGCGGGCGACGCGGTCACGGCTGCGCTTTTCGCCGCGACGACGCTCCCTCGCGAGCCGCCGATCCGTCAGCCGAGCGTCCGCAGGTTCTCCGTTTCGACGCGGTCCGGGAGCCGTTCCAGCGCCGCGTCGCACCACGCGTCGTGGCCGAGCGTGAGCGCCGTCTCGGGGTTGGCGTCCGCGAGCGCGGCCACGCCCGCCGCGGCCGCGACCTGCGCCGCGTCGTCGGTCCGCTCGGGCACCTCGGCGGTGAGCGGGTACGTCTCCGAGAGCGCGGGCGGGTAGGGGCCGAACGGCGGCGTCACGCGCCACACCGCGTCGTAGGCGTGGTCGGAGGGCGCCTTCGACTCGGTGAGCAACAGGTCGTCCGGCGCCGTCAGCCGGCCGAGGCGGTCCCGGTGCCGTCGCACCTCGGGCCGGCGCGCCGCCTCGTGGGAGGTGTAGAAGAACGCGTCCTTCGAGCCGGGGTCGGTGCGCTCCAGCTCCTCGGCGCGGTCGAGCAGCGCGCGGTAGCCGTCGAGCATCGCCGGGTGGCCGCGGGCGCGGCGGTCGACCAGGTCGAGCAGGTTCCCGGACCGGATCGCCTCCTTCACCCGGCGCAGCTCCTCGAAGGTGACGTGGAGGTTGTGCTCGGCGAGCAGGCGCTCCGTCTCACCGTCGCCGAAGCCACGGAGGTCGGCCGGGGCGTGGTCCGCGCAGACGGGACACGAGCAGGGGAAGTAGTCGAGGTCCTCCAGGTGTTCCGTCCCCGACACCGTGAGGTAGCGGCCGTCGCGGGCCATCAGCGCGTAGGCGGCCGAGTCGAACAGGTCGCAGCCGGCCGCGACCGCGAGGGCCAACATCATGGGGTGGCCGGCGCCGAACAGGTGGACCGGAACGCCCGGGCCGAGGCCGCGCTTCGCCGCGCGGACCGCCTCGACGACCTCGGCGTAGCGGTACGAGTTCAGGAGGGGGACCATCGCCCCGACCGGGAACACGTCGAGGTCGGTCGCGGCCGCGTGCCGACCCGCCGCCTCGCGGAGGTCGGCGTACGTCGCGCCCTGGACCGGCGCGTTGACCAGCATCTCGCCCGTGTCGGCGTCCTCGGCGTCCGCGAGCGCCCGCTTCGTCGTCTCTAACTCCCGCTCCGCCCGCTCGCGGTCCGCGTCGGGCGGCGTCGGGACGTCGACGGGGGTCGCCACGTCGCTGCCGATCCGCCGCTGGAACTCGATTATCTCCGCGGTCGTCACGTCGATGTCGCCGTACTCGGCCAGCTGGAAGGAGCCGGAGTCGGTCATGATCGCGCCGTCGAACCCGAGGAACTCGTGGAGCCCCTCGTCGACCACGCGGTCGCGGATGCGGTCCGTGCTGCGGATGATGTAGGAGTTCGTGATAAGCATCTCCGCGCCGAACTCCTCGCGGAGCCGCTCGGGCTCGATCGTGAGCACGTTGGGGTTGACCACGGGCAGGAGCGCCGGCGTCTCGACCGTGACGTCGGCGCGCGGGACCTCCAGCCGCCCGATCCGGCCGGCCGCGTCGTGGTCCCGGATCTCGAAGTGATCGCGCATACCCCGACTGCGCGGACGCGAGCGGTAAGGGTTGCGTTCGGCGGCGAGCGCGCCGCCGGGAGCGCGGTCGCGCCCCCGTTACAGCCCGGTCGGGTGCGAGAGGTACGTCGTCTCGACGCCCCAGTCGTCGGTCAGCGACTGGAGCGCGCGGACGCCGAACGTCTCCGTGGCGTAGTGGCCGGCGAGGAACACCGTGACGCCCGCCTCCCGCGCGTCGTGGTAGACCTGCTGTTTCCCCTCGCCGGTGATCAGCGCGTCGGCGCCGGCGGCGACCGCCTCGTCGAGCCAGTCGACCCCGGAGCCGGTGACGACCGCGACCCGTTCGATCTCGTCGGGGCCGAAGTCGAGCACCCGCGTGGGCGACGACTCGCCCTCCGGCTGCCCCTCGAAGCCGTCGAGCGTCTCCCGGATCGCCGCCGCCGACCGCGGTTCCGCCGCTTCGCCGATCGTCCCGACCGTCACCGGCCCCATCTCGCCGAACGGATCGCGGTCCGCGAGCCCCACCGCGTCCGCGACGCCGGCGGCGTTGCCTAGTTCCCGGTGGCCGTCGAGCGGGAGGTGCGAGACGTACAGTGCGATGTCGTGCTCGACTAAGGCCGCGATCCGGTCGTGGACCCGTCCGGTGACGCGCTCGATCCCGCCCCACGAGAGCCCGTGGTGGACGACGAGGGCGTCGGCGTCCGCGTCGGCGGCGGTCTCGATCGTCGCCCGCGCGGCGTCGACCGCGAACGCGACGCGCTCGATCTCGGCCTCCTCCGGCCCCACCTGGAGCCCGTTCGCGCTCGCGTCGACGTCGGCGTACGCGGCCGTGTCGAGTCGGTCGTCGAGTCGGTCGACGTACTCGGAGAGCTTCATACCGACCCGTGGACCGGCCGGGAAATAAAGCGCGGCGGTCCGCGGGGACCGGTCCGGGCGAAATCGCGAGCGGTCCGGGGCGCCGCAGCGGACGCGAGGATTAGTCGTCCAGCTCCTCGGCGACGGACTCCGGGATCGTGTCCGGGCCGCCGGCCCCCGCCTCGGTGAGGTCCGCCCCGTCCGGCCCCTCCGCCTGCGCGGTGAACTCGGGGTCGAACAGCTGGAGGGCGGTCCGGATCGTCTCCCAGTCGTCCTCGCCGGCGGCGTCCCGGAGCGACCGGGTGGGGGCGGCGAGCAGCTGCCCGACGAGCGCGTCCGCCAGGTCCTCGACCGTCTCGCGCTGCTCGTCGTTCAGGGCGCCCTGCGCCTCCAGCTTCGACATCGCGCGGTCGAGCTCGCGCGCCTTCACCCGGTCCGCGCCGGCGTACATCGCCGAGATGGCGTCGTCGGCGCGCTTGCGCTTGTACGCCTCCAGGATGCGGTCGAGCTCGTCGTCGATGATCGACTCGACCTTCCGGGCCTCCTCGGCGCGTCTCTCCCGAGTCCGCTGGGTGACGTCCTCGAGGTCGTCGATATCGTAGACGGTGACGCCCTCGCGGGCGCCGGCCGCGGGGTCGACGTCGCGGGGCTGCGCGATGTCGATACAGACGACGCGACCGGCGCCGTCGACGTACGACGGGTGGACGACGAGGTCGGGGCTCCCGGTCGCGGTGACGACGAGGTCGGCCTCGGGGATGATCGCGGGGAGGTCGGCGAGCGACACCGCCTCCGCCCGGGTGTCGACCTCCTCGACGACGAACTCCGCGTGGGGCACGGTGCGGTTCGCGACGACGATCTCGGAGACGGCGGTGTCGTCGAGGGTCCGGGCCGCGAGCGTCCCCATCTCGCCGGCGCCGACGACGACGGCCGTCCCGTCGGTGAGGTCGATCTCGCCCGCCGCCAGCCTGACGGCCGCGGAGCCGAGCGAGACGACGCCCTCGTTGATCTCGGTCTCCGTCCGCGCGCGCTCGCCGACGTGGAGCGCCTTCGTCACGGCGTCTTTGAGCACCGGTCCGATGCCGCCCGCCGACTTCGACTCCTCGTAGGCCTCGCGCAGCTGGCCGATGATCTGGTCCTCGCCGAGCACGAGCGACTCCAGCCCGGAGGCGACGCGCATCAGGTGTTCCAGGCTCTCCTCGTGGTCGAGGCGGCGGACCGCCCCGGCGCGCACGTCGGGGGCGAACGTCGACAGCGCCGTCGCCCCGTCGACGGTCCGGTCGGTGACGACGTACGCCTCCGAGCGGTTACACGTCTGTACCGCGAACGCCTCTTCGACTCCCTCGCGCGCGAGCAGGTCGGAGACGGTCGCGCGGACGCCGTCGCCGCCGGCGGCCTCGATCTCGTCGACGGTCGCGTCGGCGTGGGCGACGCTCACGCCGGCGATCGCACCCGTCTCTCTCATCGGTCGAGTACCTCCTCGATCACGGTGTCGGCCTCTTGCCGTCCGTTGGATCTCCCCTTTTGTAAACCCTTCCAAACCCCCCGGGATCTGACAACGCGCCGGACCGCTTCCCGGCGTTTCGCGGGCGGTACGCCCGCCGCTTTCAGCTCCTCACGGATCTCGCCCGAGAGCGCCGCCATCGCGCCCGCTCCCTCGATCTCGGCCTCGATCCGCTCGCGCAGCGCCTTCGCGAGCGCGGGGCTCGTGCCCCCCGTCGAGAGCGCCACGGTCACGGGGTCGTCCTCCACCGTCGCGGGGACGACGACGCTCCCGGGGTCGCGGCCGCCCGACACGTCCGTTCGGTTGACGAGGAGCCCCCGGTCCAGCGCGGCCGACTCGACGGCGGCGTTGACCGCGGCGTCGTCGGTCGCGGCGACCGCGAGCGCCGGGGCGAGCCGGTCGAGCCAGTCGGGCACCGCCTCCGGGTCCGGGGCGGCGCGTATCAGTTCGACGGCCGGCCCGTCCGCGGACTCCGAGTCGCGCCCGTCCGCGAGCGATCGCAACCGCTCGTCGAACTCGGGGCTGACGATGACGACTCGGGCCGCCTCGTCGAACCCCCGCGCCTTGCGCGCGCCGACGGCACCGCCGCCGAAGACGGCGACCGTCTCGCCCGCGAGGTCGTGGTACAGCGGGGTCACGCCGTGTTGCTGTCCGCCCGGTCCGCGATGCGGATGCCGGTCTTCTTGAGGATGCGCGTCGAGAACAGCGTGTCCCAGTCGTCGGCGCCCACGTCCCAGTGGTCGGCCATCAGGTCGCGCACCTCCGCGATCCGGCGCTCGCTCTCCGCCTCCGTGCGGCCGTGCGTCATCGCGAAGAAGTTGTACTCCCAGACGCCGGCGTGGCGCGGGCGCTCGTAGCAGTGCGTGACGAAGTCCAGCGACGCGACGGCGGGCCCGACCTCGTCTAAGACCTCCTCGGGCACGTCCCAGACCGTCATCCCGTTCTCCGTGTAGCCGAGCGCGTAGTGGTTTGGGATGACGCCGACGCGGCGCACCTTCCCCTCCCGCTCGAACCGCTTGATCGTCTCGATCACCCAGTCGACGTCGGCCCCGATGGCGGCCGCCACGTCGGCGTACGGCGTCTCCGTGATCGGGAGCCCGCCCTGGATCTCGACCACGAGGTCGCGCTCGTCGGGCGTGAGCGTCCCGCGGCCGCTCGGCGCGACCTCCGGGCCCAGGTCTGAGAGGTCCACGTCGCCGTCGGGCACCGGCCCGTCGACGAGGAACTTCGCGCCGACGTGGAACTCCCGGAGCTTCGGGAGGTTGTACGTCTCCTGGCCCGTCGCGGACTCGATCTCCGCGAGCACCTCCTCGACGCGGTCGTGGCCGTCCTTGTCCGGGTCGGGGTGGTCCGCGACGCTCACCACGAACCACATGTTGAGGTGCGGGTGCTCCCGCTCGTAGTTGTGCGCGACCGCGGTGAACTCGTTCACCGTCTCCGCGATCTCGTCGTAGCGGTCCTCGGGCGCGTGCATGGCGACGAGCGACGCCGCCCCGCCGATCTCCTCGGCGTTGACGAGCGCGCCGAACCGCGATAAGATCCCCTCCTCGTCGAGTTCGCGGACGCGCTCGCAGAGCGCCGGCCCCGTGACCTCGACGCCGCGCTCCCTGAGCGCGGCCGCCGCCGCGTCGAAGGGGCGCTCCGCGACCGGGAAGCCGCCCTGGAACGCGTTGATGATCGCGCGGTCGAGCGCCGTCAGATCCGCGTCGACCTCCTGCATGGACCGATCTCGGACCCGAGCGAGAATAAGCGATTCGACCCGTCGCCGCGACGCCGCCGTGGTCCTACCCGTCGAGGTCGCGGGCGATGTCCGCGAGCGACGACCGCGGCCCCCGGTTCGCGTCGTACAGGGTCCGCTCGCCCGGGATCCGCAGCCCGTACAGCTCGCCGGGCACCACCACGTCGAGGACGACGCTGTCCCCGGGCTCCCGACCGTTCGCGTCGAGCCACTCGACCAGGCGGTTCGTCCCCTCGCCGGCCTCGCGCGCGAGCCGTCGGTTGTCGTACGCGCCGCGCAGCAGCCGCCCGTTCGAGTCGGCCGCGACCCGCGCGTGGCGCTCCTCGCGGTCGATCACGACGCGGATCACGTCCCCCGCGCCCACGCCGAGCGCGTCGCAAGCGCCGGACTCGACGCGCCCGTCGAGGGCGTCGTCGTCCGGGAGCCTGACGCAGGGGCGGCGAGTGCCGCCGCTGCGGGCGAGCGAGACGCGAATCGAGGAAACGTCCTCGCCGTCGGAGGGAACGCGAGGCATCGGGGCGCCTTACTCGTCGGCGTCGTCGTCGCCCTCGCCGAGCGCGGCGGCCACGTCGCCGTCGCCGTCGACGACGCTGGCGTTGATCTGCGCGATGTCGTCGTCGACCTCGCGGCCGCGGACGGTGATCCGCTTGCGCTCGCCCTCGCGGGACGGCTCGAAGCCGACGCCGCCCTCCAAGAGGAGCTCCTTCAGGCGGGTGCCGGAGACGTCCTCGCGCATCGGGCGTCCGGTCTCGTCGGAGCCGCCGGTGAGTTCGATGGTGTGTTCGGGGAGTCCGACCGCGTCGCCGCCGATCTCGTCGCCGAGTTCGCGACCGAGGAATCGGTTGGCGTCCTGTCCGTCGACCTCTCGCTGGAACGTCTCGCCGGTCTCGGGGTCGGCGACGACGACTTTGAATTCGGCCATGCGCGAACCCAGATGCCCGCGCATAAAAAGCACGTCGAAACGTCGGAACCGCGGGCCGCGGCGCGCTCAGGCGTCTGCCCCGTCGACGCGGACGATCTCGCGTGCGCCGTCCCCCCACGCGCCCTCGACGAACGCGGCCTCGACGGCGCGAGCGACGGCGTCGGGGTCGTCCGGGCCGCCCGCGTCCGCGACGCTCCCGACCGATGCGGGGTCGAACGGCACGTCGAGCGCGCCGTAGACGCGGTCGGTGGCCCGCGCGATCGGGTCGGGGTCCGCCGCGGAGACGACGAGGACGCCCGCGACGAGCGCCGCGTCGGCGCGCACGCGCTGGGCGAGCCCCGCGATCTTCCCCCCGTTGGCGGCGCCGGCGCCGTCGGCGACCCGAAGGGAGTGGTCGCCGGGGCAGAACGCGTTCGGCGGCTCCCCGCGGACCACGTCGGCGCCGAGGTCGCGGAGCGCGTCGCGGAGCGCCTCGGTCGCCGTCTCGTACCGCGCGTCGATCGACCCGCGGCCGTCCCCGGTCGGCACCGCGACGCCGAACGACAGCGTCGCCCCCGTGTACGCGACCGCGCGGCCGCCGACGTCGCGCTCGACCGGCGGGAACCCCGCCGCCTCGGCCGCCCGTTTCGCGGCCTCGAACCCGGGCTCGCGGGCGTCGCGCCGGCCGAACGCGACCTGTCGCGGCGGCGCGGTGACGCGGACCGCGGGGACGCCGTCCGCGGCCGACGCGAGCAGGGCGGCCGTCGGCTCCCGGTCCGCGGCCGGCGTCGCGAACTCCCCTCTGAAGACGCGCATAACGGACCGAACGGGGGCGGCGCACAAGTCCCTTGCGCCGGGCGGGACCGCGCGACGACGGCGAAGTCTCGGGCGGCGCGGGGGCGACCGCGTGACACAACAGTTTTGTCGGCCCTGGAAGTGGTACAGGTATCGATGAGCGATCTGGGCGCGCTTCCGGTCCAAGCGTACCTGACCGCCTGCCTGCTGGCGGGGGGCATCGGGCTCTGGCTCGGCCGGGTCGCGTGGCGGGAGCGCGACGAGCCCGGCGGGATCGAGGTCGCGCTCTACCTCCTGTGCGGCGGCGGCGCCTCGCTCCTGTACGCCCTCCGGGTCGCCGCGCCCGGCGAGGTCGCGATGAGGGTCGCGCTCAACCTGTCGACGCCGCTCATGGGCGCGCTCCCCGTGCTCTGGACTCTCTTCGCCCTGGCGTTCACCGGCCACGACCGCTGGCGGACGGAGAACCGGATCGTCGCGCTCGCGACCCCCGCGTTCGTCTGGGTTCTGCTCGCGTGGTCGAGCGCCACCCACGGCCTCGCCCGCCGCTCCGTGGCGCCGGTGACGGAGGGTCCGTTCACGCTGCTCGGCTACGGGCTCGGTCCCGCCGGGGGCCTGTTCGTCCTCCTCGCGTACGGGCTGTGCGTCGCCGGCGCGTTCCTCGTCGTCGACCTCTACGAACGGACGGGGAACCGGTACCGGCTCCAGACGTTCGTCGTCCTGCTCGGCACGCTGTTCCCGTTCCTGGCCGGCATCGCGACGTTCGTCGACGTGGGGAGCTACGCGAACCTCTCGTGGCTGCCGACGGCGTTCGTGATCCACGGCGTGTTCCTCTACGGGACCGTCTTCTGGCTCGGCACCCTCGACGCGGCGGTCGTCGCGCGCGACACCGCCGTCGAGGTGATGCAGGACCCCGTGATCGTCTCCGGCTCCGACGGGCGCATCCGCGACCTGAACCCCGCCGCCGAGGCGATCCTCCCGCCGGACGCGGTCGGGTCCTCGCTGTCGGAGGTGTTCCCGCGCCTGGAGGTCGGCGTCGAACACCCGATCGCCATCGACGGCCGGCAGTTCGACATCCAGGAGAACCCGATCACCGACCCCCGGGGGACCGACCGCGGCCACGTCTTCC
The DNA here is from genome assembly GCF_003665955.1 of Halorubrum sp. Atlit-28R. Lineage (NCBI taxonomy): Archaea > Methanobacteriati > Methanobacteriota > Halobacteria > Halobacteriales > Haloferacaceae > Halorubrum > Halorubrum sp. Atlit-28R. The sequence continues at coordinate 95,113 of NZ_QPLS01000001.1, forward strand.
TGCTGCGCGACGTGACCGCCCGCGAGGAGCGCCAGGCCGAGCTGGAGCGCCGAGAGGCCGAGCTCGAACGGCAGAACGAGCGCTTAGAGGAGTTCGCCGGCGTCGTCTCCCACGACCTGCGCAACCCGCTCGCCGCCGCGTCGGCGGGCGTCGAACTGGCCCGCCAGCGCGGCGACGATCCCGACGGCGCCTTGGAGCGGGCGGCGAACGCCCACGAGCGGATGGACGACATGATCGAGGGGCTGCTCGCGCTGGCGACCGCCGGCGAGACGGTCGACGAGCTCGACCGCGTCTCGCTCGACGGGACGGTGCGGCGCGTCTGGTCGCGGTTGGAGACCGCCGAGGCGACCCTGACCGTCGAGGGCGGCGACGCGACGGTGCTGGCGGACCGCGACCGCCTCGAACAGCTGGTCTCGAACCTGTTCCGCAACGCCGTCGACCACGCGGGCGAGGACGTCGCCGTCACCGTCTCGATCGAGGCCGACGGCGACCGGGTCGCGCTGGCGGTCGGCGACGACGGTCCCGGGGTCCCCGCGGCCGAGCGCGAGCGCGTCACCGAGCGCGGCGTGTCGCTCGGCGGCGGGACCGGCCTGGGGCTGGCCATCGTCGGCGACATCGTCGAGGCGCACGGGTGGTCGCTCTCGGTCGCCGAGTCCGACGCCGGCGGGGCGGAGTTCCTCGTCGAGGGGATGGAGGCGGCGGACGCGTGACCGGACCGCAGACCGAAGGAGCCGACCCGGCCGGGACGACCGTCGCGCTCCCCGGCGAGGTCGTCCGCCGGTACGAGAAGTTCTCGCGGTTCAACTCCCCGTACCCGGCCCACGACCGCGGCCGCGCCGTCGACCTCTATCCGGGCGACGGCGTCGGCCGCTCGCCGGTCGCCGGGGTCGTGAGTCACGTCCGTACCGTCGGCTGTCCGGACCGCCCGTACGCGGCCGCGGAGGACCACCTGATCGTCGTCGACCTCGACGAGGGGTGGTGCGCGCGGGCGGGCGTGCCCCCGGGAACCGTCGCGCGGATCCTCCACGTGATCCCCGAGGTGGAACCCGGAGACCGGGTCGCCGTCGGGGACGCGCTCGGCCCGACGACGCGCTCCGGCTTCTTCGGCCAGTGGGTCGACGACCACGTCCACCTCGGCTTCCGGGCCCCGGGCGCGGACCCCCTCCGGGCCAGCGGATCCCTCCCGGTCGCCGTCGACGCCCCGGTCGAGCCGGTCGCCTGGGACGGGACGGGCGCCGTCGTCGAGCGCGGGCCGGCCCACGTCGTCCTCGACGGGCCGCGCCGCTCCGGGGCCGGGCCGGCGTTCGCCGCGCTCGCGAGCGACGAGGGCGTCCCGCTCGACGGCGGGCTGACGCACTACGCGGGCGGCGGAACGTTCGCGCACGCCCCGAGGCCGGCGGACGGCGCGGGCGGCGGCTCGCTCGGACCGGGCGACGCGGTGTCGCTGCTCGGCACGCGGATCGGTACCGCGGCCGACCACGAGGCGGCGGGCGGCGCGCCGCGCGTCGAGTGGGACGCCGTCGACGTCCTCGCGAACGGCGAGCGCGTCGTCGGACTGTCACTGCTCGCGTCGCGGACCGACCGGTTCGGCGTCAAGGTGGTCTGTCCGGACCGCGAGTTCGCCGTCGGCGAGCCGGTGACGGTCGAGGTCGTCCCGAGCGGCGACCCGATCCGCCTCGGCGTCGGGTGAGCGGCGGCGGGAATCGCCGGCCGGTTGTCTCGCGTTTCCGGGGGGTACAAGCCGGCCCGGCGTCTGCCCGGGAACATGGACCGCACGGACATCGCCGAGATGGACCCGCTGCCCGACGCGGCGATCGAGTTCGTCGAGCGGAAGTTGGAGGACGAGCACGGCTACCTCTCGTGGCTGAACACGTCGGTCGAGACGATCGAACGCGGCCGCGTCGTCCTCTCGGTCCCCTTCGACGACAAGCTCACCAACGCGGACGGGCGGACGATCCACGGCGGCGTGGCGGCGACGCTGATCGACACGGCCGGCGGCGTGGCTCAGCGCACGACGTTCGATGACCCGCTCGACGGCGGCGTGGCGACGGTGAACCTCAACGCGAACTACCTCCGCCCCGCGAACGGCGACCTCCGCGCGGAGGCCGAGGTGGTGCGGGCGGGCGGCTCGATCGGCGTCAGCGAGATGACGGTCACCACCGCCGGAAACGGGGGCGAGGCGGCCGCGGACGACGACGCGAACGACGGGGACCGGTCGGAGGTCGTCGTCGGTCAGGGCTCGTTCCGGCTGTTCCGCGAGTAGCCCGGGCGGTCGGCCAGGATCGCGTCGAGGGCCGGCCCGGCCTCGTCGACGGCCGCGTCGTCGTCGGCGTCCGCGCCGTCTCCGGCGCCCGTGCCGAGCGCCGCCGCCAGCGCCGCGACCGGCTCGCGGTCCGCGCGGTCGGGGGCGGCCCGCACGGCGACCGACTGCTCGCCGAGCGAGACGAAGTCACAGCCGAGCCGCTCCGCCGTCTCGCGCAGGCCCAGCCCGGCGTCCGCGTCGCCGGCGACGACGGCGCGGACCGGGCTCTCGAACGCCTTCGCGGTCCGCTCGTAGCCGTCGATCCGCTCGGCGAGGTCGCGGCGGTCGGCGTCGCGGTCGTTCGCGAGGTCGTCGAGCGCCGCGTCGAGGCTGCGCCGGAGCCCCGAGACGGTCGGGCGGTTGCGGAGGCGGAGGTCGCGGTCGACGAGGTCCGCGAGCCCGCTCACGTCGTCCGGGTTGCCCTCGGGGACGACGAGCCCCCACTCACGGGTCCAGCCGCCGAGGACCGCGGCGTCGACGTCGCGGTCGGTCGGGCCCGCGGTCACGGCCACGTCGGGGACGCCGTCCCGGAGCCGGCGGAGCCCCTCGCGAGAGCCGACGGCGAGGTACCGCGGGTTCGCGAGCCGGTCGAGCAGGCGGTTGAGCGCGGGGTCGTCCTCGCCGACGCCGAGCAGCGTCGGCGGGCGCACGTCGGGCGAGAACAGGTCGACCGAGACCGTCTCGCCGGCGTCGAGGTACTCCGTGTCGGGGTCGACCGCGACGACGCCGTCCGCCTCGACGAGGCTCGTCGTCGCCCCCGACCCCTTGTCGACCGGGTAGACGAGCGGGCGATTGCCGTCGTCCAGGTCGAGCAGGCCGACGGGCATCAGCCGCAGGCGCCCCTCGCCGTACCGCTCCCCGACGCCCATCCGGCCCTCGACGGTCGCGGTCGCGGGCTCGTCCCGCCCGGCCGCCTCGCGGATCGCGGGCGCGACGAACGTCCGGAAGATGGTGAGCGCCGAGACCGGGTACCCCGGGAGCCCGATGTACGCCGACTCGGCGCCCCGTGAGTCGTCCGCCTCGTCGGTGCGGTCGAGCCGCCCGACGAGCATCGGCTTGCCGGGCTTGACCGCGACGCCGTGGAGGAGGAGCTCGCCGCGCGCCTCGATCACGCGGTAGATGACGTCGACCGCGCTCGCGGAGGTCGACCCCGAGGAGAGCACCAGGTCGCACTCGTCGGCCGCGCGGCGGAGCAGCCGTTCCATCTCCGCGTAGTCGTCGCCGGCGTGCGGGTAGAGGACGGGCTCGCCGCCGGCCTCCTCGACGCCCGCCGCGATCGTCGTCGAGTTCACGTCGTATATCTCGCCGCGCTCGGGGTCGAGCTCCTCGCCCGGGCGGACGAGCTCGTCGCCGGTCGAGACGATGCCGACGCGCGGGCGCCCCTCGACCGGGACCTCGTCGACGCCGAGCGCCGACAGCAGCCCGATCTCGCGGGGCGTCAGCCGCGTCCCGGGGCCGAGCGCCCTAGCGCCGGCGGCGATGTCGGTCCCCGCGGGCATCACGTGGTCGCCCGGCGCGACCGACGTGCGGACCGCGATTCGGGCGGAGCCGTCCCCGTCGCCGGCATCGTCCCCGCCGACCTCGTCCGTCCGCTCGACCATCACGACCGCGTCGGCGCCGTCGGGCATCACCGCGCCCGTGGATATCTCGGCGCAGGTCCCCGGTTCGACGGTCACGTCCGGCTCCGCGCCCGCGTGGACCGCGCCGACCAGGTCGAGCTCTGCCGGGTCGGCCTCGTCGGCGCCGAAGGTGTCGCGCGCCCGCACCGCGTACCCGTCCATCGAGGCGCGGTCGAACCCCGGCACGTCGACGGCGGCGTCGACGCGCTCGGCGAGGACGCGCCCGCGCGCCTCCCGCAGCGGGACCGTCTCCGGCGCGGGCGAGAGGTCGAGCGACGCGATCGCCTCGCGGGCGGCCTCGGGGGTCGCGAGGTCGCGGAACTCCTTGCGGTCGCTCATTCGGTCACCTCCCAGAGCTCGACGTCGACGGGCTCGCCGGCGTCGAGCCCCTCCCGCGGCTCGGGGACGACGACCCACCCCTCGGCGAGCGCGACGCTGGAGAGGATCCCCGAGCCGCTCGCGCGCGTCGGCGTCGCGGTCGGGAGAGCGTCGTCGCCGTCAGTCGCCTCGGCCTCGTCGGGCTCGGAGAGCGACACCCGCGCGAACGTCCGCACGCCGGGCTCGCTCGCGACCTTCCGGTCGAGCGTCGCGCGGCGCGTCGGGAACGGGTCGGCGTCGGTCCCGCCCGCCCGCTTCAGCGCGGGCCGGAGGAACTGCGCCGCGTTGACGATGCACGCGACCGGGTAGCCGGGCAGCGAGACGATCGGCGTCCCCTCGGCCACCCCGAGGCAGACCGGGTGGCCCGGCTTCAGGGCGACGCCGTGGACGAGCACCTCGCCGAGGCCGTCGACGACCTCGGGGATCAGGTCCCGTTCGCCGACCGAGGAGCCGCCGGTGGTGACGACCACGTCGGCGTCGAGGTCGGCCGCGACCGCCTCGCGGAGCGCGTCCGGGTCGTCGGTGACCACGTCGCGGTACCGGGCCTCGCCGCCCCAGCGCTCGACGAGCCGGGAGACGGTGAGGCCGTTCGTCTCGATCACCTCGCCGGGGCCGGGGTCGGACTCGACGAGCTCCTCGCCGGTCGGAATGACGGCGACTTCGGGCGGTTCCCGGACCGTCACCTCGTCGAGGCCGACCGAGCGCAACAGGCCGAGGTCGGAGGGGCGCAGGACGTGGCCGGGCTCGTAGAGGCGCTGCCCGTCCGCGACGTCCTCGCCGGCCTCGCCGACGTTCTCGCCGGTCGCGACCGCGTCGAACACCTCGACCTCGTCGCCGACCGACTCGACCTGTTCGACCATCACCACCGCGTCCGCGCCCTCGGGGACCGCGCTGCCGGTGTGGACGCGCGCGGCTTCGCCGGGCGCGACGGCGTCGGCCTCGGCGGGCTTGGCCGCGAGGACCGCGGGCGAGCGGTCGCCGGCGCCGAAGGTGTCGCTCGCGCGGACCGCGTACCCGTCCATCGCGGCCCGGTCGTACCCCGGCACCGGCGCGGGCGCGTCGATCGGTTCGGCGACGACGCGGCCGTCCGCCGCTCCGACCGGGACCGACTCCGTCCGGTCGTGGGGCGTGACGGCGTCGAGCAGCGTCGCCCTCGCGTCCGCGACCCGGGTCCGCCGCTTGAACCCGGACTCGCGTCTGTCGTGGCTCATGGGATCACATTCGCGGCCGCGGGCAAAAACCCCGTTCTCCGCGGGCGCGGGCGCCGTCGTCTCCGGCCGCCGACCGCTTCGCGCCGCTCCGACGCTGTGCCGCTCCGTCGCTCCGCGCCGTCCGTCAGGCGAACCAGGAGAGGAGGCGCCGGGTGCGGTGGGCCGACTGGAGCGCGGCCACCTTCGCGGCGACGGCGCCGTCGACCGCGGTCCGCTTGGTGGCGCGCGCGCCCCGCGCGGCGCCGGTCCGCGCATAGTAGGCCGACCGCCGCCCGGCCGCGCCGACGTAGTGTTTCGCCGCCATCCGGATCGGCGCGCGTCGCCCCTCGACCGTCGTCGTGCCGCGGCGGATCGCCGTCAGCACGTCGTCGGCAGTGACCTCGCGGACCGACTCGGCGCCCTCGATCGTCAGGTCGGTGTACGCCCGCCCGACGTACTGGAGGTGGTGCGCGTCGCTCGCGGCAACGCCGGGGTAGCCGTGTTCCGCCGCGAACCGCCGCGCGCGGCGGTTCCGGTACCCGGTGAACAGCCACGCGTTGAACACCTCGATGGCGTCGACCTCGGTGGCCGCCCCCGGTTCGGAGGTCGCCCCGCCGTTCGGCCTCAGTTGGGGAGCCTCCGACCCGGCCGCCTCGCCCGGCGCCTCGCCGGCCGGGTCGGGGGTCGCCGCCGCCTCGTCGGCCGGGCCGGGCGTCGGGATGTTGCGCTGGCGGACGCCGTGGCGCGAGCGCTGGAACGGGTGGGGGACGATCGCGACGCCGCCACGGTCGCGGACCCAGCGGACCGTCTCGGCGTAGGGGCGCCCGCGGGGCGGCATCCGGTCGACGCCGACCGCGAGCAGGTGGCCGTGCGCGGTCGACACCTCCACGCCGGGGATCCCGATCAGCCCGTACTCGGGGGCGATCTCGGCCGCGCGCTTCGACTCCCGGATCACGTCGTGGTCGGTGACGACGACCGCGTCGAGGCCGATCTCGGCCGCGTGTTCTAAGATTAGCTCGACGGGCTCGTGGCCGTCGTAGCTCCCCTCCGAGTGGACGTGCGGGTCGATGCTGACGGTGACGCTGGACACGCCCGTCCTACGCGGCGGGAGGTATAAAAATGGAGGAACGACGGCGGGCCGACGCGCTCACCCGAACAGCCCCTTGATCCTGTCGACGACCGATTCGTCCTCGTCGGCCTCCTCGGCCTCCTTCCGCTGCTGTTCGCGCAGCTCGCGGAGCTTCGCGGCCTGGTCGTCGGTCCCCTGCCCGCTGTCGGTCTTCACGTCGCCGCCCTGGAGCCCCTTCAGCTCCGAGACCGCGTCGTTGACCGCGCCGGAGGTCGTCCGCGTCTCGGTCGCGGAACCCGCCAGCTTCTCGGCGTCGACGTCCGCGTCGTCGACCGCGCTCGTGTTCAGTTCGAGCCGGCGCGTCTCGGAGCGCTCGACGCCGCCCCACGTCAGCTCCGCGTCCGACAGCTCGCGCTCGATGTCGGCGCGGACCGACTCCTCGGTGACCGCCTCGCCGTCGCCGCCGGCGTCCGAGCCGGACCCGCCGCCCGCCTCCGCGGCGCCGCTCCCGGCCTCGGACGCGCCGCCCTCGACCGCGCCGCCCTCGACCGCGCCGCCCGCGGCGCGCTCGACGCGGTGAGCGACCAAGGCACCGCCCGTCGCGCCGATGACCGCGACCAGCCCGAGAGTGTAGCCCGCGACGATCTGCGCGCTGTAGTCGGGGTTTGCGACGACGTTCCAGTTGCGCGGGTACGCCCAGGTGAACGCGGCGGTGCCGACGAGGGTGATCGCGACGCCGACGCCCGCCAGGTACAGCATTCGGCGGTCGACCGGGAGGAGGACGACGATGCCGAACAGCAGGGCGGGGAGCCCGGCCGCGGCGGCGACGGCTGCGACCTCGCGGACCGCGTACGTCGAGAGCGCGGTCGGGTCCAGCGTCGCGCTGTAGAGGAACACGACGACTCCGATCACCCCGAGGGAGATTCCGGCGGAGAACAGCCCGAACCCCGCGTACACGTCGATCGTCCGGTCCGGGTCGCCGACGTATCGGCGGTAGTACTCGATGAGGACGTTCTCTGCGTCCGCTTCGCTCATACGCGAACGTTTCCGCCGAGTGTAATGACTGTTACCCCGGCGGTCCCGGCCGGGCGGCGGCGCTCGACCGGAGCGGTCGGCGGTCGACCCCGCCGACCCGTGCGTTTTTCACCGCGGGCGACGAGGTTCCACGCGAGAATCCGTGACGCCCGAGTGCCCCCGCTGCGGCGCCGCGCTGTCGTCGCTGTCGCTTGGTGCCGCCACCGCCGTCGCCTGCGAGGAGTGCGGCTACGCCGACGTCGAGGCCGACCACTCCGGCGATCCGCGGTTCGCCGAGAGCTGGGCGGACGCGCTCGCGCGCTTCGAGGAGGACCAGTAGCGGTCGACAGGACCCCACCCACACCATGCCCACGCTCGACATTTCCGAGGACCACGCCGACCGGATCGAAGCGCTCCGCGCGGAGCTGGCCGCGGCCCACGCCGGCCCGTACGCCTCCGTCGACCGCGAGGACGCGCTCGCGTACCTGCTCGACCTCGCGGACGCCGTCGACGACCCGGACCGCGTCGCGGCGCCGGCGACCGACGACGACGGCAGCGAGCGGCCGGCGGCCGCGGGCGACGCCGCGCCATTCGACCGCGCCCGCGCCCGGGAGCTGCTGGCGGCGCGGAACCGCCGCCGCGGCGACCCGGACCCGGACGACCCGATGGACCTGTCCGACATCGCCGCCGCCTTCGAGGTCACCGGCCGCAGCGAGATGACGAAAGACGAGCTGATCGACGCTATCCTCGACGCGGCGGCCGCCCTCGCCGCGGACCCGTTCTCGCGCGTGGACGTCGACATCGACGACGCCGCGGACGGCGCGGACGACGCCGTCGACGGAAGCGGAGCGACCGAAGACGACGACGGAGCTGATGCGGACGACGACGGCGGCGACAGGACTGAGGCTGACGACGACGGCGACGCGAGCGAGGACCCGGCGGGCGGGAGCGACGACGGCGGCGCCGGCCAGCTGGACGCGATGATGAGCCTCCTCGACACCCACGCGGACAAGTGGCGCGAGGCGGACGGCGACGCGCGGTACGAGGTCGACCTCCCGGACGGGAGCGTCGAGACGGCGCGCACGAAAGACGACGTGCGCGCGCTGCTGTTCCGGAACTACTGACGAGGACCACACATGGGATTCATCGACGCGCTCCGCGCGTGGCTCTTCGGCGCGGACGACGACGCGACCGACGCGGGCGAATCGGACGACGAGGCGGGAGCGAGCGGCGACGACGACGGAGACGCGAGCGACGGCGACGAGCCGGACGGGCTCGACCCCGCCGGAGCGACCGAGACGCGCACCGCGAGCGCCACCGACGACGCGGTCGACGCCCTCCGCGACGTGCGGCGGTCACAGGACGCGGGGACTCCGGACGACGCGGACGGCGGCGGGCGCGCCCCGGACGACGACCGCACGAAGCCGTCCGACGGGGGCGGTACCAACCGTTAGGTACCCGGGGGCGAACAGGGGCGTATGACAGACGCGTCCGGCGACGGCGAGTTCCGGTCCCCTGACGACCTCCCCGAGGATCCGACCGACCGGGAGTACGTCGAGCGAGCGATCAGGCTCTCAGAGGAGGCGGTCGAGGCCGGCAACACGCCGTTCGGCGCGCTGCTCGTCGTCGACGGCGAGGTCGTCGGCGAGGCCCACAACGAGACGCGGACCGAGGGCGACGTGGCGGCCCACCCCGAGTTGACCCTCGCGCGCTGGGCGGCTCGCGAGCTCGACGCCGACGAGCTGGCGGCCTGTACGATGTACGCCAGCACGGAGCCGTGCCCGATGTGCGCGACGGCGATCCACTACGCGGTCGTCGGGCGGGTCGTCTTCGGCGTCGACGGCGAGACCCTCGGCGAGCTCTCCGGCGACGTGGTGCCGATCCCCCTCGAGGAGGTGATCCGGCGCGCCGACGGCGACACGACCGTCGAGGGACCGGTCGCCGTCGAGTCCGCGATGGCGGTCCACGACGACTTCTTCCGCGAGTCGTGACGACGGGACCGCACGCGGGCGGCGGGGGCGATGCCGACGACCGCGCGGCCGACGAGACCCCCGCCGTCCTCTCCGTCGGCGCCGCGGCCATCGACGAGTGGTACGCGGTCAGCAACCTCCCGGAGCCGGACGGCGGCGCGTTCGCCGACGAGGTCACCTCCGCGTTCGGGGGCGTCGGCGCCAACGTCGCGGTCGCGCTGGACCGCCTCGGCCGCGACGCCGGCCTCGTCAGCCGCGTCGGCGACGACGAGTACGGGCGCCGCGCGCTGGCGTACCTCGACGAGACCGGCGTCGACGGGACCCACGTCGCCGTCGGCGACGCCGCCCACACGCGCTCGCTCATCCTCCGCGACCCCGACGGGGAGCGCGCCATCGTCACCGCGGGCGAGAGCTTCCGCGGGCTCCGTCCGGGCGCGGACGCGCTCGCGGCGATGGCGGACGCCGACGTCGTCTTCCTCACCGCCTACGCGCCCGACCGCGCGGCGCGGCGGATCCTCGACCGGGTGGAGTCGCTCCGGGAGCGCTCTGCCTCGGGGGCCGACGGCGCGCCCTCGCCCGACTCGGGCGACGCCCCGCCAGCGCTCGTCTTCGACCTCTCCGGGGCCGTCGAAGAGCTGGTCGGGCGCGGCACCGAGCCGACGACGATCCACCGGTTCCTCCACCGCGCCGACCTGTTCGTCGCGGACGGCGTCGCCGCCCGGGCGTTCTTCGGCTCGGCGGCGGCCGCGGTCGAGCGGGTCGCGGCCGCGCAGCGTCGGGCGGCCGACTCCGAGGCCGGGCCCGGGACCCTGTCGCGCCGCGCCCCGACGTGGCCCCGCGCCGTCCTCACGCGCGGGGCGGACGGGATGACGGCCGTCGCCGGCGGCGAGGCGTCCCGGTTCGACGCGTTCGACGTCGAGACGGTCGACGCGACCGGCGCCGGCGACGCCTTCACCGCGGGGCTGATCGACCGGTGGCTCGCGGGGGAACCGCGGGGAGCGGCCGAGCCGGGGGAGCCCTCGGCCGACCGCGAGGCCGTCGCTTCCGGCGTCCGGTTCGCGGCCGCCGTCGCCGCGATCAACTGCACGAGCCGGTTCACGCAGCCCGGGCTCCCGACCCGCGACGAGGTCGAGGCGTTCCTCGCCGAGCGCGGGTTCGGGCCCGACGGGAACCCGTAGCGGCCGGGCGGGCGCGCGGGGCGGCCGGCGGGAGCTACCGCGCCTCGTCGGCGGCCGCGACGAGGTCCGCGACGCGGTCGGCGTCGACCGGGGCGGTCGTCTCGCCGCCCGCCTTGAGCGCGGTGCCGACGATCGCGCCGTCGGCGATCGAGAGCAGGTCCGCGACGGTCTCCGGGGTGACCCCGCTACCGACGAGGACGGGCGTGTCGAGGCCGTGGCGCTCGCGCTCCGCGACGACCGACTCCAGCGCGCCGGCGTCGACCGCTTCGCCGGTCCCCGAGCCGGAGGCGATGACGGCGTCGGCGAGGCCGCGCTCGGCGGTGTCGGCGAACGACTCGGCGGTGTACCCCTCGGGCGTCAGCGGCGCGGAGTGTTTCACGTCGGTGTCGGCGAAGACGCCGACGTCGACGCCGAGGCGCTCCCTGAGCCGGAGCGTCTCGTGGGCGCGCCCCTGGAGGATCCCCTGGTCGGTCACGCGGGCGCCGGTGTGGACGTTCGCGCGGACGAAGTCGGCGTCGACCGCGGCGGCGACGGAGAGGGCGGCCTCGGCGTCGTTCCGGAGGACGTTGACCCCGAGCGGGAGGTCGGTCTCGGCCGCGACCGCGGTCGCGGCGCGGGTCACGCCCGCGACGACGTGCGGCGGGACCTCGTCGGGGTAGAACGGCGCGTCGCCGAAGTTCTCGATCACGACGCCGTCGACGCCGCCGCGGTCGAGCGCCCGCGCGTCGCTCGCGGCCCGATCGATCGCCGCGCGCATCGCCGCGCGCCCGTCTTCCGGCGCCCGGGGGGCTCCGGGGAGGGGCGGGAGATGCACCATGCCGAGGAGCGGCGCGGCCGTGCCGAAGGTGGATTCGAACTCCATCGTCGGGAGCGACGCGGCGCCCCGACAAAAGCCTCCCCACAGCGTTTAGGTCGGCGCCCGCCTGAGTCCGACCGAGATGGGAATCGACGCGACGGAGCCCGGCGACGGCGACGTGACGCTCGTCTTCTCGCTCGGGGCCGCGCGCTCGCTCGCCGACCCGGCCGCGGCGTTCGCCGACGCGCGCCGGTGGAGCCGCCACGTCGGCGTCGTCGCGAACGAGGCGGACCGGGTGGCGGCGTTCGCCCGCGAACACGGCGTCGAGAACGACTACGCGCTCCGGAGCTGGGACAAGTGGGGCACGCTCGCCGACGTCCGGGACGAGAGCGCCGCCCCGCGGTACGTGTTCGTCGGCACCACCCGCGCGGACGAGCGCGTCGCGACCGAGACGGGCTACGAGTTCCTCCGGGTCGACGAGGCCGCCGAGAAGGCCGGCTGGGAACTCTCCGAGCCGGGGGCGCCGGACGCCGCCGAGGAGGGGCGCGCCGGTCGGCTCGCGCGGGCCCGGCGCGCGCTCCGGAACGCGCTCTCGCGGTTCCGGTGAGTGACACGCGCCCGTTCGGCGGTCGGGGGCGCCGGCCCTCCGCCCGCGGAAGGTACAAACCCCCCGTCGCCCAACGTGGGGTATGTCCTCACCGCTCGCGGACGAGCCGGTCGAGCCGGCCGGCGACGACGGAGAGCCGCTCGCCGAAGACGAGTACGCCGACTACGCCGACGAACTCGGCGACGCCTGGGAGGTCGTCGACGGGCACCACCTGGAGGCGGGCTACGAGTTCCCAGACTTCGAGACGGCGCTTTCGTTCACGAACGACGTGGGCGAACTCGCCGAGGCGGAGTGGCACCACCCCGACATCGCGCTGTCGTGGGGCGAGGTCGGGATCGAGATGTGGAGCCACGAGGTCGGCGGACTGACGCGCGCCGACTTCGTGATGGCGGCGCGGATGGACCGCCTGTACGCCGACTACGGGGAGTGACCCGACGCATCAACGAACGGCTTTAAACCTCTGCCGGCGAAACGTCGGATAATGAGCGAGAACGTCTTCCTGGTCCCGATCGACCCGGAGAACTTCGACCGAACGGTCCGGACGCCGGTCGATCTCACCGACTACCCGGATCGCCCCGAACCCCTCGCCGACCTCGACGAGGCCCGCCTGTGGGCCGTCGACGACGACAGCGGCAACGGGTCGACGTTCGAGAAGATGGAGTCGGGCGACCTCCTGCTGTTCTACGCGGACGACGAGTACGTCGCGACCGGCCGCGTCGGCGAGGCGTTCGCGGACGAGGACCGCTGGGCGAGCGGGACGTTCTGGACCGCCTTCCCCACCACCCGCGTGTACACGGTCACCGACTTCGGCGCCGTCTCCGCCCCCAAGCGCGCCGTCAACCGCATCTTCGACTACTCGTCGTCGTACACGCCCGGCTTCATGCGCGTCGCGGACGGCCGCGTGACGACCGAGCTCTCTTCGATCGAGTCCGCGCTGGAACACTACACGAAGCGGAACGCCTGAGCGCGGACCGCGCAGGCGGGTTCTCAGTTCTCGACCGCATCGACCAGCGTCGCGTACGCCGGCTCGTACGCCGCCGCCACGCGGTCGGGGTCGCCGCGGACCTCGCCGGACAGCGCCGGGAGCGGCTCGGTCGCGAGCGGTTCGATCATCTCGGTCACCGCGTCGACGTGCTCCTCGCGGGTCCCCTCGCGCGGGCTGCCGGCGGCGACCGCGCGGGCCTTCGCGTAGCGGTCGCCCGCGTAGATCCGGGCGCGGCCGGGGTCGACGACCGCGACCGCGTCGGGCGCGACCGGGCCGTCGCGAGGCAGCGTCCCGGCCACGTCGGCGTACGACTCGACGACGACCGGGACCGGCGTGCGGGCGACGCGGTCGGCGAGGCGCTCGATCGCCGGTAGGTGCGCCGCGGCCATCACCTCGTTGAACTCGGGCACGTCGCGCACGCGGGTCGCCTCCGCCAGCGGCAGGCGGTCGGTCAGTCCGTCGGGGAGCAGCCCCGCCTCCGCGGCCGCGCCGTTGACGACGAACCGCGTCCCGGCGTCGGTCGTCACGCGGTCGCAGAGGAAGGTGCGGTCGGCGTCGCCGAGCATCCCGGTCCGGCCCGGAGTCGGCTTCCAGAGCCGATGGACCGGGTTGATCGACTCTGGCGTGACGGCCGACGCCGACGGCGACGCGTCGTCGGGCGCCGCCAGCGGGCGAGTGTTCGCGGCCGCGAGCGTGCGGGCGTCCTTCCCGTACAGGCGGCCCGCGTCGGTCGCGACCCGGTAGTCGTCGTGGTCGAACCAGTAGTCGTTGCCGGCGCGGGGCTTGACGCCGACCGCGTCGCCCGCGCGCTCGGCGAGGTGGGCGACCAGCCCCGCCGAGAAGGTGGTCTTCCCGGCGTCGACGCGCGAGCCCCCGGCGACGAGGTAGGTCGGCGGGTCGGAGCGATCCCCGGTCAGGCCGACCCGTCGCCGTCGTCAGCCTCAGCGTCGGCGTCCGGATCGGGCTCGGGGTCCGCGTCGGTCGCGAGCCCGTAGTACCCCGGGCCGTCCTCGGTCAGCGGCTCGGCGACGACCATCTCCTCCGCGTGGACCATCACCCACGGGACCGCCCAGTCGACCAGCACGGCCTCGGTGTCCGGGTCGACCTCGGCGTCCGGCTCTAACCCCTGAAGCAGGCGACCGATCTCGGGGACGGTGTACATCTGGTCCGGCTCGAACAGCTCCGCGGGCTCGTAGAAGTCGCACGGGTAGGTGGCGTCGAACGCCGACTTCGGTTCGGGCATGCGCGGCGATACGCGACCGCGTCCGTAAACGCTGCCGATACGATTTCGACGGTGCGGTGGCGCGTGCCTCCGAGTGGCCGCCGAAGGCGGCCGCGAGGAGCACGCGCGAGGGAGTCAGTCGCCGGAGCGAAGCGACGGCGACTGACGAGGCTGGGGAGGTGTGAGGTGCTGTGCGGTCGCGGTCGGTGGAACTCAAAGGGGCAGCCGCGAGGGCGACGGCGCACGACGTAAGGACCGCAAGGAGCGAGCAGCGCGAGCGGCTGAGGACCGTGGTTCGAGACGCCTGCGGCGTCTCGTCATCACGAAAGGCGCTTCGCGCCTTTCGAACGACAACGAGCGCACCGAGCCCTCGCGGCTGGGGCTTTGGAAGCGTTCACCGCACACTCGTTGATCGCGTATCGCCGAGCGGCTGGGGCTTCGGAGGTGTTTCTCCCGGTCGTCTACCTACCAACCACTGTACGGAGAGAGGTCACTGATCGGGCGACGTACTGCGAAAAAATGCGGATCTCGACGCGCGTAACGCGTCCTCTTGGACGCGCTTACTCGAACAGCTCGACGGCCTGCTCGTAGCGGTCCGACGGCTCCTCCCAGTCGACGACCTCGAAGAAGTTGTCGACGAACTCGCCGCGGGCCGGGCCGTAGTCGTGGTAGTAGGAGTGCTCCCACACGTCCAGCGCGAGGATCGGGTGACCGCCCCAGATCGCGCCCTGGTCGTGCTTGTCGACCACGACGTTGCGGAGCTGGTTCGAGAACGTGTCGTACACCAGAAGCGCCCAGCCGCTGGCCGCGGAGGCCGCCGCCTCGAACTCGCCCTTCCAGGCCTCGTACGAGCCGAAGTCCTCCTCGATGCGGTCGGCCAGCTCACCCTCGGGCTCGTCGCCGCCCTCCGGCGACATGTTCTGCCAGAACAGGTCGTGGAGGATGTGACCCGAGGAGTTGTGGGTCACGTCGCGGATGGCTCCGCTAGACGAAGAGAAGTCGTGGGACTCACGGTTCTCTTCGAGCGTCTCTTCGGCGGCGTTCCAGCCGTTGACGTACCCCTGATGGTGGGTGTCGTGGTGCCATTCGAGCACCTGCTCGGAGATGTGGGGCTCAAGCGCGTCGTACTCGTACGGGAGCGGATCGAGTTCGTAGCTCATGCTTGTATCACCTATCACGAACATGTACCGGAAACCTGTTAAAGATAATGCGCCACGCGCTACCACGCGACACCGGACGCGAGTGTTATCGGGAGGTCCGGGTCAGCAACGGTGTCGTTGCGGTTCCGGGAGTTAGGACCGCGCGAGCGGACATCGAGTCTCGATCGGCCGACCGGACGGTGACGTAACCATATTCAGTTTCGCACCGGAAGACGACCGCTCTCCGATTCGAGTCCAACACGTGGCGCGCGCCGCGCGGTGTGCGCTGCGCGCTTACGGTGGGACTGGGATTCGAACCCAGGAAGCCGTGAGGCTACCTGCTTTCAAGGCAGGCGCAATGGGCCACTCTGCCATCCCACCACACGTGACCGCTCGGCGTCGGGCGACTAAGTGGTGTCGGATCCGAGGGACCGATCGACGCGCCGCCCCGACCGCTCAGTCTCGCACCAACCGCCCCTCGCCGTCCTCGGCGACCACGTCGAGCCCCTTCTCGTGGACGAACGCGGCCGTGTAGTCGGGCACCACGCGCTCCGCGGCGAACCGCGCGCGGAGCATCGGCACCACGTCGAGCAGGTCGTCGCCGGTCTCCAGCGAGGGCGACGGCTCGACGAAGTCCACCGAGCGGTCTGCGTCGCGGCCGCGCCCCGCGAGCGTCGGCAGCGCCGGCGCCTCGAACGCGCCGTCGAAGTCGATCGGTTCGGTGAACCCCGCGTAGTACGCGCGGCCGTTCGACGAGGGGCCGAGGACGACCTCGGTCGTCCGCAGCTTCATCGCCGCCGAGTCGACGACGGTCCGCGAGAGCAGCGGCGCCGTCGGAGTGACGACCGCGACGGAGTCGGCGCCCTCCTCGCGCAGCAGGTGCGTGACGGTGTTGCCGGCGCGCGCGCCGAACGAGGAGCCCACCTGCCGCTCGAAGCGGACCCCGTCGGTGCCGCCGAGGGTGTCCGCGACGAGCGTCCGGAGCTCCGCCTCGGGGCTCGTCTCGGTCCGGCACTCGGCGGGGAGGTCGTCCTCGTCGGGGTAGTTGACGAGGAGTTCGCCGCCCGAGCGCTCGACCGCGAGGACGGCGTCGCGGAACTGCGCCTCGTAGAGGTCGGCCGCCTCGGCGGGCGACAGCGGCGTCGACTCGGCGATCGCGGTTCCGACGAGCCCCTCGCGGGGCGGGTTCGCCAGCAGGGCGACGACGGTCATATCGGAACGCGGCGCGGGAGCGCCTTCAACTCGCCGCTTCGATCCGGCGGGAGTTCGACCGCGGCGCGGAACCGCGGGACCGGCGCCCGCCGGTCGGCCCGCTCAGGAGAAGTCGCGCCGCATCGCGATCTCGAACCACGGGCAGAGGCGGAGCTGACGGTACAGCTCGGGGTGCTCGTGGAGGTGGTCGTAGTCGGCCCACAGCATGCCGCCGATCTCCTCCTCGTCCGGGTCGAGGGTCGTGTCGTCGAGGGTGACCTTCAGCACCGCACAGACCTCCCACTCGACGCCCTCGTTGGGGTAGTAGCGCTTGTACTCGAACTTGTCCGTCACTCGCAGGTCGTCGTACTGGTCGGGCGAGATGCCGAGCTCCTCTCCGAGCCGCTGTTCAGTGGCCTCCTCCTGCGACTGCCCCTCGACGGGGTGGGAGGCGACCGTGCCGTCCCAGTGGCCGTCCCACAGGCGCTTGGTCGGCGCGCGCTGGGCCAACAGGACGTGTCCGTCCCCGTCGAAGACGAGGCAGGTGAACGCACGGTGGCGGATCCCGTCGCCGGTGTGCGCGTCGAGCCGGTTCACCGTCCCCTGCGCGACGTCGTCGGGGTCGACGGCGATGACGTCCTGAAGCGCGTTCTCGTGGTCTGCGTCGCTCGTGTCCTCGGGCTCGCTCGCGCCGTCGCCGGCGGGGTCTCCCGATGCGGCCGCGTCTTCGGAACTCATGCGCGGTACGTCGCGGACCAGGGCTAATAAGGGTTCGATACCGCGGCCGCTCGCGCGCCCCAGTGTCGCCTCTCTCCCGGCCGTCGGTGCTTCCGGACGCCCGCACCCGCGCTACCCGCTCTCTGCTCCGGCGTCCGGTCGCGTCCGCCGCGGGGCCGCCCGCGAGCGGCGGTGCTTCGACGCTCTTAACCGCGTCCCGGCGCTACTTCGCGCGGATGAGTGACCCGGCGCTCGACGTCGTCGAGTTCGTGTTGACGACGCACTTCTACACGCAGGACCGCGACCTCGACGAGAACGACCTGCCCCCGCGCTTCCGGCAGGTGTTCTGGTCGGCCGACGCCGTCGACGACGCCCCCGGCGGCGTGGAGCGACCGCTGAAGGCGACCGACGAGACCACGCGCACCGCGACCGGGGTCGAGCGGCCGTGGGAGGCGGTCTCCGACCTCCTCTTCACCCAGCGCACGGAGTTCTCCGGCGAGATTTCGCTGACCCAGCCCGCGATGGGGCTGGAGTGGTACCGCGACCGCGCGGACGACGACCGGATCGCCGGGAACCCGACGGTCGTCGCCGCGATGGCGGCCGCCGAGGACCTCGAACCGCCCGTGACCCGCGAGGAGGCCCGAGCGGACGTGCGGCCGGTCCAAGCCGACCGCGTCTGGATCGACGCGCTGCTCGCGGAGTACTTCGACGAGGACGAGGACGGCGAGATGCTCGACCTCGTCAACGTCCGGGCGCCCGAGGAGATCGAGACGACGCTGGCCGACCTCGTGTTGACCGGCGACCAGGAGGGCGAGATCCAGAAGATCGTCAAGGCGATCGAACACCGCGAGTACCTCGCGGAGATCGGCCTCCGCGAGATCGGCAAGCTGCTGTTCGTCGGCCCGCCGGGAACCGGGAAGACGACCGTCTCGCGGGCGCTCGCCCACGAGCTCGGGCTCCCGTTCGTCGAGGTGAAGCTCTCGATGATCACGAGCCAGTACCTCGGCGAGACCTCGAAGAACGTCGAGAAGAGCTTCGAGGTCGCCAAGCGGCTCTCGCCGTGTATCCTCTTCATCGACGAGTTCGACTCGGTGGCGAAGACCCGCCGCTCGGACGAGCACGCCGCCCTGAAGCGCGCGGTCAACACCCTCCTCAAGTCGATCGACGAGGTGTCGCTCGTGCGCGACGAGGTGCTGCTGATCGGCGCGACCAACCACCCGGACCAGCTCGATGCCGCCGCCTGGCGCCGCTTCGACGAGATCGTCAACTTCCCCAAGCCGGACCGCGACATGCGCGCGGACATCCTCCGGGTGGTGACGAAGGAGATGCAGATCGCCGACTTCGACCCCGAGGAGGTGGCCGACCGGACCAGCGGGCTCACGGGCTCCGACCTCCGGATGGTGCTCCGCGAGGCCGTCCTCGGCGCGCTCACCGAGGACCGGATGACGATCACGCAGGCGGACGTGATGGAGGCGGTCCAGGACTTCGAGGAGCGCGACAACCTGAAGAACATGGACATGATCGACGGCGAGGGCGCCGAGGTGCTCGGCGAGACGAGCTCCGGCGACCAGGATCACACCCACGACGAGTCCGGCGACGGCGACGGGTCGCACGACCACGACCACGCCGCCCACGGCGCCTCGCACGACTGACTCGCGGCGACGGAACCGCTCCTCGTCGGAACCGCCGGGGAAAGCACTTATCCAGCGAATGCTAAACGCTCGGCGTGAAGCGTCGGGCGCTCGTCGCGCTGCTCGGAGCCGGGGTCCCCCTCGCCGGCTGTCTGGGTAATTCGGACGCGACCGGTGAACCGGGCCGGCAGTTTACCGGCTCACGCCTCGGGGAGTGCCCCGTTTCGCGGGACTACGGCGTGCCGCTCCCGGACGGGGTGTCCGTGACCGAAGCGCGGTCGTTCGTCGCGGGCTATGAGCCGAAGTACGTCTCCGATCGGCTCGTCGACGCCGACGGCGAACGAGCGTCGGTCGGCGCGGAGCCGTCCACGACCGTCCGGGTGGTCGACGCCGGCGACGACCGGATCGTGGTCGGCGTCGAGACCGTGTGGTCGGTCACGGTCGAGACGGAGAACGGCGAGGGTGTGAGAGACGCGGTGGAGTCCGCGCGGTATTACCTCGACGAACGGGTCGTGAGACGGACGAGCGACCCGGACGAGGACCCCGTTGACGGCGAGCTCGTGGCCTGTGTCCCCGCGTAGTGAATTCGGGCGCGACGACTCACCGCCGAACGCCGACCACCGTGTAGCCGAAGCCGCGGTCGACGATCCGGGGGTCGAGACCGACGCCGTCCATCGCGGCCGCGAGGTCGGCCGGGGTCCTGAACCGCGAGTTCATGCCGATCGCGTGCTCGCCGGCGACGAGCAGTCGCCCGAGCGGGTGGCTCGGGTCGAACTCGCGGATCACGAGCGCGCCGCCGGGCGCGAGCGCGCGGGCCGCCTCCGCGAGCGCGGCGTCGTGGTCGGGAAGGTGGTGGAGGGCGTCGACGACCGTGACGGCGTCGACGCTCGCGTCGCGGAACGGCAGGCGCCCGGCGTCGGCGGCGAGCCCGTCGAGGCCGCGGCCGCGGCGCGCCCGCGAGAGCATCTCGACGGAGGCGTCGACGACCGTGATATCGGGCCCCGTCAGCGCGGCCGCCGCGCGGCCCGACCCCCCGCCGACGTCGAGGAGGCGCTCGATCGGCCGCGTCGCGTGGTCGAGGCCGGCCGCGAGCGCCTCGCCGTCCGCCGGCGGCATCGCGAGGTCGTACAGCGGGGCTATCCGGTCGAAGAAGTCCACGTCGCCGAGGCCGTACATGGGCGATCCGACCGCCGCGACGGACAAAGAGCCACCGACCCTATTTACCCGTCCGCCGCCGTACGGTCCCCATGGAGTACGCGCTCGTGTGTCCGCCCGGCGATGGGGAGACCCTCCGGCTCGACTACCGAGCGTTCGCGTACGCCGGCAAGTTCGTCGTCGGCGGGCCGGGGAAGGCGGTGGTCCGGACGCCGGACGGGTCCCCGGCGGCGCCGGGGTGGGAGCCGGACGAACCGCTGCCGGACACGGTCGACCCCGAGGCGTTCGACGACGAGGTGATCGCGGCCGTCTCCTTCTCGGCCGACCGGACCGACCCCGACTGCTGCCGGCTGCGGTACGTCACGGTCCACGCCGCGCGCCGCGGAGAGGGGATCGGTCCGGAGCTGATCGGCGAGACCGTCGCCGACCTTGCCGTCGCCGGCTTCGACCGCGTGAAGATCGCCGTGAACAACCCGTTCGCCTACGAGGCGTGCCACAAGTGCGGCTTCGCCTACACGGGCGAGCGGACCGGGATCGCCGAGCTGGAACTCGAGCGCCCGGCCGGGGCGCCCGCCGACGTCGACCCCGAGCGGTACCGCGGGGGGCTGTCGGCGTTCCGTGAGACGGACGGCGAACTGAACCGGGCCGAGCGCCGGTTCGTCGCGGAGCGACTGGAGCGCGGGCCGCCGCCGGTGACGGGCGCGACGAACGCCGGGGGAGATCCCTAGTTGAGCGCCCAGATGGCGTAGTTGAGCGCGGTCGCGAAGCAGACCCACGCGAGGTAGGGGACGAGCAGCGCCGCGGCCCGGCGGTCGACGCGGTCGAACAGCCGGATCGTCGCGGCGACGAGCGGGAGGAGGACGGCGAGGACGGCGAGGCCGAGGTCGGGGCGTTCGAGCCCCCAGAAGGTCGGCGATCACGCGACGTTGACGGCGAGTTGGACGCCGAACAGCGCGAGCGCCGTCCGGACGCGCCCCGCCGGCGCCGCGCCGTCGCGCCCGGCCAGGTAGACGAGGGCCGCGGCGGCGCCGCACAGCGCGTACAGGACCGGCCAGACGACGCCGAACGCCCAGCCCGGCGGGTAGAAGGCGGGGAGCTCCAGCGACGTGAACCACGCGCTCTGCGTCGCCGTGAAGGGGACGCCGAGCGCGCCGATCAGGTTGACCGCGACCGCCGCGGCGGCGATGAGGAGGGCGTCGCGGCGGTCCGGGAGCCGAGAGGTCGCGGTCGTCGCCATGGGCGACCTTCGCGGGCTGAGCGGTTAAATCCGTCAGATCGCGTCGTAGTCCTCGCGGAACGTCTCCAGCGTCGCCGCGAGCACGCCGATCACGATCGGCCCGACGAACAGCCCGGTGAAGCCCACGGAGTAGATGCCGCCGAACACGCCGAGGAGGATGATCCCGGGGTTGAGGTGCGCCCGCTGGTCGATGACGAGCGGCCGGGCGTAGTTGTCGACCATCGCGATCACCGCGACGCCGTACACCGCGAGGAAGATCCCGGCCGTGACCTGGTCGATGATCACGAGGTAGGCCGCGGCGGGCCCCCACACGAAGAAGGCGCCGATGAGCGGTAAAAGCGCCAGCACCGCCATCACGAACGTCCAGAACACCACGTTGGGGATCCCGGCGACCCAGAGCCCGAGCCCGGCGATGACGGCCTGAAGCAGCGAGACGGAGATGTGGCCGATCACCACCCCGCGCGTCATCGCGTCGATCCGGTCGACGAGGTCCGCCGTGACGTCGGGCGGCAGCGGGCTCGTGTCCCGGATCCACCGCACGAACGCCGGCCCGTCGATGAGCGTGTAGTAGAGCAGGAACAGCGCGAGCGACAGCCCGACCGAGGCCCGGAGCCCCGTGGTGACGACGCCGCTGAACCCGCCGAACAGGACCTCGACGAGCAGTTCGCCGGCGGTCTGGAGCAGGTCGGCGACCTCGGGGTCCTGCCCGGTGAGCGCCGCGATCTCCGCTTCGATCGCCGCGACGTTGATCGCGGTGTCGCCCGCGGCGATGGCCGTGAGGTCGCGCACGAACACCCACGAGATGTACGCGAGCGGGAGGATCACCGCGACGATGGCGGAGAAGATGAGCGTCAGCGCCGAGAGCATCTGTCCGAAGCGCTTCGAGACGCGGGCCCGGAGCCACCGCGAGAGCCGGCGGTGGAACGGGTAGAGGACGAACGCGAGGATCGCCGCGGCGATGACGTACTCGACGAACGGGAGAATGACGAAGAGGGTCAGCAGCGCGACCGACCCCATGAGGAGAAGCAGGAACGATTGCCCGCGGTTCATACCCCTCCCTCTGTCCGGCGAACTATAAACGTGGTCGGCGAGTCGAAAGGGATCGAACGACCGCGGCGGCGGAGCCGAGGGGCGGTCGACCCGACGCCGCTCAGGCGCTGGCCTCGTCCTCGTCGAGCCCGGGCGCGGCCGCGGCGTCGACCTCGTCCGGCTCCTCCGTGTCGCCGCCGACGACCGTCTCGCCGTCGTCGGTCTCGACGTACACGTCGTCCGCGAAGCCGGCCAGGGCGTTCTCGTACTCCGGCGAGGCGAGCTTCTCCGGGGTCTCCGGCGCGTCGACGATTCCATCCGGGGGGCGGAAGTCGCCGAGCGGGTCGTCGATCGTGATCCCGTAGTCGGTGAAGAAGGACTCGTACCGGCGGTAGTGGGCCTCCAGCTCGTCGCCGGGGATCTCCATCATCTCCGTCCAGCCGTGGTTGAAGAAGTCGAAGTTCGCCTGGACGTGAGTGATCTCCCGGGCCTCGGCCTCCGGGAAGTCGGCCTCCAACGCGGCGACGTAGGTGTCCATCGTCGCGTCGAAGAAGCTGTCGAGGTGGTCGCGGCGCTCCTCGCGGCGGTCCTCGTCGGCCTTGTTGAGGAAGATGCTCGTGTGGAGGTCGACGAGCTTGTCGTTGGCGACGTCGCCGACGACCGGCGTGGTCAACGCCTTCTTGGCGGCCCAGTGGCGGATGTTCTGCCGGATTTTCATACGCGTCGTTGGGTCGGGACGCTCTTGAATGTGTGGCGTCGAACCGGTTCGAAACGCGGTCCGGCAACCGTTTCAGGTCTCGCCGAGCGCGTACACGTCACCCGCATGGGTCGCCGCGAGGACGACGCCGTCGACGACCGTCGGAGCGGCGCGGACGCCCTGAAGCAAGACGTCGGTGTAAGTGCGCTCGCGAGTCCGAAAGGACCACCGCTCCGTCCCGTCTTCGACCGCGATCGCGCGGACGGTCCGACCATCGCCGAGGTACGCGACCCCGTCCGCGACCATCGGCGCGGTCGCGCCGGTGACCTCGTCGTCGCTCCACAGCCGCTCTCCGCCGTCGCCGACGGCGACGAGCCCGAGCTCGGTCGGAACCACCGCCGTGTCGCCCGCGACGGCGACCGACCGTCGGACGGGTCCCGCGAGGTCCTCAGTCCATTCGACGGTTCCGTCTGCGAGGTCGAGCGCGTACAGGGTGCTGGCCCGCGTGCCGATCAGGACGCGGCCGTCGGCGACGGTCGGCGTCGCGGTCGCGTCGCCGTCGACGTCGGCCGTCCACAGTTCCTCGCCCGAGGCGGCGTCGTAGGCGACGACACGGGGACCGCCCGCGCCGTAGACGACGGTTCCGTCGGCGACGGCGGGCGCGGAGGCGTACTCTCCGAGGTCGTTGCGCCACCGTTCGGCTCCGTCGTAGTCGAACGCCGCGACGGTCTGCGTCTCGTAGCCGCCTCCCACGAACACGCCGTCGTCGGTCACGGTCGGCGCCGTCGTGATCTCCGTGTCGGTCAGCCGCCGCCACCGCACCTCGCCGCTCTCGGCGTCGACGGCCGCCAGTCCGCGGTCGGTCTCGCCGCCGCCGTTCCAAACCGTCACGTATGCGATGCCGTCGCGAACCGCCGGCGTCGACGACCCGTCGTGACCGACCTCCGTCGACCACCGTACCTCGCCGGTCGCGAGGTCAAGACGAAACAAGGTCCCCGAGAAAGAGACGTACACCCGATCGCCCACGACGACCGGCTGTGAATGATCGTACCGGTACGGCGTCCGCCGCCAGAACACGTCGACATCGTCTGTCGGTCCCGCGTCCTCACGGCATCCCGCGTGCGTCGGTCCCCACTGGAACTGCGAGCGGGACCCGTCCTCAACGCCCTCCGTCTCGACCTCCCGGTTCAGTTCGGGATCCGGTCGGTCTCGGGCCGCCTGTTCGTCGTCCCCGCCGATGCGTATGTTGCCGAGGCAGCCAGCAACTCCGACGAACCCACCGACCGCCAAGGTGGAGAGGGCAGTTCGTCTGTTCACGGCTCAACATCTCCGAGAACGCCATAAGTGCCTTCTGTCGTCCGCGCGGTCGAGAGTTCCGCGGTCGGAATTGTTATTGTGCGCGCGGTGCAATACTAAGGTAATCATGGACGCCGAGACCGCGGACGACTGGGCGGCGCAGGTGGAGGCGCAGCGGGAGGCGAAAATCGAGCGGTTCCGCGAGTCGGCGCGGTCGCCGCTGCCGGTCTCGATGCGGGGCGACGGCTTCCCCGGGCTGGCGTACTACGATCCGGACCCGGCGTACCGGTTCGTCCTGCCGCTTCACGAGCACGACGAGAAGGAGACGGTGACCGTCGAGACGACCGCCGAGGGCGAACAGACGTACAGCCGGTGGGGGGAGTTCCGCTTCGAGGTCGACGGCGAGGCGGCGACGCTCCAGGCGTATCGGCCGGCAGACGGCGCGGACCGGTTCTGGGTACCGTTCCGCGACGCGACGAGCGGCGACGAGACGTACGGCGCGGGTCGGTACCTCGACTTGGATCCCGACCGCGACCGCGTCGACGGCGAGTGGGTCGTGGACTTCAATCTCGCGTACAACCCCACGTGCGCGTACAACCACGCCTACGAGTGTCCGCTCGTCCCGACGGAGAACTGGCTCGACGTCGCCGTCGAGGCCGGCGAAAAGGACTTCCCCGCGGAGCCGGCCGGAGCCGACCACTGACCGGGGGCGAGGGCCGCCGGTCGTCGGTCGGAGCCGCCGATCGGCACGGCGGGGCGCAGGACGACGACCCCGAGCGCCGGCCGGCGTGAGAGCTTCCGACGGAAACGCGTCACTTCGGCCGTTTTTTCCGGCCGTGCGTGTCCGTCGCACGCCCCCGGACGCGGATGACAACCCACATTAACCATGAATCCGAACGGCCGGACATGAGCGATTCGTACGTGATCATCGGTGACGGTATCGCGGGCGCGTCCGCGGCCGAGACGCTCCGCGAGGAAGCGCCCGACGCCGAGATCACGGTTCTCACGGACGAGGGTGAGTCCCTCTACAACCGGATTCTGATCAAGGAGTACGCGAAGGGGAAGCTCCCCGAGGCCCCGATCTCGATCCACCAAGAAGACTGGTACGACGAGCACGACGTCGACCTCCGGCTGAACACGGTCGTCGTCGACATCGACGTGGACGAGGACGCGGTCCGCACCCACGAGGGCGAGACGTTCGAGTACGACTCCCTCCTGCTCGCCATCGGCGGCACGCCCCAGCAGCTCCCGGTCGAGAACGCCGACGCCGACGGTATCCACCACTTCTGGACGTTCCAGGACGCCCGCAACATCAAAGAGAGCGTGGAGGGCGCCGAGAAGGGCGTCATCGTCGGCGCCGGGCTGCTCGGCATCGACTTCGCGGCCATCTGCGGCGCGCAGGGCGTCGAGGCGAAGTACCTCATGCGCGGCGACTGCTGGTGGCGCTACGCGCTCTCCGAGGAGGGCGCGGAGATCATGCACGAGGCGATGCGCGAGCGCGGCGTCGAGCCGGTCTTCGACTCCGGCGTCGACCGCTTCGAGGTCGACGACGAGGGCCACGTCGAGGCCGCGGTCGACCCGAACGGCGAGCGCTACGAGTGCGACTTCGCCGGCGTCGCCATCGGCCTGAACTTCAACACCGAACTCGTCGAGGACACGCCGCTGGAACTCGACGACGGCATCGTCGTCGACGAGTTCATGCGCACCAACGTCGACAACGTGTTCGCCGCGGGCGACATCACCACGTTCAACGACCTCATCCTCGGCGAGCACGCGAAGAACGGCTCGTGGGGCTCCGCGAAGGAGCAGGGCACCATCGCTGCCCGCAACATGGTCGACTACGGCAGCGACGAGTTCCGGTGGGTCTCCTCGTACTCGATCACCCACTTCGACTTCCCGTTCCTCTCGTTCGGGCACCCGACGCTCGGCGACGACTCGGTCGAGGCGACCACGGGCGAAAACGAGTGGCGCCGCGTCGCGCTGAAGGACGGAAAGGTCGTCGGCGGCGTGCTCATCGGCGACCTCTCGCCGCAGTCTGCGTTCAAAGAGCTGATGCGCGAGGGCCGCGACGTGAGCGGACAGACGGACCGCCTCATGGAGCCCGGGTTCTCCGTCGACGACCTCGCGGCGACGACCGAGCAGTAGCTCCGGACAGCGGCCACCCTTCGTCCGTTCGCTTCTCGGCAATCGAGCCGCGGGTGTCGCCCTCGTGGCGACCGGCGTCACGTCCGCCGCGAAACGCTTATGATTAATCGTGTTATATGATAACACATGCCGCTCAGAGACACCGGGCGACGGCTGCGGCTTCGCCGCACCGGCCGCGTCCCGTCGGACGCGCGCGTCCGCCACTACGACGAACTGGACGACGACGAGCAGGGCGTCGTGCGGGAGCTGGCGGGCGAGCCGTGGACGGCGCCCGAGACAGGCGACCTCGACGACGGCGACGTGGTGAAGTTCACCGATTACTACCTGGTCCGGTCGCGGTGACGGCGGCCGCCCACCCCGGGCGACCGGCGGGCTACGCGGAAGCGAAGTTGTTTTCGCCGGCGGGCGGTAAGCGGGGCGCATGGACAGCGGCGGATCTACAGACATGACGCTGGCGTTCGAGTTGGAGGCGCTGAAAGCGCTCGCGGACCCCAACGCGGTGTTCAACAACGCCCGGCAGTGGACGGAGTACGTTGGGGTCGTCAGCGAGAAGCCCACCTACGTCGTCACGAACTTCACGCGGAAACACCGCGTGCGACAGGACTTCTTCTCCGGCCCGCGCGGCGTCGAGGAGAGCTTAGAGAACATCGGCGGGCAGTTCGATACGGACCGGCACGTCTTCGTCGGCGTCGACGACGAGGACGAGGCCGTCGCCGAGGCGACCGGCTGGGAGTTCCTCCAGGTCGAGGACGCCGCCGAGGCCGCGGGGTGGACGCTCGCGACGGGCGAGCCGGACGACGACGCGCCCGAGGAGCAGGCGCGCGACGACTGGCCCTGAAGAGACCGGGAGGTGTTTTGACGCGGGCGCCGAAGGCGGACGTATGACCGACCACGGCGACGATAGCCACGACGGCGACCGTTCTGGAGACGGCTATGATGGCCACGGTCACGACCACGGCCACGATGACCACGATCACGACCATGGTGACCACGACCATCACCACCACGACGCGGACTCCGTCGCGGCCGCGGTCGTCACGGTCTCCTCGTCGCGGGGCGCGGACGAGGATCCGGCCGGCGACTACGTCGCGGCGGCGTTCGAGGAGGCGGGCCACGAGGTGTCGGTCCGCGAACTGATCCCGGACGACTACGACAGCGTCCAGGGCACCGTCGACCGACTCGCTCGCCGGAGGGACACCGACGTGGTGGTGACGACCGGCGGGACGGGCGTCACGCCCGACGACGTGACGCCGGAGGCGGTCCGCGGCCTGTTCGCGAAGCGGCTCCCCGGGTTCGGCGAGCTGTTCCGCCGGCTCTCCTACGAGGAGGTCGGCACGCGGACCATCGGCTCGCGCGCCGTCGCCGGCGTCGTCTCCGCCACGCCGGTGTTCTGTCTCCCGGGCTCGGAGAACGCGGTCCGGCTCGGCGTCGACGAGGTCGTCCTCCCCGAGGTCGGCCACCTCGTCGGGCTCGCCGGCCGCGGGCTCGACGACGACGGCGAACCGGCCGAGGACGAGAACGGAGAGGGAGGGCCGGGCGACGACGGCGACGGCAGCGAAGGCGGCGAAGAAGGCGGGGACGCCTGACCCAGGGGGGGGGGGGCTCAGACGGCGGTGAGGAAGTTCCGGATGAGGTCGTGGCCCGACCCGGTCAACACGCTCTCCGGGTGGAACTGGACCGCCTCGATCGGGTGCTCGCGGTGGCGGATCCCCATCACGATCGACTCGCCGCCGTGGTCCGTGGTGGCCGTGACGTCGAACGCCTCGGGGACCTCGGTCGCCGCCAGCGAGTGGTAGCGGCCGGCGCGGAACCCCTGGTCGAGCCCGCGGAACACGCCCTCCCCGTCGTGGTCGACGGGGAACGCCTTGCCGTGGACGGGCTCGGGGGCGTGCCCGACGGTCCCGCCGTACTCGTAGACCGCGGCCTCTAAGCCGAGACAGACGCCGAGCGTCGGCACCGACGGCGACAGGTCGCGGAGCACGGACATCGTCACGCCCACGTCGCGGTCGTTCTTCGGGTGGCCGGGCCCCGGGCTGATGATCACGGCGTCGGGCTTGGCGGATTCGATCTCGTCGAGCGACGCCGTGTTCTTGAACACGTCGACCGCGACCGGCTCCCCGCCGACCGTCTGGTCGGAGACGTACTCGACGAGGTTGTAGGTGAACGAGTCGAAGTTGTCGACGACGGCGACCTTCATCGCTCCGCCTCCGTGCCGGTGGCGAGCGCCCCGTCGTCGTCCTCGGCGGGCGCCGCCGAGTCGGCGTCGCCGTCCCGCGCTTCGCCCTCGCGGATGCGGTCGATCGCGGTCAACACGCCGTCCATCTTCTGTTCGGTCTCCTCGTACTCGGCGGCGGGGTCGGAGTCGGCGACGAGGCCAGCGCCGGCGCGCACGCCGACGACGGACTCGTCGCCCGACTCGTCGAGCGTCGCGGTCCGGATGACGATCGCGAAGTCGGCGTCGCCGGTCCACGAGTAGTAGCCGACGCCGCCGCCGTACGCCTCCCGCGGGGTCGTCTCCAGGTCGTCGATGATCTCCATCGCGCGCACCTTCGGCGCGCCGGTGAGCGTCCCGGCCGGGAACGTCGCGCGCGTCGCGTCGAACGCGTCGGCGTCGGCCGCGAGCGTCCCCGTCACGGTCGACTCGATGTGCTGGACGTGGCTGTACTTCAGCACGTTCATGAACTCCTCGACGCGGACGGATCCCGGCTCGGAGACGCGCCGCACGTCGTTGCGCGCGAGGTCGACGAGCATCGTGTGCTCGGCGCGCTCCTTCCCGTCGGCGAGCATCTCGCCCGCGAGCCGGCGGTCCTCGACCGGGCTGGTCCCGCGTGGACAGGTGCCGGCGATGGGGTTCGAGACGACGCGATCGCCCTGGACCGACACGAGCGTCTCGGGGCTCGCGCCGACGACGGTCCGGTCGTCGTGCCGGAGCACGTACATGTACGGCGAGGGGTTCACGTCCCGGAGCGCCGCGTACAGCCCGAGCGAGTCGACCTCGCCTCGGAGCTCGCGGCTCCGCGAGATCACGCCCTGGTAGATGTCGCCGTCGAGGACGTGGCGCTTGGCGGTCCGAACCGCCTCCTCGTACTCCTCGCGCGGGTCCGCCGACTCCTCGCGCACGCGGACCCCGTCCGGGTCGGGCGGCGCGGCCTCGCGCAGTTCGGCCGCGACCCGCTCGGCCTCGTCGACCAGGTCGTCGTAGACGGCGGCGGGGTCGTCGTCGACGCCGATCACCGGCGTGAACACCAGCTCGGCGCCGCCCTCCCGCTCGTCGAAGACCACGGTCCGCGTCGTGAGCGCGAACTCGGCGTCGGGGAACTCCGTCTCGGGGCGCTCGACGCCGACCTCCTCCAGCCAGAGGTCGTACACCGCCTCGTACGCGAGGAACCCGACGAAGCCGCCCGAGAGGATCTGCCGGTCGGTGTCCGGGAAGCCGCGCAGGCTCGCGTCCGGGAACGCCGCGCGGACGCGGTCGACCGCGTCGCCCGCGGCGGGCCCGAGGTCGCCGTCGGCCGCGTCCCCGTCCGCGCCGACGAAGTCGGCGGCCGGCCCCAGCTCGGTCACCTCGGTGCGGTCCGGGTGGACCGAGACGATCGCCTCCGGGTCGTAACCGACGAACGAGTACCGGGCGTGACGGTCCGCCTTGCCGTCCGCGGTAAACGCGCCGTCCGGGTCGCTGGAGGCGACCTTCTCCCCGGACTCTAAGAGGAAGCCGTACGGCCCCTCGCCGACGAGGGTCGCGTACGCGCCCACCGGGGTCACGTCCGCGTCGAGCGCGGCCGACGCGCGGACCACGACCGGCCGCTGGGCGTCGGCCGCGAGGTCGACGAACTCGGCTTTCGTCCGGTCAAGCGGGGGCGCGTCGCTCATGCCAGCTCCATCTCCCGGCCCGCGTTCGCGACGAAGCGGGCCACCGCGTTGTGGTCCTTCCGTCCGCCCTCGATCTCGACGCCGGAGGCGACGTCGACCGCGAAGGGGTCGGCGACGCGGACCGCCTCGGCGACGTTGTCGGCCGTGAGCCCGCCCGCCAGCACGACCGGGGTCGTGAGCCGGGCGGCGAGGTCGCCGGTCGCGCGCCAGTCGTGCGTCTCGCCGGTGCCGCCCGCGCCCGAGTCGTCGGTGGAGTCGACGACCAGCGCGTCGACCGCGCCGTCCAGCTCCTCAGCGCGGGCCGGCTCGTCGGCGTCGACCGTGAGCAGCACCTTCCGTTCCGTCTCCGCGCGGACGTACCGCAGCTCGTCGAGCGTCCACTCGCCGTGGAGCTGGATCGCGTCGGGGGCGACCGTCCGGGCGAGCTCGACCGCGCGCTCGGCGGAGTCGGGCATCGTCACGAGCGTCGCGGTGACGAACGGGGGCACGGCGGCGAGCAGCTCGGCCGCCGTCGCCGGGTCGACCTCGCGCGGCGAGTCGACCGGCACCTCCGTGATCACGCCGACCGCGTCGGCGCCCGCGTCGACCGCGGCGCGGAGGTCGGCCTCGTCGGTCAGCCCGCAGATCTTCACCCGGGCCATCAGTCGTCGTCCTCCGCGGTCGCCCCGAGCCCGCCGTCGGCCGGCTCGCCGTCGCCGCAGAGCGCCGCGAACTTCTCGGCGGCCGCGCCGGAGTCGATCGCCTCGGCCGCCCGCTCGACGCCCGCCGCGAGCGTGTCGGCCTCGCCGGCGACGTAGATCGCCGCGCCCGCGTTCGCCAGTATCAGGTCGCGCTTCGGGCCCGTGACGGAGCCGTCGACGATCCCGCGCAGGTCCGCGGCGTTCTCTTCGGGGCTTCCGCCCGCGACCGCGTCGATCGGGGCGCGGTCGAGCCCGAGGTCCTCCGGCGCGATGGTGAACTCGGTCACCGCCTCGCCGTCTACCTCGGCGGCGACGGTCTCGTCGTGGATCCCGATCTCGTCCATGCCGGCGCCGTGGACGACGAGGGCGCGCTCGACGGGCATGTGTGCGAGCGAGCGCGCGATGACGGGCACGAGGTCGGGATCGTAGACGCCGAGCACCTGCGCGTCGGCGCCGGCGGGGTTTGTGAGCGGCCCGAGGACGTTGAAGATCGTCCGCATGCCCAGCTCCTTGCGCGGGCCGATGACTGCCTTCATCGCCGGGTGGAAGACCGGCGCGAGCATGAAGCCGATCCCGTCCGCCTCGATCGCCGCCTCGACGGCGGGCGGCTCGGCTTCCACGTCGGCGCCCGCGACCTCCAGCACGTCCGCGCTTCCCGACGAGGAAGAGACGGAGTAGTTGCCGTGCTTCGCGATCGGCACCCCGGCCCCCGCGGCGACGATGGCGGCGGTCGTCGACACGTTGATCGTGTCGTAGTCGTCGCCGCCGGTGCCGCAGGTGTCGACGAGCGGGTCGCGGTCGGGCTCGATCGTGCGCGCCGCGTCGCGCATCCCCCGCGCGAAGCCGGCGATCTCGGCCTCGGTCTCGCCCTTCGTCCGGAGCGCGGCCAGCAGCGCCCCGATCTGGGCGTCCGTCGCCTCCTCGAAGACCAGCCGCGCGGCCTCGCGCGCCTCGGCTACGGTCAGATCCTCCCCGTCCGTCACGCGCTCGACCGTGTCGTTGAGATTCATTGTGTCCACCGATGTAGTATTCCGCGTTGTGATGTACAAGTATGTACACTAATTTAACGCTGTCGCCGCGACGGGAAGCGGTACCGTGGTTCGAGAACGCGGAAGAACGCGGGGAGCGGCGGCCGAGAGCGGAGAAGCGACGGCGGCAGCGCGGAACCGGCTCCTACGCCGGGTCGAGCGCCCGCGACCCGTCGGCTTCGACGACGACGACGGGGACCTCCGCGTCGCCGATGACGGTGTCGGTCGTGGAGCCGAAGACGAAGCGGCCGACCGTCCCGGTGGTCGGCGCGCCGACGACGACGAGGTCGTAGTACGCGGACTGCTCGACGATGGCGCCCGCCGCGGTCCGGTCCTCGACGAGCCATCGGTCCGCGCGGTCGAACCCGCCGAGCCTGTCCTCGGCAGCGTCGAGGAGCCGCTCGCCGGCCGCGGCGTAGTCGGTGTCGTCCGCGTCGCCTGCGTCGACGACCGTTCCGGAGGCGTCCTCGTCCGGGCCGGCGTCGGCCAGCGCCGCGTCCGAGGGGACGACGTGGAACAGTTCGAGCCACGCGTCGGTCGCGGCGGCGATCTCCCGCGCCACGTCGACGGTCGCGCCCGAGTGCGGGCCGGGGCCGACGGCGACGAGGACCGAGGAGACCCGGTCGGGGCGGTCCGCGCGGTCGGCGCCGTTCAGCGACACGGCGGCGGCGGCCGGGACTCCGCCGCCCTCCTCGACCGCGGGCCGGATGACGGGGTCGCCGACCGCGGGCTCGCCCGCGTGGCCGGCGCCCCCGGTCCCGGCCGAACCGCCCGACCCGCCGCGGGCCCCGCCGTTTCGCGTCCCGCCCTCGCGGGCGTTTCCGCCGTCGGCGTCGCTCCCGTTCATGTGCGAACGTCTGACGCTCGTCAGATAAATCCCGTTGGTTCCGAGACCGTCGCGGTCCGAGGCGGTGCGCTGCGGGGCCGGACCCGGGACGAGGAGACCCTGGATGCGGGCGCGCTACTCCCGGAAGAACGCCTCGTCCTCGAACGGCTCGTCTTCACCCTCCACCGCGAGCACGTCGAGCGCCGTCACCTCGGCCCCGACGCCGAGCAGGCCGGCGAGGCTCGGCTCGGTGCGTCCCTCGTCGCCGGAGATCAGCTCCTTGATGTAGAGCCCGCCCTCGCCGCCGATCTCGACGGTCGCGCGCCGCGGGCCGCCGAGTTCGGCGGTCGCCTCGTACACGTCGCGCTCGCGGGTGATGCTCGCGCGGCGGTGGTCGACGCGGTTCGGCGTGTACTGCTCGACGGTCGCTCCCTCCAGCTCCGCGACCGCGTCGGCGAGCGCGTCGGCGTCGACGTCGACGTCGAACGCCACCTGCGCGCGGTACCGCTTCCCGGCGTCGTGCTCCTTCACGCGCTCGACCATCTCGTAGGTCGCGAGCCGGAGGCCCTCGACCTCGACCGCGCCGTCGGCGAACGCGTTGATGTCCGACTGGAGGCGGTCGGTGTCGACCCGGCGCCGGCGCGGCTCCTCGACCTCGATCACGAACGGGCGGCCGGTGCCGAGCATGAGGGCGTCGACGTCCTCGCGGCCCGCGCCGTGGAACGTCGCCTCGGTCCCGTCCATCACGTCCTCGACGATCGGCGCGGTGTACTCCTCGACGCTGTCGTCGTAGAGGTAGCCGGAGCCGCCGCAGTGGTCGCAGGGGTCGGCGCCCTGTCGCCCGGACCCCTTACACTCGCGGCAGGGCCACTCGGTCTGGGGGATGTCGCGCTCTAGCTTCCGGTACCGGCCGTAGACGAACGTGGAGTTGACCTTCGCGTCGATGGCGTCCTCGGCCAGGTCGATCGTGAACTGGACGTCCGGGCGGTCAAAGGAGACCTCGGCGCCCGTGGTCCGCCCGACCCGCTTGCCGACCTCGCGGTTGAACTCCGACTTGAACGGCTCGCCCGCGTCCTCGTCGAGGCCGGCGTCGGCGCGGAGCAGGGCCTCGTTCTCCTCGATCAGCGGCGGCGGGCGCGTGCCCACGTTGTACGTGTCGAACTCGATCCCCTCGACCGCCTCGGCGGCGCGGGCGGCCCAGTCGTCGAACTCCGCGCAGCGCCCCTCGCACACCCAGCAGTCCGCGGTGTCGACCGCCTCGTGGTCCTCGTCGTCGCGCAGCGCGAGCGACACCCGGAGCGCCGAGCCGCGGTCGGCGTTCGACAGCCCGAAGCTCCGGTCGGCGACGAGCCGGCCGAGACAGGCGTCGCACACGGGCCCCGTCTCGGTCGCGCGCGCCGCGACGTCGAGTACGTCCATACGCCAACCAGCGCGCCGGGTGGTAACTGTCTTACTACTCGGTCGAGACGGGGCGGCCGAGCGACGCCTCCCCCCGCGAACGGGGGGCGGAGTCGGATCGTTCAATGTCGCCCGGGCGGAGGGGATCGGTATGGGAACGCCACTCGACCCGCGGGAGGAGCAGGTCGCGGAAGTCCTCGACCGGCTCTACGAGGAGTACCCGGACTCGACCATCTCGCTCAACTACTCGAACCGGCTGGAGCTGCTCATCGCCGTGATCCTCTCCGCCCAGTGTACCGACGAGCGCGTGAACTCGGTGTGCGCCGACCTGTTCGAGACGTACGAGACGCCCGAGGAGTACGCGAGCGCGCCCCAGGAGGAACTCGCGGAGGCGATAAACTCGATCACCTACTACAACAACAAGGCGAAGTACATCCGCTCGGCGTGCGCGGACATCGCCGAGGAGCACGGCGGCGAGGTGCCGGACACGATGTCGGAGCTGACCGATCTCGCGGGGGTGGGCCGCAAGACCGCCAACGTCGTCCTCCAACACGGCCACGACGTCGTCGAGGGCATCGTCGTCGACACCCACGTCCAGCGGCTCACGCGGCGGCTGGGGATCACCGAGGAGGAGCGTCCGGAAGCGATCGAACAGGACCTGCTCGACGTGGTCCCCGAGAGCGACTGGCAGCAGTTCACGCACCTCATGATCGACCACGGCCGCGCGACGTGTACCGCGATCAACCCCGACTGCGCCGACTGCGTGCTCGCCGACGTCTGTCCCTCGGAGAAGGGCGACGGCGACCTGGATCTCGCGAGCGGCGAGGCGTGGTGAGCGGGTCGGAGAGCGCCCGGGACCGATAACGTTCGGCACGGGTATTTAAATACCCCACCGATGCGGGGGACACCACGGATCCGTCTCGCCGCGAGGGAACGCGCTCGCCGATTTATACGGGAATTCGGCGTATCGGTAACCGAGGAGAGACACTATGTCCACCAAAACCACGAACGAGTTCGGCGGCGAGATCGGCGGCATCACCCTGTCGGGGAAGGCGCACTCGCTGTCGGCGCTGTTCATCGTCCTGCTCCGGGCGACCATCGGCGGGATGATCCTGTTCGCCGGCCTCGGGAAGGTCTCCGAGTGGCCGTTCGACGCCGCGGGCTACCTCGCGAACGTCAACCCGGCGAGCCCGGTCAGCGGGCTGTACGCCGCGATGGCGTCGAGTCCGGCGCTCATGGAGGTCGTCAACGTGATCGTTCCGGTCACGCAGGTGCTCATCGGCGCGGCGCTCATCGCGGGCGCGTTCGTCCGCCTGGCCGCGCTCGGCGGCGCGATCCAGATGCTGCTGTTCTACCTCGGCGGGTGGAGCGGCGAGGCGCTCGCGCTGTTCGACTCGACGCTGGTGTACGCGATGGTGTTCCTCACCGTCGCCGCGTTCGGCGCGGGTCGCGTCCTCGGACTGGACGCCTACATCGAGCGGATCGAGGTCGGGGGGCAGGCGCTCGTCGAGCGGTTCCCGAAGCTCCGCTACGTCCTCGGCTGAGCGGGACGGTGTCGAGCGCGGGACGGTGTCGAGCGCGGTGGGGGAACCGGGCGCGTGACGGCGCGCCGCCGACTCGTTTTCGATCGAGTCGGGGTGCTGTCGGGCCGCTTTTTCGACACCGGTTCGCAGGGAGCGGTACGGCCGGCCCTGCCGATGCCGCCACCGATCGACGAGGCCGGGGGAGACGCCGGATCACCCGTCGGCGACGGTGATCGGGAAGGATTCGCGGACGCTTCGCTCGGAGTCCGCGTCCGGGTAAACGGTTACTCCGTACTGATACTCGCCCGGCTCGGCGGACTCGCCGACAGCGATCGGGACCCTGACAGTCACGCTGGTACGTCCGGACCAGAACCACCGTGGCGGATAGGAGTCCGCCCCCGAGTCCGGCGACGGGGTGACCTCCCGCTCCGAGGCGCTCAGCCCGAGGGTGATGCCGTCCGGCGGGGGGCGAAAAGAGAAGCCGCCCACGTCGGTGGCCTCGACCGTGACGGTCGCCTCGCCCCCGCGCGGGATCGTCGGCTCTTCGCCGTCGATCGTCGGGTCCCACTCGCCGTCGCGGTCGCCGGCACAGCCGGCCAGCGCGGCCGCGCCGGCGGAGAGGAGTCCGGCGACGAACCGGCGTCGGCTCATGTCTGTGAACGGCGCTCGACGCAGCAAGTGTCTTGTGGGGCGCGTCCGGACTGTGCGGTCGCTTCTGAGCGCGCGTCCGGACCGCCGCCGCGTCTTCCGTCTTCCAATCCTTATAAGAGCGCGCGACCGGTACGAGGCGGTAATGGAACTCGGTTCGCGGGACGCGTTCTCCCGGATGGGGACGCTCGGCATCGAGGAGGAGTTCTACATCGTCGATGCCGAGGGCCGCCCGACGTCCGGGACCGACGACCTCGTGTACGGTCGCGACCCGCCGGCTGCGGTGCCGGAGGGGTTCGACCACGAGCTGTTCGAGTGCACGATAGAGGCCCAGACCGAGACGATGGCGGACCCCGCGGACGCCGCGGACGCGCTCGCGACCGTCCGCGAGGCGCTCGTCGACCACGCCGCCGCCGACGGGTATCGGATCGCGGCCGCCGGCCTCCACCCGGCGGCGAAGTGGCGCGAGCTCGACCACGTGAAGAAGCCCCGGTACCAGGCCCAACTGGACCGCATTCAGTACCCGCAACACCGGAACACGACCGCGGGGCTCCACGTCCACGTCGGCGTCGACGACGCGGACAAGGCCGTCTGGGTCGCGAACCGCCTGCGGTGGCACTGTCCCGTGCTGCTCGCGCTGTCGGCGAACTCCCCGTTCTGGAACGGATTCGACACCGGGCTGGCCTCGGCCCGCGCGAAGGTGTTCGAGAACCTCCCGAACACCGGCATCCCGTCGGCGTTCGACGACTTCGACGCGTTCCGGCGGTACGAGCGCCGGATGGTCGAGACCGACTCCATCGCGGACCGCGGCGAGCTGTGGTTCGACGTGCGCCCCCACACCGGCCACGGCACGGTCGAGGTGCGGGCGCCGGACGCCCAGCGCGACCCCGAGGTGACCCTCGCGCTCGCCGAGTACGTCCGGGCGCTGGTCGTCGACTACGCCGAGCGATACGAGGACGGCGAGTCGCCCCCGTCGCTGCGCAGGGAACTGCTCGACGAGAACAAGTGGCGCGCCATCCGGCACGGACACGACGCCGCGTTCGTCGACCGCGACGGCGAGGGGACGACCCCGCTGGGCGAGGTGGTCGACGCCGAGTGCGACCGGCTCGGGATCGACGGCATCCGGGAAGTGTACGAGGCCGAGAGCGGCGCCGCGCGCCAGCGCCGGATCCGCGAGGAGTCGGGCGCCGACGCGCTGCGCGCGGACCTCGTCGTCGCCCCCTGACACCGTCCTCAACCCCTGACACCGAGGCCGAAAGCCCCGAGGCGCGTTCTCGGCGTTCCGTCGGAACGAAAGCGACGAGAAACCCTTTTGCCCGCGTAGCTCCCACTCTCTGTCATGACCGCGAACGATTCACCCTCCGAACCGGGAGACGACGTGGAGGAGTCTCCGACGGAGCGGACCCGGGAGGAGCTGCGGAAGACGAAAGAGCGCCTCGGCGAGGGCGCCGACAGGGCGGTGAAGGGGTTCGACGACAACGTGGTCGACCTGCTCGCGTGGCTGCTCGACACCGAGACGCGGGCGCGCATCTACGTCTACCTCCGCGACAACCCGCACAGCACGAGCGACGAGGTCGCCGACGGCACCGGCCTGTACCCGAGCACCGTCCGCGAGGCGCTCGCCGAGCTCCACGACGAGGGCACCGTCGAGCGCGACAAGCGGAAGGCCGAGGGCGCGGGCAACAACCCCTACGAGTACGAGGCCATCGCGCCGAGCGACCTCGTCCGCGGGGTCGTCGGCGACGTCCAGGCGGAGCTGAACGCCGTCTTCAACCTCGACCGGCGGCTCGGCGGCGAGTCGCCCGACGGCGACACCGAGCCCGTCCAGATATCCGTGGACGGCGACGGCGAGCCCGTCGGCGACGGCGAAGCGGACGCGGACGACGGCGGCGACGAGCCGTCGAACTGAGCCGCCGACGGCAGTTCGGGACCATTTAAGTTCGACCCGCGTAACGGAGAGGCATGAACGTCGCGCTGGGGGGTACGTTCGATCCCGTTCACGACGGCCACCGCAAGCTGTTCGAACGGGCGTTCGAGCTGGGTGACGTCACCGTCGGGCTCACCTCCGACGAGCTGGCGCCCGAGACCCGACACGTCGAGCGGTACGTCCGCCCCTACGACCGGCGCGAGCGCGACCTCGAAGCGGAGCTGGCCCCGCGCGCCGAGGCGCACGGCCGCGACTACGAGATCCGCGAGCTGACGGAGCCGACCGGCATCGCGGTCGAACCGGAGTTCGACGCGTTGATCGTCTCCCCCGAGACGAAGGCGGGCGGCGAGCGGATCAACGAGATCCGCGCCGAGCACGGCCGCGACCCGCTCGACCTGGTCGTCGTCGATCACGTGGCGGCGGAGGACGGCGAGCGCATCTCCTCGACGCGGGTCGTCGCGGGCGAGATCGACGAACACGGCAACCTCACCCCCGACCGAGAGGGGCGGGGCGCGACGCGTCCGGAATGACCGACAGCGACGCGAGCGAGGCGGACGCGGCCGCGTCCCGACGCGCGGCGCTGCGCCGGATCGCCCTCGGCGAGACCGGCTTCGAGCGGGCGACGGTGTGGAGCGCGGTCGGCTTCGCGCTGTCGTACGCGGCCTTCGACGCGACGGCCGCGGTCGGCGTCGGCGACCCGGCGGTCGTCGGGGCCCTGGCCGCGGTGACGGCGGTCGCCGCGGTCGCGTTCGCGGCGACCGGGGGCGGCGCGTTCCCGGCGATCCTGCTGACGTACGGCCCGTTCGCGGGGACGTTCCTCCGGGGACTCGGCCCGGAGCCGTACGTCCTCCCGTTCACCGCCGGCGGCCCGGCCGCCGCCGCGTTCACCGCCCCGCTCGCGCTCGCCGTCGCGGTCGCGGTCGCGGTCGGCGCCGCGTCGACGGTCGTCGGGTACGTCTTCTCGCGCATCGCCGCGTCGCGGTAGGGGACGGAATCCCCCCGTCTCAGTCGTCGAGCGTCCCGTTCAACACCTTCGCGGCGACGAGTATCGGGTCCCACACCGGGCTGAACGGCGGCGCGTACGCGAGGTCGAGCCGCTCGATCTCCGGGACCGTCATGTCCGCCTCGATGGCGGTCGCGAGCGTGTCGATCCGGACCGCCGCGCGGTCGGTACCGACGATGCTCCCGCCGAGCAGCCGTCCCGTGTCGCGGTCGGCGACGAGCGTCACGTCCGTCTCGGCCGCGCCGGGATAGTAGCCGGAGCGCGACCCCGCGGTCACCGTCTCGCTCACCGGGTCGAACCCGGCGGCCTCGGCCTCGTCGCGGTCCAAGATTCCGACGCGAGCGGCCTCGGCGTCGAACGCCTTCACCGCCGCCGTACCCGCGATGTCGCCGACCGGCGTCGGGTCGCCGGCGACCGTCGCCCCGATCGCGCGCCCGGCGCGGTTCGCGGTGAGGCCGAGCGGGACCCAGTCCGGCTCGCCGGTCACCGCGTGGCGCGCGGTCGCGCAGTCGCCCGCGGCGTACACGTCCGGAAGGCTGGTGCGGCCGTGATCGTCGACGCGGACCGCTTCGCCGGGCCCGAGGTCGACCCCGGTGCCGGCGAGCAGGTCGGTGTTCGGCCGGATCCCGACGCCGACGACCGCCATGTCGACGGGGACTCGCTCGGAGGCCTCGCCGCCGCCGCGTCCGACCTCGATCGCCTCGATCCGGCCGTCGCCGACGAGCGCGTCGACCGGGGCGTCGGTGTGGACGGTCACGCCCTCGGCTTCGAGCGCCGCCTCGACGCGGTTCCCGACGGTCTCCCCGAACGGCGAGAGGAGGTGGCCCGAGCGGTGGAACACGTGGACGTCCAGCCCGCGCTCGGTGAGGGCCTCGGCGACCTCGACGCCGACGTACCCGCCGCCGACGACCGCGGCGGTCTCGGGGGCCGGCATCGCGGCGTTGCGGTCGACGCGCTCGCGGTCGACGGCGCTCACGTCTGCGCGGGCCGCGTCGTAGGCGTCCGGCTCGGAGACGTAGGCGTCGATGGCGGCGGCCGCGTCCATGTTGTGTAACGTGAACGCGCCGTCGACGCCGCGTACGTCGAAGGGACCGGTGGTCGCGCGCGCGCCGGTGGCGACGAGCAGGTCGCCGTACGCCCGCTCGAAGCGGTCGCCATCGGACGTCTCGACCGTCACGCGCTTCGCGTCCGGGTCGACGGCGACGACCTCGCGGCCTCGCCGGAGGTCGATCCCCCGCTCGTCGACCTCGCTCGGCGACAGCGACAGGAGGTCCGACATGCGGTCGACGTAGCCCGCGATGAAGTACGGCATCCCGCAGTAGGCGTACGATATCCACCGGCCCTTCTCGAAGACGACGACCTCGCGGTCGGGCGCCTCGCGTCGGAACTTACTGGCCGCACTCAACCCCGCCGCGTCGGCCCCGACGACCACGAACGGATCGCTCATGGCCGGATATCGACGGGGCAGGTGAAAAAGTCACGCCGCGGGTGCGGGCCGGGCACGCGACCGGATGGGTGCGGGCGCGGGGTGCGGAGCGGTCAGTCGCCGTCGTCGTCCGCCAGCCGCGAGAGGGTCTCGCGGGCGTTCGCGACCGCCTTCTCCTTTTTCGCCGGGTACGCTTCGACCTTCGTCCGGACGGTGACCCCCGGGCCGAGCCTGACGTCGCCGCGGAACGCCGCCTGCTTGTCGACGCGGAGGAACAGCGCGCAGTTGTCGTCGACCCGCTCGTCGAGCTCGTCGAGGACGCGGTCGAGGTCCTCCAGCTCGGAGAGCCGGTCGAGGACGTGGCGCATCTCGTCGGCCCGCTCGACCCGGGCCGAGAGCACGACGATCCGGTCCCCGTGGTGGCCCGCGTTCTCGACGCGGTCGAGTTCGACGTCCTCGGGCAGGAGCGAGCGGAGCGCCTGCTCGACGCGTTTGACGTCCTCCGTGGCGTACGAGAACGCGCGGAGGTCGACGTAATGGAAGGGGACTTTCGGCATGCGGTACGGGTGGAGGCGGCGTTACTCCTCGCTCTCGACGGCGTCGAGCGCGTCCTCCGGGACGCCCGTCTCCTGGCCGTCCTCGAAGCTGACCGTGTACGTCGCGTCGCCGAACATCGTCTCCATCACCTGCGTGATCTTCCCCGTCTCGCCGTCGTACTCGCTGTGTTTGTCGTGGAGCACGACCTCGTCCTCCTTCTCGAAGCTCATGGCGATTCGTTCCGCCGGGACGGTTAAAAGCGCGCGGATCCCGACCGAGACGGAGGTGCGAGTCGGCGGCGGCGGTCTCGGGGAACCGCTCCCCGTCGCCTCACGTCACGGCGAGCAGCGCCGCGCCGAACGCGATCATCAGCGCGAGCCCGACCGCGAGCCAGACGAGGGCGCTGTCGACGGCGACCGCGACCGCGACCGCGGCGCCGACCGCGACGAGCCCGAAGACCGCGCCCGCGACCCCGCCGCTCCTGACGAGGCGGTCGAGCGCGTTCACCGCGCGCTGCCCGGGCGGAATCTCCGGGGGCCGCTCCGGGGGCGCCGAGAAGGTCTCGTCGACCGCGACCGACTCGCTCGGGGTCTCGGGCGACGGGTCGATCCGAACGTCGACGTACGCCGTGTTCGAGCCGTAGCCGGTGACGATCTTCAGTTTGCCGCGGACCGGTTCGTCGACGTCGGCCGTCGAGACGTGGACGCGGCGGGTGGCCTCGTCGGCGACGAAGTGGTTGCCGTCGTCGAGCGCGGCCGCCCGGTCGAGGTCGTCGTCGAAGTGGAGGTGGACGTGCGTCGAGCGCCCGCTGTTCTCGAGCACGACCGGGAACGGTCCGTCGGTGACGAACGAGTCCGGCGCGTCGATGTCGTGGACCGCCTCCCCGTTCAGTTCGACGTCGAGTGTCGGCACGAGTGGGACCACGACCCCGCACTAAAAAAAGATTCACACGACCGAGATGTTCCCGGAGACGCGGCGGCCGATCGCCGGAGCGCGGGCGGACGGTCGGGTCCGCTACGCCGCCGCCTCTTCGCGCATGTCCGGCGGCAGGAGGTTCGGGATCCCGTCCTCGATGGGGTACGTCTCGCCGCACTCCGTACAGGTGAGCGTCCCCGCGAGCACCTCCTCGTCGTCCGCCTCGTCGGCGTCGAGTTCGAGGGTCGCCTTGTCGAGCGGACAGCAGATCACGTCCATCAGGGATTCCTTCATACCGCTCGGTTGGGGTGGACCGATAAAAAAGCGTGCGGGTCGCGACCGTCGCGCCGTCTCGGACCGGCCGACCGGGGCGTCGCGGCGCCGCGGCGCCGCGGTCGCTCCGGATAACAACCTCTTTGCCGCCGCGCGCCGCCCTCCGTGACATGGGCATCCCGGCGGAGCGTATCGAGCGGCTGTTCGCCCTCGCCCGCGAGGCGGTCGTCGACGACGAGTACGACCGCGCCCGCGAGTACGTCGCCCGCGCCCGCCGGATCGCCGAGCGGAACCGCTGCGGCGTTCCCAGCGAACTCTCTAGGCGCGCCTGCGACGACTGCGCCGTCTACCTCCGCCCCGGGAAGACGAGCCGCGTCCGGACGCGACCCGGGCGCGTGGTCGTCCGGTGTACCGAGTGCGGGGCGACGGCGCGGTACCCGTATGGCGACAGCTAGTGGGACGTAGGTCGAGCGCGTCTCTCGGTTGACTTCGCGAGGTCGACATCCGCGGTATCCCGCTCACCACCAAAGGCACTTACCGCTCCGACGGAGTTGAGAGACAAGAATGGTGTCGCCGTCCGGCCGTACTCTCCAGATCCTCGGCATCGTGACCGCCGTACTGCTGGTCGTGCTCCTGTTTTATCCGGGGACGTTTTCCTCCCCGTACGTGGACCCAAACCTCGATCAGTTCTCACATACGCTGGAGTCCGAATGGGAAGGAGACGGCGAGATCCCCGTCTACCAGTACGACGAGCTCTCGCCGGCAGCACAGGACCTGTTTGATCGGACCAGAAGTGCTGGAGGCTCGTACAGCCCCGACGTCTGTGCGGAGTTCATGCTCGTCTGTGACGGGTACTACGAGGACGAGCTCCCGGACGAGTTCGCCTACGGAGCGTACCTGTCGCCGTCAGAGTCGCACGTGATCGTCGAAGAAGGCGACGAGCGCTACGTGCTCAAGACGGGACAGGGCTCGGTCCAGGCCATATACTTCGACACCGGCGGCATCGTCTCGTTCGTCACGCTGATCCCCACCGCCCTCTTCCTCGCGTTCGTGGTCGGTGCGAATCGTATCATCGGGACGACCGCGGCCGACCGCGTCCTCGGAGCGTCCGTCGCCAGCGGGGCGACCCTCGGCGCCCTCTCGCTCGTCGCGCCCTATCTCGAGATGTACGGCGTCGTCACGGCGGCGCGGCTCGGACGATGGGTAATAGCCGCACTGTACGCCGGTTTCGTCGAACTGGGGTACCTCAGAGTGGTCGTCGTCAACCTGCTCTGATCGACTCAGGCCTCCCGCTCGCGCAGCCGGTCGAGCACCGAGGCCGTCCCGTCCATGAACCCCTCCGAGACCACCTCGTCGGCGGCCTCGCGGGCCGCGTCGTCCGCGTTGGCGACGGCGTACGACTCGCCGGCGACCTCGAACGTCGAGACGTCGTTCTCGCTGTCGCCGACCGCGACGAACTCGTCGGCGGCGAGCCCGAGCGCGTCGGTGACGACGCCGAGCGCCCGCCCCTTGCTCACGCCCGTCGACT
The DNA here is from genome assembly GCF_003665955.1 of Halorubrum sp. Atlit-28R. Classification (NCBI taxonomy): domain Archaea; kingdom Methanobacteriati; phylum Methanobacteriota; class Halobacteria; order Halobacteriales; family Haloferacaceae; genus Halorubrum; species Halorubrum sp. Atlit-28R. The sequence continues at coordinate 139,262 of NZ_QPLS01000001.1, forward strand.
TCACGTGATAGGCGTAGCCGGTGTCGACGACCTCCACGTCGTCGACGGCCGCGGCGACCTCCCGCAGGAGCGCCTCGTCGGCGTCGGGCGAGCACGCCACCTCCGTCTCGCGCCAGCGGTTCACCGTGTCGCCGTCCCCCCACCCGACCTCGCCGCCGCGCTCGCGGAACGCCTCGACGACGGCCCGCGCCGCGTCCGGGTCGCCGACGACCGTCGTCTCGCCGTCGACGTACGCGACGCCGCCGTTCTCCGCGATCACCGTCTCCTCCCGGCCGAGGAAGTGCGCGAGCGCGACCGGGTACGGGAACGCCTTCCCGGTGGCGAAGACTATCGGGGCGTCCCAGTCGGGCAGCAGTTCGAAGGCCCGCGGGTCGATCCGGTGGTCCGGCGTCGTCAGCGTGCCGTCGATGTCGAGCGCGAGTGGCGGGACCATACCCCGAGTCGGCGGCTCGGCGACAACTGTCTTCCGTTCGAACGAAGCGCGGTCGGGTCGGCCGCGCGCCGTCCGCACGCGGGGCGCCCGCCCGAGGCGAGCGCGGAGCGCGGTCGAGGGGTCGCGCGGCGCTACCCGGTCCGGACGGGGCGGTCGAACAGCTCGCGGAAGACGACCGTCGGGAACAGCGGCACGAGCCGGCTCGGCGGCCGGCCCTTGCCGTCACTCCGGTGGACGGTGACCCGTTCGAGCAGGCCGGCGTCGGCCAGCTCGTAGAGGACGCGCCGCACCGTCGACGCCGACAGGTCGACCCCGGGGCGCCCCGCGATGGCCTCCGTCGCCATCCCCACGGTCGACCGCTCCTCCTCCGTGAGCCCGGCGAGCGCGTAGAGGAGCCGCTGGCGGCTCTCGGGCAGCGCGAGGACGCGACCCAGCGCCACGCAGGGGCGCGGGACCCCGTCGGTGCCGGCGTCGACGTCGCCCGCTCTGACCGTGGACGCGCCGGCCCGCTCCGCGTTGACCGCCGCGCCCATCACGGCGGCGAGCGCGTCGTGGGCGTCGCCCGCGGCCCACTCGACTATCTCGCGGATCTGGTCGTGGCTGAGCGCGTCGCGGCCGAGCCCGGTCGAACACCGGCTCGTCAGCAGCTCGACGAGCACGTGCCGGCGGTACTTCGCGAACTCGACGGTGGTCTCCGGCTCCCAGTCGACCGCGTCCGGCGGGTCGCGGCCGATACAGGCCGGCGTGAGCTGCTCGCCCACGTCGGTGAGCCAGTCGACGAGCGTCGCCGCGGTCGGCGTCTCGGCCTCGTTCGTGTGGTCGACCGCGACGACCAGGTCGGGCCCGGTGCGCATCGCGTCGCGCAGCGAGTCGGCCAGGTCCTCGGTACCGATCCCGTGGTCGGGGACGTGTTCGTCGCTCATCGCGGCCAGCATCGCGTGGTACAGTCGGAACCGGGTCGAGGCGTTCCGCGCGTCGACGTACACGAACCCGGGAATCGTCGGCTCGACCGCCCGCGTAGTCGTCTGGATCGCCCGGCGCGGGCCGCTGTGGCTCGCGAGCCGGTCGAACAGCGCGGAGACGACCGCCGACTTGCCGCTCCCCTTCGGTCCGTACACGTAGACGCTCGGCGGGAGCGACCCGGAGAAGGCGGGTTCGAACACGTCGAGGAGCCGCTCTATGGCCGGCCCGCGGCCGACCGGCGAGTCGACGTGTCTGACCGGAGACACGGCTTCGAAGTCGGCGAGGACGCTCATGCCGGCGTCGTAGCCGAGCCGCCGCTCGATCCGGTCGTCGATGTTCACGGTCGACCCTCCGGGATAGTCGAACAAAACGGCCCCGAATCGGGACCGGACGACGGCCCTCGGGGCGGACCGCTTCGCTCGCCTGAGCCGCCTACCAGTGGGCGGGCTTGTACCGGTTGATGACGACCGTCGAGACGACGAAGACGACCCCGCTGATGACGCCGGCGATCGCGCCGACCGCCAGCCGGACCGCGGGCGTCCCCTCGGAGACGAGCGCCGTCACGACTGCCACGGCTCCCATCACGACGAGGAGGTTCCGTCGGTCCCGCCGGTCCAGCCCGATCCGGTCTAGCATACCACGTCGTCTCGGCCGGGGCAGTTAAACGCCCCGCGTTCGGCTCGCGACCGCGTCCCGTCGGGCGGGCGGGCGGCGCCGCGGTCCTCCGCGGGCGACGGTCGAAGTCGGGGCGATGGAAACCTATACGACCGTCGGGCGAACTACGACGGGTATGTCGAACGAGGCGGCCGTCGAGACGCTGCACACGGTCGACGACAGGAGCAAGATCGTCGCGGTCCTGTCGACGGCAGCCGCGTTCGGGGCCGGGATGCTCGCGATCGGCGACATCGAGTTCGTCTCGATCGCCGCGGCCGCGTTCGGGATCGGCGTCCGCTTCGCGTCCGTCTGGGCGGGCGTCCGCGCCTTCGTCGACGACGACGCGGTGACGATCGCCGACCAGCCCTCCGCGGGGAGCTTCCACCACGGCGCGACCGGCGTCGCGCTCGCCGCGGCCGGCGCGACCGCGCTCGTGGGCCGTTCCCTCGGCGTCGAGGTCGTCCCGATCGCCGTCGCCGCGGCGGCCGTCGGCGTCGTCGGGTTCCTCGGGCTCTCGGTGCTGCTCCCCGACTGAGTGACGTGCGCGCTCGGCCGTGGTATCGTGCGTGCCGCTCGTCGACCGGTTCCGAGCGACCGCGGGTGAGCGAGGTTCCATGTTAAAAAGTGCTGCCGGGTGTGAGGTCGCGTTAGATTCCCGTGCCGGGGATCCAGACGCCCCAGTTGAGCAGCCCCGCGATGACCAGCAGGCCGATCGTCAGCGTCCAGACGACGATGGCGGCCGCCGGCGGGTCGAGGTGGGTGTCGCCGTGCGCGTAGAACACCCGCTGTGACGCCTCGCCGGCGAGCGCCGCGAACACGCCGAACAGGGCGCCGAAGAGCAGCGCGGGCGCGGCGCCGAACGCCAGGGGCGCGGTCAGGTCTCCGGCCGACAGGTCCGTGAGCATCAGGATTCCCTCCTGCCACGTCGCGAGGAACGCGGTCGCCCCCGCGAGCGTCATGTGGTGGGTGACCGGGATGCGGTCGACGCCGAGGTTCAGGAACAGCAGCGACGCCGCGCTGATCCCGAAGCCGGCGAACACGGCGATGAGGCCGTGCCCGCCGCTGATCATGTTGTACGTGATAACGCCCGCGCCGAGTCCGGTGAAGAAGCCGATCGCGGCGACGTGCGACCACTTGTACATGTTCGGCAGCCACGGCTCGACGGCGAGGCGGTCCTCGCTGGCCTTCCCGCCGTCGCCTTTGACCTCGCCGGGCTCGCGCATCTCCTCGCGCTCGAACGGCCCCATGTCGAAGTAGCCGTCGGCCTTGTCGCTGACCTTGCCGACGATGCTGTAGCCGAAGACGGCGCGGACCACGAGCGCGCTGATGACGATGCTCACCGGGATCGGGTCGACCGGGAGCGCGAGCTGTCGGGAGATCTGTTCGATGAGGACGCCGAAGACGCCGAAGACGGCCCCCACGGCGAGGACGTCCGGCTTACTCCCCAGCGCGAAGCCGATGTCCTTCGCGTTGTGGTAGTCGAACCCGGACTCCATGTAGCCCTTGTCGGCCGCGTACGCGGCCGCGGCGGCGCCGCCCGCGAACGAGATGTGCGGGCCGAACACCGGGCCGAAACCGACGTCGACGCCGAATCCGCCACCCCCGAGCGAGCCGCCGATGACGAGGAACCCGGTGAAGATGAACGCCGGCAGCGCGCCCAGCGCCGCGCCGAACGCCCCGCCGGCGAGCGCGCCGAGCAGGATGGTCGGGTCGGTGAGGCTCTCGATCACGTCGGTCGGCGCGCCCGGCTCGTAGCCGACCTGTAGCACGGTGTCGGCCGCGACGGCCAACTCCGGGAGCAGTTCGACGCCCATCTACTCGTCCTCCTCGTCTATCGCCCAGTTCTTCGAGCGTTCGACCGCGTCGTCCCAGCGGCTGTACAGCTTGTCGACCTCGTCCTGCGACTTCTCCGGGGTGAACTCGCGGTCGATCTGCCAGTTGTCGCGGAGCTCGTCGACGGTGTCCCAGTAGCCGACCGCGAGCCCGGCGGCGTACGCCGAGCCGAGCGCGGTGGTCTCGTCGACCTCCGGTCGCGCGATCTCCGTCTGGATGATGTCGGACTGGAGCTGACAGAGGAAGTTGTTCTTGACCGCGCCGCCGTCGACGCGGAGGCTCGTCGTCTCCACGCCGGAGTCGGCCTCCATGGCCTCGGCGATGTCGCGGGTCTGGTAGGCGATCGATTCGAGCGTCGCCCGCACGATGTGCTCCTTGCTCGTCCCGCGCGTCATTCCGACGATGGTGCCGCGAGCGCGACCGTCCCAGTGCGGGGCGCCGAGCCCCGTGAACGCCGGGACCATGTAGACGCCGTCGGTCGAGTCGACCGACCGTGCCAGCTCCGCGGTCTGGGCCGCGTTGTTGATCAGGTCGACGTCCTCGAGCCACTCGATGGCGGCGCCGGTGATGAAGATGGACCCTTCGAGCGCGTACTGGACGGGCTCGCCGGACATCTGGAACCCGATCGTCGTCAGCAGCCCGTGGTCGGACTCGACGGCGTCGGTGCCGGTGTTCATCAGGTAGAACGAGCCGGTGCCGTAGGTGTTCTTCGCGTCGCCCTCGTCGAAGCAGGTCTGCCCGAACAACGCGGCCTGCTGGTCGCCCAGCGCCCCCGCGACCGGGACCTCCTCGCCGAGGAAGCCGTCCGGGTCGGTGTGGCCGTAGTAGTCCTCGTCGGAGGACGGCCGCACCTCGGGCACCATCTCCTTCGGCACGCCGAACTCGTCGAGCAGCTCGTCGTCCCACTCCAGGTCCCGGATGTTGTACAGCATCGTCCGGGAGGCGTTGGTGACGTCAGTGATGTGGTTGCCCGTCAGGTTGTAGATGAGCCACGAGTCGATGGTGCCCATCACGAGTTCGCCGGCGCGGGCGCGGTCGCGCAGGTCGCCGCCGCGCGAGCTCTGCATCTTCAGCGGCTCGGCGTTGTCGAGGATCCACTCCGTCTTCGTCGCGGAGAAGTACGCGTCGGCCTCGAGGCCGGTCTTCTCGCGGATCTCCTCGACCTTGTCCGCCTCTTGGAGCTCCTCGACGCGGTCGGTCGTCCGGCGGTCCTGCCAGACGAGGGCGTTGTGGACCGGCTTCCCGGAGTCCTTGTCCCAGACAATCGTCGTCTCGCGCTGGTTGGTGATGCCGATGGCGTCGAGCTGGTCGGCGTCGAGGCCCGCGTCCGCGAGGCCGTCGAGGACGACCTGCTGGGTGTTCTCCCAGATCTCTATCGGGTCGTGTTCGACCCAGCCCGGGTTCGGGTAGATCTGTTCGTGCTGTTCGTAGGCGTTCGCGACGACCTGGCCCTCGTGGTCGAACACCATGAATCGAGTTCCGGTCGTCCCCTGGTCTATCGCACCGACGTACTGTGTCATGTTGTGGATCCCTCCTGTGGCGCTGGTCCGTGCGCGGCGATGACCCGCTCTCCCTCGCCGTCGAGGGAGAGTTCGGGCCCGCGTCCGCCGCCGCGGCGCGCGACCGATCGGTCAGGCCCGTCCGGAGCCGACCCGAGACGGTCGCGAGACGCGCCGCGGCATATCTTCACGGAAGCTACCACGCCGATCGTGAACATAATGTACTACCATAATAATCTTCCTGTTGGAATCCCGGTTCCGACGCGAGTGAAAAAGTTCAACACATAAATCCGTCGACTGCGTCAGCGACTACGGTACTTGAATGACCCTGATAGTTACTGTTAGGGCCCACCGGGAGGTAAAGTAAAGTGGACGTGGTCCAAGGGCCTCGCATGGACACACAAGTGGACGTCGTGGTCGTCGGTGGGGGCTCGACGGGGTGCGGCGTCGTCAGGGACCTGGCGCGGCGCGGACTCGACACAGTCCTCGTCGAGAAGGGGAACCTGACGCACGGCACGACCGGACGGATGCACGGACTCCTTCACAGCGGGGGCCGGTACGCGGTCTCCGACCAGAAGAGCGCGAAGGAGTGTATCGAGGAGAACAGGGTCCTCCGCGACATCGCGGCCCACTGCGTCGAGGAGACGGGCGGGATGTTCGTCAAGCGGCCCGAGGACTCCGAGGAGTACTTCCAGGAGAAGCTGGAGGGGTGTAAGGCGTGTGACATCCCGGTCGAGGTGATCGACGGAGAGGAGGCGCGGCGCCGCGAGCCGTACCTCGCGCGCGACGTGGAGAAGGCGATCGCCCTGCCGGACGGCGCGGTCGACCCCTTCCGGCTGTGCGTGTCGAACGCCGCGGACGCCCGCGAGCACGGCGCGCGGATCGAGACCCACGCCCCGGTGACGGACGTGCTCGTCGAAGACGGGGAAGTCGTCGGCGTCGAGATCGAACACGAGACCGGGCCGGGCAAGCGCGTCCACCGCGAGCCGGGGACGACCGAGGAGATCCGCGCGCGCCACGTCGTTAACGCCACGGGCGCGTGGGCGGGCAACGTCGGCGAGATGGCCGGCGTCGACGTGGAGGTCCGCCCCTCGAAGGGCGTGATGACCGTGATGAACACCCGGCAGGTCGACACCGTGATCAACCGCTGCCGGCCGAAGGGCGACGCCGACATCATCGTCCCCCACGAGACCGCCTGTATCCTCGGCACGACCGACGAGGAGGTGGACGATCCGGAGGACTACCCCGAGGAGGAGTGGGAGGTCGACCTGATGATCGAGACGCTCTCGGAGCTGGTGCCGGAGCTCAGGGACGCGCGGACGCTCCGCTCCTTCTGGGGCGTTCGCCCGCTCTACGAGCCTCCGGGAACGGGCACCGAGGACCCGACCGACATCACGCGCGACTACTTCCTCTTGGACCACGGCGACCGCGACGACCTCCCCGGCATGACGACCATCGTCGGCGGGAAGCTCACCACCTACCGGATGATGGCCGAGTCCATCTCCGACCACGTGTGCGAGACGCTCGGCCACGAGGCGACCTGCGACACCGCCGACGCGCCGCTCCCGGGCTCGGAGAGCGAGGCCCGCATGGAGGAGCTGATGGACGAGTTCGGCCTGCGCTCGCCGGTCGCGCGCCGCTCGGGCCAGCGGCTCGGCTCCCGGGCCGACGACGTGCTCGACGAGTACGACCCGAACCCGATCGTCTGTAACTGCGAGAGCGTCACCCGCGCGGAGGTCCGGGACGCGATCGGCGAGGCCGGCTCCGACCTCAACGCGGTCCGCCTCCGCACCCGCGCCTCGATGGGGAACTGCCAGGGCGGCTTCTGTACCCACCGGATCGCCGCGGAGCTCGCCGAGGAGTACCCCGAGCCGGTCGTGCGGGACGCCGAGGACGAGCTGTACCAGGAGCGCTGGAAGGGCCAGCGCCACGCGCTGTGGGGCGAGCAGCTCTCGCAGGCGATGTTGAACCACATGCTCCACGCGACCACGATGAACCGCGACGGCGATCCCGCGAACCTCGACGAGGAGGTCGACTTCGGCGCGTTCGACGCGGGCGCGGGGGCGCCGAGCCCGGGCGATTCCGACGGGGAGACCGGAACCGCCGCGGCGGACGGTGGCCGCGCGAGCGACGACGCGGCGACCGATGGCGGCCGCGCAGATGACGACGCGGCGACCGATGGCGGCCGCGCGAGCGACGACGCGGCCACCGACGGAGGTCGCTGATGGCGATCAACAGCGACGTGCTCGTGATCGGCGGCGGGCTCGCCGCGGTCACGGCGGCGGTGTCGGCCGCCCGCGAGGGCGCGGACGTGCGGCTCGTCTCCCACAAGGCGAGCACGCTGCGGCAGGCCTCCGGGCTGATCGACGCGCTCGGCTACGTCCCGGCGACCGAGCCGGCGAAGCCGCTCCGCGACGGGCCGCCGACCGCGGGCCGCGAGCTCGACCGCGACGAGTGGCCGGACCCGGAGGGGCCGCTCGCCGACCCGTTCGAGGGGATCGAGCGGCTGCCGGAGTCGCACCCGTACCGGGTCGTCGGCGCGGACGCGCTCCGCGACGGGCTCGCCCTGTTCGACGACCTCGCGGGCGACGCGTACCGCGGGGGCCACACCGACCGCAACGCGCTCGTCCCGACGTTCGGCGGCGCGGTGAAGCCGACCGCGCGGTACCCGGCCGCGGCCGAGGCCGGGCTCGCGAGCGACGAGCGGCCGATGCTGATCGTCGGGTTCCGGTCGCTGACCGAGTACGACGCGCGCGCCTTCGCCGGGCGCTTGGAGGCGGCGGGCGTCCCGTTCGACGCGGCCGGCGCGGAGGTCGAGTTCGCGGAGGCGTTCCGCGCCGACGCGAAGATCACCCGGCTCGCGAAGGCGCTCGACCACGACGAGGACATCGACGGCGTCCCGGCCCGCGAGGCGCTGGCGAAGGCGGTCGCGCCGCACCTCCACGACGTGGTCGACGCGGACGGCGGCGTGGACCGCGTCGAGCGCGTCGGCTTCCCGGCGTTCCTCGGCGACGACCGGGGCGACGAGGTGCGCGCGGAGCTCGCCGACCGGCTCGGCGCCGACGTGTTCGAGGTCCCGATGGGGCCGCCCAGCCTCCCCGGACTCCGCTTGGAGGACCGCCTGTTCGACGCGCTCGACGCCGAGGGCGTGCGGTTCGAGACCGGCAACCCAGTCGTCGGCGTCGAGTCCGCGAGCGACGGGCGGGTCGAGGCGGTCGCGGTCGACCGGAAGGGCCGGACGGCGCCGTACGGCGCGGACGCGTTCGTGCTGGCGACGGGCGGGCTCGTCGGGAAGGGGCTCGACTCCGACCGCGAGGGCGTCCGCGAGCCCGTCTTCGACCTCCACGTCGCACAGCCCGACGACCGGTACGAGTGGTTCGTCGACGACGCGTTCGGCGACCAGCCGTACGCGCGGTTCGGCGTCCGGCCCGACGAGCGGTGTCGGCCCACGGGCGCCGACGGGGAGGCGCAGTACGAGAACGTGTTCGCGGCCGGCGGCGTCGTCGGCGGCGCGGACGCGGCGCGGGAGAAGTCCGCGAGCGGGGTGTCGCTCGCGACCGGCCTCGCGGCCGGGCGGCAGGCGGCGACGGAGGCGACCCAATGACACGAGACACGGCGGACGACGGCGACGGGGGGGACGCGAACGGGACGACCGAACCGAGCGGCGGACGCGACGGGGGGCGCGGTCGCGACGGGTGCGGGGACTGCGGCTGTGGGGAGCCGAGCCCGGGCGTCCCCGAGGCGGGCCGCGACGAGCAGCCGTCGGTATTCGTCCCTGACGAGGGGGAGGTCGCGGACGACGGCGCGGGGGCGGCCGCGGACGCGGCCGGCGCCGCGGAGCGCGCCGCCACCGACGGCGGCGTCGAGAGCGCGTCGGGCGGCAGCGACTCGACCGAGCTCGACCCGGACGCGTACGACCCGGTCGACGTGTTCCCCGGCGGCGACCTCGACCTCCGCGAGGGGGCCGACTCCTGTTACAAGTGCACGAGCTGCGACACCTCCTGCCCGGTCGCGGAGGTCGACGACGAGTTCCCCGGGCCGAAGTTCCAGGGCCCGGAGCAGTGGCGGCTCAAGCGGAAGGACGACCACGACATCGACGAGTCGATCACCTCCTGTTCGAACTGCATGCGCTGCGACGACGCCTGTCCCTCCGGAGTGCCGCTCTCGCAGATGCACAACGAGGCGCGCGGGCAGTTCGTCGAGCGACAGATGGAGAAGCTCTCGGTGGAGTACGTGCGGAACCGGATCCTGGCCAACTACCGCACGTCGGCGAGCCTCGCGAGCATGTTCCCGCGGACGGCGTCGTTCGCGATGAACTTCGGGCCCGCCCGGTGGGCGATGGAGAAGGTGCTGGGAATTCCCAAGGAGCGCGACTTCCCCGAGTTCGCCACGGAGACGTTCCGCGAGTGGTGGAAGGCGCGCGGCGGCGCGCAGGTGGAGAACCCCGACAAGCGGGTGGCCTACTTCCACGGCTGCTACTCCAACTACAACACCCCCGAGGTCGGGAAGGCGATGGTCCGCGTCTACGAGCACTTCGGCTACGAGGTCATGGTGCCGCCACAGAAGTGCTCGGGCACGCCGATGTTCGCGAACGGGATGCTGAAGGACGCCCGACGCCACGCCGAGACGAACGTCGAGAACCTCGTCGCGGCCATCGGCGAGGGCGCGGACGTGATCGCCTCGTGTACCTCCTGTTCATTGTCGCTGCGCCAGGAGTACCCGGAGCTGTTCGACCTCCACGGGATCGAGGACCTCGCCGAGCACACCTTCGAGGCGCTGGAGTACCTCCGGATCCACGAGGACCTGGAAGGCGAACTCGACGCGGCCGGCGGGCTCGACGACGAGCGCGCGTTCGCGTACCACGCGCCGTGTCACGCCCGCAATCAGGGGCTCTCCCGGCAGGCAGTAGAGACGTTCCGCGACGTCGACGGCGTTCGGATGGAGGACGTGGGCGACTCCTGTTCGGGGATCTCCGGGACGTACGGCTGGAAGGAAGAGAAGTACGAGAAGTCGATGGAGATCGGCGCGGAGATGTTCGAGCACATGGAGGACGCCGAGGGCGAGGTCGGCATGACGGAGTGTCCGACCTGCGCGATGCAGATGGAGCACGGCACCGGCTACGAGATCGAGCACCCCCTGCAGCTGCTCGAGGACGCGCTCGGCGCGTAGGCGGGGCCGTCCATGACCGGGGGTAAACGCCGCCGAGACGGCGCCTCCGCGGACCGCGCTCGCGCCGCGTCTCGTCGCCGGCGCGCGCGTTCTCAGCGCCGATAACCCCGTGGGAATCCTTATGCGGAACCCCCTCAGAGGGGGTACGTGACGCTCGAACAGTTTCTCGATCGCTTCGACGGTCCCGAGCGGTCCGTGGTCGTCGTCAACCGAACCGACCCGGATCCCATCTTGAACATGCTCGTGGACACGTTCGGCGACGACGCAGTGCGGGTCGTGGAGGGCCGTGTGGTCGAAGGTCCGGACGACCCCGACGCGGGCGGCGCCGGGGACGACGACCGGCTGACCGACGGCGCCGGAGCCCCGCGGCTCGATCGGACGGGCGGTCTCACGGCGCGAGAACTGGCGACGAACGCCGTCGTCGACGGGGAGGGCGACGCCGTCCCGTCGCTCGACGTCGAGGTGCTCCGCCGCCACGAGGACGTGCCGTTCGACGGCGGCGACCCCTCCGACATCGAGAACCTCGTGCTGCTCATGGAGGGCGACGAGGTGGTCGCCGGCTCGACGCTCGGCGAGCTCGGCGACGCCGTGCTGTTCGTCAACTCCGACCTGTACATCACCGGCAGCCGGTCGCTCGCCGACGTGGAGCTTCCCTCGGTGATAAGCGGCCTCGACGACGCGACGTTCACGCTCCGCGGGTACCCCGAGTCGAACAGACAGAAGCTGCTGCTCATCACCATCTCGCGGTTCATCGAGCGGGTCGCCTGGACCGCGGGCGACGGGACCCTCCGGTCGTCGTTCCAGCGGCTCTCGCGCATCGACGACGAGGTCGGCACGCGGGACGTGTACGAGCGCGTCGCCGACACCGGCGTCGACACGCACCTCTACGGCGTGCCCGACGAACTCCCGCAGGACCTCGCCGCGGTGATCCACGCCGGGAACGACCCCGACTTCACCGACAGCTGGTTCGTGGTGTACCGGCCCCCGGAGGGACCGCACCCCGCGCGGAGCGATCCGGAAAGCGACCTCGTTCGAGGGGTCGAGGGGGGCGTCGGGCTGCTCGCGGTCGAGACGGAGCCGCGCGTCTGGCGCGGCCTCTGGACGTTCGACGCGGACTGCGTCTCGCGGATAAACCGGTACATCGAGCGGAACCTGTAGGGCGATCGAGGATTTCCTCCCGCCGGCGACCGGTCGTATCCAACCCGTGCGTTCATATTCTCGGAGCGGTGACGGGCGGCCATGTTCACGGAGCGGTCCGCGCTCGTCGACGACGGGCGCCCGATGCGCGGGTACGGCGTCGCGGTGACGCCCGGCCGCGACGGGCCGCTCGTCTTCGTGGCCGGCTACGGCGAGCCGAACCGGCTGTACGCCCGCGAGGGCGGCCGCTTTTCCGACACCGCCTGCGGCATCGTCGCCGACGGGACCCGCCACGGGATGGGGGTGTGCGCGTCCGACCTCGACGCCGACGGGTGCGAGGAGGTGTACGTCCACAACTGCGCGCGCGGCGTCGACGGCGGCGACCCCGACCTGCTCTTGAGTCGCCTGGAGGCCGACAGGTACCGCTGGACGGACGTGTTCGCGCGCGAGGTGAACGCCGACCGCATCGACGTGCGCGCCGGGCGGTCCGTCGCGGCGCTCGACCGGCTGGGGACCGGTCGCTACGGGGTCGCCGTCTCCGGGTACGCCGCCCCGCTCGCGTTCTACGAACTCGGCGACGACGGCGAGGTGACCGACATGGCCGAGGCGGTCGGCCTGGAGGTCGACGGGGGCTGCCGGTCGCTGCTCGCGGTCCCGTACCGCTCGCGCGAGGGCGACCTCTTCGCGGGGGTCGAGGGGGGACCGAACCGGCTGTTCAGCAACCGGGACGGGCACTACGACCGGACGGACGGCGGGCCCGACCTCTCGGACCCCGGCGGCGACACGCGGGGCGCGGCGGTCGTCGACGAGGGCGGGACGTTCGCGCTCGCGGTCGGCAACGAGTCGGCGCCGAGCCGGCTGCTCCGCTGTTCGCCCGACGGCGGCTACGACGACGTGGCCCCCGACGCCCTCCGCGACGTGGGCCCCGTCCGGACGGTCGTCGCCGCGGACTTCGACAACGACGGCCGCGAGGAGCTCTTCTTCAACGTCTGCGGCGCGGAGAACCGGCTGTTCGAGCGCGTGGACCGGTCCGGCGGGCCGCCCCGGTGGGAGCCTGCGGACCTCGGGGCCGCCGCGGAGCCGGACGGGTTCGGCACCGGCGCGGTGGCGGCCGACATCGACGGCGACGGCGCGCTGGAACTGCTCGTCGTCCACGGCGAGGTCGCCGCCCAGCCCGTGACCGCCTACGGCGTCCCCGAGGCGCCCGACGCCGGGTGGCTGCGCGTGCGCCCGACGACGCGACACGGCGCCCCCGCGCGCGGCGCCGTCGCCACCCTGGAGACGACCGAGGGCGTCCAGCGGCGGACGGTCGACGCCGGGGGCGGCTGCCTCTGTCAGACGGAGCCGGTCGCGCACTTCGGGCTCGGCGGCGCGGAGCCGCTGCGCGTCGACGTGCGGTGGCCGGACGGGCGCGAGCGGACCGTCGTCGGCCCGAGCGCCGACCGAGAGATAACGGTCAGGCACCCGTCTCGCAGGGCGACGGACCGCGACGCCCGGACGCGGCGGTAGCGATCGCGCGGCCCCGAGCGAGGGACCGCCGGGGCGGCGGCGGCCGCCGTGGCCAGAACTGCCGCCCTTCGCGGGTTCAAGTGTCCCCGGGCGTACGGGGAGGTATGGTGGATCCGACCTCGGAGCTCGAGGAGGACGTCGACGAGGAGTCCGCGCCGACCTGCGCGACGTGCGGCGAGCCGGCGCTGGGGACCGGACACCGAACGGTCACGTGGGTCGACGGCGGCGACGCCGTCCACCGACACTTCTGTTCGGCGTCGTGCCGCGCGGACTGGGACGACGAGCGGCCCTCCGCGGGCGGGTAGTCGGGGGAGCGACGACGCGACGACCGGGGCGGTGACCGGAGGGCGGACGCGACGACGCGGCGCGGCGGTCGGCGACGGCGGGAGGCTTTTTCCCCGCGGGGGTGGTAGCGTTCGGTATGATATCGCTCGACGAGGCCGTGACGGCCCGACTGGAGTCACACGGGGAGCGGTTCGAGGTCCTGATCGACCCCGACGCCGCCCTCGCGATCAAGCGCGGCGAGTTCGACGACGACTTAGAGGAGGTCATCGCCGCGGAGGACGTCTTCGAGAACGCCTCGCGGGGCGACCGCCCGGCCGAGGAGGACTTGGAGACCGTCTTCGGCACCACGGATCCGCTGGAGATCATCCCGGAGGTCGTCGAGCGCGGCGAGATCCAGATCACCGCCGAGCAGCGCGCGGAGATGCAGGAGCGCAAGCACAACCAGCTGGTGACCACCATCACGCGCAACGCCGTGAACCCGCAGATGGACGACTCCCCGCACCCGCCCGAGCGGATCGAGCGCGCCCTGGAGGAGGCCGGGTTCCAGATCGACCCGATGGAGCCCGTAGAGAACCAGGTCGACGACGCGCTCGACGCGCTGCGGCCGGTGATCCCGATCCGGTTCGAGGAGGTGACGATGGCGGTCCAGCTCCCGGCCGACTACGCCGGGTCCGGCCAGGCGCAGATCCGCGAGTTCGGCGACCTCGAACGCGAGGAGTGGCAGAACGACGGATCGTGGGTCGGCGTGCTCACCTTCCCGGCCGGCCTCCAGAACGACCTCTACGACCTCGTCAACGAGGTCACATCGGGCGAGGGCGACGCCCGCGTGATCAAGGACAAAGACGAGCTGCGGACCCGCTGACCGGACCGCCGGCCCGCGACGTAACTTCACCGCCTCCGCGGGGTTGATACGGGCGGGCCGCGGCTCGGATCGCATGCATCCACGCGCGGCGGAGTTCGAGGAACGGGCGGCGGAGCGGCACGGCGTCGACGTCGACGTGCTGGAGTTCGACGCGGGCACGGAGACGGCGGCCGCCGCGGCCGACGCCGTCGGCTGCGAGACGGGCGCCGTCGCGTCGACCATCGTCGTCTCCCTCGTCGGCGGCGACCGAGAGGGGGCGCTCGTCGCGGCGATCACGAGCGGCGCGAACCGACTGGACCTCGACGCGGTCGCCGACTTCTTCGAGGCCGACGCCGCCGAGATGGGCGACCCGGAGCGGGTCCGCGAGGTCGTCGGGTGGAGCATCGGCGGCGTCCCGCCCATCGGGCACGACGCCGCGCTCCCGACCGTCTTCGACCCGACGTTGGCCGAGTACGACACCGTCTACGCCGCCGCCGGGACGCCCAGCGCTGTGTTCGCGATCGGTCCGGACGCGCTCGCCGACCTCGCGGACGCGACCGTCGTCGACCTCACGGAGTGAGTAGCGACGTTCCCGGCGCGCGGAGCCGCCGGCGCGTTGTTAAGCGAGCGCGCTCTCGGCGACTGAGTTATTAACTATGTCTTGTGAAATAATAACCTTTTTCTATTAATCTGCGATACGGATCGGTATGACTCACTCACGGCGGTCGGTGCTGCGGCGCGGCGCCGGGCTCGCGGTCGCGGGCTCGGCGGCGTCGCTGGCGGGATGCTCGGGCGGGGGAACCGGCGGCTCCGAGGGGTTCGACTCGGGCTACGCCGCCTTCTTCACCCTCAACGACTGGGCCAACGAGGTCGCGGGCGAGCACGCGAGCTTCGAGGACCCGGTCGACGTGGGTCAGCTCGGCCACGGGTGGACGCCGGACGGAACGCTCGCCGCCGAGGTCGCCGCGACGGACGCCTTCGTCTACCTCGACAGCCCGGAGTTCTCGTGGGCGCAGGACCTCGCGGCGACGCTGGAGAGCGACTACGACTCCGTCGCCGTGGTCGACGTGCTCGACGGACTGGAGGGCGATCTGCTCGAATGGGACCACAGCCACGGCGGAGAGGGCGGCAATCACGACGGCGAGGACCACGACGGGGAAGGCGGCACCCACGAGGGCGACGACCACGAGGGCGACGACCACGAGGGCCACGACCACGGCGGCGAGACCCGGCACGACCCGCACGTCTGGGTCGACCCGGTCCTCGCGGCCGAGATGGTCGAGACGATCGCCGCGGGGCTCGGCGAGGCGGACCCGGAGCACGCCGAGGCGTACGCCGCCAACGCCGAGGCGTACGCCGAGGAACTCGGCGCGATCGACGACGCGTTCGAGTCGATCGCCGAGCGCGCCGAGCGCGACGTGGCGGTGTTGGCGGGCCACAACTCCTTCCAGTACCTGGAGGCGCGCTACGGCTTCCGGCTCCACTCGCCGGTCGGGGTCTCGCCGCAGAACGAGCCGACGCAGTCCGAGATCGCCGACACGATCGACATCGTCGACAGCGAGGGGATCGAGGTCGTGCTGTACGACCGCTTCCAGTCGCCCCGGCTCGCCGAGTCGATCGTGGAGAACAGCGACGCGACGGAGGCGGTCCCCGTCACGCCCGCCGGGGGGACGACGCGGGAGTGGAACGACGCCGGCTACGGGTACGTCGACCAGATGACCGAGATCAACGTCCCCGCCTTCGAGCGGGCGTTCGGCGCGCAGTGACCCGGTCGCCGCTCGCTCCGCCCGCGGCGCGGCCCGCCGACGGCGCCGGCGGCGGAGTAAAAGAGATAAACGTGCGGCCGACCCAGGTCCGGCACACGCAGTGAGCGCAATCGTCGACCTCGACGGCGTGACGTTCGCCTACGGCGACACCGTCGCCGTGAGAGACGTCTCTCTCACCGTCGAAGAGGGGGAGTTCCTCGGGCTCGTCGGGCCGAACGGCTCCGGGAAGACCACGCTCCTCCACCTCATGCTCGGGCTCCACGAGCCCGACGCGGGGTCGGTCGAGCTGTTCGGTCGCCCCGTCGAGGAGTTCGACGACGGCGGCCGGATCGGCTACGTCTCTCAGAAGGCGACCAGCCGGGGCGGCGCGATGCCGGTCACCGTCCGCGAGTGCGTCACCATGGGCCGGTTCGCGCACGCCGGGCGGGGGCGGCTCTCCGCGGCCGACCGCGCCGCCGTCGCGGACGCCATCGAGACGGTCGGCATCGATGACCTGACGGACCGGCTCGTCTCGGAGCTGTCCGGCGGCCAGAAGCAGCGGGCGTACATCGCTCGCGCCCTGGCGAGCGACGCGGACCTGCTCGCGCTCGACGAGCCGACCGTCGGCGTCGACGCCGAGTCGCGCGACGCCTTCTACGCGCTCCTCGACGAGCTCAACGGCGACGGGATAACGATCATCCTCATCGAGCACGACATCGGCGTCGTCACCGACCGCGCGAACCGCATCGCCTGCGTCAACACCGAGCTGTACCACCACGGTGACACCGAGTCGTTCGTCGAGAGCGACGCCCTCGCCGAGGCGTACGGCACGACCGGACAGGTCGTCCACCACCACCACTGATGAGCGGAGAGTCCGCGGCGGCGGACGGCGAGAGCTCCGCGCGCGACGCGGCCTCCCGCGGTCGGGGCCGACGCCGGACCGCCGAGCTCGCGGGCGTCGGGATCACGGCCGTCGTCGCGGTCGGGATGCTCGGGTTCCTCCTGCTCTACTGGGCGCAGGACCTCCCGGTCGCGAGCGAGCTGTACGCCGCGTTCCGCTCGGTCGGTCGGGGGATGGACGCCGCGCTCGGCACCAACGTGTTCCGGCACCCGGTCATGTGGCAGTCGATGGCGGTGGGGGTGCTCGTCGGGATCGTCGCCCCGCTCGTCGGGTCGTTCCTCGTCCACCGCGAGATGGCGCTGATCGGCGAGACGCTCGCGCACACCGCGTTCGCGGGCGTCGCGGTCGGCATCCTCGTCACCTCCTCGACCGGGTGGAACGGGTCGCTGCTGCTCGTCGCGCTCGCGGTCGGCGTCCTCGGCGCGCTCGCGGTCCAGTGGCTCACGGAGCGCACCGACGCCTACGGCGACGTGCCCATCGCGATCATGCTCAGCGGGAGCTTCGCGGTCGGCACGCTGATCATCAGCTACGGCGACGGGCTCACGGGCGTCAACATTCAGGGGTACCTGTTCGGGAACCTCGCGGTCGTCACGCCGGAGGGCGCGCGCCTGATGGGCGCGCTCTCGCTCGCGGTCGTCGCGGGCGTGGCGCTGGCGTACAAACAGCTCCTCTTCATCACCTTCGACGAGCAGGCCGCGCGGGTCGCCCAGCTGAACGTCACCGGCTACAACACCCTGCTGGTGGTGCTGACCGCGGTCGTCGTCGTCGGCGCGATGCAGGTGCTCGGCGTCATCCTCGTCGCCGCGATGCTGGTCGTCCCCGTCGCGGCCGCCTCGCAGGTCGCGCGGAGCTTCCGCGAGACGATGTACCTCGGCGTGATCTTCGGACAGCTGTCGGTGCTCGGCGGCTTCGCGGTCTCGATCGGCTTCGGGCTCCCCTCCGGGGGGTCGATCGTCGTCACGGCCATCGCGGTGTACCTCGCGAGCGTCCTCGTCGCCGGGACCTCCGGAACGCCCGTGTCGGCGCACGGCTGACGGCGAGCGGCCGACGTTCCCGTCGCGTGAGCGGGTTCGCGTCCGGTTTCCACAGACCCTTATGTCCCGGCCGCCAGGCACGTCCATGGGAGACACCGAGACCTACACGGTCACCGGCCCCGACGGTGACGAAGAGTCGTTCGAACTGCCCGCCGGCCTCGTCGACGTGCTCAGCGAGCAGGGCGAGCCCTCGACCGCCGTCGTCTCCGACGTGGTCGTCCAGGCGATGGCCCAGCAGGCGCACGTCATCGTCCACCACAGCGAGGGCGACGTGCCCGAGGACATCGCGGAGATGGAGGAGACCGCCGCGGAGCTGTTCGAGGAGCGCTTCGGGCAGTCGCTCGAAGACGCGCTCGGCCACTCGCACTGAGCGGAGTCGGCGCCGCTCGGCGCCCGAACGAGTTCGCCCGACCGGCCGCTTAAGCCGGTCGAGTCCCTACGTTTTCGTATGTCTACCGACCTGGCCGGCGCGGACGCGCCGGTGTTGATCTTCGACGGCGACTGCCCGTACTGCTCGGTCGCGGCGGTCGCGCTGCGCCGGCTCGACGGCGTGGTCGCGGTCCCGTGGGAGGCCGACCCAGTCGGGCCGTTCCTCGACGCGCAGTTCGGCTCCCGGCCGTTCGCGATGGTGCTCGTCGACCCCGCAGAGCGCCGCGTGTACGCCGGCCGCTCGGCCGCGGAGGAGCTGGCCGACCGCGCGGGCACCCCCGGGATCGTCGGCGGGCTGGTCCGCGACAACTACGACCGCATCGCCGACGTGGTCGGGACCCTGTCTGGGCGCGCCCGCGACCCGGACGACTTCCACGACACCTACCGCCTCGACGAGGAGGCGGGCGACCTGGTGGGATCGCTCCGGACGGCCGCCTCGGAGGCGCCGGCCGCGCTGTCGTGACCGGGGCACCGACAGCGGCCGCGACGGGGAGCGACCGATGAGCGACGCGACCGGCGGCAGCTACACGCTCGTCGTCGGCCTCGCTGCGGACGCGACGGTGACGGCGGGGGCGCTCGGCGACCACCGGCTCCCGGCGGGCGCGTACGCCTACACGGGGAGCGCGCTGGGCCCTGGCGGGTTCTCGCGGGTCGACAGGCACCGCCGGACCGCGCGCGGCGACAGCGAGACCCAACACTGGCACGTCGACTACCTTCTCAGTCACCCGGCGGCGCGGATCGACCGCGTCGTGCGGAGCGTCGGCGTCGACGTCGAGTGCGCGGTCGCCGAGCGCCTGCCGCCCGGGCCGATCGACGGGTTCGGCGCCTCCGACTGCGGCTGCGGGGCTCACCTGGCCGGCCCCGAGGCGCTCGGCGCCCTCGCGGAGCGCGCGCTGACGGCGCACGAGGCCGCGGTCGCGTCGTCCGGGGACCCGGACGCGACCGTCGACGTGGTCGACGGCTCCGCGGAGTGAGGCGCCGGGCGGCTCCCCTCAGAGGTCGTACCGGTCGACCACCTGCCGGAGCTGCTCCTCGCGCCCCTCCATGGCGTCGTCGCGGAGGGCCGCCTCGTCTTCGGTGGGACAGTACAGGTCTGGGACCGGCGTGGGGCGCCCGTCGTCGTCGAGCGCGACGAACGTGAAGTATGAGGTCGTCGTCCGTCGCGTCTCGTCCGTGCGGGGATTCTCGGCGCGCACGTCGACCTTCACGTCGACGCTCGTCCGGCCGGTGTTGAACACGTACCCCTCGACGATGGCGACCTCGCCCATCTCGATGGGCGCGATGAAGTCGACGTGGTCCATCGAGGCGGTGACCACCTGCCGGTTCGCGAAGCGCATGCCGGCGATGGCGCCGCAGATGTCCATCCAGTGCAACACGGCGCCCCCGAGCGCACGGCCGAGGTTGTTCGTGTCGTTCGGGAGCAGCATCTCCGTCATCTCGGTGTGCGAAGAGGCGAGCGTGGCCGTCTCGTCCATGCCAGTCGTGGGAGGGCCGGCGACTTGAACGGCCGGCTTCCGGCACGGGCGGCGGCCGGCGGACGCGGCGCGAGTACGCTACCGCTCCTCGGAGGGTCCGTCGTCGTCGAACCGGATCGAGTCCGGCGGCCGACCGGCCTCGTCTATCACCTCGTCGGTGACGACGATCGGACAGTCGACGCGGACCGCCAGCGCGAGCGCGTCCGACGGGCGGGCGTCGAAGACGAACCGCTCCGGCTCGCCGTCGTCGTAGCGCTCGGCGTCGACCTTCGCGTAGAAGGTGCCGTCGCGGAGGTCGTCGACGCGGACGCGGTCGATCGCGCCGCCGAACTCAGTGAGGATGTCCACGAGGAGGTCGTGCGTGAGCGGTCGGTCGAACGGTTCGCCCTCCAGCGCCATTCCGATCGACCGCGCCTGGTCGCCGCTGACGAATATCGGGATGTACTCGCCGCGCGCCGAGAGGATCACCGCCGGGACGTCGCCGCTCGGCGCCGAGCCCGCACCGACCCCGACGACCTCGGCTTCGTGTTCCATACGGGAACGTGGTGGCGGCGGCTTGAATAGCTGTCCCACGCGCGGCCTCAGTTCGACGCGCGGTACCAGTACGCCCACGCGAGCGTGAACACGAGCGCGGCCCCGAGGAAGAACACGGCCCCCGGCTCGACGAGCGAGACGGCGTACTGCGCGACCGGGTCGCCGACGAGCTCGACCGCGCCGTCGGCCCCCTCCGCGGCGGTGTTCTGGTCCGGGACGCTCTCGACCGTCGGACCGCCGCCGTCGCCGCCGTCCGCGGTGGCGGTTCCCACGTCGCCGCCGCCGGAGCGGGCGGTGGAGCCGCCGAGCGACCCGACCGCGAGCAGGCGCTGGACCGCGACCGCCGCGAGCCCGATGACCCCGTAGCCGCCGAGCAGGCGCATGAGCGCGGTCTTGATCCCGGTCGACTCCTCGGACCCCCCCGCGAACAGCACGAGCGGCTCGTCCGCGGCGGCGTACACGTCCATCTCGCGGCCCTTCTCCGAGTAGGCGGTGTCGACCACGTCGACGAGGTCGGCCTCGTCGAGCCGCGAGAGGTGGTACTGGACGTTCTGGAGCGAGGTGTCGACCTCGTCGGCGATCTCCGACTTCGTCGCCGGGCGGTCGTGGAGCGTCGAGAGGATGGCCCGCGCCGTCTCGGAGCCGAGAGCGGCGATGAGGTCGTCGGCCTCGTCGTCGTCGACGCCGACGACCCGGGGTTCGCGCTCCTCGGGAGTCGCGTCCGGCAGGGAGGGCAACAGCCGAGACATACGCTCTCATGGGGCGCGTGAGGATACAAACTTGTTGGATCGTCGGGGACGAGTCGGCGCTCGCGGGGCGGATCCCGCGATCGACTCACAAACCCTAAACGCGGCGACCGAGTACGACGGGTGATGACAGAGACGTCACGGGGGAGCGGCGACGCGCCCCCGTCGACCGACCGGTCCCCGCGGGCCGACGGCGGCGACGTGGAGGGGGCGACGCGACGCGCGCGCTCCGGCGGCGAGGGGAGCGTCACGGTCGTCGGGACCGCGCACGTGTCGGAGCGCTCCGTCGACGAGGTCGAGGAGACGATAGAGCGGGAGCGGCCCGACGTCGTCGCCGTCGAACTCGACGAGGGGCGCTACCGGCAGCTCAACGGCGAGACCCCGGACGACCTCGACGCCGGCGACCTGCTCAAAGGGAACACCGTGTTCCAGTTCCTGGCGTACTGGATGCTCTCGTACGTCCAGACGCAGCTGGGCGAGCGGTTCGACATCGAGCCGGGCGCAGACATGAAGGCCGCCGTCGACGTCGCCGAGTCGCTCGGCATCGACGTCGCCTTGGTCGACCGCGACATCCAGACGACGATCCAACGGTTCTGGGCGCGCATGACGATACCGGAGAAGCTCCGGCTCGTGGGCGGGCTGGCGTTCGGCGTCAGCGACCCCCGCGTCGCCGGGGTGATCGGCGGGCTCATGGTCGGGATCCTCGCGGGCCCGGCGATCGGGCTCTTCGGCGGCGCCGTCGGGATCACGACCGGGGTGCTGACGAGCGTCGCCGCGGGCGTCCTCGTCGCGCTCGTCGTCGGCATCGCCGTCGATCAGGTCGGTACGCTCGCGCTCTCGCCGGACCAGCGGCTCTACGCCGCGGCCGGCACCGGGCTGGCCGCCGGCGTCGCGGCCGGGGTCACCGGCGTCGCGAACGGCCTCGTCTCGACGTACCTCGGCGGGTTCCCCGTGGCCGCCATCGGCGGCTTCGGGATCGGGATCGGCCTCGGGCTCGTCGTCGGGGCCGTCCTCGCGCTCGCGGTCGGCGCGTTCGCCGGCGGCGAGGTCGACCCCGAGGCCGGGGGGATCGAGGAGCTCGACGAGGCCGACCTCACCGACACGGACGTGGTGACGATGATGATGGAGGAGTTCCGGCAGTTCTCCCCGGGCGGCGCGGAGGCGCTCATCGACGAGCGCGACGCGTTCATCGCCCACCGGCTCGTTGCGCTCCGCGAGGCCGGCCACGACGTGGTGGCCGTCGTCGGCGCCGGCCACCGGGCGGGGATCGAGGGCTACCTCGCCGATCCCGCGACGCTCCCGCCGATGGAAAGTCTGGTCGGCCAGGATTCCGGGCGCGGGCTCCCGTGGAAGAAGGCGATCGGCTACGCGATCACCGTCGGCTTCGTCGGCTTCTTCCTCCTGCTCGCGCTGGGCGGGGCCGGGAACGCCTTCCTGCTCCGCCTGTTCGGCGCGTGGTTCCTGATCAACGGCGTCTTCGCGTTCGCGTTCGCGAAGGTCGCGGGCGCGCGCTGGCTCTCGGCCGGCGTCGGCGGCGCGGTCGCGTGGCTGACCTCGATCAATCCGCTGCTCGCGCCCGGCTGGTTCACCGGCTACGTCGAGCTGCGCAGCCTGACGGTCAACGTCGCCGACATCGGCGCGCTCAACGACCTGCTCGCCGACGAGACGCGGTCGGCCGCCGAGCTGGTCTCCGCGATGCTCGACGTGCCGCTGTTCCGGCTCATCGTCGTCGTCGCGATGACGAACGTCGGGAGCATCGTCGCCAGCTTCCTGTTCGCGGCGTACGTCATCCCGGCGATGTTCGGCGCCGAGGTCGGCGGCGTCGAAGACGTCGGCCGGCTGCTCGTCGAAGGGGCGATAAACGGCGCGGACCTCGTCCGCGGCGCCGTGGGGGGGATCGCATGAGCGGCGGGAGCGCGGTCTCCGGGCGCCGGATCGCCGGCCTGTACTTCAGCGGGACCGAACTCCGCGACCTGCTCGTCGCGTGGCTCGCCCTCGGCGTGGCGTTCACGCTGTTCTTCGTCGGCGGCTCGGGCGGGATCGGTCGCATCCTCGCGGCGGGCGTGGTCCCGCCGCTGTTCGTCGCCCTCTCGACGGCCGGGGTCGCCTTCCTCCTCCACGAGGTCGCGCACAAGGTCGTCGCCGTCCACTACGACCAGGTCGCGGAGTTCCGCGCGGACAACAGCATGCTGTTCCTCGCCGTGATGAGCTCGCTCCTCGGGTTCATCTTCGCCGCGCCGGGCGCCGTCCACCACCGCGGCCGGCTGACGCCCCGCGAGCACGGCCACATCGCGCTGGCCGGGCCGGTCGTGAACCTCGGGCTCATGGCCGTCTTCTTCCCGCTGTTCGCGCTCGGCGGGATCGTCGGGAGCGAGACCGTCACGGTCCTCGGCGCGCGCGGCATCGCGATCAACGCGTTCCTCGCGGCGTTCAACCTCGTCCCGTACGGCCCGCTCGACGGGAAAACGGTGCTGTCGTGGAGCAAGCCGGTGTGGGCCGCCGTCTTCGTCCCCTCCGCGCTGCTCGCGTTCGGGCTCGTCTTCGTCCTCGGCCTCGGGTTCGGCGGGCCGTTCTGACGGGCGACGCGGCCGGCCCGCGACGGGCCCAGCGGAACGGTGCGTTTTTGCTCCGCGGGCGTGCCCCCACAGACATGACCGAGGGCGACGGGAGCGACGACGGGGGACCGGACGCCGACGACGAACTCACCTACGCGGACGCGGGCGTCGACATCGACGCGAGCGAGGCCGCGACCGCGGCGCTGATCGGCGCGGTCGGCGCGGACACCGAGGCGGAGGGCTCCGGGAGCGAGTACGCCGGCCTGCTCGACATCGGCGACCGCTACCTCGCGCTCGCGACCGACGGCGTCGGGACCAAGCTGCTCGTCGCGGAGGCGCTCGGCGACTACTCGACGGTCGGCATCGACTGCGTCGCGATGAACGTCAACGACCTCGTCGCGGCCGGCGTCCGCCCCGTCGCGTTCGTCGACTACCTCGCGGTCGACGAGCCTGACGAGCGCTTCGCCGAGCAGGTCGGCGAGGGGCTCGCCCGCGGCGCCGACCTCGCCGACATCGAACTCGTCGGCGGCGAGACGGCCGTGATGCCGGAGGTGGTCAGCGGGCTCGACCTGGCGGGCACCTGCGCCGGCCTCGCCGCGAAGGACGGCGTGTTCGACGGGCGAGCGGAGCCGGGCGACGCCCTGGTCGGCTGGCGCTCGTCGGGGATCCACTCGAACGGGCTCACGCTCGCCCGAGAAGCCGTGACGCGCGACCACGAGTACGCCGACCCCTGCCCGTTCGACGGCTACGAGACGCTGGGCGAGGCGCTGCTCGAACCGACCGCCGTCTACACCGACCTCCTCGACCCGATGCGCGCCCACGGGGTGCGCGGCGCGGCCCACGTGACCGGCGGCGGCTGGACGAACCTCGAACGCCTCGGCGACCGCCGCTACGTCGTCGAGGACGCGTTCGACCCCCAACCCGTCTTCGAGTTCGTTCGGCGCGAGGGAAACGTCTCCGACGAGGAGATGCACCGCACGTTCAACATGGGGACCGGCTTCGTCGCCGCCGTCGAGCCGGACGCGGCGGAGTCGCTGGCGGCGGAGACGGACGGCCGCGTGATCGGCCGCGTCGAGGCCGGAGTCGACGCCCCGGACGGCGACGCGACGGTCGCGATCCGCGGGCTGGAGCTCTGAACGGTCGCGTCCGAGGTACCGGCGAGCGTTGCGGCCGCCCCGGAGCGGCGGCGTCGCGTGCCGCCGAATGACGCCTTATCACCGCCGTCGGCGTAGTTCATGACGATGACCGACGGGGGCGCCGCGGACGACGAGACGGGAGGAGACGGAAGCGGCGGCTCCCGACGGGACGACGAGCGCGACGGCGACGAGGAGGAACCGGACCGGGGACACCTCGACGACGTGGAAGACGGCGCGGGCTGTACGGAGATCTGGGAGCGGCTCTCCGAGCGCCGGGAGGAGTGAGCGCGGCCCCGCGTCTGGAGTCGTGAACGCGGCCGCGGGTCGGGGCCTTACGACAGCTGCGCGGCGATGTCGGCCTCGGTGATGATCCCGACGGTCTCGCCGCCGTCGGTGACCATCACGGCCTTGTAGTGGTCGAGGAGGTTCCGGACCTCGTCGACGGTCGCCGACGGCGCGACCGTCGGGAACGACTCGCTCATCACTTCGCTGACGGGGTGGTCGCCGACGTTCTCGCCGGCGTGGACGACGTCGCCCTGGCTGATCGACCCGACGGGCACGCCGTTCTGGAGGACGGGGAGCTGCGAGTACGCCTCCGCCTCCATCAGCTCGACCGCCCCGCTCACCGCGTCGTCCGGCGCGACGCTGATCACCGTCTCGTTCATCAGGTCGGCCGCGCGGACGACCTCGCCTTCCGCCTCCTGGAGGGCGTTGACGATCCGGCGCAGCGTCGAGAGCCGCGGGTCGACGTCGCCGCCTTCGATCCGCGCGATGAGGGGCTGGGAGACGTCCGCGGTGTCGGCGAGCTCGCTCTGGGTCAGCTCCAGCGCGGTTCGGCGCTCGCGGAGGTCTTGGGGCGTCGGCAGTTCCATACCCGCAAATTACCCGAGGTTATTAGAAAAGCTTTCGGCACCGACCGATCTCGCGCTCGCGCCTACCGCTCCGGCGCCTCCTCGTCCTCGTCCGCCTCCGTCTCGAAGACGTCGATGACTTCGAGTGGCACGTCGCGGAGCGCGCCGCCGACCTCGCTTTTCGCGATCCGCTCGGCGTGCTCCTCGCTGTCGGCGTTGAAGATGTCGATCTCCAAGAGGAGTCCCACGAGGGCCGTGTTGGCCGCGAGGAACGCGGCGTCGAACGGCTCGCCGCAGGCCGGACAGCCGGTGACGCCGGGCTCGACCTCGACGTACTGCTTGTCCGTCTCGTTGAGTCGCTTACCGGCCTCGCTGACCGCGACGCCGATGGCGTCGTCGGTCTCCTCGACGTCACGGACCAACCAGGCGGCTTCCATCGCGACTTCGTAGTTGCTCATATCCGGCCGGATGGGCCGCAGGGTTTCTTGTCTTGTGGTTCGCCCGCGGCGGCGCGAGCGCTGAAGCCGGACTGATCGGCGGCGAAACGCGCCTTACAGGCGGTCGACGACCGCCGCGGTGACCTCGTCCGTCGTCGCCGACCCGCCGAGGTCGCCGGTTCGAGGCCCGTCGGAGAGGACGCCCTCCACCGCGTCGCGCACCCGCCGGCCCTCCTCGACGTGCCCGAGGTACTCCATGAGCATGGCCGCCGAGAGGATCGCCGCCGTGGGGTTCGCGACCCCCTCGCCGGCGATGTCGGGCGCGGTCCCGTGGACCGGCTCGAACAGCGCGTTGTCGTGGCCGACGTTCGCCGAGGGGAGCAGGCCCAGCCCGCCGACGAGGCCCGCGGCCAAGTCGGAGAGCACGTCGCCCGCGAGGTTCGGACAGACGACCACGCCGTACCCGCTCGGGTCGAGCGGGAGCTTCGTCGCGAACGCGTCCATCAGCTCCTCGTCCGCGTCGACGCCGCGCTCGGCGGCCACGTCAAGCACCTCCTCGCGGAACCGGCCGTCGGTCTCGCGCATCACGTTCGCCTTGTGCGCGACCGTGAACCCCTCGTCGGGGTCGCCCGCGGGGCCGCGCCCGTCGCGGACGAACTCGCAGGCGTACTCGGCCAGCTCCCGGGACGCCGACGAGGTGACGACCCGCGTCAGCGTCGAGAGGTCGTCGGAGAGCCGGTCCTCGTGGCCCGAGTACACGCCCTCGGTGTTCTCGCGGAGGAACACCACGTCCGTCTCCGGGCGGAGGGCGTCGACGCCCGGGAACGCCTTCGCGGGCCGGACGTTGACGAACGAGTCGACCGCCTCGCGCAGCGGGAGGATGACGTCGGCGGCCGTCTCGCCGGCCGCGCCGAACAGCGTCGCGTCCGCGCCGGCGACGCGGTCGTACGTCTCGGCGGGGAGCGCCTCGCCGGTCGCCGCCTTCGTCGCGTCGCCCGCGTCGGCGGCGACGAACTCGAACTCGACGTCGAGCGACTCCAGCACCTCGACGGCGGCCGGCACGACCTCGCGGCCGATGCCGTCGCCCTCGATGACGACTATCTCGTCGGGCATCCGGTCAGTCGTCCCCCTCGACGTACGGCAGGTCGGTGACCGTCTCGTCGACCTTGCTCCGGTTCGAGTACATCAGCGCGGTCGTGTCCCAGATCCCCTCGACCAAGGCCTCGCGCATCGCGTCGTCGACGTCGACGTCGATGACGGTGTCGCCGTAGGTGACGGTCTCGTTCTCGACGTCCACGTCGATGTCGCCGTCGGGGTTCGCCTCGATCCACTCCTGGAGTTCGACGACCGTCTCGTGGTCCGTCGTGACCGCCGGGATGCCCAGCGACTTGCAGTTGTCGCGGAAGATCTCCGCGTACGACTCGCCGACGACGCCGTCGATCCCCCACCGCATCATCGCCTGCGGCGCGTGCTCCCGGGAGGAGCCGCAGCCGAAGTTGGAGTTGACGACCGCGATCGACGCCCCCTCGAAGCGGTTGAGGGGGTGGTCGTTGAACTCACCGTCGTCGTCCCGCCGGGCGTCGTAGAAGAGGTAGTCCGCCATGTTGTCGAACGTGACCTCCTTCATGAACTTCGCCGGCAGGATCTGGTCGGTGTCGACGTCGTCGCCGGGGATCGGGACCCCCGTGCCGGACACCTCGGTGATGTGCTGGTCTTCGCTCATCGCGTCTCACCCCCGGTGAGACCGATGGCGAAGGCGTCGTCGCGCGACTCCGTCGTGCGACGGAAGTCGTCTGCGTCGTTCGCGCTCATCAGTCGGCCACCTCCTCGACGCCGCCGGCGCCCCCGGTCGGCCCGTCGTCGAGGTACTCGCGCGCGTCGGCGACCTTGCCCTCGACGGCCGCGGCGGCGACCATCGCGGGGCTCATCAGGACGGTGCGGCCGTCCTTCGACCCCTGCCGCCCGATGAAGTTCCGGTTCGACGAGGAGGCGCACACCTCGTCGCCCTCCAGGGCGTCGTCGTTCATCGCCAGGCACATCGAACAGCCGGCGCGGCGCCACTGGAAGCCGGCCTCGATGAACGTCTGGTCGATGCCGCGCTCCTCGCACTGCTGGCGGACGGTCTCGGAGCCGGGGACGGCCAGCGCGCGGACGTCCTCGTCGACCGTGTTCCCCTCCAAGATCTTCGCCGCCTCCTCGAAGTCGGAGAGGCGGCCGTTGGTACAGGTGCCGAGGAACGCCACGTCGACATCGTAGCCGAGCATCGACTGGCCGGGCTCGATCTCCATGTGGTCGAGCGCCTGCGCCGCGGCCTCGCGGTCGGTCCGGGCCTCGAAGTCGTCCGGGTGCGGGACCGGCTCCGAGATCTCGATCACCTGTCCGGGGTTGATCCCCCAGGTGACGAGCGGGTCGAGCCCGTCGGCGTCGACGGTGACCGCGTCGTCGTACTCGGCGTCGTCGTCGGAGGCGATCGACTCCCAGTACGCCTTGCGCTCCTCGAACGCCTCGCCCTCGGGGACGTACTCGCGGCCCTTCAGGTACTCGTAGGTGGTCTCGTCCGGGTTGATGTAGCCGGCGCGGGCGCCGCCCTCGATGGACATGTTACACACCGCGAGCCGGCCCTCCATGTCGAGCGCCTCGATGGCGGGGCCGCCGTACTCGTACACGTGCCCGACGCCGCCGTCGACGCCGAGGTCCTGGATCACTTTCAGGATCACGTCCTTCGCGTAGACGCCCTCGCCGAGCTCGCCCTCGACGTCGACCCGGCGGACCTTCTGCTTGTCCGCGGCGATACAGCCGGTCGCGAGCACGTCGCGGATCTGGCTCGTCCCGATGCCGACGCCGATGGAGCCGAACGCGCCGTGGGTCGCGGTGTGGCTGTCGCCGCAGGCGACGGTCATCCCGGGCTGGGAGAGCCCGAGTTCCGGGGCGACGACGTGAGTGATCCCCTGCTTGCCGGACTCGAAGCCGAAGAACGTGATCCCGCTGTCGCTCACGTTGCGTTCGAGCGCGGAGAGCATCTCCTCGGCCTGGTCGTCGGCGAGGGGACGCTCGCGCTTGTCGGCCTCGGTGGGCGCGATGTGGTCCGTCGTCGCGAACGTCCGGTCGGGATACGCGACGTCGAGATCGCGCTCGCGCAGCATGCCGAACGCCTGCGGGCTCGTCACCTCGTGGACGAGGTGGAGCCCGATGAACAGCTGGTCCTGCCCGTTCGGGAGTTCGGTGACCTTGTGTCGGTCCCACACCTTGTCGTACAGCGTCCCCTCGCTCATCAGGCGGTCACCTCTGCCGACTCCTCCTCGTCCTCGTCGGCCGACTCCTCCCACGCGAACAGGCCGCGCAGCTCGTCGCCGACGGCCTCGATGTCGTGGTTCTTCTCCGCGGTCCGGAGCTGCGTGTAGGAGGGCCGTCCGGCCTGGTTCTCGGCGATCCACTCGCGGGCGAACTGCCCGTTCTGGACCTTCTCTAAGACCGCCTCCATGTTCTCGCGGGCGTGCTCGTCGACGACCACGTCGCCCTGCGTGAGCCCGCCGTACTCCGCCGTGTCGGAGACGGAGTCCCACATCTCGCCGAGCCCGCCCTCGTACATCAGGTCGACGATGAGCTTCAGCTCGTTGAGGCACTCGAAGTACGCCATCTCGGGGGAGTACCCCGCGTCGACGAGCGTCTCGTACCCCTGCTTGACGAGCGAGGTGACGCCGCCACAGAGGACGGCCTGCTCGCCGAACAGGTCGGTCTCGGTCTCCTCGCGGAACGTCGTCTCGACGACGCCGGCGCGCGTACAGCCGATGGCGGCCGCGTACGCGAGCCCCTCGTCGCGGGCGTCGCCGGTCGCGTCCTGATACACCGCGAGCAGGCCGGGCGTCCCCTGGTCGTTCTCGTAGTTCCGGCGCACGAGGTGGCCGGGCGACTTGGGCGCGACCATCGTCACGTCGACGTCCTCCGGCGGCTGGATCTGGTTGTAGTGGATGTTGAACCCGTGCGCGAACTGCAGCGTGTCGCCCGCGTCGAGGTTCGGTTCGATCGCGTTCTCGTACACGTCCGGCTGGACGGTGTCGGGGACGAGGACGCTCACCACGTCGGCCTCGGCGGCCGCGTCGGCGGGGGTCTCGACGCGGAGCCCGTCGCTCTCGGCGGCGGCCCGCGAGGAGCTGTCCTCCCGGAGGCCGACGATCACGTCGACCCCGCTGTCGGCGAGGTTCTGCGCGTGGGCGTGGCCCTGCGAGCCGTAGCCGAGGACGGCCACCGTCTTGTGCGCGATGGCCTCCTCGTCCGCGTCGTCGTCGTAGTATACTGTCGAGTCGAACGTCTGCGTGTCGTCTTCGGTCATGTGTATCGTGTTGTGTCCGCGTGGGTCCGCGTGTCAGTCGTCGTGCGTCGTCGGCTCGCCGGCCGTTCCGGGTTTCTCTCCTGGCGCCGTGGGGGTGTCGCCGCGCGCGAGGGCGGTCGGGCCCGTCCGCGCGATCTCGACGATGCCGAACCGGTCGAAGGCGCTTATCGCGCTGTCGACGCTCGCCTTGTCGCCGGTGAGCTCGACCGTGATCGTGTCCGGGCCGGCGTCGACCGTCCGGCCGTCGTACATCTCGGAGACGGCGTGGACCGCGGCGGGGTCGTCGGCCTCGACCTTCAGCAGGACGAGCTCCGAGGTGACCGCGTCGCCCGCGACCTCGCCGACCGAGATGACCGGCTTCAGCTTCGCCATCTGCTTTTCGATCTGGTCGATGCCGGGGTCCGTCTCCTCGACGACCATCGTGATCCGCGAGTGGCCGTCGACGGTCGTCGGCCCGACCGTCAGGCTCTCGATGTTGAACTGCCGGCGGGAGACGAGTCCGGAGACGCGCGCGAGCACGCCGGGCTCGTCCTCGACGAGCGCCGAGATGACCGCGCGCCGCGACTCGTGTTCGGCCTCGACGACCGGGTCGATCCGGATCCCCTCCAGGTTTCGGCGCCCCTCGGGGTGGTCGCGCTCGTCCGGCCCGGGCTGCTCGTCGGGGAGGGGCCGCGAGTCGGCCTCCGGCGCGCCGGCGGACGGGGAGTCGCCGCTCATAGCTGGTCCTCCGCGGCCGCGAACTTCCCGTTCGCGCCGCCGCTCGGCACCATCGGCAGGACGTTCTCCCCGGGGTCGACGTGGAAGTCGACCACGGCCGGCCCCTCGTAGTCGAGCGCTTCCTCGACCGCGGGCGCGACCTCGTCGTAGTCGTCGACGCGCAGCCCGAGGGCGCCGAACGCCTCCGCGAGCTTGTCGAACTCGGGCATCCACGTGTAGTCGGACGCCATGTGGCGCCCCTCGTAGAAGGCGTCCTGCCACTGCCGCACCATGCCGATGTACTCGTTGTTCAGCACGGCGATGGTGACGTCTAACTCCTCGCGGACCGCGACCGACAGCTCCTGCATCGTCATCAGGAAGGAGCCGTCGCCGTCGAAACACACCACGTCGCGGTCTTCCTCGCCCATCGTGTCGGCGGCGACGCGCGCGCCGACCGCGGCGGGCACGCCGTACCCCATCGTGCCGAGCCCGTGCGAGGAGACCCACGTGCGGGGCTCCGTGTACGTCCAGAACTGCGAGGCCCACATCTGGTGTTGCCCGACGCCGGTCGTCACGATGGTGTCGTCGTCGGTCGCCTCGTCGAACGCCTCGACGACGAACTGCGGCTTCAGCGGCTCGTCGTCCGGCGTCGCGTACGTGAGCGGGTACGTCTCCTTCCACTCCTCGCAGCGCTCGCGCCACGCGGCGGCGTCGGGCGCCTCGCGGACCGCCGCCGTCAGCTGGTCCAACACGCGCCCGGCGTCGCCGATCAGCGGGTAGTCGGCGTGGACGTTCTTGCTGATCTCCGCGGGGTCGATGTCGACGTGGATCACCTCGGCCTCGGGCGCGAACGTGTCGATGCCGCCCGTGAGGCGGTCGTCGAACCGCGTCCCGACCGCGATCAGGCAGTCGGTGTGGGTGATCGCGAGGTTCGCGTAGCCGGTGCCGTGCATCCCCGCCCACGAGAGCGAGAGGTCGTCGTC
This sequence comes from Halorubrum sp. Atlit-28R, assembly GCF_003665955.1. Classification (NCBI taxonomy): domain Archaea; kingdom Methanobacteriati; phylum Methanobacteriota; class Halobacteria; order Halobacteriales; family Haloferacaceae; genus Halorubrum; species Halorubrum sp. Atlit-28R. The sequence continues at coordinate 171,437 of NZ_QPLS01000001.1, forward strand.
CTCGGGGAACGACCCGATCCCCGGCATCGTCGTGGTCACGGGGATCCCGTAGCTCCGGGCGAACGTCCGCGCCTCGTCGCTCGCGTCGGCCTTGATGACGCCGCCGCCGAACAGACAGAGGGGACGCTCGGCGGCCTCGATGGCGCGCGCGGCCGCCTCGACCGCGTCGGTGTCGGCGTTCGGGTCGGGGTCGGTCCCCGCGGGCGGCGTCGCCGGCCCGGGCGTCCGATCGGTCTCGTCCTGCGTCACGTCCTTCGGGAGGTCGACGAGGGTCGGCCCCGGGCGTCCGGCCCGCGACAGCTCGAACGCCTCGCCGACGGTGTCGCCGACGGTGTCGGCCCCTCCCGCGAAGTAGTTGTGCTTCGTGATGGGGCGGGTGACCCCGATCGTGTCCGTCTCCTGGAACGCGTCGTTCCCGACGAACTCCGTCGGGACCTGGCCGGTCAGCGCGACCATCGCGTCGGAGTCCATGTCGGCGTCGGCGATGCCCGTGACGAGGTTCGTCGCGCCCGGGCCGGACGTGGCCATACAGAGGCCCGGCTCGCCGGCGACGACGCCGTACGCGTCGGCGGCGTGGGCCGCGCCCTGCTCGTGGGCCATCGTCACGTGCCGGATCGACGAGTCGTACAGGGCGTCGTAGACGGGCATGATCGCGCCGCCCTGAACGCCGAAGGCGGTCTTCGCGCCCGCGGCCTCGAGGGCGGCGACGACCGACTCGGCGCCGGTCGAGACGGCGCCCGCGGCCGGTCCGTCGTCTGGGTCGGTCGGTTCCTCGGTCGCGCCGTCGTCCGACTCGTCGGCGTCGGATCGCGGCTGTGCTGCTGTGTCGCTCATTGTCGTGGTGGTGTGCGGTGTTGCATCTGGCGGGTTGTCGTGTCGGTCGCTGCGAACGCGGGGCGGCCGGGGGCGGCCTCGACCCGTCGAGCGCGGCACTCCGGGGTTCGGGAACGGTCCGGCCGCCGGCGTTCGGCGGTGCGTCGCGTCGGTGAGGAAGGGGTAGTGTAGGGGGTCAGACCCCTACGATGATCGGCGCGATGGCTCCCGGGACGCTCGCGCGCGCCGCGGCCGTGGAACGCCGTCGCATCTCGCCCGAGGCAACGCGGCCGGGGTATAAATTCCTGTCGGGGGACGCGGCGCCGGGCGGCGCGCGGCCCCTCGGTCGGGTGCTCCCGCGACCGTCCTCGCGGTCGCTCGGGGGGCGCTCCGGTCGGGGCGGGGTCCATCAGACCCGGACCTCCTCCTCGCGCGCGACGCCCGCCTCCTCGGCGAACCGCTCGACGTCGCCGGCGGTCACCTGCCGCTTGCCGGCGCCGTACTCCTTGACCCGCTTGGTTATCTTCCGGACCTCGCTGTCCGTCGGGTCGAAGCCGGCCTCCACCAAGTGCTTGCGCACGCTGTGCGTGCCGGTGTGTTTGCCCAGCACGAACTCGCGCTCCGCGCCCACCATCTCCGGGGTCATCACGCCGGTCTCGAACGTGTCGGCGTTCTCGATGACGCCCGCGGCGTGGATGCCGGACTCGTGGGCGAACGCGTTCCGCCCGGTGATCGGCTTGTTCGCCGGCACCGGGATGTCCGAGGCCTCCTCGACGATCCGGGCCAGCTTGGTGATCTGGGTCGTGTCGATGCCCGTGTCGACGCCGTACACCGACTCGACGGCCATGACGACTTCCTCGTAGGCGGCGTTGCCGGCGCGCTCGCCGATCCCGTTGACCGACACCTGCGCCTGCTCGGCGCCGTTCTCGAAGCCCGCCACGGCGTTCGCCGCCGCCATCCCGAAGTCGTCGTGGGTGTGGACGTCGACGCGGGCGTCGGTCGCCTCCACGACGGCCTTCACCGTCTCGCCGAAGCTGGTCGGCATCCCGACGCCGCAGGTGTCGGGGATGTTGATCCAGTCGGTGCCGGCGTCGGAGACGGCCTCGACGATGTCGATCAGGTACTCCGGGTCCGTCCGAGTGGCGTCCATCGGCGAGAACATACACTCGACGCCGGCGTCTTTCACCTGCTCGACGGCGTCGACCGCGCGCCCCTTCGCCTCCTCGCGGGTCGCGTGCATCGAGTCCTCCAGCTGGACGTCGCTGGTGGAGACGAACACGTGGACCATCTCGACGCCGGAGTCGAGCGCGGCGTCGATGTCGCCCTCGACGACCCGCGCCAGCCCGCAGACGGTGGTGTCCGTCGCGGCGGCGATGTCGCTGACGGCCTCGAACTCCGCGTCCGAGTTGACCGGGAACCCCGCCTCGATGACGTGGGTGTTCATGTCGTCCAGCGTCGCCGCTATGCGGCGTTTCTCGTCGTAGCTGAACGACGTCCGTGGTGACTGTTCTCCGTCTCGCAGGGTCGTGTCGAAGATCCGTACCGGACCTATGTCGACGTTAGAAGCTATCGTGCCCTGGAAGAACTCGATCCGCCGGGGTGTCCGACGAAGCCTCCGTGATGTCTGTCATCGACTCACGACAAGACGGTCGGGTACTTAACGGTTTGGACGATCGCAAAATCGGAGCGGACCGGCAGTTCGGCGCGCCGCGAGGGAAACCGAGAGAACCGCAGGACAGCGCCGGCATCATTACACCTTAAGGAGATTATACACACACCGGTGATCGGGGACGTATTCCGATCCGGAAGCCGATTAATAAGCCGGATCGACGTTCGTTTCTTTCGCTCCGCAACCGGCGCGCGGTGGGAACGCGCGTCGCGACACGCGGTGGCACGGGGCGACGGAAGGCGGCGGGCAGCGCGCGGCGCCGCGGATCGGCGTGCGGCGCCGCCGGTGCGCGTCAGGGATCGCTGCGGTGCGCCCTCACCGACCGAGCGCCGCCGTCACCCCGCGCCGGAGCGCGACCAAGTCGGCGTCCGCCCGGTCGCGGGGGCGGTCGATGTCCACGTCGACGACCGACTCGACCGTGCCGGGCTGGCCGCCGAGGACGGCGACGCGGTCCGCGAGGTAGACGGCCTCCTCGACGTCGTGGGTGACGAGGACGACGGTCGTTCCCCGCTCCGCCCACACGTCGAGCAGGTGGTCCTGCTGGTCGGCCTTCGTCAGGCGGTCGAGCGCGGAGAAGGGCTCGTCGAGCAGCAGCACGGACGGGTCGTAGGCGAGGCCGCGCGCGAGCGCGACGCGCTGGGCCATGCCGCCGGAGAGTTCGCCCGGGCGGCTCTCGGCGAACCCGTCGAGCCCGACCGTCTCGATCAGGTCGTCGACGCGCTCGCGGGCCGCCTCGGTATCCGGGTTCACGTCCGCCGGGAGCCCGACCGCGACGTTCTCGCGCACGTCCGCCCAGTCGAGCAGCCGCGGCTCCTGAAACACCATGCCGACCGCGTCGCTGCCGCCGTCGCGCACGTCCGTCCCGTCGACCGTGACGCGCCCGCCGAACTCGGCTTCGAGCCCCGAGAGCACGCGGAGCAGCGTCGACTTGCCGCAGCCCGACGGGCCGACGACGGCGACGAACTCGCCGCCCGCGACCGCGAGGTCGACGCCGTCGAGCGCGACGGTGTCGTCGTACCGCACCCGGAGGCCGTCGACCGCGAGGACGGGGTCCGCGTCCGGGGGCGCGGCGTCGGCGGTCGGCGGCGCGAGGTCGGCGTCAGCGTCCGACGACACGGTCTCTCACCCCCTTCACCGCGAGGTCCGAGCAGTTGCCGAGGAACGCGAAGAGCAGGATCGACCCGACGATGATGTCGGGCCGCGCGAGGGTCCGCCCGTCGCTCAGCAGGAACCCGATCCCCTGGCTCGCCGCGATCAGCTCCGCGGCGACCACGAACATCCACGCCAGCCCGACGCCGCCGCGGACCCCGACGAGCAGGTCCGGGAGCGCGGCCGGGAACACGACCCGCCGCAGCGACTCGACGCGGCCGAGGTCGTACACCTCGGCGACTTCCAGCAGCTCCTCGTCGACCGCGGCGATACCGGTCGAGAGGTTGAGGTACACCGGGAAGAACGCGCCGACGGCGATGAGCAGCACCTTCGCGGTCTCTCCGATGCCGAACCAGAGGAGGAACAGCGGCACCCACGCCAGCGACGGGATGTTCTTGAGGCTCTGTAAGAGCGGGTCGAGGAGGTCGCTCGCGGTCCGCGAGAGCCCGGTCGCGGTTCCGAACAGAATTCCGACGGCGATTCCGAGGCCGGCGCCGAGAACGACGCGCTGAACCGTGATCGCGACGTGGCCCCACAGCTCGCCGGAGGCGGCCATCCCCCGGAGCGTCTCCGCCACCCGCAGCGGCGCCGGCAGCTGGTGGGCCGCGAAGACCCCGGTCGCGACCGCGACGTGCCAGCCGACGACCAGCGCGGCGGGGACGAGCAGGCCGAGCAGCGGCCGAAGCCGGCTCGCGGCGGAGAGCGGGACCGGCCTGAGACCGCGCGACTCGGCGCTCCGGGCCGACCCGTCGCCGTCCGACCCGCGGCGGGCCTCGGACTCGTGAGGGGTGTCCGCGGCCATCTCAGGCGACCTCGGTCGCGAACTCGGAGTCGATCAGCTCGTCGACGGCCCCGGCCGGGTCGGCGTCGTCGGTCACGAGCCCCTCGCGTTCGAGGACCGGCGAGAGGTCAGAGAGCAGTTCGCGGTGCGGTTCGCCCGGGATCGGCTCGGAGAGGTCGGTCCGCCGAGTGAACACGCGCTCCGCGACCGGCGCGGACATCTCGGAGGCGTCCGCGAGGATCCCCGCGGTCGCCTCGGGGTTCTCGACCGCCCACTGGCGGCCGCGCTCGTAGGCTTCCAGGACGCGGCGCGCCTGCTCCGTGCGGTCCGCGAGGAACCCGTCGAGGAAGTTCAGGAAGCCGTAGGTGTTGTACCGCGGCTCGCGGAAGAACAGCTCGGCCCCCTCGTGTTCGAGCTCGAGCTCGGCCATGTGCGGGTCGAGCCCGGCCCACGCGTCCACGTCGCCCCGGACCAGCGCGGACTGCCCCTCCGGGTGCTGGAGGTTGACGACCTCGACGTCGTCCTCGCTCAGCCCGGCGTCACCGAGCGCCTGGAGCAGGAAGAAGTACGGGTCCGTCCCGCGGGTCGCGGCGACCCGCTTCCCCTCCAGGTCTGCGACCGACTCGATACCGGTCTCCTCGAAGGTGACGAGCGCCGTCCACTCGGGCTCCGAGTAGACGTACGGCGTCGTGATCGGCACGCCGTTCGTGCGCGCCATCAGCGCCGCGATGCCGGCGGTCGAGGAGACGTCGGCCTCGCCGCTCTGCGCGTACTCGTTCGCCTGGTTGCTGCCGAGGCTCAACACCCACTCGACGTCGGTGCCGGAGTCCGCGAACGTCGCCTCGAGCCAGCCCTTCTCGCGCAACACGAGGCTGACCGGGTTGTAGTACGCGTAGTCGACCGTCACCGTACCCGAGCCGCTCCCGCCCCCGACACAGCCCGCGGCGAGCGAGCCGCCGATCGCTGCGCCGGTACCGCGCAAGAACTGTCTTCGCTCCATCGTGACTCCTCGTACCGGTGCCGCTCATAAACCGATATGGCTATTGAGAATATTCAGCCACGTCTATGATGCTCTATGGTTATTTATTTTCATCAGTGGCGACGGTTCACACGCGAACAGACCGCGGCGTCGCTCGCGCTGTCGCCCGGACGCGCGGTTCGTTCGCGGTCGCTCGAACGCTCGAAGGCGTTCGGCTCGCGTTCCGGGTACCGGATCATGTTGCGGAGTCCTCGCGGCGTCCGGTCTCGGCCGCGAAGAGCATCCACTGAGGAAACGAGTTCCTCCGCGATTACATCCCCATGTCGGCGGCGGCGTCCGGCACCGGGAGGTCGGGGACGGCGACGCCGAGGAGTTCGGCGGCGTGGTCGAGCGCCATGTCGAACCCGTAGTACCGCTCCAACTCGTCGCCGTCGGGGCCGGGCCGGACCTTCAGCATGGCGTACCCCTCGACGTTCTGCGCGACGGTCGCCTCGCGGCCGTCCCGCGAGAAGGTGAGCCGTCGTTCGCCGTCCGTCTCCTCGTACCGCGCCTCGATCCCGTTCGCCGACGCGGCCTCCGTGTCGGTCATACCCGCGATACGGGCCGGACCCTGTCGAACCTGTCGGTCGTTACCGGGGGTCCCACCCGTGGAACTCGGTTCCGGGCTCCAGTTCGAGGTCGAACGCGTCGATCATGCCGCCGAGCGCGTCGTACCCCCGCGCGGTCGCGGCGATACCGACGATCGCCTCGTCGTCGTACAGCGCCGCGACCTCGTCGTGCGCCACCGCGTCGACCTCGCCGCGGACGACCGCGAGGGCGTACTCGACCAGGGTCGTCTCGCCGTCGCCGAAGGGACCGGTGTCACCGCGCCCGAGCGCTGCGATCGCGTCGTCGTCGACCCCAGCCCCACGGGCGATGTTGACGTGTTGGTGCCACTCGTAGCGGTTGCCGACCTCGCTCGCGACCGCCAGGATGACGAGCTCGCGCTCCCGCTCCGTGAGGCCGCTGTCGGTCCACAGCGACCCGAGGAACGACCGCAGCCCCGCCAACACCTCGGAGTTGTTGCCGACCGACTGGTACACGCGGAGCGGTTTTCCCTGAAGCGACGACTCCAGGAGGTCCTCGTGCTCGTCCGGCACGTCCGACGCCTCGGCGTAGGGAACGCGGGCCATGGCGCCTGGTCGCGCTCGGGGAGCATAGGTGTGTGCCACTCGGTATCGCTCGCCGCGAGCGGCCGCGGGGGCGCGGCGGCGATCCGCGATGGCAAGCTTAAGGGACGCCACGCACCAACCGAGGGTAATGAGCACCGAGGTCACCCGCCGGCGGGCGTGGCTGATCGCCGCCCGGCCGCAGACGCTCCCGGCCGCGGCCGCGCCGGTGATCGTCGGCGTCGGCTTGGCGCTCGCGGACGGGGTGTTCGCCCCGCTGCCCGCGCTGGCGGCGCTCGTCGGCGCGGCGCTGATCCAGGTCGGGACGAACTTCGCGAACGACTACTACGACGCGATCCAGGGCGCCGACACCGACGACCGCGAGGGGTTCACCCGCGTCGTCGCCAGCGGCCTCATCGAACCGGCCGAGGTGAAGCGGGCGATGTGGCTCACCTTCGCGGCCGCCATCGGCGTCGGCACCTACCTCGTCGCCGTCGGCGGCGTCCCGATCCTCGTGATCGGACTCGCCTCCGTCGCGGCCGGGATCGCGTACACCGGCGGCCCGTACCCGCTCGGCTACCACGGGCTCGGCGACCTCTTCGTGTTCGTCTTCTTCGGCGTGATCGCCGTGACGGGGACGTACTACGTCCAGGCCGCGGCGCTCCTCGCCGGGTGGTTCCCGGTCGGGGTGCCCGGTGAGGCCGTCACCGTCGGGGCCGCGGTCGCGAGCCTCCCGATCGCCGCGCTGTCGACGAACATCCTCGTCGTCAACAACCTCCGCGACCGCGAGGAGGACGCCTCGACCGGCAAGCGCACGCTCGCCGTCCGCTTCGGCTACCGGTTCGCCCGCGGCGAGTACCTCGCGATGCTCGCCCTCGCGTACCTCGCCCCGCTGTGGTTCGTCGCGCGCGGGGACGGCCTCGCGACGCTGCTCCCGCTCGTCACGCTCCCGCTGGCGGCGACCGTCGCGCGGACCGTGTTGACCGAGACCTCCGGCGAGGCCCTCAACCCCGCGCTCGAATCGACCGGCAAACTGCTCGCCGCGTACGCCGTCGCGTTCGCGGTCGGACTGGCGGTGTGACCGACGACGACCCGCGCGGCGGGGGGCCGGCCCGGACCGTTCGACACCGGCCGTTCGCGCTCGACCTGACCGGACCGCTCGGCACCGCCCGCGGGGAGATCGGCCGCCGGGAGGGGTTCGTGGTCACCGTTGAACGAGAGACGGCAGAGGACGGCGCAGCCGGCCTCGGCGAGGCGACGCCGCTCCCGGGCTGGACGGAGTCGCGGGAGGCCTGCGAGGCCGCGCTCGACGACCTCGGCGACCGGAGCGAAGTCGACTCGCCCGCGGAGGCGCTGGACGCGGCGTCGACGCCGGCCGCGCGCCACGGCGTCTCCCTCGCGGTCGCCGACGCCGCGGCCCGCGAGCGCGGACGGCGCCTCGCCGCTCACCTCGCGGACACGGCCGGCGCCGGGGTCGCCCCCGCGGACGCGGTCCCGGTCAACGCGACCGTCGGAGACGGCTCTCCGGTGGAGACCGCCGCCGACGCGAGGCGCGCGGTCGAGGCGGGGTTCGACTGCCTGAAGGTGAAGGTCGGCGCCCGCGGCGTCGGCGCCGACATCGAGCGCGTCCGCGCCGTCCGAGAGGCCGTCGGCGACGCGGTCGCGCTCCGCGCCGACGCGAACGGCGCGTGGGACCGCGAGACGGCGTCCCGCGCGCTGGACGCGCTGGCCGCCTTCGACCTCGCGTACGTCGAACAGCCGCTCCCGGCGGACGACCTCGACGGCCTGGCGGCGCTTCGCCGGGGCGACCCGGCCGACGGCGACGGGAGCGACGGCGGAGGCGAGGGCGACGACGGGAGAGACGACGGCGGCGGCGTCCCGATCGCCGCCGACGAGTCGGTCGCGGCCCGCGGGATCGGCGCGGTGCTCGACGCGGGCGCGGCCGACGCGGTCGTGCTCAAGCCGATGGCGCTCGGCGGGCCGGACCGCGCGCTCGCGGCCGCGCTGCGGGCGCGAGAGTCCGGCGTCGACCCGGTCGTCACCACCACGATCGACGCGGTGGTCGCCCGGACGGCCGCCGTCCACGTCGCGGCCGCGGTCCCAGACGTGTCGCCCTGCGGCCTCGCGACCGCGTCGCTGCTCGACGGTGACCTGGCGCCGGACCCCTGCCCGGTCGAGGGCGGCCGGATCGCGGTCCCGACGGGTCCCGGTCTCGCCGGGGGCGCGTTCGACGACCTGCGGCGGTAGCGGGACGGGGGCGGACCCGGCGCTCGCCGCGGGGGGACGGACTTTTCACCGCGACCGGCGAACGGAGGGGTATGAGCGAGTGGACCGACGCCATCGTCGGCGAGCGGATGACCGTCGACAACCAGTTCAACGAGCGCGTCGCGGCGTCGCGCTTCTCCAGCCAGGAGTGGGGACTGATCATGACGGCCACGGAGTTCGAGATCGAGAACGCCGACGACCCGGAGGCCGCCCGCGTCGTCGCGGACACGTCGAGCCTGCCCGCGATCATGCCCGAACTGGAGAACCTCCGGTCGCAGATGGCGGGGATGGGCGGCGCCCCCGGGGGCGACTCGGGCGGCTCCGGCGGCGGCGGCGTCGTCGACTCGATCAAGGGCGCGCTCGGGCTCGGCGGTGGCGGCGGCGGGCCGTCCGACGAGGAACTGGAGGCCGCCGAGCGGCTCGTCCAGGAGTACGCCGACGAGCTACAGGCGCACTTGGAGGAAGTCGGGAAGTGGGAACAGGTCCGCGTCGCGTATCAGGAGTAGCGGGGCGGCCCGGGACGCGGGGCCGACGCCGGACTTACTTCAGGTCGCTGCCGCGGAACAGCGTCAGCTCCTCCGCCTCGTAGATGTTGATCAGTTCGCTCACGATCTCGTCGTACTCCTCGTCGTCGACCCGGAGCGCGTCGAGCCGCTCGACCGTCTCCTCGTCGAGGTGGATCTGGGGCATATGCGAGGGTTGGTCGGCGGGGGAATAAAAAATGTCGCCGGGCGTGATCCGCGACGGCGTCGCCGAGGCGGACTCGGTTCGCGGCGCTCGGCGCAGCGTCAGTCGCGTCACTCGGACTCGCTGCGGAGTTCGGTCGGGTCGCCGGCGCCGGACTCGTCGGTCGCGAGCGCCTTCCGAGCCGATGCTTCGACGTCCTCGACGGTGAGATCGACGGTCGGAGGCACGAACTGACCGTTGAGGAACAGCGTGGTGTCGGGCTCGGTCGACCAGTCTGCCACCACTTCCGAGGAGAGAATCGGCTGCTCCGTCGGGTCGCGTCCCACGAGCCGGGTCTTCTCGTCGAAACAGTCGTAGACGATCTGATACTCCGCCCCGAGCCACGAAGCCGGGGAAAGCACCGTTCGCCAGGTGACTCGGTGTTGCGACTCCGAGACCGACTCGACGGAGATGAACCTCGGCGTCGGAGGGTTCGGAGGCATCACGTTGGTCGAGCAGTTGCCCGCGAAGCGGACCGGAGGGTGACTGGGAAGCCGTAGCGTCGCGAGGGCCGTGTCGAGCGGGAGGCCTTCCGCGGCGAGCAGTTCGATCGCGGTTCGAATCTGGTCCGCCGGGATGTGACCGTCGATCACCGCGGCCCCGGTGCCGCCGCGGCGGACCGTGTCGACGGCGACGGCGGGACGTGAGCTTCCCTCGAAGACGCTGACGGCCGGAGCCGATCGGTCGTCGGCCGCCGGGTAACGAGGGAGGTCGTCCGCGACCGGCAGGCCTTCGCGAACGGGGAGATCGGAGTACAACAGGTCGATCGACGGGTCCGACAGCGCGTCCGCGACTGAGTCCGTCGTCGGCGTTTCGAGAATCGAGAGCGACCCGACGCCGGCCGGCGTCGACGGGCTCGTGAGCGCCTCGCGCAGTCGCCGCGCTCGCTCTTCGGACCGAACGAGGAGGGTGACGTTCGCGCCTCCGGCGTCCGGGGGCGTCCGCCGAAGCTCGTGTTCGTACGCCGCCGGGAGCGCCGCGGCGGTCCACTCCGGTATCGAGTCCGGGACGGGAACCGAGTCGCCCTCGCGGGAGGAGAGCGATCGGCTGCCGGTCGGCCGGTCCGCCGCCGTGACTCCGACCGGATCCCCCGAGCGAACCCCCTCGGCGGAGCCACGGACTCGAATCGGCGCGAGAATGTTGGCCAGGTGCGGCAGGAGCTCGGCCCCTTCGGGGCCGGGACGAAGCACCGCTTCCGCCGCCCACTCGGGAGCGTACGGCTCAACGGTTTCCGCGTCGACCTCGAGGAACTCTATCAGCCGTTCGCTCAGCGGGAGATCGGCTAGGTTCGGCGGGTAAAACGGCAGTTGCGGGCCGACCAGGTCGTACTCCGCCCTGTCGGAGATCGTGTAGCCGTCGGTCCGCACGAGCGTGTCGAGGAAGAACCACGTGCGAAGCAGGTCCGCTGCCCGCTCTTCGAGCCGGTGGCCGTCGGTGGGAAGCCGCTCGGTGTACCCGTTGTCGAGCCGGACGGCCGGCGCCTCGCCGATCGTCATCCGGGCCCCGAGGTAGTAGGCGAGCGTCGAGAGGCGGTACACGTCGGCGTACGTCGGTCGGACGACCACCTCGACGCCGGTGTCGGGGACGGTCAGCGGGCTCGGGATTTCGAGCGACTCCCCTCGCCGGATGCGGGGCGGGTACCCGCGAAGCGTCGGCCAGGACCGCTCCGCCGAAAACTCCCTGATGGACGATCCCAGCACCGACACCGCCTCCGCGAGGGCTTCCGGGTCGTCCGGGACGGTGATCGTCGCCTCCGGCCGGGTATGGAGCGAGCGGACGCCGAGGGAGACGGTCGCCGGACGGTCCAGCGATATCTCGACCGATTCCGGTCCCTCGACGCCGCTGACCGACACCTCCGCGTCTTCGACCCTGAGGGTCGACTTCACTGCGCCCGTGGTCTCGACACAGTACGATCCCCGCGGGAATTCCGTTGGATCGTTCGGGCGCTCGACGAACTCGCCCTCGGCGTCGCGAACGACGATCGACGTGTACGCCGGGACGGCGAGCGACGTCGCCTCGAAGCTGACGGCGTTGTCGACCGGGGAGGGGAACAGGGCCGGAAGCGCCGGCGAGAGCTCCGGCTCGCGGTCGGCGCGGAACTCCATCTCTTCGCCCTCGATCACGTCGCGGACCGTGAGCGTCGTCCCGTCGACCTCGAACCCGATGCGCTCGCCCGAAACCCCGTCTTTCACGAGCTTATTCTGGTTTGCCAACACGTATGAGCGTGTCGATAATCACGCGGTAACAGGATTCTGAAACGTATTCCGAGCGCTCACGCACCACGGCAAATGCCGTCCTGACAAAAATATTAACACGCCCCCGCACGGAAAAAGGGTATGAACGGTGCCGGGTCAGAGCCGATCGAACGGGCACTCGCGGCGGCGTTTCCGGACCGGGCCGTGGACCGATTGACGGGCGTCGGCCCCTCGTGGAACGGCGCCAACGAGACGGTTGGCGTCGTCTTCGCCGACGGCGGCCGGGCGTTCCTCAAGATCGCGCTGGCCGACGAGAGCCGCCGACTCGCCCGCGAGCGCGCCGTGCTCCGCTACGTCGCCGAACACGGGCCACTCGCGGTTCCCGAGGTGCTGGCGGCCGAGCCCGACGGCGACCCGGCGTACCTCGCGACGGCGCCGGCGCCCGGTCGCGGGCTGTTGGACGCCTACGAGGCGGCGAGCGACGACGAGCGCGAGCGACTGCTCCGCCGCGTCGGGGCCGCGCTCGCCGCGCTCCACGCCGACCGGTTCCCGGACCACGGGGAGATCGTCGGCGCGGGGACGGAGCGCGGGAGCGCGGCGGAGCGCGCGGCGACCGCGGAGAAAGAAACGTCCGCGGGACCCGACGGGCCGACCGGGCTCTCGATAGCGTTCGCGCCGTGGTCCGACGTGCTGCTCGCGACGGTCGAGCGGACACGCGAGATCGGCACCAGCGAGCGGCTCGCGAGCCACTACGACGCGGTGATCGACTGCGTCCGCGCGAACCGGGAGACGCTCGACGAGGCGCCGGCCGCGCTGCTCCACGGCGACGTCACGAAGCCGAACCTCTTCGTCGACGCCGACGCGGTGGCGGCGATCGACTGGGAGCTGTCTCACGTGGGCGACCCGGCGCGGGACCTCGTCCGCGCCGAGGACCAACTGCTCAACGGCTTCGACTCGACCGGCCCGGAGCGGTTCGCCGCCGCCCTCCGCGAGGGGTATCGCGAGCGGGCCGGGGGGCTCCCGGCGGGGTTCGAGCGGCGCCGCCCCGTCTACGAGGTCGTCAGGATGCTCGGGCGGTCGGGGTTCGTCGACCAGTGGGCGACGTACCTCGACGAGCCGGTCGACGCCCTGATCGAGCGCGCGGACGCCGAGTTACGGGCGCGGCTCGACGCCGTCTGACCGCGGCGGGGGTTCGGCCGCCCGCCTCAGCGGTTCCACGCCGCGTCGTCCGGGTCGATCCGTCGATCGCCCGGGTCAAGCGCGTCGATGGCGTCGAGGTCGGCGTCGGGCAGGTCGACGTCGAGCGCGCGCAGGTTCTCGCGCACGTGGTCGCCGCGCGCCTTCGGGATCGGGGCGACGCCGCGGTCGAGCGCCCACGCGAGCGCGACGACCGCGGGCGAGCAGTCGTTCCGCTCCGCGATCGCGGCGACCTCCGGGTCGTCGAGGATCTCGCCCCGACCGAGCGGGGAGTAGCCGACGAGGCGGTGGTCGAACTCGGCAGCGAGCCCGCGCAGCTCCGGCTGGCGGAACCGCGGGTGGCACTCAACTTGGTGGGCCGCGATCGGCGCGTCGAGGATCTCGCGCGCCTCGCGCAGCAGGTCGGGGGTGAAGTTCGAGACGCCGACGTGGTCGGTCACGCCGGCGTCGCGGAGGTCGTCGAACGCCGGCAGCGTCGCCTCGGCGTCGTACGCGCGGATCGGCCAGTGGACGTACAGGAGGTCGACGCGGTCGAGTCCGAGGCGGTCGAGGCTCTCGCGCGCCGTCTCCCGCACGTCGTCGGGGGCGAGGTTCTCGGGGTGGACCTTCGTGGCGACGACCACGTCGTCGCGGTCGACGTCGCTCGCGGCGATCCCCGCGCCGACCGCGGCCTCGTTGTCGTACATCTGCGCGGTGTCGACGTGGCGGTAGCCGGCGTCCAGCGCCGCGGCGACGGTGTCGGTACAGGTCTCGGGGTCGTCGAGCCCGGACGTTCCGAGCCCGATCGACAGGTCGAGCGGTGGCACGCGAGACGGTTCCGGGCGCGGAGTGAAAAAGGCGCCCGAGCCGGCACGCGGCGATCCGACGCCCCCGCCGGTGCCGCCGCGTCCAGCGTTCCGTCCCGCACGCTTAATCCGTCGCGGCCGTAGGGTGGCCTGATGCCGACCAACCCGGCGCTCCCCTCGACCCCCGAGCCGCTCCGGCTCGGCGCGTTCGCCGACCCGGTCCTCGTCGACCCGGGACCGCGGCTGCTCCGCGCCGTCGTCGCGGGGTACCGCGAGGCCGCGCCGGCGCTCGTCGAGCCGAGCGTCGCGGACCTGTCGGGCGGCGCGGGCGACACGGGCGCGGACGACCCCGACCCGTCGGAGATCCCGACGCTGAAGGTGCTCGCGGGCGAGAGCGCGGTCGACGACGCGACGGCGGGGTTCCGGTCGGCGAGCCGGCTCGCGGCGCTCGTCGACGCCGACGCCGTCGAGCTCCGCGTCCTCGACGCGCCGCAGCCCAACCCGGTGCTGGCGGGCGAGGAGACCGGATTCGCCCTGATCGGCAGCGAGCGCGCCGGGGCGGCCGCGGAACCGGGTGGGTGGTACCCGGTCGGCGACGACGCCTCGCTCCGCGAGCGGTACGGGTCGCGGTTCGCCGAGGCGGAGCCGTACGGGCTCCGGACGCCCAGTCGGCGGCGGGTGTACGAGGGGATCGCCGCGCGGTGCGACGAGTCGGTCGCGGCGGCGGTCCTCGGCGCGCTCGACGTGACGGACGGCGCGGGCGACACGGGGGACGACGCCGGCGACACGGGGGACGACGCCGGCGATACGGTAGACAGCGCGGGCGACACGCCGGGGGGTTCGGGCGACGCGAGCGCGGACGGTCCCGACCCGGAAGCGGCCCGCGTCCGCGCCTACGCGGTCGGCGCGCGAGAGGGCGTCCTCGACCGCACCCTCCGGCGGGCCTGCGAGGACGCGGGGCTCGGGAGCCCCTCGACGTTCACGCGGATAAAGCGGCTCCTGCGGGCGGCCGACCTGATCGAGACGGTCGCCGAGCCGCAGCCGGTCGGGCGACCGCGGGAGCGGCTGGCGCCCCGCGGCGCGCTCGCCGCGGCCGAGACCCCCGAAGAGACGGTCGCGGCGGTCCGCGACGTGACGGAATGAGAACGGTGCGAGCGACGAGGCCGCGGAACCGATCGCGGCTCGTCAGTCGTCGGTCGTCTTGATGTCCGCGGAGAGCCCCTGCGCCATCTCGATCTCCTTCGAGTTGTTCAGGGTCCACGCGGTGCGGTCGGTGACGGCCTCGATGGCCTCGCGGGCGGAGGGGTAGCCGTTACCGGACTTCTTCACGCCGCCGAAGGGGAGCTGGACCTCGGCGCCGATACACGGGAGGTTCCCGTACGCCAGCCCCAGCTCGGCCCGGTCGCGGTAGTAGTTGATCTGTCGGTAGTCTTCGGAGATGATCGCGCCGGCCAGCCCGTAGTCCACGTCGTTCTGGATCTCCACGGCGCGCTCGACGCCGCCCTCGTACTCCAGCAGGGCGACGTGGGGCCCGAACACCTCCTCGTGAGTACACCGCAGGTCGGCGTCGGGGTCCGCCTCGTAGACGAACGGGCCGATCCAGTTGCCGTCCGCGTGGCCGTCGGGGACCTCGTCGGCGTCGAGTTCCGTCCGGTCGACGAGGACGTTCACGTCCTCCTCGCGGGCGAGCTCGTTGTACTCGGTGACCTTCTCCAAGTGCTCCGGCTCGATCAGCGGGCCCATGAACGTGTCCTCGTCGAGCGGGTCGCCGACCGCGACCGACTCCGCGACCTCGACGAACCGCTCTTTGAACTCGTCGTACACGTCGGTGTGGACGATCAGGCGCTCGGAGGAGACGCAGCGCTGGCCCGTCGTCTTGAACGAGGACATCACCGCGGAGTGGACCGCGACGTCGAGGTCCGCCTCCTCGGTGACCACGACGGCGTTCTTGCCGCCCATCTCGCAGGCCGCGCGCTTGCCGGCGACGCCGCCGAGCTTCTCTTGGATGTGGTGGCCGACCTCCGCGGAGCCGGTGAAGAGCACCGTGGAGACGTCCTCGTGTTCGACGATCGCGTTACCGGCGTCGCCGAACCCCTGGACCATGTTGAACACGCCGTCCGGGATCCCGGCGTCGTCGAACATCTCCGCGATGATCTGCGCGCACCACGGGGTCTGTTCGGCGGGCTTGAACACGACGGTGTTCCCCTCGACCAGCGCGATGGCCATGTGCCAGTACGGGATCGCGACCGGGAAGTTCCACGGCGTGATACAGCCGGTGACGCCGCGCGGCTTCCGGCGCATGTACGCGTCCTTCGAGGGGATCTCCGAGGGGACGATGTCGCCCTTCGGGTGGCGGGCGTCGCCCGCGGCCCACTCGACCATGTGCGCGGCCTCGACCACGTCGGCTTTCCCCTCGCTGATCTCCTTGCCGCACTCCTTCGAGACGATCGCGCCGAGCTCGTCCGTCCGGTCGCGGAGCTCGTGGTAGACGTCCCACAGGTACTCCGCGCGCTGGATCCGCGAGAGCTCCCGCCACTCCTCGAACGCCGCGTCCGCGGCGTCGACCGCGCGCTCGACGTCCTCGGGAGTCCCGCGTCGGAACTCGCCTAAGGACTCGTCCGTCGCGGGGTTCGCGCTCTCGAAGGTCTCGGACCCGTCGCCGTCGACCCACTCGCCGTCGATGTAGTGCTGGTAGGGCTGCGCCATGTGTGGCGGTTACCGTCGGCACGTCCAAATAACCCACCCTACCATGGGCGGCCGGGTCTTTGTGGTGCGCTACCAACTGTGTCGGATAATGGCGACGACCGACGCGGAGGGGCGGGAGGACTGGGGCGGGACCAGGCTGACGCTCGACCTGTGGCATCCGAACTGCTGGGCCATCGAGGCGACGGGCAGGACGGACGGCGGGGTGCTCGCGCACGCCATCTACAACTCGCCGCGGACCGACGCCGACGCGCCCGACTCGGTGAACGGGCTGTTCACCGCCTTCGCGGAGACCACGGACGAAGTCGAGGCGCTCCTCGACGCGATCCGCGACTCCGACCGCGCCGGCAACCTCCTGGAGCTACAGGAGCGGTCCGGTCGCGCGGCTCCGGGTCACGTCGTCCGCTTTTCGAGTTCGCCGGTCAGCTCCGCGGCGTCGAAGTCGTGGTCCGGCCGGATCGCGACGAAGTCGAGGAACCGCCGCGCCGCGAGGAGCTCGTCCGTCGAGTAGCTCGTCAGCGCGGCCGAGACCGTCTCGGCGGCGCCGACCAGCGGCTCCAGCGCCGCCAGCGCGCTCGCGAGGTCGTAGGCGCGCGCCGCCTCGCGGCCGTCCTCGCTCACGCGGGTCGCGTCGATGACGTGGAGCTCGCCGTCGGCGACGAGGACGTTCTCGGCGCGGAGGTCGCCGTGCGCGAGGCCGGCGTCGTGGATGGTCCGGAGCGTCTCGAACAGCTCGGGGGCGAGCTCGGCGACGGCCGCCGCGTCGAGTTCGCCTAAGGTGCGGAACTCGGGCAGGTACTCCAACACGAGCACGCCGAGGTCGCCGACCTCGAACGCCTCGACCGGCTCGGGCGCGTTGACGCCGAGCTCGCGGACGCGCCGGGTCGCCTCCAGCTCGTGGCGCGCCATCTCGTAGGGCGTCTCGTGGCGCTCGAAGAACCCCTCGGTGCCGGCCGAGAACGCGCCGAGATTCCGCCCGGTGGTGAACAGCGCGTGGACGAGCGTGTTCTGTCGCGTGATCACCTTCACGAAGAGGTCCTCGTCGACGACCATCGGCGTCGACAGCCAGTTGTCGGCGTCGAGGAAGCGCACCCGCATCTCGTCGCGGTCGTACCGGGCCGCCAGCTCGCGCGCGACCCGCTCGATGTCGGGCCAGTCGACGCGACCGCGGACGAGCTGCCGAAACTCCATACCGTCGGAACGCGGCGACGCGTCATAAGTCGTCGGCTCGCGGACCGTCCGGCGCCGCGGTTTATCACGGTCGTTCGCATCGTTTATGCCCGCGGGTCGCAATCCTTGCCCATGGACTTCGAGGTACCCGGCGAGCACCGGATGATACGCGACACCGTCCGGGAGTTCTGCGAGGAGGAGATCGCGCCCATCGCACAGGAGATCGAGGCCGAACACCGCTTCCCCGAGGAGGTGTTCGAGTCGCTCGCGGACCTGGACATGATGGGCGTCCCGGTCTCGGAGGAGTACGGCGGTCTCGGCGGGGATCAGCTGATGTACGCGCTGGTCACGGAGGAGCTCGGCCGCGTCTCCGGCGGGATCGGGCTCTCGTACGCGGCCCACACCTCGCTGGGCGCGAAGCCGATCGACCTGTTCGGGACCGACGAACAGAAGGAGCGGTGGCTCCGCCCGCTCGCGGAGGGGGAGGGGCTCGGCGCGTGGGCGCTCACCGAGCCCGGCAGCGGCTCGGACGCCTCCGACATGGACACGACCGCCGAGTACGACGCCGACGCGGACGAGTACGTGCTGAACGGTACCAAGCAGTTCATCACGAACGCGAACGTCGCCGACTCGATCCTCGTGAAGGCGGTGACGGACCCCGAGGCCGGGTACGACGGCATCTCGACGTTCATCGTCGACCCCGACGCCGACGACGGGTTCGAGGTGACGACCGTCTGGGACAAGATGGGCCTGAACAGCTCGCCGACCTGCGAGATAGCCTTCGACGACGTACGGATCCCGGCGGACCGGCTGCTCGGCGAGGAGGGCGACGGCTGGACGCAGACGATGAAGACGCTCGACGGCGGGCGGATCTCCATCGCCGCGCTCTCGGTCGGGCTCGCGCAGGGCGCCTACGAGGCCGCGAAGGGGTACGCGGGCGAGCGCGAGCAGTTCGGCAAGCCGATATCGAAGTTCGACGCCGTCCGCGACAAGGTGGTCCACATGCACCGGCAGATCGAGCGCGCCCGCCTGCTGACCCACCGCGCCGCGTCGAAGTACGACGCCGGCGAGTCGGTCACGCGCGAGTCGGCGCTCGCCAAGCTCGACGCCAGCGAGGCCGCCCGCGAGGTGGCCGAGGAGGCGGTCCAGACGCTCGGCGGCTACGGCTACACCACCGACTTCGCGCCGCAGCGCTTCTACCGCGACGCGAAGCTGATGGAGATCGGCGAGGGGACGAGCGAGATCCAACACGTCGTCATCGGGCGCGAACTCGGCCTCTGAAGGGACCGTCTCCCGCCCTCAGCCGCCCGCCGGCCGTCTCAGGGGAACTCGATCAGGTCGTCGTCGACGCCGCGTAAGCTCTCGGCGAGCCGCGACCCGTCCGGCACCGCTCGCACGAACGGCGCCGACCCGAACGCCGCGTCGCCATTGACCGACACGAGGCCGAGGTCGGCCGGGTCGCCCTCCAGCCCCGTCAGGAACGCGACGGTGCGGACCGCCGGCACGTCGCCGGCGTACGCGTCCCGGTCGACGGAGCCGTACAGCGTGCGGTTCGTCGCGACGTGATGGACGCAGGTGGGCGTCGGCGCGAAGCAGAGCAGGTAGCGGGCGCCCGGCTCGGTCCGCCCGAGCTTGGGACGCAGCGCGTGGCGCTCGTCGGCGTGGAAGTACCGCTCCATCCGCCGGTACTGTCGGAGGACCTCGTTCGCGCCGGTGGCGCGGCGGACCGCGGCGTCCGCCTTGAGCTCGATCACGCGGTCGACCGGCTCCGGCGTCCGCGTCCGGACGAACAGGTCGACGACGCCCTCGCGCCCGTCGGCGTCGTACGGCTCTTCGAGGCGGATCGCCGGGTCGTCGCCCGTCGCCTCGTAGTGTTCGACGAGCCGCGTCGCCAGCGCGTCTTCGCGCATGTCTCTCGGGAAGCGTCGGAGCGCGATAAAGCCGGGCTTCGTGACCCGATTCGGCGGGGGAATACGTGAGCCTCACACCGTCGTGCGTTCCCGAAAATCGAAACGTATCGCGGGGTTTGTATGGCTCGAAACCCTACGTTAGGTGATGTCTGATAACTTGTCCAGACGGCGGTATCTCGCCGGAACCGGCGCAGCGCTGACAATCGGAACGCTCGCCGGCTGTTCCGGCGGCGGTGACGGCGGCGACGGCGGCGACGGCGGGAACGTCATCGAAGACGTCCCGAGCGAGATCGACGACTACCTGTCGGAGGCCCGCATGTACGACGGGACCATGGCGGATCTCACGGGCCAAGACGAGATTACCATCGAGGTCGGCGCCGGCGACGTGGGGTTCGCCTTCGCGCCCGCCGCGGTCCGGATCGACTCGAGCACGACCGTCGTCTGGGAGTGGACCGGCGTCGGTGGGGGACACAACGTGGCCTCGGTCGAGGGGTCCGAGTCTGACTTCGACAACGGGGAGACCATCGCCGAGGAGGGATACACGTTCGAGCAGTCGTTCGACAACACGGGTATCCAGCTGTACCAGTGTACGCCCCACAAAGCGAACGGGATGCTCGGCGCGATCGAAGTCGTCGAGGCCTAAGCGGGCCCGGTAGGCGGTCCGAAGAGACGCGGTTTTTCTGCGGGGTGCGGAACTCAAGAGAGGAACGACCACCGGACGTCGACGATCCGGTCGTGCTCGCTGGTGACCGTCGGCCGCGCGAGGTGGTCGTTGGCGTTGGCGCCGACCTCGGCGAGCCGCGACAGCGCCTCTTCGAGCGTGCGGTCCGAGCGCCGCACGGCGGCGTCGCGCTCGTAGGGGGCGTCGATCGGGTTCGCCCGGGAGTTCGAGACCGCGATCGCGTCGGTGAGGTCGCCGCCGATCGCGTGCGGCGGCTGGTGGAAGTGCCAGTCGCCGACCGTGAGGAACAGCCACACGTCGCCGTTGATGGCGTGGTACTCGCCGGTGACCCCGTCGGCGTCGTACGCGACCACACGGGAGAGCACGGCGGTCTTGAGCCGGTAGAGGGCGTCCTTGCGGGCCGAGCGGACGTTGCTCTCGGTGACGTCGCCGCGCTCGTAGGCCGCGGTGGCCTCGTCGGCGAACTGCTTTGCGACCTTGTTGACGACGTACAGCGATTCGAGCAGGTCGTCCGTCGGTTCCAGCGGAGTCACGGGAGCACCGGTCGTATGCTGCGACCGACCGCAGGTCCGGTCGTCGCGCGGATAGGCGTTTCGGGATCCGGGACCCCCGGATGGTTAATTCTTTAAGCGCAGGGACGAAGTGAGACGTAAGATGGCGCACGACTCCGTGAAACTGTATTCGGCGATATACGTCGCCCTCCTCGTCGCGGCGACGCTGAATTTCGCGCTCTTCGAGACGTCGTTCATCGAGTTCTCGTACACGACGGCGATCGCCGGGACGCTGGTGATCGCGACGGTCAAGACGCTGCTCATCGTCGCGTACTTCCAGCACCTCCGGTGGGAGAACCGCTCGCTGACCTACCTGATGGGCCTCGCGCTCGCGCTCACCATGCTGCTGATGGCGGCCGCGACGTACTCCATCTCGTAACGTCCCCGCGACGGCCGCGGACTCTCCTTCCCGAACCTCCTCTCGACACCTCTCGCTTTCCGCGGAGCGATGCCGCCGTTCTCGTTGCCGCCGCACGATATTACTTGCTAATATTAGTTAGTTATAACACAGTCCGAAACGGACCCTCGGACGAGATGGCGTTCAGCGATCGACTCCTTGAGGCCGGATCGGACATCTGGGACGCACAGAAGGAGCACCCGTTCGTCGTCGAACTGGCGGACGGGGAACTGGACGAGGCGGCGTTCAGACACTGGGTGAGACAGGACTACCGGTACCTGCTCGACTACGCGCGCGTCTTCGCGATCGCGGGGACGAAGGCGGACGACGAGGAGACGACCCGGCGGCTGACGGCGGCCGCGCACGCCACGCTCGACGACGAGATGGACCTCCACCGCTCGTTCGCCGCAGACTACGGCCTCTCGGCCGCGGATCTGGAGGCGGTCGAGAAGGCGCCGACCTGCGCGGCCTACACCGACTTCCTCGTCCGGACGGCCCACGAGGGGTCGATCGCGGAGACCGTCGCCGCCGTCTACCCGTGCGGGCAGGGCTACCTCGACGTCGCCGACCACATGGCCGACCGCGCGACCGAGGAGCACCGCTACACCCCGTTCATCGAGAAGTACACGAGCGACGCCTTCCGCGAGACGGTCGCCTGGATGCGCGACCTCGTGGACCGGCACGCCGAGGCGTACCCCGGCGAGCGCGACGCGATGCGGGCGGCGTTCCTGCGGAGCGCCCGGCTCGAACACGTCTTCTGGGAGATGTGTTACACCGAAGAGGAGTGGCGCGTCTGACGCGGCGTGTCGACGGAGCGCGCCGGTCAGCGGCCGCGCCGACGGCGCGGTCGGCGCAGAACGGGTACTCGCGCGGCTCGCGCCGGATAGAGGGACCCGTTGCGTGCGACGGAAATCCCGACCGAGTTTTTTGTAGTCGGGGTGGTATCTACACCCATGGACCTACGCGAAGCAACTGCCGAAGACGTCGACGCGGTCCGGTCGGTCGCCCGCGAGTCGCTCGTGGCGTCGTACGGGCACGCCGTCGACGAAGCGCTGTTGGACGAAGCCGTCGAGGAGTGGTACGACGCCGGAGACCTCGGCGACGACGTCGAGGACGACGACGCGGTGTTCCCGGTCGCCGTGGTGGACGGGGTCGTCGTCGGGTTCGCGGAGAGCTACGTCGTCGGGCGCCGCGAGCGGGTCGGCGAGATAGACTGGCTCCACGTCCACCCCGACCACCGTGGCTCGGGCATCGGCTCGGCGCTGCTAGAGCGGGTCGAGTCGGCGCTCCGCTCGGCCGACGTCGACCGTATCGAGGCGCGCGTCCTCGCCGACAACGAGGCGGGCACGGAGTTCTACGAGCGCGAGGGGTACGAGCTCGCCGGCGAGCGCGAGGTGGACATCGGCGGCGAACTGTTCGCGGAACGGGAGTTCCGGAAGCAGGTCGGGCGGCTCAGGGGCATCTCCGAGGCGACGTACCAGACGGAGGACGGAGAGACCGTCCACGTCGCGTTCGACGAGAGCGACCGCGGCTCACAGGCCCCGTTCTACGTCGCGTACGTCGACCCGGACCACGAGCGCCGCTACGGCTACCTCTGTGGCAACTGCGAGGGGACGGACATCGCCATCGACACGATGGACCGGATGGAGTGCCGCGACTGCGGGAACCGGCGGAAGCCCGCGCGGTGGGACGCGGCGTACTGAGGGGGCGTCGCCGCCCGGAGCGGCGCGACCGCCTCAGAGCGTCTGCTTCACGCCGATGACGCGCTCCTCGGCCTCGCGGCCGGGGTCCCACTCGCTCCCGTCGCGGTCCGACTCGCGGTGCTCTTCGACGGTCCGCGACATCGCCTCGTCGACCGGCGTTGACTCCCAGCCCAAGTCGGCGAGCGCGCACGTGTCGAGCAGGTGCGGGTACTCGCGGTAGAGGGTGAACTCCTCCGGGTCGAGCCCGCCGGCCGCCAGCGCGTCCGCGCTCGCGGGAACGACGTCGACCTCGGTGTCCGCCGCGTCGGCGATGGTCTCCAGCGTCTCCCGTAGGGTGAGCGCCCGCCGGTCGCCGACGTTGTACGCCGCGCCCGGTTCGCCGCGCTCGGCGACGATCCGCAGCGCGCTCGCGACGTCCTCGACGTACGCCCGGTGCCAGAGGTTCTGTCCGTCCCCGGGGACGACGACGCGGTCGTGGGTGAGCACGCGGTCGATCCAGTAGTCGAGCCGCTCGGTGTAGTCGTACGGGCCGTAGACGATACACGGGCGGACGGCCATCGCGTTGACGCCCGCCTCGGCGGCCGCGAACACCTCGCGGTCGCCCTCGGCCTTCCGGTTGCCGTACGTCTCGTGGCCGTCGTCGACCGCCTGCGCGTCGGTACACGGCTCCAGCGGCGTCTCGCCCTCCCGCTTGGGAATCTCCTCGGCGGCGTAGCTGGAGCCCGAGGAGATGTAGACGTAGCCGTCGACGTCGGCGAAGACGTCGGTCGCGCTCGCCACGTCGGCCGGGTGGTACGCGACGCAGTCGATCACGACGTCCGGTTCGACCGACAGCTTCGCGGCCCGGAGCGCGGTCTCGTCTTTCCGGTCGCCCTCGACGTGGGTCACCCGGTCGTCGTCCGCGAAGGGGTTCTCGTGGTTCCCGCGGTTGAATATCGCGACCTCGTAGTCGTGCGCGAGCAGCTCCGCGACGGTGTGTCGGCCGATGAACCGCGTGCCGCCGACGACGAGCGCCGTGTCTGTCATACGCTAGATCGGACGAGGGACGTGAAAAGCGTGGCCGAACCGGAATTCGAGCCGTCCGGCTCAGTCGTCGTCGCCGCGGGGGCCGTCGCCGCGCCAGCGACGGTAGAGGAGGTACACGACGCCGAGGCCGATCCCCCAGGTGCCGACGCCGAACACCGCGACCGCGGCCCCGGAGAGGAACTCGCCGAGCGGAACGCCGAACATACCGTAGTTCGGCGCGTCCGCAACATAAACGCTCCGAGAGAGGTAGGTTCTCGGGGCGGGAGGTCGTACGGGCGCCCATGTCGGAACGCACTCGTCGGCGGCCCTGGCTCGCCGCATTGCTCGCGCTCGTCGTCTCGGGACTGGGTCACGCGTACCTCCGCCGGTGGGCCCGCGGGCTCGGCTGGTACCTGACGGTCGCCGCGGCGGTGTTCGTGTTCGTCCCGGAGTCAGCGATCTCGGGCGCGCTCGCGGGCGACCCGCCGGCGGTCTCGGAGATCGCGCCCGCCGCCGCGGTCGTGGTCGCCAGCGTGGTCGACGCGTACGTCGTGGCGGTCCGACACAACCGGACGTCAGAGCGGGACTCCGACGCGTCCCGAGGGACGGGCTCGCCGGACACGGTACCCGGTCCCGGCGCCGCGTCCGCGGAGGTTGCGGACGGCGAGGCGGAACCGGAGTCCGGCGAGACGATCCGCTGTCCCGAGTGCGGAAGGGAGACCGACCCGACGTTCGACTTCTGTCAGTGGTGCGCCGAACCGGTCGGTGAGAGCGACGCGTGACGGCGAAAAAACGGGGCCGCGAACCGCCTCAGAAGAGGTAGAACAGCGGGAAGACGAACACCCAGACGATGTCCACGAAGTGCCAGTAGAGGCCGAAGTACTCAATCGGCCGCTCGTCGTCGAGGTAGTGACCCTGGTACGCCCTGACGAACAGGAAGATTGCGACCACGAGACCGAGCAGCACGTGGATCCCGTGGAGCCCGGTCGTGACGTAGTAGATCGACGCCTGGATCGGGTCGCCGTGGGCGTTCGCGGAGATGGTCACGCCCTTGTCGAAGACCTCGTGGTTCCACTCCCACATCTTGATCGCCATGAAGACGAACCCGAGCAGGATGGTCGACCCCAGCGACGCCAGCAGGCCCTGCCGGCTCTTCCGGCGGGCCGCGACCAGCGCTAAGATCACGGTGAACGAGGACGTGAGTAGCACGAAGGTGTTGATCAGTCCGGGTAGCGGGTCGGTCAGCGGCTCCCACGTCATCCAGCCGGCGTTGTACCGGATGAAGATGGCCGCAGACAGCAGCGCGCCGAAGACGAGCACGTCGGACGCCAGGAAGAACCACATCCCCAGCTTCACCTTCTCGACGCCGTTGAACGGCCACCGCTCGGCGAACTCGGTCGGCGGAGCGTAGAAGTCCTCCGTCCCCCACTTCACGCCGGTGTATAGGAGTCCGCCGATCCCGGCCAGGATCGCGGTCGGGTAAAGCAGGTTGGAGATGACGACGTCGCTCTGGAGCGCCGTCTCGCCCAGTTCGACGGTCACGGAGTTGGCGAAGCCGGAGAGGCCGAACAGCAGGACGCCGAGGGCGAGCGACAGTGCTAACGGCCAGATGCTCGCGTGACTCGGATGTTTGTCCCAGTGAGCGTAGCTCGAGATGTGCGACGAGTGGGTGTCGCCGCCGTCGGTGGCGACGTTACCGTCCTCGTCCGTCTTCACCGCGGGCCCGCCGTCCGGCACGTAGTCTTTCACGAACTCCAGCTTTCCGGAGGCGTACGACGGCCTGTTCGGCCAGTTCTCCAGCGGCGGGGGCGAGGAGACCGCCCACTCCGCCGTCCGCGAGTAGTCCCACGGGTTGGCACCGGCCGGCTCGCCGGAGACGTAGGACTGCGCCAGGTTGTAGAACATGATGAAGAAGGAGAGTCCGAGCACGAACGCGCCGATCGTCCCGAACTGGTGGTAGATCTGGAACTCGGGGTTGTACTCGAACACCCGGCGCGGGGTCTCCCAAGCGAGGAACATCGAGAAGTAGACGGCGTTGAAGCCGAGGAAGAACGTGACGAAGTGGAGTTTCCCGAGGAACTCGTTGTACATCTTCCCGGTCACCTTCGGGAACCAGTAGTAGATCGCGCCAACGAGCGCCGTCGCCCCGCCGAACATCACGTAGTGGAAGTGCGCGACCACCCAGTAGGTGCCGCGGAACTCGTAGTCGAGCACGATTGCGCCGAGGAAGACCCCGGTGATACCGCCGAGGATGAACAGGAGCAGCGCCCCGAACGCGAACAGGAACGGCGTCGTGAACTGGATCCGCCCCTTGATCAGCGTGTAGATCAGCGAGAAGACGATCAGGTCGAAGGGGAGGGATATACCGATCGTCGTCGCCATCATCAGCGTCTTGATCTCCAGGTTAATCGTCGTGAGGAACATGTGGTGCATCCACACGAGGAACGACTGGACGGCGATCAAGCAGATGGAGATGATGACCCACTTGCGACCGACGAGGCGGCGGCCGGAGAACGTCTGGAACAGTTCCAGCATGACCCCGAGCGCCGGGAAGAAGACGATATACACCTCCGGGTGGCCGAAGAACCACCAAAGATGGCTCCACAGCAGGGCACCGCCCTCAGTAGCGGAGAAGTAGACGCTCCCGAGCACCCGATCGGAACCGAGAATCAACAGCGCACCGAGCAGCGCCGCGAACGCGAACAGCATCATCCACACCGTCGCGAGGATCGACCACGAGAACAGCGGCATATCCATGATACCCATCCCCTCGGCCCGGGAGTGATGAATGGACGTGAGGAAGTTCACGGTCGACGCGGTGACGCCGATAATGAACATCGTGAGCGCGAGAATCGCGCCGGTCGACCCGATGCCGGGCGTGTACATCGGCACGTTGAGCGGCGCGTACATCGTCCAGCCGGCTGTGAGCGTGCCGCCCTGGAAGAAGCTGATCCCGAGCAGCACGCCCGAGAACAGGTACATCCAGTACGATAGGGCGTTCAGCCGCGGGAACGCGAGGTCGTCCGCGCCGATCTGGAGCGGCACGAAGTAGTTCGCGAACCCGAACGCGAACGGCGAGAGGAACCAGAACACCATTATCAGCCCGTGCGCGGTGACGGCCTCGTTGTACGCCAACCCCGAGAGGATCTGGCTCGTCGGGTCCCACAGCTGGAGGCGGATGAGCAGCGCCATCACGCCGCCGAACAGCAGGAAGAACAGCGCGGTGATCGTGTACAGGATACCGATGTCCTTGTGATTGGTCGTGACCAACCAGCGCTTGACCGAGGTCGTCGGCGGGAGTTCGCTCATGCGTTCACCCCGCTGAGTACTCCGGACTCGTGCGCGGAGGTCTCGATACTGGCGCTCTCCGAGCTGTTTCCGGTGTTAGCGTACCACTCCTCCCACTCGTCTTGCGGAATGACCGTGATCTGACCCTTCATCTGCGAGTGACCGGGGCCGCACAGTTCGAAGCACTCGACGGGGTACGTCGCCTCGCCGCCTTGCGCCTCGACCTCCGCCGAGCTCACGGAGAACCAGTTATCGTTGTAGTCCCCGGGAATGGCGTCTGTCTTTATGCGTAAGTCCGACGATCCGAAGTTGTGCCAGACGTCCCTCGACGTCACGTTGATGTCGATCCGCTGGTCGGCGGGCACGATCAGCTCACCCCGTTCGGTGTGCCCGTTCGGATACTCGTACTCCCAACCGTACTGGTAGCCTTCGACCATGATCTCGATGTCGCCTTCCTCATCGGTGTCCGGCCCTTCCTCAACGTAGAGGAGGAGCCCGTACGAGTACACGACGAGGCTGATGACCACGATCGCGCTCAACCCGAACGAGAGGAAGAGCTTCTTGGCTTTCGGACCGCCCTGTCCCGTCGGGAGCTCGCCGACGACCGGCGCGTCGAACTCCTCGTCCGACCGGTTCCCGTCGTCGCGGTACTTGTACACGTTCCACAGCGTGTACGCCACGACGATGGTACCGACGAGGGTGCCGAGCGCGAGGAAGACGAAGAAGATCTCGTCGAAGACCTCCGCCTGTGCGCGCCAGTCGCCCCCTTGTTGTAGGATAACTGGATCTATCATGTTCGTCTGTCTGCTCTTGTACCACCCTTAGCGATGGTACACTTATCTCTTGTGTAGCGGGGCGGGCCATCGGGGAGTGAACGGGTCCGTTTCGCCCCCCGAGCGGGACCCCGCCGGCCGGTCGAACGGTGCCGCGGTCGAGGGGACCGATCGGTGCGGAGACCCCGCGTCAAAGGCGCGTCGAAGGGTATTTGTACGCGCGAACGGAGCCCCTAACAACGGAAATCCATGACATCACTCACCCTCTTGAGTACGGGGCTGATGGGCCTCCTCGTCGTCGCCACGTTCGTCGCGGTCGCCGAAATCGGGGCGAAGCGAGTCGCTCCCGGCCGCGACGAGACGGGCGGACGCTACGAGGCCGTCGTCGAGACGCTCGGCGACGTGGTCCGGACGCCGGTCGTGTGGGCGGTCTCGTTCGTCGGCATCACCGTCCTCGTCGGCGGGAGCATCCTCCTCGGCGTCGGGAGCTTCGGGATCCCCGAGGGCCTCGCCGGGACGCTGGTGAACGTCGCCTTCCTGGCCGTCGGGCTGCTGCTCGTCGGCTTCGTCTTCCTCGGCGCCTACTTCGCGACCCGGAGCCGCGGACTCGGGAACGCGCACGGCGTCGCCGCGGGCACCCTGGCCACCGGCGCCGCGTTCCTCGTCCTCGTCACGGTCCAGCTGGTCGTCGGCGTGGTCGGCTGACTCGGTCTCTTCTGTCTCTGCCGTCCGGTCGAAAGTCGCGTGGTACGCAGCGTCAGCGCTCGGCGCCGGCGCCGCGGAGCCCGTCGTCGAGCCCGAGGCCGACGAGCGATCCGTACCGGTCCCACACGACGACGAGCGAGGGGACGAGCAGGATCGAGCAGAGGTAGGCGTAGAACACGCCGAGCGCGAGCAGGACGCCGAAGTCGCGCAACAGGGGGATGACCGCGAGCCACAGCACGCCGAGCCCGGAGACCGTGGTGAGCATGCTGCCGGTGAGCGCGCCGCCCGTCCCCGCGATGGTGACGTCGAGCGCCTCGTCTATCGGCAGGCCCGCCTTGTACTCGTCGACGAACCGGTGGACGAAGTGGACGGTGTAGTCGACGCCGAGCCCGATGGAGACGGAGAGGATCGGCGCGTTGATCGGCGTCAGCGGGATGTCGAACAGCCGCATCGACCCGACGAGCAGGCCGACGGTGACGAGCACGGGGACCAGATTGAGGAAGCCGTAGACCGCCTTCCCTTCGAGGTAGGCGTACGAGAGCGCTAAGAACAGCGCCGTGAGCCCGAAGGCGGCGAACAGGCTGCGGATCGCCGACTCCGTCAGCAGGTCGATCACCGCCTCGTTGACCACGAGGGATCCGGTCGGAACCGCGTTGAGCGGCGTGCGCTCGGCGAGCTCGCGCACGTCGGCGACCGCCTCGGAGTTGTCGACGCCGGGTCGGATCGTGTAGTCGATCCGCGCGCTGCCGCGGTCGGCGGCGACGTACCCGCGGGCTCGGCCGTCCGCGGAGGAGTCGAGGAGCGCGTCGTACACCTCGTCGACGTTGCGGTCGGGCACGCCGTTGCCGAGGCGGTCGTTGCGCTCGACGAGCGCCGCGAACTCGGGATCGCGCGACGCGCGGTCCCCGATCACGGTGACGACGCTCGTCGCCTGCGCGCGGCGCTCGTCGGTCGTCGCGAAGGTGTCCGGGGGGTTCCGCGTCGTGCGGTGGATCAGCTCCAGGGAGTCGTCGTCCCTGATCGACTGGTCGATGTACAGCGTCACCGACCCCACGAAGTCCTGCTCGAACTCCTCCTCGAAGAGGGTCAACACGTCGAGGAACGTGTACTCCGTCGGCGCGAACGGCTCCGGGAGGTCCGCGTACGTCTCCAGCCGGTCCTGGTCCGGGAAGAACGCCTCCTCGGAAAACTCCGTGTTCACGCCGGTCCCGTAGGCGCCGCCGACCGCGCCGCCGACGAGGAGGAGCGCGACGACCGCGACCGGGGCGATCCGCGAGAGGTCGACGCCGACGTGGAGGACGCGCGCGAGCCGCGAGCCGCCGGCGCCGAGGGCGCTCGTCCCGAACGTCGGGATCGGGAACCGCTCGCGCAGCCGGTCGACGAGCACCTTCGCCGCGGGGAGGAAGACGCCGAATATCACGAGCGTGAACGTGATCCCCGCGGCCGCCACGATCCCGAAGTCGCGGTTCGGATCGAACGGGCTCACGACGTTGGAGACGAGCCCGAACACCGTGGTGATCGTCACCAGCAGGAAGGCGATGAGCAGCTGGTCGGTGGTGGTCCGCATCGACGCCTCGATGCCGGTCCCGGTCGCCCGCTCCTCGCGGTAGCGGTTGACGATGTGGATCCCGAAGTCGATCCCGACGGCGAGCAACAGCGGGAACACCGTCACGAGCGAGTCCGAGAACGGGATCCCGGCGTACCCCATGAAGCCGAACGTCCAGAGGAGCGACAGGAGCAGCGCGGCGATCCCGATCGCCATGTCGAACGGGTCGCGGTACGAGAAGATCAGGAACCCGACGATCAGGATCAGCGCCGCCGGGAAGACGATGATCGCGGTGTCGGTCAACAGCGCCGTGATCTCCGACTGGAGGACGCCGTCCCCGAAGAGGATGACGTTCTCGCCCGCCTCGTTACCCGGAACGGAGTCGACGACCTCGACGCTTCGGGTCTGTAGCTCGGTCACCCGCGCCGTCGTCGCCGCGTCGGGCAGGTCGTAGGTGATCCCGACGATGGCGGTGTCGGCCGCCTGCGCGGTGGGGTTGTAGTCGACCGACACCTGGGCCGCGATCGCGCCCGTCGCGTCGGCGTCGGCGATGGCCGTCCGCAGTTCGGCGGGCGTCGCCTCGGTCACGGCGTCGCGCCGCTCGGCCGCGGTCGAAGCGCTCGGGTCCAACCGCCGCGCGACCGCGTCCGCGTGGCTCGACGTCGACGCGACCCGGAGCGTCGAGCGCGACTCCAGCCGGTGTTGCGTCTCCAAGGTCCGCACGAGCGCGTCGCGGGAGAGGACGTTGTCGTCTGAGACGATCACCTGCGCCGACGTCGCGGAGCCGCCGATCGAGGTCTCGAACTCCTCGTCGATGTCGTCGAGCGCGCGCTGGGCGGGAATGTCCTGCGTGAACTGGTCCGCGCCGGCGCTGGTCTCGATGCCCGTCAGCCCGCCGGCAAAGCCGGCCGTCACGACGAGGAACACCGCGACGACCGCCAGCGGCCGCTGCGTGACGACGCGGTCGATCTCCTCGATCAGCCGGTCGGCCGCGGTCACCGGTGCCCCGCTGTCCCACGGTCGGTCGGCGGGCGGCCCCTCGGCGGGCGACCCGGCGCGGTGGTGCGTCCGCTCATCCGATCACCGTCGTCGGTACCAGACGGCGCCGCCGACCGCGGCGGCGACGAGCAGGGCGGCGACGGCGACGAGGCCGAGCGGCGGCCCGCCGTCGTCGACCGATTCGGTCACGGTCACCGGGACCTGGGTGATGTCCGAGATGCGGTCGTTCCCGCGGGCGTCCTCGTAGCGGAAGTCGAGCTCGACCGGGTGGTCCTCGACGCTCGCGCTCCCCGCGGCGGCCACCTCGAACCAGATCCGCGCGGACTCGCCGGGTTCGAGCTCGTCGACGAACGCCTCGTCGTTGACGGCCGTCAACGGGCTGTCGGCGTAGAGTCCGGCGTTGATCGACGAGAGGGTCTCCGGCCGCTGGTTCGTGATCGTGGCGTTGATCCGGCGGGTGTCGCCCGCCTGGACGGTCGCGTTCTCGACGGCTAACTCGAACTCAGGCTGTCGCGGCGCGACCTCGACGCGCCGGGTCTGCTCGGCCGTGAGGGTCGCGTCGCCGCTCTCGTACTCCGTGGTGAACCGGAACTGCCGCGGCCCGGGGTCGGCGCTCCCGCTCACGTCCGCGTCGAAGGTGAACTCCGCCGACTCCCCGGGCGGGATCCGCGGGAGCGCGTACCGGCTCTCGCCGAGGCTCACGCGGTTGCTCCCGGAGTCGGCGACCAAGACCGCGTTCTCGACGGTACGCGGCCCCTCGTTCGTGATCGTGCCGGTGACCGTCCCGGAGTAGCCGACTTCGAGCGTGCCGGAGACGTCGTCTAAGGAGAACGACTGCTCGCGGAGCGGGACGACCCCGGCACGGGCGGGCGCCGCCGTCTCGTCGAGGCCGTTCGGGTCGCGGTAGTCGACTGTCGAGGAGAGCGCGTAGGCGCCGCCGGCGAACGACTGCCCGACGGTCGAGTCGAAGGCCACCGTCCGGTTCTCGCCGGGCGCCCAGTCGCCGACGAACGACTGTCCGCCGCCCTGCCCGAGGGTGACGCCGGGCGCGGTCGTGCTCCCGGAGACGACCGCGTCGCGGGCGGTCTCGTCGCCGACGTTCGCCAGCGTGACGGTCACGTCGCCGCTCCCGCCGACCTGCGCGTCGGTGTCGGTCTCTAGGACCGCGAACCGCGCGCCGTCGTCGACGACGATGGTGACGTCGAAGTCGTCGATGCCGCGGCGGTCCTTGTGGTCGTTGAACTCTGGGATGATCTCGAAGGTGTAGCGGTAACGGAGGGTCGCCTCCACCTCGTATCGCCCGTCCGGCACGTCCTCGGGCACGGTCACGTCGAGCGGCACGGCGACCGGGCTCGCGGCGGTCGAGACGTCGCCGACCGGGATCTTGCCGTCCTCGACGTCGATCGGCACGCCGCCGTCGTCGACCTCGACGGTGAGCCCGCGCGCGGTCGTCACCCGGGAGTCGAGCTGGTTACCGATCTCCATCTCGCCGGTGTTGACGATGTCGAGCGTGATTGAGGACTCCGTGCCCGCCGGCACCGTTCGCTGCGACGCGAAGACCTCCAGCACCGGCGACCCGCGGACCTGTCGCGGGGTCGGATCGCTCGTCTGCGCGACGACGCCGTCGGCGGTCGGGGCCCCGGACAGGGCGGCCGAGTCCGCCGGCGATCCGCCCCCGCTCGGCGCCGCGGCGCCGGCGAGCGAGACGCCGACCAGGAGGGCGCTCGCCGCGGCGAGGGCGAGCGCGGCGGTGGCGAGTCGCGCCGGTCGGCTCATCGGTCCCCTCCGGCGGGGCCGCGCGAGGGTCTGGCCGCGCGGAGCGGCCGGTTGTACCGTGACGCGTCGGAACGAGTCATACGTCCCCGAGCGAGCCCCGCGACATAAGCGTGTTGAATGAACGTTCAATCAAGAGCTGTATATACCGGGGGCGAATACGTCGGGTATGGACGACCCGTTCGCGGAGCCCTCGAACACCCGGCAGGCCATCCTCGGCGCGGCGTTCCGCGCGCTCTGCGAACACGGGTACGCGAACGTCACGATCCAGCGGATCGGCGACGAGTTCGACAAGAGCCCGTCGCTCGTGTACCACCACTACGACGGGAAAGACGACCTGCTGCTCGACCTCCTCGGCTTCCTGCTCGACCAGTTCGAGGCGTCCGTCGCGGACGGGTCCCTCGCGGAGCCGGCGGACGACGCCGCGGCGGCCGCGGCCGACGAGGTGCCGGAGATGCCCCCCGAGGCCTTCGATCGCTCGGCCCGGGACCAGCTCGACGACTACCTCACGGCGGTCGTCGACCCCGCGTCGCTCGACGACCCGTACGCCCCCGACGAGCGGTTCGTCACGGTGATGACGGAGCTCCGCGCGCAGGCCGCGAGCGACGAGGCGTACCGCGACCACTTCGACCGCAGCGACCGCGTCTTCGGCGAGTATCTCGAACAACTCGTCCGCGAGGCCGCGGCCGAGACCGACGACGACGGGTCACCGGGCACCGCGGACGACTCACCCGGGCGCGATCCCGACCGCGTCGACGCCGCCGAGGTGGCCGTGACGCTCCAGACGTTCGCGACGGGCGGGATGTTCCGCTGGGCGACGGCGAACGGCGGCTCCTGGGTCGCGGGCTCGCGCGCCGGGATCGACCGCTACCTGGAGGCGATGCTCCCGCTCGTCGACGCGAGCGGTGCGGGAGAATAGCGGCCGGAGCCGCTCTCAGCGGTCCGTAACGCCCTCGGCGTCCATCCGCGAGACCTCCTCTTCGAGCCACTCGCGGAGCCACTTCACGCGCTTGATCCGCTGGTGCGCGATGCTCTCGGCGGTGTCGGAGACGACGCGGTCGGTGTGGTCGCGGGCGCGCTGGAGCACGCGGTCGACCATCTTCGCGGCGTCCATGTGCGTCCGCGACTCGTACCCCATGCGCAACAGCATGAGGACGGCGCCGTTGGCCCCGACCTTGTCGAGCACGTCGGCCTCGATCAGGCACCGGCTCTCTAGGGGGACGTCGTCGAGGTCGCCCGTGTACGAGTGGTCGACGACCGCGCCGCACACCTCTTCGATGAACGACTCGGGGTAGTTGCCGCGGCTCTGGAGGTACTCTCGGGTGACGCGCGCGCCGGCCTCCGCGTGGACGTCCTGTTCGGCCTCCAGCTTCGCGACGTCGTGGAAGACGGCCGCGACCCGCACGACGTCCACGTCGGCGCCCTCGGCCTCGGCGATCTCGGTCGCGAGGTCGACGACGTTGAGGATGTGGTTGAAGCGGTACGACGCGGAGTGCCAGGGGTACCAGCGCATCCGTCCGCCGTCGTCCTCGCTCTCGACGCTGGCCGCGAGGTAGTCGCGAACGAACCCCTTCATCTCCTCGAAGTCCTCGTCGCTCACCTCCGTTTCCTTAATTTCGACGCCCACCGGGACCACCTCGGGCGAAAAACTCGTGATTCATTACCGACACCGAGGAGCGTTTCGGTCTTAGGCGTTACGACGGAGTATCCGGCCGCTGACGCGACGACCGATCGGTCGCGGCGGCGCCCCGGGCGGGCGGCGGCGGCGCGACGCGGGACGCTTAACAGGGTCGGGGGCGCACCGGCGTCTATGCTGAGTCCCTTCGGGAACGACGACCGCGCTCGGTTCCAGCGGGCGGCGGCGGTGAACGTCGCCGGCAACGCCGTGAAGATCGCGGTCGAGGGTGCGGCGGGGCTCGCGTTCGGCAGCGTCGCGCTGGTCGCCGACGCCGCCCACTCGGTCGCCGACCTCGTCGCGAGCGCGGTCGTGTTCGTCTGGGGGGGCTCGCGGTACGAGAGCGCGGACGAGACGCACCCGCACGGCCACCAGCGGATCGAGCCGCTGACGGCGCTTTTCGTCGGCGCGACGGTCGCGATCCTCGGGCTGCTCCTGCTGCGCGAGTCGGTCCGCGGGCTGGTCGGGTCGGCCGAGGTGACGACGAGCCCGCTCCTCGTCGGCGCGCTGCTGTTCGCGATGGCCGACATGTACCTCCTGTACCGGTACACGGAGCTGGTGAACGCCGACCTGGGCTCGACCGCGCTCGACGCGCTCGCCGTCGACTGCCTCAACGACATCTACACGACGATCGCGGCGCTCGTCGGCGTGTTCGGCGTGTTCCTGAACGTCCCGATCCTCGACCCGGTCGCCGGCGCGCTCGTCAGCCTCCTCGTCGTGTATCAGGGTGTCGAGATCGGCCGCGAAAACGTCACGTACCTCGTCGGGGCGGCGCCGCCCTCCGGCGACCGCGAGCGCGTCGTCGCCGCGCTCCGCGACCACCCGGCCGTCGAGGGGGTCCACGACCTCACCGTCTACTACGACGGGACCGACCTGGAGGTCGAGGTCCACGTGGAGGTCGACGGGGAGATGACGCTCCGGGCGGCCCACGACGTGGAGACGGAGCTCGTCACGAGCCTCCGCGCGCTGGAGGACGTCGGGGACGTCCACGTCCACCTCGACCCGTCCGGGCTCGGGGAGTGGAAGGACGCGCCGGAGTGGGAGGACGCGGCGGACGGGTCGCACGCGTCGGGGGAGCCGGACGCGCCGGCGGAGTGACGCGGGGCGACCGCGTGGTCGGTCTGGAGCCCCGGGGCCGCCGGGGGCGTGCGGGTTTTGCACGTTCGTCCCCTACGATCGGATATGCTGGAACGCCGCTGGCTGGAGATGACGTGGCGGGACGGACTGTTCGCGCACTGGGCCGTCGACCCGTCGACCGTCGCCGCGGCGCTGCCCGACGGGCTGTCGGTCGCGACCCGCGACGGCGACGCCTACCTCGGGGTCGTCCCGTTCGTGATGGACGACATCCGCCCGCGGGGGGTGCCGGTCGGCCTGTCGTTCCCCGAACTCAACCTCCGGACCTACGTGGAGGGCCCGAACGGGCCCGGCGTCTACTTCCACAGCCTCGACGCGGACGACCGGCTCGGCGTGGCGGTCGCCCGCGGGCTGTTCCGGCTCCCCTACTACCGCGCCGAGACGGACGTTCGATGCCCGGGGGCGTGGGACGGGGTCGGCGGCGGGGGCGCGGACGCGGACCGCGCCGTGCGGTTCGCGAGCCGGCGCGTCCACGACGGCGCCCCGCACGCGCGGTTCGACGCGACGTACGCGCCGGCCGGCGAGGCGTTCACGCCGGAACCGGGGTCGCTGCCGGCGTTCCTCACGGAGAACTACCGCTTCTACACCGCCGGCTCCGGCGGGCGGCTGTACGTCGGCGAGATCGAACACGAGCCGTGGACGCTGCGCCCGGCCGCGGCGGAGATACGAGCGAACACGCTGTTCGCGGCCAACGGGTTCGACGAACCGGACGGCGAGCCGCTGCTCCACTACGCCGAGCCGATCGCGGTCGCCGCGGACCGGATCCGCCGGGTCTGAGGGTCGCGGGGCGTCCGCCTCGGCCGCGCGCGACTCGCTACGGGAAGAGCCCGCGGTACTCGTGCGCCTTCGCCGTGCGCTCCAAGGCGAGCGTGTACGCCGCGGTCCGCAGGTCGGGCAGATCCTTCTCGTCGTACTGGTCGATCGTCTTGTCGAACGCGCTCCCGATGCGGCGCTCGAGCTCGGCGTTGACGGTCTCGAGCGGCCACGAGAACTCCTGGGCGTTCTGGACCCACTCCAGGTACGAGACGATGACGCCGCCCGCGTTCGCGAGGATGTCCGGGACGACCTGGATGTCGCGCTCGGTGAGGACCTCGTCGGCGGCGACCGTCGTCGGCCCGTTCGCGGCCTCGACGACCGCCGAGGCCCGGAGGTCGTCGACGTTGTCGGCGGTGATCACGCCCTCGACGGCGGCCGGGATGAGCACGTCGACGTCGAGGGTGAGCAGCTCCGCGTTGGTGATCCGGTCGGGGTCGTCCCAGCTCGACCCGTCCGCGTTCCCCCGGTACTCGCCCGCGACGTACTCCTCGATCAGGCCGCCGGCGTCGACGTGCGCGCCGAGCGCCGCCACGTCGAGGCCGTCCGGGTCGTAGGCCGCGGCGGAGACGTCCGAGGTCGCGACCACGTTGGCGCCGGCCTCGTCGAGGAGTCGGGCCGCGTTCGACCCGACGTTGCCGAACCCCTGGATGGCGACGGAGGCGTCGGAGAGGTCGCGGTCGAGGTACTCGAAGAGCCGCTCGGTGACGAGCGAGACGCCGCGGCCGGTCGCCTCCACGCGGCCCGGCGTCCCGCCGATCTCCAGCGGCTTCCCGGTGACGACCTGGGGGACGGAGTACCCCTCGTACATCGAGTAGGTGTCCATCATCCACGCCATCGTCTGCGGGTTCGTGTTCATGTCGGGCGCGGGCACGTCGATCTCGGGGCCGATCATCCGGCGGATCCCCTCGGTGTACCGCCGGGTGAGCCGTTCGAGGTCGCGGTCGGTCAGGTCCTTCGGCTCGCAGATCACGCCGCCCTTCGCGCCGCCGTAGGGGAGGTCGACGAGCGCCGTCTTCCACGTCATCCAGCCGGCGAGCGCCTCGACCTCGCGCTGGGTGACCGACGGGTGGAACCGGACGCCGCCCTTGAACGGGCCGCGGGCGCTGTCGAACTGACAGCGGTACCCCTCGAACACCTCGACTTCGCCGGACTCCAGCTCCACGGGGAGCGTCACCTTCAGCGTGCGCTCCGGGTGCTTGAGCCGCTCGAACACCCCGTGGTCCACGTCTGCGTACTCCTCGGCGCGGTCCATCTGGGCGAGCATGTTCTGGAACGGGTCGTCGGCCATGGCCGGCACGACTCCGTCGCCCGTGATACCGGTTTCGGCAAGTATCGCCTTCGAAAGAGATCCTCTCGCATGGTCGTCGGGCCGAGTTCCACCGGTCGGTTCCGACCGGACTTATACGTCGGGCCCCGCAATCGCCTCCCATGACACACGGACGTGCGACGGGGGACCGTCGATGACGGCACAGACGCTCCACCCCCGAATCCAGATCGTGTGGGTCCTCCGCGCGGTGCTGCTCTCGGCGCTCGTGACCGCCCCGTTCGCCGGCGGCGCGTACCTCGAGTACCTCCCGCGATGGGCGCCGGTCGCCGTCGGCGCCGTCGTCCTGACGCTGACCGTCGGACACGCGCTGCTCCGGTACCGTCGCTGGAGCTACGAGATCCGCGAGGACGCCATCTACCTCGACCGCGGCGTGCTCACGCAGGTACGGACGACGGTGCCGCTGGTGCGCATCCAACACGTCGACTCGCGTCGCGGTCCGATCGAGCGGACCGTCGGGCTCGCCTCCTGCGTGGTGTACACCGCCGGGTCGCGCGGCGCCGACGTGCGGATCCCCGGGCTGACGCCGGACGGCGCGAGCGACCTCCGCGAGGAGCTGAAGCGGCTGGCCATCCGCGCCGACGGGGAGGACGCGGTGTGAAGCTGGCGCCGCAGTCGGTCCCGTACCGCGCGCTCCAGAAGGCGGCCGGAACCGCCGTCGCGCTGTTCGTGATCGTGAACAGCGGCGGGTTCGGCCTCCCGCTCGCGGTCGGCGGCGGGGCCGCCATCCTCCTCGCGATGTTCGCCTACGAGGTCGCGTACTACCGCCGGTTCGAGTACGTCCTCACCGAGGACACGCTCGACATCTCCTCCGGCGTCATCTCCCGCCGCGAGCGAGAGATCCCGTACCGACGGATCCAGAACGTCGACGTGAGCCGGAGCGTGATCCAGCGCGCAATCGGCGTCGCCGCGGTCGACTTAGAGACCGCCGGCGGCTCCAGCACCGAGGGGTCGATCCGGTTCGTCACGCCCGACGAGGCGACCCGGCTCCGGCGCGAGGTCCAGCGCCGGAAGGCCGGAGGCGCGCGACCCGAGGAGGCCGGCGAGGAAGCGGCGGCCGACGTCGACGCGGTCGAGGCCGGCCGCGAGGACGCGTTCGCGCCCGACGAGGAGGAGCTGTTCGCCATCACGCCGGGCGAGCTGGCCCTTGTCGGGGCGCTCTCGTTCGACGGGCGCCTGATCGGGCTCCTGGCGTTCCTGAGCTCCGGGTCGTTCCCGGTGCTGTCGAGCTTCCTGCCGGAGGCGTCGGCCGCCGCGCTCACCGCGACGGCGTTCGTCGGCGTGGCGGCGCTGTTCGTCGCGTCGTGGCTCATCGGCGCGGGCGTCGCCTTCTCGAACTACTACGGCTTCCGGCTCTCGCGCGCCGGCGACGAACTCCGGTACGAGCGCGGACTGTTCCGGCGGTACAGCGGGTCGATCCCGACCGAGAAGGTCCAGACGCTGCGGATCACGGACAACCCCGCCAAGCGCGCGCTCGGCTACGCGAGCCTCTCGATCGAGACCGCGGGGTACGCCCCCGGACAGAGCGCGGAGTCCGGCAACCAGTCCGCGGTGCCGATCGCCGCGACCGACCGCGTCTACCGGCTCGCACACGAGATCGAGTCGTTCGGCACCCCCGAGTTTGAGCGGCCGCCGAAGCGGATCCGGTGGCGGTACGTCATCCGGTACGCGCTGATCGTCGGCGTCCTCACGGGGATCGCGTACGGCGTGAACTGGTACGCCTCGGCGGCGCTGCCGTGGTACGCGGTCGCCGCGCTGCTCCTCGTCGCGCCCCCCGCGGCGCACCTGAAGTGGAAGCACCGCGGCTACTGGGTCGGCGAGGACCACCTGCTCACGCGGAACGGCTTCTGGAGCCGGACCGTCGCCGTCGTCCCGTACTACCGGATCCAGAACGTGATCGACAGCCGGACCGTGTTCCAGCGCCGGTGGGGCGTCGCGACGGTCGTCGCCGACACGGCGGGGACCGGTTCGCTGACCGGCAGCGACGCTGCCGCTGTCGACTTCGAGGTGGCCGAGGCCGAGGCGTTAGAGGAGACGCTCACCGAGCGCCTCGCGACCGCCGTCGCGGAGCGGCGCGGCGCCGGGACCGACCGCTTCGAGTGGGTCGACGGAAACGTCGACGCCGACGAGAGCGGCGACGGCGACGGCGGCCTCGACGGGGACGCCGGCGAGCGCAACGCGGGCATCGACGGCCCCGCCGAGCCCGGCGCCGACGGGCCCGGCGCGGACGTCGACGAGGCGGCGTCCGACCCGACGACGGCGGTACCGGACGCCGACGAGACGACGGACGACGACGCGCACGACGTCCCCGAAGACGGCGTCGTCCGCCCGGACTTCTCGCCGAGCGACCGCGACTACTCGGAGCCCGCGGAGCGCATCGACACCGGCGAGTACGCGGTCGACCAGAACCCGTCGGACGCCGACGTGGCTCACGGGCCGAACGCGGACGGCGGTCGCGACGGGACGAAGGCGGACGACGACCGCGACGGGGATGGGAAAAGAGACCGCGACGACACGGAGGTCGGTCGGAGGGACGCCAACGGCGACGATCCTGAGGGTGATGGGGACGACCCCGAGGGCGACGGCGCCGATTCGCGGACCTGACCGACGGGACCGATTCGCGGTCCTACTCGTCGAGCAGCTGCTGGGCGATCGTGTTGCGCAGCACTTCGCTCGTCCCCTCGTAGATCTCCGAGAGCTTCGCGTCGCGGTAGAAGCGCTCGGCGGGGAAGTCCTTGGTGTAGCCGTAGCCGCCGTGGATCTGGATCCCCTCGTTGGCGACCTCGCGGGCGATCTCCGAGGCGTACAGCTTCGCCTGCGCGGCCTCCTTGATGTAGTCGTCGTCGCGCATCTTCAGGTCGGCCGCCTCGTGCATCAGCAGCTCCGCGGCGCGGGCCTTCGTGTCCATGTCCGCGAGCTTGTGCTGGATGGCCTGGAAGTCGCTGATCGGGCGGTCGAACTGCTCGCGCTGCTGGGCGTACGACTTCGCTTCGTCGAGCGCGGCGCGCGCGATCCCGACCGACCGAGCGGCGATGGTGATCCGCCCGCCGTTGAGCGTCTTCAGCGCGTGGACGAACCCCTCGCCCTCCTCGCCGAGCCGGCGCTCCTCCGGGATCCACATGTCGTCGAACCGCAGCTCCGCGGTCGGACACCCCTTGTCGCCGAGCTTGTCTTCCGTCCCCTCGACGACGAACCCGTCGTCCTCCTCCGGACGCACGATGAACGACGAGATGCCCTTCCGACCCGCGTCGGGATCGGTCTTGGCGAACAGCGTGACCGTGTCGGCGACGGAGCCGTTCGAGATCCAGAGCTTCCCGCCGTTGACGAGGTAGCCGTCCCCGTCGCGCTCCGCGGTCGTCGACATCGCGGGCACGTCCGACCCGGCCTCGGCCTCCGAGAGCGCGAACGCGCCGATGTCCTCGGCGGTGTTCAGGGCGGTGAGGTACTCCTCCTTCTGGGCCTCGTCGCCGAACTCGTAGAGCATGTTCCCGGCCAGCGACGTGTGGGCCGCGACGACGGTGCCGAGCCCGCCGGAGCCGCGGGAGATCTCTTCGAGCCCGATGGCGTAGCTGTGGTAGTCGAGGCCGGCGCCCTCGTACTCGACGGGGAACGGCATGCCCATCAGCCCGAGGTCGGCCATCTCCTCGACCAGGTCCGCGGGGAACTCGTCTGTCTCGTCGATCTCGGCCGCGCGCGGGACGACCTCCTCGTCGACGAACTCCGCGACGGTGTCGCGGATCTGACGCTGCTCTTCGGTGAGCGTGAACTCCATGTCGGAGCGTTCGGCCGGGCGGACTTAGCCGTTTCCACACGGTTGTACACGGGTCGGCGGTTCGTCGGCGCGGACGGGGACCGAGTCGTGCGGTTTCGGCGCCCCGAGCGGCGATCGGCGCACGGCCGCCGTTCCACGAGGGTTTTTATGCGTTGTGCCGTAAACACTGGCAACTGAATGAGCGGACGAGAACACGCCCCCGCCGAGGCCGACCTCGCGTGGTGTCACGAGGCGGTCCAGGGGGTCTCGCGGACCTTCGCGCTGACGGTCGACGTGTTAGAGGAACCGATGGCGTCGCAGATCTGCGTCGGATACCTCCTCTGTCGCGTCGCCGACACGGTCGAGGACGCCGGGCACATCCCGCCGGACGCCCAGAGCCACGTGCTGCGGACGTACCGGCGAGCGATCGACCCGGACGACGAGACCGACATCGCCGAGTTCCGCGAGACGGTCGACGAGTGGCTGCCCGCGGAGCGCGACGACGACTGGACCGTCGTCGCCGAGGCGCCCACGATCGCCGCGACGTTCGAGGAGCTCGACCCGGAGGCGCAGGCGGCCATCGTCCCGCCGGTGCTGGAGATGGTCGATGGGATGGCGATGTTCGTCGACCGCCACGCCACCGAGGGCGGGCTCCGCATCGACGACCGCGACGAGCTAGAGCAGTACTGCTACTACGCGGCCGGCACGGTCGGCAACCTCATCACGAACCTGCTCACCCGCGGCGACGTCGCCGAGGAGCGCGCGAAGCGGCTGCGGGAGACCGCCGAGGAGTTCGGCCTCCTCCTCCAGTTAGTGAACGTCTCGAAGGACGTGTACGACGACTACACCGAGGAGAACAACGTCTACCTCCCCGCTGAGTGGCTGGAGGCGGAGGGCGTCGACCAGGAGCGGGTCGTCCACCCCGAGAACCGCGAGTCGTCCGCGCGCGTCGTCGACCGCACCGCCGACTACGCCCGCTCGTTCCTCGACGACGCGCAGGCGTACTTGGAGACGATGCCCCTCTCGAACGGCAACACGATGGAGGCGTGGACCGTCCCGTACCTGCTCGCGGTCGGCAC
Organism: Halorubrum sp. Atlit-28R; assembly: GCF_003665955.1. Taxonomy (NCBI): domain Archaea; kingdom Methanobacteriati; phylum Methanobacteriota; class Halobacteria; order Halobacteriales; family Haloferacaceae; genus Halorubrum; species Halorubrum sp. Atlit-28R. Next base: position 214,128 of record NZ_QPLS01000001.1, read on the forward strand.
CCTCCGCGAGCTGGGGAGCCGCCCGGAGGACGCGCTCACCGAGACCGGCGTGAAGGTGTCCAGACAGGAGGTGTTCGCGGTGATGTCGGCCGCGAGCGGCGTCGGTCGCGACTCGCTGGCGGAGCTGCGACAGACCATCGCGCGGACTCCCTTCCACCGCGCGGTCGGGTCGGCGGACTGAACTCCCCCGGGCCGTCGCCGGACGGGGGTCGTCGTCTCGTATCGTCCCGCACTCACAGGCGCGACCGCGCCCGCGACACCGCCGGGACGCGAACCCCGATGGTCTCTCCGAGGGCCTCGGCCGCGCTCAGCAGCCACTCCGCGCGCTCGACGCGCGAGTCGAGGTCGCCGGGACCGATCCGGTAGCGGTCGACGAGCTCCTCGACCGTCGCGCCGCCGATCCACTCGTCGAGGATCCGCGCCGTCTTCACCGACTCCAGCCAGCCCTCGAAGTCGTCCGGGTCGGTCATGTCCGTGGTGAGGCGGGCGGCGTTCCGCCGCGCGAACCGGTAGACGTCGGCGCGCTCGGCGTTGCCGAGGTAGGTGTCCTGCATGTCGGGCGTGTCGCAGATCACCTCGAAGGCGGTGAGCGTGGTCGCCTCCGGGAGGTCGGCGGCGGCGCGGAGCCCGGCGACGATCCGCTCGCCGGTCTCAGGGCGGACGTACTGCTTCGAGGTCGTCTCCCCGACGGCCGTCGCGACGAGCCGGTAGTCCTCGACGCCGCCCGTCTCTCGGGCGACCATCCCGGCCGCGACGAGGTCGTCGACCGCGACGGCGACCGCGTCGGCGAGGCCGCCCGCCCCGGTCTCCCGCGCGTAGAACGTCCCCTCGAACACGTCGAGGATCTCCGTCTCGGTCGCCGCGAAGTCCGTCGCTACCGCGGCGAGGACGTGCGTGCGGAGCGCGCCGGGGTCGGCGAGCTGCGACTCGACGGCCTCGGGATCGCCCTCGACGTAGCGCTCGCGGACCGCCTCGCGCGTGTCGGCGTCGGCGACGAGGACCGCCTCGCCGTGAGGGTCGAGCCCCGGCCGGCCCGCGCGGCCGCACATCTGGTGGACCTCGAGCGTCGGGATCCACGACATGCCGCCCTCCCCGTAGCGGCGCTGGTCGCGGACGACGACGCGGCGGGCGGGGACGTTGACCCCGGCCGCCAGCGTGGGCGTGGCGCAGATACAGGCCACGTCCCGCTCGCGGAACGCCGACTCGACGACCGCGCGGTGGCCCGAGCGGAGCCCGGCGTGGTGGAACGCGACGCCGGCGCGCAGGCAGTCCGCGAGCTGTCGGCCGGTCATGGTGCCGTCCACGCCGATCGCCTCTTCGGCCGCCGCCGCGGCCGCGTCCTCGACGCCCAGCGCCGCGGCGAGGCCCTCCTCCGCGAGCCGCTCCGCGAGGTCGGCCGCCTCGCGCCGGGAGCGGACGAACGCGAGGCACTGGCCCCCGTCCGCGACCGCGTCGGCGACGAGCGCGGCGGTGACCTCGGTCGCGTCGGGGTCGTCGGTGTCGTCGGCATCCCCGTCCCGGGCCTCGCCGCCGTCACCGTCGCCGGCGGTCTCGTCGGGGCCGACGTCGACCGAGAGGCTCGTGCCGTCGTCGAACCCGACCTCGCCGCCGACCGCGACGCCGGTCCGCAGGTCGACCGGGCGCCACTCGGACTCGACGAGGGCGGCGTCGAGCCAGTCCGCGATGGCGTCTGGGTTGTCGACGGTCGCCGACAGCGCCACCGTCTGGAGGTCGGGGTTCCGGCGCCGGAGCGTCGCCAGCGTCACTTCGAGCGTCGGGCCGCGCCGCTTCGCGCCGAGGAGGTGGACCTCGTCGACGACGACGCAGGCGAGCTCGTCGACCCACGAGGCGCCGTTGCGGATCGCGGAGTCGACCTTCTCGCTCGTGGCGACCACCACGTCGTTGCCGGCGAGCGCCTCGCCCGTCGCGTCGAAGTCGCCGGTGGAGATGCCAACGTCGACGCCCGGCAGCGCCGCGAACGTCTCGTACTTCTCGCGGGCGAGCGCGCGGAGCGGACAGACGTACAGGCCGGGGCCGCCGGCCGTCAACAGCGCGAGCTGGGCGATGAACGTCTTGCCCGACGCGGTCGGCACCGCCGCGACGACGTCGGTCCCCTCGCAGACGCCTGCGTCGACCGCCGCGCGCTGCGGCGGGTACAGCTCGCGGACGCCCCGCTCGGTGAAGTGGTCGACGACGGGCTGAGACAGCGGCAGGTCCCGGACGCGCATGTACCGCTCGTTCGGCGGGACCGGTGATAAAGAGTCGGCGGAATCCCCCTCGGCCGCCGCGGGTTACGCGTCGGCGTCGAAGTCCTGAAAGAGCTTCTCGTAGTCCTCGTCGTCGCTCGCGACCGCGTCGCGCGACTCGTCGGCCCGCTCGCGCAGCTCCTCGATCCGGTCGGTGAGGCGCTGGTACTCCTCGTTGTCGGCGAGGTCGTTGGCGCTCTTCTCGGACTCCAGCATCGCTTTCTTCGAGGTCAACGAGAACAGCTCCTGGACCTCCGAGTCGTACTCTCCGCGCCGCAGGAGCCCCTCGACGGTCTCGCGGAGCGTGTCGCTCGTGACGGGCTTGACGAGGTAGTCGTCGAACCCCATCTCCAAGATGTCGAAGTCGGGCTCGACGGCGGTGACCATCGCGACCCGGCAGTCGATGCCGCGGTCGCGGACGGCGGTGAGGACCTCGTCGCCCGAGAGGCCGGGCATCCGGCGGTCGAGGAGGATCGCGTCGACCTCGTTGTCGGCCTCGTCGAGCTGATCGAGCGCCTCGCGGCCGCCGTACGCGGTTCGGACGCGGTACTCGTCGCCGAGCCAGGCGGCGTACAGGTCGGCCAAGTCGGGTTCGTCCTCGACCACGAGGACCAGCGGCGGTTGCTCACTCATGGGTGACGGGAGCGAGGGGGTGTTCGCTCACACGTTTCGTCTCGCCGCTGGCTATATTAAAATACCTCTTCGACGCTGGGGTCGATCGGCGGCGCGGCCGGTCGCGACTCCGTCCGGTCCGGCCTCGGAGCCGGTCTCGCCCGCCGCGCGGCCTCCGCGGTTACTCGCCCGGGCTGTAGTTGGGCGCCTCGTCGGTGATCATCACGTCGTGCGGATGGCTCTCGCTCTGTCCCGCCGAGGAGACGCGGACGAACTCCGCGCGCTCGTGGAGGTCGGGGACGGTCGCGGCGCCGACGTACCCCATCCCGGAGCGCATCCCGCCGGTGAGCTGGTGGAGCTCGGAGGCGAGGCTCCCCTTGTACGGCGTCGCGGCCTCGACGCCCTCCGGGACGAACTCCTCGTCCTCGTCCTCCTCCTTGAGGTAGCGGTCGCCGCCGCCCGACTTCATGGCGCCGACGGAGCCCATCCCGCGGTACTGCTTGTACTTCTTCCCCTGCATCGTGATGACGCGGCCGGGCGCCTCGTCGGTGCCGGCGAAGTACGAGCCGAGCATCACCGCGTCCGCGCCCGCCGCGATGGCCTTGATCGCGTCGCCGGAGTAGCGGATGCCCCCGTCCGCGATGACGGGCACGTCGTGCTCGGCCGCGACGTCCGCGACCTCCGCGACCGCGGTCATCTGCGGCATCCCCGCGCCGCTGACGACGCGCGTGGTACAGATCGACCCGGGGCCGATTCCCACCTTCAGGCCGTCGGCGAAGTCGACCGCCGCCTCGGCGGCCTCGCGCGTCCCGACGTTGCCGACGACCACGTCGGCGTCGACGGTCGATTTGATCGCCTCCGCGGAGTCCAAGACGTTGAGGTTGTGCGCGTGGGCGCAGTCGATGAAGATGACGTCGACGCCGGCCTCGTCGGCCGCGACGGCGCGCTCCTCCTCGAAGGGGCCGACGGCGACGCCGGCGAGCAGGCGGCCGCGCTCGTCGCGGGCGGCCTCCTCGTGTTCGCGGCGCTGTAAGATTCCCTGCATCGTCACCAGGCCGACGAGCCGCTCGTCGCCGTCGACGATGGGGACGCGCTCGATCTTGTGGTCGTACATCAGTTCGAGCGCCTCTCGCGCGTCCACGTCCTCCGGCGCGGTGATGACTTCGTCGGTCATCGCCTCGCGGACGGCGTCGTCCTCGCCGACCTCCAGGTACGGGCGGATGTCGGTGCCGGAGATGATCCCGAGGACGGTGTCGTCCTCGGCGACGACGGGCGCGCCCGAGACGCCCTGCCGCTCCATCACCGCGTCGGCCTCGCGGACGGTGTCGTCGGGCGAGACGGTGACGACGTTCTCACGGCGGATGACGAGCTCGTGGGCGCGCTTGACGCGCTCGACCTCCGCGGCGGTCTCCTCGACGGTCATGTTGCGGTGGAGGACGCCGAGCCCCCCCTCGCGGGCCATCGCGATGGCGAGGTCGCTCTCCGTGACGGTGTCCATCGCCGCAGACAGGACGGGAACGGTGAGTTCGACGTTTTTCGACACGCGGGTGGAGAGGTCCGCGTCGTCGGGCTCGACGCGGCTCTCCTTCGGTCGGAGCAGCACGTCGTCGAACGTCAGCGCTTCCGGAACATCGAGCTTCGCCGAGAACCGGCCAGAATCTGTCGCCATATAATCCGTCACAAGCGCCCGATGAAAAGCGTTGCGAGACGGCACGGACGTGGTGGTTGCTCACAATCGAACCCGCGTTATATACAGAATCGTGCCTATTTCGGCGGATTCGGCTGCGACCGCGGTCGGATCGGAGGCGGTGACCCCGATCGTTCGGTCCGCCCGACAGCCGCGGTTCGGGAACCGAGAGATGATCGGTGATGATCGGGGAACGTCGACGTATCGTCATCGAAGCGCTACCATCGCCGTCGAATCATCGTGTCGTGCGGACACGTCTCACACAACCTTTAACGCGACCAAAACTCATATATTAGGTATGGACTCCGACAGTCCCGTGAACGCGCGCATCGCCGGCCAGCCGAACGCCGCTCTCGGCGCCCGCTTTACAGCCGGCAATCCGCGCAAATCCTTTACATGGGCTCGTCGGACCCTTCGCGGCGTGGACTCCGCGTGCTGGTCCTCAGACCATCGCGAGTCGCACGCGTCCCACCGCCACCCCGTCGGTCAGGGCTATCGTCCCTAAATGAGCACCTCACGTCACCCGGTCGCCCTGCGGCTCGAACAGCAGGTCGGGAGCGCGACGAAGCTGCTCGCGACGGTCATGGCCCTGCCGCTCGTCGACGGCATCTTCCCCGCGCTCGTCGTCGCCGGCGTCCTCGGATCTGCCACCGGCGTCGTCGAGACCGGCATCCTCATCTTCGGCGGCTCCGCGACCGCCGCGGTGATCCTCGCCGAGATGGACGGCTCGCGGCGGGAGATGGCGACCTCCGTGCTGCTGATCGGCGCGGTCATCATCCCGGTCGCAGCCGTCGAGGCCGCCCTCGCGCCGACCCTGCAGGGGCTCCTCGACCTGTCCGTCTTCGAGCGGTTCGCGGGGCTCGTCATCCTGACCATCGCCGCCAAGACCGCCAGTTCGGAGGTCGGCGAGTTCCTGCCGAGCCCCGGCGTCATCATCGGTCTGGGCCTCGTCGCGAGCTTCGACCCGTCCGGATTCGCCGTCGAGACCTCGACCGAGTACGTGGTCAACGGCACCGCGGCCGCCGCCGTGGGCGTGGCGTTCGCGCTGTCGATCGCGCTGCTCTCGCCGCACCTCCGCGGCCGCGTCGACATCGACCGGTTCCGGTTCGGCTCCGCGGTCGCGCTGGGCGTGCTCGCCCTACCGATCCTGCTCGGCCCGTTCGACCTCATGCAGACGGACGCGCCCATCGCGCTCGCGGTGCTGGCGGTGACGACCCTGTTCGCGTACGACCCGAGTGCGGACGGCGAGGCGAGCGTCGCCGGCGACGACGCGCCCGACGACGACGCGCCGACGAGCGACCCCTCCGAGTCGGACGAGGGCGACGCGGCCGACGTCGGCGGGGAGTCGGACGCGGAGGCCCCGAGCGATCCGCCGCTCGACGCCCCGCCGGAGGGCCCATCGACCATCGTCGACGACGACGTCGCCGTCCTCGCGAACGGGGGCGACGGGCGAGAGACCGACGACGACGGCGCGGACCCGTTCGCGGACGACGACTCCCGCGCGCCGTGGCTGTGACCGGCGGGTAGCCGCCCGCGGACGGCCGCCCGCCTGAGCGCTTCTCCCGTCGCTCCGATCGCCGCGCGTGTCGCCGGGGTTTAGGCACTCGGCCCCGAACGACCGGTATGTCGAACCGCGTCGTTCAGGGGCGGATGGTGACGCCCGAAAAGCTCGCAGAGCTGGTCGAAGGGGAGCCGGTGCTGGAGGCCGAGTCGATCACCGACGCCGACCGCGACTGCCCGGACTGCGGCGGCGACGTCATCTCGGTCGGATACATGCCGAGCGTGACGGAGTTCGTCACCGGCTACAAGTGCCAGGACTGCGACTGGAGCGCCGACGACCGCGACTGAAACGCTCGACCCGACCCACCCGACGAGCGGCGGGACGGGCCGAGGGCGTCCGGAGCGGAAGCTCCCCGCCGTCCCTCGATCGCTCTCGATCGAAACCCCTTTATCTGCGTTTCAGCAAACTGTTGATGCGAGATCACGCGGGGCTGTGGCCAAGCCAGGCATGGCGACTGACTCCAGAGGCTTGCGCCCGGGACGACACTCCAGACTGATATACCGAGCGGCCGACTGATCACCGGTCGTGTTGACGACCCTCTGGAGTTCCGAGGCGCACCGGAGATATCAGTCGATCGGGGGTTCAAATCCCTCCGGCCCCATAGCGGTCTCCACCCTAACGTATCACTTCTTAGTAATAGGTATTCGAGGAAACACAGGTCCGTAGCCGGGGAGGAGAGCACGCGCCTCCACGTCGAATCGCTGACGGCGGACGCGTTCGCGACCGCGAAGGACATCTTCCGGCAGCACGAGCGATCCTCGTTCGTCGACGCCTGTATCGTCGCGTACATGCAGGTCGAGGGGCTGGGCTACCGCTACGCGTTCGACGGCGACTTCGACGCCGCCGAGGACGTGTACCGCCTCGACGTCGCGGCCGACCCGTACCGGCAGGAGTGACCGAGGGGCAGCAGATGCTACTCGCTCGCGGTCGTCGACGCTGACCAACGACCGCTATCGCTCCTCCGGTCGGTCACGGGCGTCGTACCGCCGGACCAGCGCGCCAACATACCATAACTTCAGCGCCATCGAGAGCGCGCCGGCGAGGCCGGCCCGGAAGGGGCGCCGGCGGTACGCGGCGACGAACGCGTACACCGAGACGGGGACGTTGAGCAGGTTGAGCCAGTTCGGGTACGTGATGTCGAAGACGCCCGCCTTCTGTTCGCGCGTCCACCAACGTTCGGCTAACACCACGCGGGTCATCCACGCGTCGTCGTCGTCCGGCGGCGGGAAGAGGATCGGATTCGCCACAGTGAACAGGAGTGCGGCGCCCGCGAGTCGCCACTTTCGGTGATAGACAGCGAAGAGGAGCGCCGGCAGCAGGACCGTTCGACTCCAGCCGCTCTTCGGATTGGAGTGACGACGCCAGAACCGTTCTTCAAAATCGTCCGGCAGAGTGGGGGCCATGGTCGGGATTTCTCTCCGAGCGATCAAATAGTTTCCTTCGAGGCAGAGGGCGTCTCACCACATCCGGACGGGATCGCTCACGTGGCACTGCGACCGCGGGCTCCCGATCGGCGTGGTCAGCGAGCGCGCCGACGCGGACCCGGACACGTTCAAGCGCTACTACCACAAGGCGGACCGGCACCGGAAGTCGCAGAACGTAGAGAGGAGTACACCGCGGACCTCGATATCGCCGGGACCGGCGAGGAGGACGCCGACTCATGACGACGACCGCGGTTCAGGTCCCTGTGGCCCCAAACTCTGCTGCCGCGTCCGGCGAGGCGACCGACACCGACGACGAAAGCGAGTCGACCCGGGTCAGCGACGCGCCACGATCCGCCCGGCCATGAGGCCGACGAGCCCGATCATACCCGCCATCGCGAGGTAGAGTCCCAGCCCGATCAGTTCGCCGTTCGCGCCGTTCACGCCCGCGAGGCCCAGGAACACGACGGCGATGACGGCGTGGAGCGCGAACACGCCGGACGGGACGTTCACTCCGAGATCGAATCCGATGTCCATGTCGTTCGCTTCGGCGGGCGTCGGAAAAAGTCGTCCGGTCGGACCGCGCGACGGCGGCGCTACGAGCGCGGCTCGTCGGGCAGGTCGAACACGTCTTCCACGCGCGCGTCGAACTCGCGTGCGATGCGCCAGGCCAGCTCCAGCGAGGGGTTGTACTCGCCCTTCTCGACGTAGAGGACCGTCTGCCGAGTCACGTCGACGCGGTCGGCCAGCTCGGCCTGCGTCAGGCCGGCCTCCTCGCGGAGCTCGCGGACGCGGGTGTCGAACTCCACGGTTACGCCTCCACGCCCCGCCGCCGCACCCAGGCCCGTGTCCCGTGAGCGACGGAGGAGACGCAGATCGCGACGGCGGCCCAGACGACCACGACGCGGGCCTGCGCGTAGGCGGTCTGTGCGATACCGTCGAGCCCGCCCGTCGCCTGTAGCGCGGACCCGACGAGGAAGACGGCGAGCGAGGCCCCGAACAGCAGCATCGCGGCGCGGCTCGCGGCGGTCCGCGTGATCGCTCGGGTGCGCTCGTCGGTCGGCGTGTACCCGACGCGGTCGGCGACCGTCCGGCTCACCGGGAAGAACGCGACGAACAGCACCGCGCCGCTGGCGATGATCGGAGCAGATTCCCGGGCCAGTCCGAGGTTGAGCGTCAGCACCGTGACGAGCATGTGAACGGCCCGTCCGATGCGGTACTTCGTGCGAGGTCGCATTCGGTTGTCACCTCTATGTGTTAGTTCGATCTAACGTTATATATTTCTTACTCCGATCGGCGAGACTGGCACCGTCGCTCGCGAGGGGCAGGTCAGATCACACAACGAGAGCGGATTCGACGAAGCGGTACCGACTCGGTGTCGTCAGAGGAAGGCCCGGCGAACGAGCAGCCGGCCTCCGCTACAGCACGTCGCCGATCCGGACCGGCTCGCCGTCCAGGTCCGGATCCTCGGCGACGATCGTCAGCACCTCGTGGTCCGTGACGTCGCGGTACGACTTCCCGGTCGCCTCCTCGATCAGCGTCTTCTCTAACTCGAACTCGGTGCCCTCGTAGACGACGTCGACCCCGCGGTCCGTGAACGTCAGGTCCGTGCTCATCGGTTCAGAGTACTCCGCGCGAGGTGATAAGGAACGCGCACCGCCGGAGGCGGTCGTCGCACGTCGGGGACACCGGTATCGACCGCGCGCCGCGCGGATCTCAGGTGGCGTCGCAGGCTGCGTCGTGGCCTGCCTCGCAGAGTCGTTCGAGCATCTCACACGCCTGTCCGTTCCCGCTCGCGCAGAGTCGACGCGCGAGCGCGACCGTCGCGGCGGGGGCCTCGTCGCCGTGGTCGGTGTCGGCGGTCTCGGACCGGTCCCCGCGTCGCCGTCGGTTCCGGCGACCGCGGCGCGTCCGGCGGCCGACCCGACCCACTCGGTTGCGGTTCCGTGCCATATGGTACCGAAGCAGCTGGAGGATCATAAATCCGAACTGGGCGTGCGAACGACACGCACACCCGCGACGACGACCCGCGCCCGCGGCCCAAGGAGCGCTGCGGAGGAGAGCGTGGGGACTCAGTCGTCGTCGTCGCGCATCTCGGAGAGGCGGCCGACGAGGTCGTCGGTGTCGGCGTCGCCCTCGATGGTGACGTCGCCGTCGTGGTCGTTCTCGTGGACGTTCACCGCGTCGTCCTCGTCGGTGTCGACGTCCTGATCCTTCTGTTCGCTCTCGTCGTACGATCCGAATCCCATGGGCGAGATACCGACGGCGCACTGAAAAGCGCGGCGACAGGGGGCCGCCGCGGGAGGCGTTCACGTTCCGCGCGGCGCTCGCGTCGTCCGACGCGTGTCCGACGCCCCGCACCGTTTATACGCTCGGGGCGACTGCTCCCGGTGTGTCGCTGCGAGGAGACGGCCCGATCGAGGAGCTCGCGATCCCCTCTGAGACGACCGTCGAGGAGCACGACGTCGTCGTCGACGGCGACGTGCTCGTGGGCGGGCAGTCGACCGTCGAGCTCGGCGTCCGCGGCCGCAACGTCGCGATCGGCGAGCGCGTGCGCGTGGGCGACGACATCGAGGCCGAGGGCGACTGCCGGCTCGACACCTGGTGTTCCGTCGACGGCAACGTGCTCGTCGGCGAGGACGCGTACCTCGGCGAGCGGGTCACCGTCACCGGCCGGTTGATGGTGTCGGGCGACCTCGACATCGGCGACGACGTGACGGTCGAGGAGGGGTTCGAGGCCAACGGCTGGATCGTCATCCGCAACCCGGTGCCGACGATCGTCTTCTACTTCATCGTCCTCTCGCAGCTGCTGCGCGTCGGCGAGACCGACGCCGCCGACGAACTGGCGGAGGCGCTCGCCGACGGCGACGACGTGCGGGACCCGCTGTTGGTCCCGCGGAACGCCGAGATATCCGACGACGCGTGGCGCGTGTCGACGCCGGCCACCGTCGGCGACGACTGCCGCCTCCACGGCAACCTCCGCGCGGCGTCGATCCGCGTCGGCGAGCGCAACGAGGTGTTCGGCTCGCTGCGCGCCCGCGAGGACGTCACCGTCGGCGCCGACACGATCATCCACGGCGACGTGACGACCCGCGGCGGGACCGTGACCGTCGAGAGCGGCGCGCGCGTCCTCGGCGACGTCTCCGCGGGCGATCTCGTGGTGTACGACGGCGCGGAGATCCAGGGCACCCTCCGGGCGCGCGGCGAAATGAAGCTGATCCAAGAAGCGGAGCGGGCGAGCGAAGACGACGGGGTCGAGTCCGATGTACCGGACGAGGCGGCCGCCGAAGCCCAGACCGACGCCGCGGACGCCGAGGAGGCCGCGACGGTGACCACCGACGCCGGCGCGGCGCCCGAGACGGTCGAGTCAGACGACTCCTGACCCGTTGCGCCGGACGTGTTTCGGCCGCCGGGGACGCAATTCAGAATGCGGTTCTTAACGACTAAAACGGCGTTTCACGCAGGTATTTTTCGGACAGTTTATGCCGGAACCCCCGCGGCGATCGACGTTTAACGCGGTTTTATCCGATTTAATTTCACGCCAGTTCTAAACTGACACAAGGCACTTACAACAGGCACCGAAAGCCTCGGGTGCGTCATGAGCCGACCTCTGACGGCGACCCGCCGCGCGACGCTGGCGGGACTGGGTGCGATCGTCGCATCGGGATGCGTGACGGGTGTCGCCGCGGCCGCGGAGAGCGACTGGACCGTCGAGGCGACCGAGACCGACAGCACGCTCCACGACGTGGTGTCGGCGAGCGCCGGCCGCTTCGCGGTCGGCGGCGGCGGCGTCCTCACCGCGCCGGCGGCCGATGGCTGGCGGACGCTTCGCGCCGGCGGCCCGACCGGGAACGGCAGCAACCTCTACGGGGCCGCCGTCACCGACGACGGCGAGCGCGTCTGGTTCGTCGGCGCGAGCGGCGCCATCGGCGAGTACATCCCCGCGACGGACACCCTCGTGGACCACTCGGCGCCGATGGACAACACGAACAACTACAACGCCGTCACCGTCACCGGGCGGGCCGGCGAGGCGAACGTCTACGTCGCCGGCGACTCCGGGAAGATCTACTACAGCTTCGAGAACGGCGCGGCGGGGACCTGGGACTACGTCACGCCGGGCAGCGGCTCCGCGCTCCCCGCGATCGACTTCCACGGCCCCCGAAGCGGGCACGCGGTCGACACGAACGGCCGCGTGTTCGTCACCGACGACGGCGTCACCTGGAACGCCATCGGGATCGAGGACGCCGACGTGACGTTCTACGGCCTCGACAGCGACGCGCCCGACGACGTCGCCGTCTCCGGCGGTAACGGCGCCGTGCTGACGTACGACGGCGCGAACTGGACGCCCGACGCGCTCGGCGACGCCGATCTCGTCGATGTCGAGACGGACGGCGAGGTCGGCTACGTCGTCGGGAGCGGCGGCGTCGTCCAGGAGCTCACCGCCGACGATCGGTTCGCGCTCGACACGCCGACCGGCGAGAACCTGAACGCGGTCGACGTGGACGGCGACGCCGTCGTCGTCGGCAACGGCGGGATCGTCCTGCGCCGGTAACCGCTTCGGCGGCTCCGACCCCGCCGGCGTCGACCCCGCCGGCGTCGACCGAGGCGGCGGCTCCCATCGCGACGGTCCATACCCGCCGTTCGCGACCTATCGGGTCCCTCTCAGTCGCGGTCTCCGTCCGGGGCGGTGACGAACACCTCGTCGTCCAGGCGGTCGCAGACCGTGTCGGCGAGCGTCCGAAGGTTCACGGTGTCCTCGCGGTTGTACGAGACGAGCGTCTCCAGCGCCTGGTCGCTCCCTCGCTCGTACTCGCGCCAGAGCCGGACCGCGTCCCGGCCGGAGATGTCCGGGCGGTCGCGGTCGATCCCGATCTCCCTCTCGATGGGCTTCAGCCCGCCCGAGAGGCCGATCCGCTTCGCGGGGTACATCAGGTCGAGGTGGGGGGTGTCGATCTCGACGTCGAAGGAGGTCTCCAGGAAGGGCACGTCGAAGCGCGCGCCGTTGAACGTCGCGAGCAGGCTGGCGTCCGCGAACTGCTCGCGAAGGCGCCGCGCGGTGAGGTCCTCGCCCGCGACGAGCGTCGTCGTCTCGCCCCCCTGATGGAAGCTGACGGTCGTCACGCGGTCGCGCCGCTCGTCGAGCCCGGTCGTCTCGATGTCGAAGAAGCAGGTCTCCTCGCGGAAGTTCTCGTAGAGCCGCCAGCGCTCGCCCGAGGGGAACGCCCGGTCGAAGTAGGCGGCGTCCCCGTCGTCGAGCCGCGCGAGCGCCTCCGCGATGAACGACTCGATCCGGTCGGCGGTCGTCGCGCCCACGCCCGCCACGTCGACCGCGGGGTCGAACTCGTCCCACGTCGTGACCCCTCGCTCCCAGAGGCGCCGTTCGGTCGTCTCGCCCACCCCCTCGACGGGGATGAAGCTGTTCTCGATGCGCATGTCCGACCCCGAGCGGCGCGCGGGCAAAAAGCCGACGGGAGCGGCCGCGCGGCCGACCGCGAGCGAAGAGCTAACACGCCGCGGTACCGATGCGAGCCCGTGAACGACCGATCGAACGAGGCGACCGATACGCCGAGGGGGGCCCGATGAAGCGGGCGGGCCCCGACGGCGTCGCGCTGATCGGCCACCGTGGCTGCGCCGGCCAGTACCCGGAGAACACGGTCGCGGCCGTCGAGCGCGCGGCGCCGCACGTCGACGCCGTCGAGGTCGACGTGCGCCGGTGCGCCAGCGGCGAGCTCGTCGTCTTCCACGACGCGGACCTCGACCGGCTGACCGGCGCGTCCGGGCGCGTCGCGGACACGGACTGGAAGGCGCTGCGCGAACTGACGGTGCTCGACTCCGGCGAACCGATCCCGCGGCTCGGCGAGGCGCTCGCGGCCGTCCCCGAGGGGATTGGCGTCAACGTCGAAATCAAGGAGCCGGAGACCGCGCTCGACGCGCTCGTCGTCACGCGGCGGGCCGACACCGAGGTGCTGTTCTCGTCGTTTCGCCCGGAGGCGCTGGCGTCGCTGCGCGACCGCGACCCGGCGACGGACCGCGCGCTGCTCGTCGCGGACGCGGCCCCCGAGCGCGCGGTCGAGCGGGCGACGGAACTCGGGTGCGTCGCGGTCCACCCGCCGATCGACCTCGCGACCGAACCGGGCTTCGTCGAGAGGGCGCACGAGGCGGAGCTGGCCGTGAACGGGTGGACCGCGGCCGATCGGGAGGACGCCGAGCGACTGGTCGCGGCCGGCGTCGACGGGGTCATCGCCGACCGGTGGGACCTGCTGCCGGAGGCCGACCGGTCGTCGCGGAATTAAGTGGTCTCGCGGCAAGCGATCCGTATGTGCGGCCGCTACACCCTCTTCACCCCCGCCGCCGACCTCGAAGACAGGTTCGGCGCGGCGTTCGGCGACCACGAACCCAGCTACAACTGCGCGCCCGGGCAGTCGCTCCCCGTCATCCGCGACGCGGACCCGTCGGCGGCGACGCGGATGGAGTGGGGGCTGACGCCCTCGTGGGCCGACGAGTCGTTCGACCTCATCAACGCCCGCGCGGAGACGGTGCGGGAGAAGCGGAGCTTCGCGGACGCCTTCGAGCGCCGGCGCTGCCTCGTCCCCGCGGACGGCTTCTACGAGTGGGTCGGCGGCGACCGAGGGTCGGGCAAGACCCCCTACCGCGTCGCCTTCGAGGACGACCGGCCGTTCGCGATGGCCGGCATCTACGAGCGGTGGGAGCCGCCGACGCCGGAGACGACCCAGACCGGGCTCGGCGCGTTCGGCGGGGGGTCGGGTGGAGGGGAGAACGAGAAGAGCGACGACGGACCGATTGAGACGTTCGCGATCGTGACGACGGAGCCGAACGACCTCGTCGCCGACCTCCACCACCGGATGGCGGTGGTGCTGGAGCCGGGCGAGGAGGAGGCGTGGCTCCGGGGGGATCCGGACGAGGCCGCCGCCCTGCTCGACCCCTACCCGAGCGACGAACTGACCGCGCACCCGGTGTCGACGCGGGTGAACTCCCCCGCGGTCGACGCGCCGGAGTTGATCGAGCCGGTCGGGTGAGTCGCGTCCGCCGGAGTCGGCCCGTCGGGTACGGACGCGCCGTCCGGGGGGACGGCCTCCACGGAGGCGCGGTCAGGCCGCCAACGAGATGTCCAGGTACAACATGGTGATGACGCCGACCATGAGTCCGAGGGTCGCCACACGCTCGTGGCCGCTTCGGTGCGTCTCGGGGATGATCTCGTCGGAGATGACGAACAGCATCGCCCCCGCGGCGAACCCCATCGCGTACGGCAACAGGGGCGCGACCGCCGCGACGGCGACGGCTCCGAGCACCGCCAGCGGAATCTCGACGACACCGGCGCGTATCCCCGCGAACGCGGCGTAGATTCGGCGGTCGAGGCCGGCGTTAATCGCCGCGACGGAGACGGCGAGCCCCTCGGGGATGTTCTGGATACCGATCGCGAGCATCAGCGACAGCGCGCTCCCGAGTTGCGCCGGATCGCCGGCGGCCGCGCCGAACCCGACGCCGACCGCGAGCCCCTCGGGCATGTTGTGTAGCGTGATGGCCAGGACGAACAGGACCACCCCGGTTACCCGCTCGTCGCTGACCGGTAGCGTCTCTCCGGGGTTCGCCGCGTCCGTGCGACGAGAACCGGTCAGCAGGAAGTGGGCGTGGGGAATCAGCGCGTCCGCCCGATCCAGAAACAGAGCGCCGACCCCGACGCCGATAAGCGTCGGGATCGGGTTACCGCCGGAGTACTCCTCGACGCCGGGGATGATCAGGCTGGTGAACGCGGCGGCGAGCATGACGCCGGCGGCGAAGCCGAGCATCCCGTTGAGGGCTCGCTCGGACGGGCTCCGCCAGACGAGGACCAGCGACGCTCCGGCGAGGTTCAGCAGCGCGATGATGACGCCGCCGACGAACGCCTGTGCTACCGAGGAGGTACCGGCGATACGGACGAACGCCTCGGTGATTTCGACCGCCATCTGACACCGATAACACGGGGGGGTTGATAAGTCTACACCGGAGACGGTCGCCCGTGGCGCCCGGTGACGAAGCTGCGCGCCCGTTCCCCACGCCCTCCGCCGGCTCAGCGGGCGACCAGGTCCACGACCGTCTCGTCGTCGACGACGACGTTGTACGCGCCCTCGTCCTCGTTCCAGAGGACGAGCCCGTTCTCGACGAAGACGACGGACCCGTAGCCGGCCTCGCGGAGGTCGCGGTTCAGCGCGGTCTCGCGGGTACAGACGAGGTAGTGGTCGGTCGCCTGGGAGCCGTCGCCGACGCGGTAGACGGCGTTGTCTCCCTCGCTCAGGTCGTGGCTGAGCTTCACCGCGAGCAGGTTCACCCGGTCGGTGACGTGCCGCTCCGACTCGGCCATGCGCGCGCACCGCTCCGCGCTCGCCTCGACGTCGACGCGCCGACGGCCGTCGGGGCGGAGGATCGAGTAAGCGAACTGTACGTCGACGTTGACGAACTCGCCCGGCTCGTCGGTCTCGCCGCGCGCCGCCGCCTCGTCGAGCCGGCGCTGGAACGGCGGGACAGCGAGGTCGGGGGCCACGTCGAACGACCAGCCCGGGTCGGTCGGGACCGCGTCGGGCCACAGGCGGAGCGCCGGCGAGTATATCTCGGCGTCCCGACCGGGGTCGCCGCCGGACGCGACGACCTCGCGCTCGACCCGGCGGAGCCCGGTCGCGGTGTTCCGGTCGGCCGGCGCGAACGCGACGACGCTGCCCTCGGGCGCGAGCGCGTCGACCGCGGCGCCCGCGACCGCAGCGGGGTCGGCGAGCTCCGAGAGGACGTTGCCGAACAGCACGAGGTCGAACGGCTCGTCGGTCGCCGGGGCGGGCTCTTCGCCCCCCTCGAGCCCGAGGAACGACTCGGCGGTCGTCTCGTGGACCGTCGCGCGGAAGTTCCGGCCGGTCTCCTCCAGCAGCCGGTCGAGGACCTCCGTCGCCGCGCTCGGCTCGACCGCGTGGTAGTCGACGACGGCGTCGTCCGGGAGGTAGTCGTGGAGCCCGAGCGCGGGCCCGCCGACGCCGGCGCCCACGTCGAGGACGCGGAGCGTGCGGTCGAGCAGGCCGTTCTCGGTCAGGTCGTCGAGGACGTACCCGACCGTCGCGTAGTACGCCGGGAGGTGGTAAACGGCGTAGCCGAGCGCCGCGACGCGGTCGTACTCGACCTCGTTCTCGTAGAGGTAGTCCGTCTTCATCCGGCGGACGCGCTCGCGGAGCTCGGCGCCCGACTCCCCGCGGTGCCAGTTCGCGCCGTACTCGCGGACCAGCAGGTCCTCCAAGGCGAACGAGTACTCGTCCGGGAGCGATTCGGGCGCCCAGCCCGGCGGGTCGACGGGCGCCTCCTCGACGGGGACGAACGCCCCGTCCTCGCGCTCGCGGAGCCGGAGGTCGAACGCCTCCTCGCGGAGCGTCTCGCGGACGACCGCCGGGTGCGGCGTCCCTTCGATGTACTCCGCGATCTCCTCGGGGTCGATCGGTCTGACGTTGCGCAGGTAGTTCGCGTTGTTCCGGACCGCGGTTCTGTCGATCATTGGTGTCTCGTCGCGTCGTCTCACTCCAGCCGCTCTCTCCCCTCGCGGTCGCCGCGGGCGCGCTCGTACAGGGCGGCGAACGCCTCGTCGTCCGCGTCCGCGATCGCCGCCGCCGCGTCGGCCACGTCCTCGGCGCCGTCGAAGGCGCGCTGTATCTCGGCGTACACCGCGGGCGACCCCTCGGTGACGGTGTCGGCCACGTCGTCGAGCGCGGCCGACACTGGGGTGTGGAACTCCTCGCGGACCGGCTCCGCGGCGAGCCGCCACGCGAGCACCGCCGCGTGCGCGCCCGCCTGAACGGTCTCCATCGCGCCGTCGTGCTCCGCAGCGGTCGTCTCGAAGACCTCGTTGCCGCCGGCCTCGATCGACGCGGTGAACGCCTCGACCGCCGGGCCGGCCTCGTCGACGGCGACCGCGACGTTGCCCGGGACGCGCGGCGGCGCGAACAGCGGGTGGTAGCTCGCGCGTTCGAGGCCGGGAGCGTGCTCGCGCATCGCCGCGAGCGCGTCGGTCATCTCGCCGGAGACGTCGACGATCGCCCGCTCGGCGCGCGGCGCGTACGCCTCGACCGCCGCCGGCACCGCCGACATCGGCACCGCGAGGCAGACGGCGTCGTGGACGGAGTCCCCGTCGGCCTCGACCGTCCGGGCGTCGCGCCCGGCCGCGGCGTCGGCCGCGACGGTCGGGTCGCGGTCGGCGAACGCGACGCTCGCGTCGACGGGCGCGGCGTCGGCCGCGACGGTGTCGGCCGCCCAGCGCCCGATCTCACCGGCGCCGACAACGAGGAGGTCCATCGGTTACGAACACGCAGGCGGCGAGTCGGTTAAAAGGACTCGGCTCGCCGCGGCGAGGGCGCGGCCCCTCGGTCGTCGCTCACCCCTCCGCGCCGACGCGCCCGAGGGCTCCGGCGCCGGGCGCGATCGACCGGACGGCCGGGAGCAGCGCGAGCGCGATCAGGAGTTCGAGGCCGCCGACGGCCAGGAACGCGGGGGTGTACCCGAACGCGTCGGTCGCGCTCCCGCCGATCAAAAAGCCCGCGAGGAACCCGAGGGACCCGAAGACGTTGAACAGGCCCATGGCGGCGCCGCGGACCTCCGGCTCGACGAGGTCCGTGACGAGCGCCATCGTCGCCGGCGCCATCAGCGCCCCGCAGACGCCGACGAGGATCATCAGCGCGGCCGCGACCGGGTAAACCGGAGCGACGCCGACGCCGACGGTGACGACGCCGTACGCGAGCGACCCGGCGACCACGGGTAGGAACCGCCCGATCCGGTCGGAGAGCGCGCCGAACGGCGACTGTAGCAGGGCGAACGGCACGAAAAAGAGCGCGAGCGTCGCGCCCGCGCCGGTCGCCGACAGGCCGAACGTCGCCGGGTCCTGGAAGTAGTACACGCCGACGAGCGCGAAGAACCCGGCCGTGAGCCGGTCGACGAACCCGAACGCGAGGGGGACGAGGAGCCCCGGGGTCCGGCGAGCGCGCGCGAGCACGTCGGCGAAGCCCGCCGTATCCCCGCCGTCGCCGGCCGCGCCCGCGTCGCTGCCGCGGCCGGTCGGGGCCCGGTCGTCGACCGTCGCCGACAGCAGCCCCGCCGCGGCCAGCACGGCCCCGCCGGCGTACACCGGGTAGAGCGCGCCGAGGTCGGCGAGCCAACCGCCGACGACCGAGCCGACCGCCGCGCCGAGGCCGATCGCGAGCCCGGCGGCGCCCATGTTGCGCCCGTTGCCGCCCCGTAAGTCCATCAGGAGGGTGATAGACAGCGAGAACGCCCCGATCGTCAGGGCCCCCCCGACGACGCGGACGAGGAGCGCGGCACCGAAGCCGAGCCCCAGGGCCGGCAGCGACGCGAGCGCGACGTACGACCCCGCGCCGCCGAGCGCCCCGACGACGATCAGCGGGACCCGCCGCCCGAGCGCGTCCGAGAGCGCGCCCCAGACGACCGCGAACGACACGAACGCGCCGCACTCGGCGACCAGGAACCACATCCCGGCGTCGATGCCGGCGGGCGCGCCGAGCGCGACGACGAGGTCGGGCACGCCCGGGTAGAGGAGGACCTGCGAGATCAGCACCGCGAGGACGACCGCGCCGAGCCGCCGGCGGTCGGCGGCGTCCGCGTCGCCCCCGACGGCGTTCGCGTCGACCGAGCGGTCGCCGGCGGCGGCCTCGGTCGCGGGGGAGGAGTCGGGGTCGCTCATTTACGTATAAAACGGGTCGAACTGGCAAAAGACCGACGCTCTGGGAAGATCTACTCGGAGACGGGCCGCTCGCGGCGCTCTCCGGCCGGTCGGCTGCACCTCAGAGTTCGGACTCGATCGCGGCGGCGATCGACTGGGCCCCGTAGCCCTCTTCGACGGGACTGCCGTTCACGAAGATGCTCGGCGTCCCCTCGACGCCCATCGACGCGCCCTCCGCCCGGTCGTCGGCCGACGCCTGGCCGAACGCCGCGAACCGGGCGTCGGACAGCACCGCACAGGGGTCCGCGCCGGCGGCCTCCGCGGCGGCGCCGAGCGTCTCCCCGCTGTAGCTCCGCTGCGACTCGTAGGCCGCCGTGGCGAACTCGAAGAACGCCTCGTCACCGTTCCGGGCGCCGACGCCGCGGGCCGCGCTCGCGACGGGGACCGCCCACGTCTCGTCGACCGGGATCGGGAAGTCCCAGTGCTCGTACCGGATGTCGCCGGGGTCGATGTACTCGTCGCGGATGACCGGGAAGTGGTCGAGCTTGTAGCTCGCGCAGTGCCCGCAGGTGAAGTCCTCGAACGCCTGAACGACCACGTCGGCGTCCGTGTCTCCGAGGGTCGGCCGGTAGTCGAGGTCCGGGTCCGACGGCTCCGTCAAGTCGCAGTCGTACTCGCCGGTGTCGAGTTCCACGCCGCTGAGGTCGAGGGTCGTCCCCCCGCCGCCGAGACACCCCGCCGCGCCGACGACGCCGACCGACGCCGCGCTCGCGAGCAGGGACCGCCGCGTGCGTTTCATATCGTCTGCTGGGATCGGCGCGCACTTAACCGCTCCGCGACCGGGCGGCGGTCGGTGTGGGGCGAGGCCGCCCCGCTCCCGAACGCTTTTGCCGCCGCCTGTCGACCCCCACGTATGAGCGACTGGGACCTCGACCTGCGGGACGCCGAGGCGAAGATGGACGAGGCGTTCGCGGCGGCGGGCGACGTCGTCCTCGGCGTCTTGGACGGCACGACCGACCCGGAGGAATGGGTCCGCAGCGTCGACTACGGGAACACCCTGGTGTTGTCGATAGACGGCGACCTCAACGAGCTCGCCGCCCCCTTCGCGCGCGACGTGAAGGACATGGACGGGGAGCTGATGCACTTCCGGGGCTTCCTCGTCGTCACGCCGCCGGGCGTGAGCATCGACACCGACCGCCTGAGCGACTCCGGCGGCGAGGAGGCGAGCGGAGCGGACGACGCCGAGGCGAGCGGAGCGGACGACGCCGAGGCGGGCGACACGGACGAAATCGACGAAGGCGAGGACTGAGTCCGGGCCGAACGCCTCCCGACCGCGGCGAGCGACCGCTACCCCTCGCCGACCATCCGCTCCTCCTCGTCCCACTCGCGCTCGCGCAGCTCGTACTTCTGGATCTTCCCGGTCGCGGTCGTCGGGAGCTCCGCGACGAACTCCACCTCGCCGGGCGTCTTGTAGTCCGCGACGCGCTCGCGGACGAACGCCTTGAGCGCCTCGGGCGTCGCGGCCGCGTCGTTCGGGTCGCCGCCCTCCGGGACGACGAACGCCTTCGGGGTCTCGCCCCAGCGCTCGTCCGGGGCGGGGATGACGGCCACGTCGGAGACGACGTCGTGTTCGAAGAGGGTGTCCTCCAACTCGATCGAGGAGATGTTCTCCCCGCCGGAGATGATGATGTCCTTCTTGCGGTCCTGGATCGAGACGAACCCGTCCTCGTCGACGACGGCGAGGTCGCCCATGTGGTAGTACCCCTCTAACCGCTCGGAGAACGCCTGCTCGGTGGCCTCGGGCTTGTTCCAGTAGCGGTCCATCACCTGGTTACCGCGGACGACGATCTCGCCGATCGTCTCGCCGTCGGCGGCGACGTCCTCGCCGTCCTCGTCGACGACGCGCACGTCCGTGCCGAGGTAGCCGATCCCCTGGGTCTTCTTCACCGCGAAGCGGTCGTCGGCGCCCTCGTCGAAGTGGCGCTTCGCGTCGGAGGTGGTGATGAGCGGGCCCGTCTCGGTGGCGCCGTACACGTGTTTGAGATCCCACCCGAACTCCTCCTCGACGGTACGGATCGTCGCCTCCGGCGGCGCCGCGCCCGCGGTGGCGACCCGCACGTCGTTGTCGCCGGTCGTCTCGCCGCCGTGTTCGGCGTAGTGGTCGCCGAGCATGTTGAGGACGGTCGGCGCGGCACAGAAGTACGACACGTCCTCCTCGCGGATCCGCTCGAACGTCTCCGCGACGTCGACGCCGCGGGTACAGACGTGCCGGGCGCCCATCCCCGTGATCGCGTAGATGTGGCCCCAGCCGTTGACGTGGAACATCGGCAGCGTCCAGAGGTAGACGTCGTCGTCGGTGATCTCCTGGTGGATCGAGATGAGGTACGCGTGGAGCGTCTCGGCGCGGTGCGTGCGACAGACGCCCTTCGGGTCGCCGGTGGTCCCCGAGGTGTAGTTGATCGTGATCACGTCGTCCTCGTCCATCTCCGGGCGGTCGTAGGCGTCGGGGTCGGCGTTGTCGAGCGCCGCGTCGAACGACTCCCAGTCGCCCTCGACCGCGTCGGCGTCGTTCGTGAGGAACGTCTCGGTCGGCACCTCGTCGCGGATCGCCTCGACGTTCGCGGCGTACTCGGCGTCGGCGTAGATGGCGTCGACGCCCGCGTCCGAGAGCATGTACGAGAAGTCGCCCGGCGTGAGGCGGTAGTTCAGCGGCGCGTGGATCGCGCCGACCTGCATCGCGCCGTAGGCGGCCTCCAGGTGGTAGTGCGTGTTCGGGTCCAGCACGGCGACCCGGTCGCCCTTCTCGATGCCGCGAGCCTGAAGCGCGGCGGAGAATCGGTCGGCGCGGTCGCCGAGCTCCGCGTACGTGTACCGCGTCCCGTCGACCGCCAGGATCGCTTCCTCGTCGGCGTAGTGTCGGCGCGCCCGGTCTAGGAAGTCCGTCGTCAACAGCGGCTTGTTCATCGTCTATCACTATCGATGATGTGTGAAATCATTTGCGGCCGCCGCAAGGGAGCGACGGTCGCGGGAGGCTTTTCACGGTCGGCCGCGCAGCGTGTGGAGATGACCGACGAGACCGGCGGATCGCCGCTCGGCGAAGGGTACGTGATTCCGATCGCCGGGCTGCTGGCGTTCGCGTTCGCGCTGATGGCGGGGCTCACCGCGCAGCGGGCGCTCTCGGGCGACCCCGCCGACGTCGGGGTGACCGTCGGCCTGGCGCTCGTCGCGGTCCTCGCGCTCCGGATCCGCACGAAGGCCGTCGCGGCGCGGGAGGGCGACGCGGAGGAGACCGAGGCGTGACGGGCGGGAGATGAGTGAAACAAGCAGGGCAAGCGTGGGACAGGGGCGGGACAGGAGCGGGGATGGGCATCGATCACGGCGGCCGGCGCGAGGGCGCGCGACCGCCGTGGACGCGTGGACGAATCGCACACCGGCGGCGGGATCAGAACCCTTAACAGTCGCACGCGATTTTGCTACGGTAGCGGGATGGGATAGCCAGGAGATTCCGCCGGGCTCATAACCCGGAGATCGGTAGTTCAAATCTACCTCCCGCTATCTTCTGTCGACGACCGTGAACGCCGAGCGTAGCGAGGCGCGAGCGCCGTCGTCGACGAGATAGCCTCGGAGAAGGCTTGAACCAGGGAACGGAGTGGCCGTGGTTCAAATCTACCTCCCGTTACTTCTGGCCGACTGTCGGCATCCTACTGCTGGCTCCGCCCTTCGGAGTCGCGGCCACCGAACCCGGAAGCGATTTCCGTCGCGCTGTCGTTTTCACGCGTATGGATTACGAATCGAGCCTCGACCGCGCGATGGATGAGGTACCGGATCTGGGCGGCTCCGACGAGCGGCTGTCGGTTCCGGACCCGGAATGGCAGAAGGACGGGGCGTTCACCCGCCTGACGAACCTCTCCGCGATCGCCGACGCGCTGAGCCGCGAGCCCGAGCACGTCCACTCGAAGATCCAGCAGGAGCTGGGCACCGCCGGACAGTACGAGGACGGCCGCGCCCGCTACAGCGGGAACTTCCGCGAGCGCGACTTCCAGGCCGCGATCGACTCGTACATCGAGTCGTTCGTCACCTGCTCGGAGTGCGGCCTCCCGGACACGCGACTGGAGACCGAGAACCGGACGCCGATGCTCCGCTGTGAGGCCTGCGGGGCCTTCCGGCCGGTGGCGAAGCAGAACACCTCCAACACCCAGCGGCAGGAGGACGCCGTCGAGTCGGGCAACACGTACGAGCTCGAGATCGTCGGCACCGGCCGCAAGGGCGACGGCGTCGCCGAGCGCGGGGAGTACACCATCTTCGTCCCCGGCGCGCAGGAGGGCGAGACCGTGACCGCCTACATTAAGAACGTCTCCGGCAACCTCGCGTTCGCCCGCCGCGAGGACTGAACCGCCGGCTCGGCCGCCGCACCGGGGGCGTCCCCGCGGGGCCGCCGTTCCGCTACCCGACCGTTTATCGGCCCGTTCGCACATCTTGAGGCATGGCCACGAAACTCCCCGAGTCGGCCTTCGACGACCGGCTCGCCGCGGTCCGAGACCGCCTCGCGGCGACCGACGCCGACGCCGCGACGTGGGTGGGCGCGACGGCGATCGAGTACCTCACCGGCTTCCACCACATCCAGACGGAGCGGCCGGTGGTCCTCGCGGTCACCGACGACCGCGTCGAGATCACCGTGCCGCGGCTGGAGGTCGAGCGCGTCGAGCCCAACCCGCGGATCGACGCCGTCCATCACTACTTCGATTACCCCGGCGGCGAACCGGTCTCGGTCGCCGTCGAGATGCTGGACGGGCTGGGCGCGGACGCCGTCGCCGCGGACGCGGACGGGCCGCCGGGCGTGATGGGGTACGAGGGCCCCGCCTTCTCCGAGTCGCTCGACGTCGAGACGCAGTCGTGGGTCGACCGGATGCGCTGGGCGAAGTCCGACGCCGAGGTCGACCTGATCCGCGAGTCCGCGAAGTGGGCGAACCTCGGCCACCGCTACCTCGCCGACTACTCCGAGCCGGGCGCGCACCCGGCGACCGTCTCGCAGCGGGCGTCGACCGACGCCTCGCGCGCCATGCTCGACGCGCTCGGGGACAACTACGCCGTCCGCGTCCGCGGCGACGGCCCGGTCCACGCCGGCTACATCTCCGGCGAGGAGACCGCGCTCCCGCACGGCCACACGCCGAACGAGCGGCTCGCCGAGGGGGACGTGCTCGTCACCGGCGCGACGGCGAACGTCGACGGCTACTGCTCCGAGCTGGAGCGGACGATGTTCGTCGGCGACTACGACGACGAGCAGGAGCACTACTTCGAGCTGATGTTGGAGGCGCAGACGCTCGCCATCGACGCGTTGGGCCCGGGCGTGCCGGTCGCCGAGGTCGACCGGGTCGTCCGGGAGTACTTCGAGGAGCAGGGCGTGACCGACCTCGCGCAGCACCACGTCGGCCACAACATCGGCCTCGGCGCCCACGAGCCGCCGTACATCGACCGCGGCTGGGGCGAGCGGTACGACGGCGACGACGCGGTGATGGCGCCCGGACACGTCTACACCATCGAGCCCGGGCTCTACACGGACGAGTACGGCTACCGGCACTCGGACACGGTCGCGATCACCGAGTCGGGAACGGAGCGGCTCACCAACTACCCGCGCGACATCGACTCGAACGTCGTCTGAGCGCGGGCGCTCAGGCGATCCGCTCGACGGCGACCCGGTGGCCGGTGTCGGCGACGTGGTCCCGACCGAGCGCCTCCGCGTCCGTCGAGGCGTCACAGAGGCGTTCGAGGGGACACTCGCGGCAGACGACGTGGTAGCGCTCGGCTTTGAACGGGGAGTACATACCCTATATACTCTCCCCCGGAGCATAGTTACGAGCAGCGTACCACCCCGATAGCAAGTCCCTACCACGCGGCGAGGGGCGCCCGCGTCACTCGGGCGTCGCCGAGGAACGCGACTCGAACCGGTCGAGGGCGACCTCCAGCATGTCCGGGCTGACGGGCTGATACTCCTCGCGCTCGTGTTCCGGGAGGAACTCCCTGACGCCGTTCCACGAGTCGCGGGCGTAGCGCGCGTCGAGCAGGACGCGGACGCCCCGCTCGTCGGGCCCGCGGATGACGCGACCGACAGCTTGCCGGGCCTTCCGGACGGCGGGGACCGTGAGCGCCGTCTCGAACCCGGACTCGAACCGGCGGTCGTAGGCGGTGATGACCGCTCGCGTCTGCGGCCGCGCCGTGTTGATGATCGGGACGCCGCAGACGACGGCGGCCGCGAGGCGGTCGCCGCGGTAGTCGACGCCCTCGGTGAGCGTGCCGCGGAGGCTCGTCACCAGCACCTTCCCCTCGCCGGCGAAGAAGTCGTCCTTCAGCGACTCCGTCTCGCGGTCGCCGGAGGACTCGTCGAGCAGGACCGGCTTGTCGAGCCGCGCCGAGAGCGACTCGGCCATCCACGTCGCCTCGGCGTAGCTCGGGGTGCCCACGAGGACGTTCCCGTCGCGGCGCGCGACCGCGGCCGTCGCGTCGAGGTGGGCGAGCCGCGTCGGGTTCTCCTCGCCCGGCGCGCCGCGGTTCTGGTGGGTGAACTTCGGCGCGTCGACCGCGAGGCTCGCGCGGTTCTCCGCGGGGAACGAGAGGCCGTACGTCCGCTCGACGACCGGGCGACCGCGCTCCGCGAGATGGTTGACCCCGGTCACCTCCCGGAAGAGGTCCATCGGCTCCAGCGTCGCGCTCATGAGGACGCCGCCGCCGAACTCCGCGAGGCGGTCGCCGATCGGCTCGCTCGGCAGGCAGTTGTGGAGCGCGAGCCGCGCGTTGTACGCCCGGCGCCACGAGTCGGGCGGCTCCGTCTCGTCGAACGTCCGTTCGAGCTCGATAGCCCGGAAGAAGTCGGTGTGGCCCTCGCGGTACCAGGCGTTGAGGGTGCGGCCGACGCCCGGGGCCGCGCGCTGCTTGTCCTCCTCCTCCAGCGAGTCGAGGACGCGCTTGACGACAGCCCCCACCTGCTCGGCGCGCGCCCAGACCTGCTCGCCGTACCCCTCGCGGTCCGCCCACGCCGTGATCTCGTCTTCGCCCGGCTCCTCGGGGTCGCGGAGCGGGATCGCCTCGTCGTCGAGGTCGCGTATCGACGCCCGCCAGTCCGGGCGCTCGCGGTCGAGGTGCGCGGTCACGCGGCGGTCGAGTTCGCCGCGGAGGTCGGCGTAGAACTCGCGGACGGCCTCGATCTCCTCGACGGTCACGTCCGCGTCCGCCAGTTCCCCTCGGACGAGCGCCGCGTCCTCGGACTCCGCGCCCGCCGACTCGAACGAGAGCGGCTGGACGACGCGGGTGAGCTCGTTCTCGGCGTCGCGGAGGCTCGCGTCCGCGACGGCGTCGCTGACGAGGTCGCGGACGCGCGGTTCGAGCATGTGGGCCTCGTCGCAGACGACGAAGGTGGAGTCGTCGAGGAGCGCGCCGGTGAACGTCCCGGTGGTCACGGGGTCGAACGCGTGGTAGTAGTTGCCTATCACGACCTCGACCTCCGGGACGAGCGCGCCCATCACCGAGTGGGGACAGGAGCCGTGTCCCGCGGCGAGCCGGACCAGCTCGTCGGCGTCGACGTGGCCGAGTTCGGTGACGTCGAACGGGACCGCCTCGGCGGGGTCGCCGTCGTCGGGGAGGTCCTCGAGGAAGCCGGCGTAGAACGGACAGAACTCGACGTCGTCGTACTCCTCGGTGTCCGGGCGGTACGGGGTGGGCTCGCCGTCGACGGAGAGGTAGTCGGCGGCGGTCCCGTCGGCGGGCGAGCCGGCGTCGGCCCCCGAGTCCACGAGCCCGACCTGCTGGCTGCGCGCCTCGCTCACGAGGTTCGAGGTCGTCGTCGCGCCGCCGTCGCCGACGAGGTTGCGGGTTCGCTCGCGGAGCCCCTCGCAGCGCTCGTAGACGTTCTCCCGGTCGATCCCGCCGCGGTTCTCTCTCGCGTACGGGCAGACGTCCGCCTTGCCGACGAGGGTGAGCCCGGAGACCGGGTCGTACCCGTCGGGGAGGTCGTCGTTTATCGTCCGCAGGTCCGTCTCGAACTGGCGCAGCTGCTGTTTGACGCTGGTGAGGACGAAGACGCGCTCGAAGTCGGAGTCCGGGTCGCGGACGCGGTCGAGGCCCGCGGTGAGCGCGAGCATCGTCTTCCCCGTCCCGCAGGCGCCCTCGAGGGCGAGGAAGCCGCCGTCGGCGGCGGCCTCAACGGCGGCGTCGATGCCGTCGGCCTGTTCGGGGTACGGTTCGGGGTGGCCGAAGAGGTCGGCCCACGGGGGCGAATCGGTCACGAGGGCGAGTTACGCGCCATCCGAGTTAAACGCTTCATCGGCGGCACGGCGCGCGCGGTCCGCGACGCGTCGCTGTCGAGGGTGAGGGTGGCGCGGGGGCGGGGCGGCCTCACTCCACGATGTCGTGGAGGTCGGAGAGCCGCTCTATCTCCCAGGTCGGCCAGACGTTCAGCTCCCAGTCGCGGCGGTGGGGACGGCGGATGAACGCCGAGTCGATGCCGGCGTTCTCGGCGGCGCGCACGTCCGACTCGTTGTCGCCGACGAACAGGGCGTTGTCGGCGTCGAGGTCGCCGAGCGCCTGGTCGATGTAGTGGGGATTCGGCTTGCGGAGTTGGAGCGAGTGGATCGTCGGCTCGCGGCCGTACGCGGCCCCCATGCGGTCGAAGCCGTCGAAGTGGTCGACGAGGAAGTCGACGGTCGCCTGCTGGTTCGACGAGACGATCCCCATCTGGACGTCGAGGTCCTGGAGCTCGTCGAGGTCGTCGTACGGGGTCTTGCGCCCCTCGCGGGCCTCCTGCTGTTGGGCCCGCGACACCACGTCGTCGCGCGTCCGCCAGAACGACCCCGGATCGAGGTCGTACGTCTGACAGACAGTGCCGACGCTACCGGGGGTCGCACCGATGGTCATCTGCTCTACGTCGTCCGGATCGGGCTCCTCGACGCCGCACTCTTCGAACGCGTCCCGGGTCGCGTCCCGGAGCACGTCGAAGCGCGTGCGGCCCACGAGGACACCGTCGTTGTCGAACACGACGGTATCGTACGTCATAGCATCCATTCACGGTGAGGCGGGATAAGGGTTTCAGTGGCGGTCTCACCGGCGAGAATCGACGCGAGGCGGTCGCTCTGCGCCGATCGAACGGGTCCTCCGGTCGGTTTTACCCGATCGCGGGGCGTGGGTCCCCGCATGCGCGTCAGCGTCATCGGCGGGAGCTCGGTCGGTCCGGAGACCGCGGCGGTCGCGGAGGCCCTCGGCGAACGGCTCGCGGAGCGCGGCCACGTCGTCGTCTGCGGCGGGCTGGGCGGCGTCATGGAGGCGGTCTGCCGCGGGGCCCGCGCGGCCGGCGGCGAGACGATCGGGATCCTCCCGACGGACGACCGCGCGGACGCGAACCGGCACGTCACGACCCCGATCGCGACGGGGATGGGCCACGCTCGCAACGCGCTCGTCGTGATGAACGGCGACGCCGCGGTCGCGGTCGACGGCGCGGGCGGCACGCTCTCCGAGATCGGGCTCGCGCTCGCGCAGGGGCGCCCCGTGGCCGGGCTCGACACGCACGCGGTCGACGGGGTCGAAGCCGTCGACTCGGCCGCGGCGGCGGTCGAGTACGTCGAGCGGGCCGCGCGGACGGACTGACGGGGTAGGGTCGACGCCTGGCCGCCGGTCGGGTGTGTTATCAGAGACGTCCGGGGCGGAACCGCGGTGTACAGCTCCGGCACCGCCGGTGGCTCCGACCGAACCGCTCGCAGTTCGCCACGCCTCGACGAGCGCACCGGCGCTCGGCGACGTCGGACCCGTCTCAGCCGTCACCGAACGTGGCTGCGGAGTCGACTCCGGGCACGTACTCTCGTAATTAGATGTAATTAAGATTTATCAGGCCGCGGCGAAACGGATCCGGCAATGAGCGACTACACCACGATCTCGCTGCGGAAGGAGTTCGTCGCGGACGTGGAGGCGTACATCGAGGACGAGCCGTTCGGCTCGGTCAAGGAGTTCGTGAAACACGTCGTCGTCCAGGAGATGGAGTCCGACGAGGGCGTCTCCGAGGCGGAGGCGAAACAGATCGCGCAAAAGCTCCGCGAGCTGGGGTACATGGAATGAGCGGGCGGCACCGGTCGGCCGAGTCGAGCGCTCTCGACGAAATCGAGCGCGCCGACCTCCTCCTGCTCGCCATCCCGCTCGCGTTCTGCGCCGCGTACGCGGCCGCGTCGCTCGTCGCCCGCGGGTACACGGTCCCCGTCGCCGGCGGCTCGCTCGCGGCCGGCGCCCTCGTGGTCGACGGGCTCTTCGTGAACCCGCCGGACGAGGCGTAGTCCGGGCTGCCAAAAAGGCCGAAAGACGCTTGCGAGCCGGCCTACCAGGTGTTGTGGAACGTGTCGAACTCGATCGAGTCGAGCGGCTTCTCGCCGATGGCGGCCTCGTACTCGCCGGGCGTCAGCATCGGCTTGTGGAAGCGCGGGCCGTCGTCGGTCGTGATCCGCGGACAGCCGGTGTTGACGAACGCGTCCATGTCGAAGTTGCGCAGGCGGTCCGGCGTCACCTCGTCCATGGTGATCAGGTAGGCGTTCTCGTTGTTGTCGACGATCTCTTGGGCCTTCTCCCAGCGGCCCTGGCCGATCTTCGTACAGAAGATGACGCCCCACTTCTCGGCGTCCATCGCCTTGTGGACCGCGGCATATCGCTGCTTGAGGAACTGGTCGTGCTCGGCGATCGACACCGCGTTGTTGACGGGGTCGGCGATGATCACGCGCTTGTCCGGGTGCTCCATCGCGAGCCCGACCGGGTGGAACTTCCCGCCGCCGACGTACAGCACCTGCTCGGCGTCGATGTCCGCGGAGGCGTAGTTACAGCCGAGCACCTGCCCCTCCTTGGTGAGGCGGTCGTCGCCCCGGCGGGTGTGGACCTCGTAGCCGCGCTCCTCTAACCAGTCGGTCATCTCCTCGAAGCGGTTCATGTGCTGGGCCGTCGTGACGAGCCCCACGTCGGCGTCCTCCTCCGGCGGCGCCAGCTCCTCGGCCAGCGCGTCCTCCATGATCGGGAACGGGTCGACGTTCGAGAAGAGGGGGACGTAAACGATGCTGTCGGACTCCTTCATCGGCGTGTGGCCGAAGTGGACGAACACGTCCGTCCGCCGCATCAGGTACGTGTCGAGGTCGCAGGCGCCGTAGCAGGGCTGCCCGGAGAGCATGAACGTCACGTCGTCGGGCGCGACCTCGCGGAGGTCGTCGGCGACCTTCGGGCCGCGGCGCTTCAGTCCCTCGGGGAACTGTAGCCCGACCTTCGAGGCGTCGCGTTCCTCGATGGCCTCGAGGATCCGGTCGAGTTCGTAGTCCCACTCGCGGTCGTGTTTGAGGGCCATCCCCGTCTTCGTCAGGTCGCCCTCCGTGGAGCCGCTCATGTCGAGCGAATTGTGCGGCAGGACGGTTAAACGGCGCGTTCGACCCCGAGCGTCGTTCCGGGCGGTCGCGACCGTCGCTGCCCCGCCGGGAGTTCAGGGGCCGTCGCCGGCGAGCAGTCGGGCGATCCACGCCCTCGGGCCGGGGAGGACCGCGCCCGCCTTGACCGCGACCGGATCCCGGTCGACATCGAACGGCGCGCGCCCGGCGTCGTCGCGTGCGGCGTCCCGAGGGGACCAGACTAACTCGGTGTCGGACTCGCGCTCGGGCGCGTCGCCGCGGACCGTCCACCCGGGCTCGCCGCGGACGGTGAGGCGGTCGGCGGCGAGGTACCGCGCGCCCTCGCCGCCCACGACGAACGGAGTCGAGGGCGAGGCGGGCGTCAAGGGGGTGAAGACCGTGACGCCGAGGTGTCGCTCCGTCGCGTTCGGGTCGCGGTAGTCGACGACGAGCGTCTTGCCGTCGAGCCGGGCGCTGAGGTCCCTCGGCTCCGCGACGCCGTCACGGGCCGCCTCGGCCGCGACCGCGCGACGGAGGCTGTCGTTCGCCGCGAGCGCGTCCGCGCCGGCCGCGAGGTCGGCGCGAGCCCGCCAGGTGGTCGAGCCGTTCGCGTGAATCGTGACGGTCAGTTCGCTCTCGCCGGCGACCACGCGCTCGCCGCTCGGCGCGGTCCGGTCGAGGTCGCAGACGCCGCACACCGGCGTCGGCGGGGCGCGGGCGTCGACGGCCGGGACGGCGACCGCCGCGGTCGCGCACAGGAGCAGTGCGACCAGCAGTGGGAGGGCGCGGGGACGCATGCGACCGGAGCTACTCCGGGAGCCGGCAAGTATCCTGTGGCGCCCGAGGGGGCCGCGCTGCCGCGGCCGACGGACCTAACCGCCGCCCTCACCAACCACGCACCGATGACCGACGTTCCGCTCGAACACGTTCACGTCGCGCCGGACGACGAGGCCGACGGCGAGCCCGCGCCCGCCGTCTTCGTCCTCCACGGCCGCGGCGCCGACGAGGAGGACTTGCTCCCCGTCGCCGCCGAGCTGCCGGGCGACCGCCACGTCGTCAGCCTCCGCGCGCCCGACCCGCTCCAGGGCGGGTACACGTGGTACGAGCTCGACCTCTCGGCGGGCGGCCTGGAGTCGAGCCAGCCGGACGCAGAGGACTTCCGCCGGAGCCTCGATCTGATCGTCGAGAGCGTCGAGGGCGCCGTGGACGCGTACGGGCTCGACGCCGACCGGATCGGCCTGGTCGGGTTCAGCCAAGGCGCGATCACGAGCCTCTCGCTCCTCCTCGAAGCGCCCGACCGCTACGCCTGGGTCGTCGCGCTCCACGGCTACCTCGCGGAGTCGCACGCCGACCTCGATCCGGCGGGGATCGACGGCAAGCCGGTCTTCGTCGGCGCGGGCGCCGGCGACCGCGTGATCCCCGAGTCGCGGACGCAGGCGGCGGTCGACCGGCTCGAAGCCGTCGGCGCCGACGTCGCTCACGGGAGCTTCCCGGGCGGGCACGGCATCGGCCCGCAGGAGCTCGAAGCGGTCGTCGAGTTCGTCGGGTCGCAGACGGCGTAGGGCACGCGGGAAACCGACTCGGAGCCCCGGCTCCGGCAGGTTCAAACCGCTCGCCCACGACGTTCCGGTATGAGCGTCGAACAGGTCTCCATCGAGGACCTCGGCCGAGAGCTCGGCGAGCGGATCGCCGAAACCCCGGAGTACGAGCGCTTCGAAGAGGCGAGAGCCGCGGTCCAGCGCGACGAGGAGGTCCAGCAGCGAATCGACGAGTTCGAGCAGCTCCGCGCGGAGTTCATGCAGGCCCGGCAGACCGGGCAGGCGACGAACGCCGAGCTCCAGCGCGTCCAGGAGGCGCAAGACGAGCTCCACTCGATGCCGGTGATGAGCGAGTACCTCGACGCGCAGGACGACCTGGAGGACACGCTGGAAGCGGTCAACGAGGCCATCTCGGAACCGCTCGCGGTCGACTTCGGCGGCGAGGCCGGCGGCTGCTGTCAGGACTGACACGCGGATCGATCCCGTCGGCGACTGCGGCGGAGAACTCACCGCACCGCGGCGCGTCGCCGACCGACTCCTTATCCCGGATCCCGACCCACAATCGCCGTGATAGCCGTCGCCGGCGGGAAGGGCGGAAGCGGAAAGACGACAACTACCCTTGGGCTCGCCCGCGCGCTCTCGCGGCGCGGCGCGCCGGTGGTCGCGGCCGACGCCGACTGGGACCTGCCGAACCTCGCGCGGTTGGCCGCGGAGACCGGCACGGAGTCGCCGGCGGCCGACGCCGGCGGCCACGTCGACGGGACGGGGGCACGGACCGTTCTCGGCGCGGTCCGCGACGCGGCTCCGCTCCGTCCGGACCGCTCGGGCCCGACGGTCCTCGCGGCGCCGGACGCGCCGCGGTCGGTCGACGCCGGCGCGACGTTCGACGCCCTCGCGGGGGCGACGCCCGACGGGGCGCCGGTACTGCTCGACAGTCCCGCGGGCGCGTCGCCGGACGTGGCCGCGCCCCTGCGGGCGGCGGACCGCGCGCTGATCGCGACGCCGCTCAGGCGCGCCGCGCTCCGCGACGCCGCGAAGACGGCGGCGATCGCCCGGCGGCTCGGCTGCCCGGCGGTCGGCGCGGTCGTGATCGGGGAGGCGAGCGTGCCCGACCGAGTGGCGAGCCTGCTCGGCTGTCCCGTCCTCGGGACGGTCCCGGACGGCGGCGGCGCCCTGCTGTCCGACCCGGCCGTCCGGAGCGCGTACGACGACCTCGCCTCGCGGCTCTGCGAGACCGCGGCGGCGAGCGGATGGCAGGTCGCGTGAGGATCGCGCCCACCGGCGACGCCGGAACGGCGGACGACGGGGTCGCGACCGGCCGAGAGGGCCGCCATCGACAGACCCAAGCCTCCACGGGCGGCAGCGATCGTATGGAGACGCTTCCGACTGGGATCTCGGTGCTGGACCGACAGTTCGGCGGGGGGCTCCCGAGCGGTAGCGTCGTCGTGTTGAAGGCGAACCCGGACAGCCAGTCCGAGCTCATCCTGGACCGGTTCGCCAGGGTCCGCCGGTGCCGCTACCTGACCACCGTCCGCTCCGCCGACGCGGTGGAGGCGTCGCTGAGCGGCGACGGCGACGAGGAGACGACCGTCGAGGCCCCGACGGAGGCCGGCGACCTCGACGAGGCCGCGGCGCTGACCGGCGACCTCCCCGAGGCCGGCACGCTGATCGTCGACTCCGTGGAGCCGCTGGAGGACGGCGCGGCGCCGGCGGCGTACGCCGAGTTCCTCGGCGACCTGCGGTCCCGGGTCGACGACGCCGGCGGTGTCGCGCTGCTCCACGCGCTCCGCGGCGGCGAGGACCCGCGGACGCGGCGGGTCACGGAGCAGGTCGCGGACGTGGTGTTCGACCTGCGCACGACCGTCGCCGGGACCGAGATCGCGAACCGCCTCGTCGTCCCCAAGTTCCGGGGCGGCGCGGCCCTCGAAGAGCCGCTGAAGCTGAAGCTCACGGACACGGTCGCGGTCGACACGAGCCGCGACATCGCCTGACGCGCTCGGCCGCCCCGACGCGGATTACGGCGCCGCGGACGCGAGGACCACGAGGACGCCCGCGAGGGCCGCCGCGACCGCCCAGTTCCGCGCGGTGTCGAACGCGCCGTACGGCCCGCCCTTCCGCGAGAAGAGGTACAGCGCGTAGACGGCGAGCGGCGCCAGCGTCGGCAGCGTCGCCACGGAGACGACGCCGGTGAAACTCGACAGCAGCGCGACCGCGACCGTCGCCGCGCCCGCGACCCCGGCGACGACCGCGTCCTCGCGCGCCCGTTCGATCTCCATACTCGGTGTGGACGCGGCGGCGGCCAAAAGGGATCCGTTCGCCGGACGCCCGCTCTCCGCCGGGTCGTGCGACTCGTGCGCGCCGGAGCCGCGGCTCGGCGAGAGAAAAAACGGCCGAACCGAGGCCGGCAGAAGCGCGTTACTCCTCGTCGATCTCGTCGACGATCTCGTCGGCGTCGACGTCGACGTCCTCGAGCGCCTCCTCGATGTCGACGTCGCCGGCGCCGGCGCCGCCCATGCCGCCCATCATGCCGCCGAGACCGCCCATGCCGCCGCCCTCGATGACCTCCTCGATGACCACGCGGTCGAGGTCGAGGCGGTCCATGAGGTCCTGCGCGATCTGCTGTTTCTGGAACATCCACTGCTGGTTCATCTGCATCGCCTGCGTCGCCGTGACGTAGAGGACGTCCTTCTCGACCTCCTCGGTCTCGACGGTCTCCTCGCCGTCGTCGTCCTCGGTGACGGTCTCCTCCTCCTCGGTCTCCGTCTCGATGCGGACCTCGGGCGCCTCCTGGAGGTACATGCCGAGCATGCCGGACGCCTGCTCCTCGCGGTCGTCGATAACTTCGATGATCTCGTACTCGTACTCGAGGTCCTCGCCGGCCAGCGGGTGGTTGAAGTCGACGCGGGCGCGGCCGCCGATGATCGTCTCGAGGTGGCCCTGCTGGTTGTCGATCTGGACCTGCGCGCCGGGGTAGCGGCTGTCCTCCGGGATCTTGTCGGCCTTGACCGTCTCGACCTCGTTGGGGTCGTACTCGCCGAAGGCGTCCTCGGCGGGGACGTCGACCGTGCCTTCGTCGCCGACGGTGCCGCCGATGAACGCCTCCTCGACGGAGGGGAACACGTGGCCGGCGCCGAGCGCGATGATGCGGGGCTCGAACTCGTACTCGTCGACGTCGATCTCGGCGTCCTCGGCCGTCTCCTTGTCGGTCGTGTCGATGACGCGGTCGTCGTCGGCCGTGCGGATCGTGTACGCGACGCGGACGAAGTCGCCGTCTTCGAGTCCGTCGGCGTCAGTCTCGGTCTCGGTCTCCTCGGCCTCCTCGGCCGCGTCCGCTTGCTCCTGATCGCTCATACCTGAAGGTCACCTGTTACACCCTTAAGAAGCACGGTTCGGCCCGAAGCCCGCCGGCGAACGGGAGACAGCGGCGGTTCGGCGGACGACGCGCCCCCCCCCCAACGGCCGGCGGTGCCGTCCCGGACCGCCGCGGAGTCCCGCGCCGCTTATGAACGCCCCGGCCGCACCCTCGGGCATGTACGAGGTCGAGATCAAGGTCCCGGCCGACCTGGACGCGACGCGGGAGCGCCTCCGGGAGGCCGGCGCCGAGCGCGTCGACGCCCGCCGGCAGCGGGACACCTACTACGACGCGCCGCACCGCGAGTTCGCCGAGACCGACGAGGCGCTCCGGATCCGCCGCGAGGTCCCGCTCTCGGACGGCGCGGCGACCGACGAGGAGACGGCGACGGTCACCTACAAGGGGCCGCTCCTCGACGACGCCTCGAAGACGCGCGCCGAACACGAGACCGGCGTCGACGACGGCGAGGCCCTCGACGCGGTCCTCTCGGGGGTCGGGTTCGAGCCGGCGGCGACCGTCGAGAAGCGGCGCGAGTTCTGGTCGTACGACGGCTTCACCGTGACGCTCGACGCCGTGACGGGCCTCGACGAGTACGTCGAGATCGAGCGGGCAGTAGAGACGGAGGCCGAGGTCGACGCGGCGCGCGAGGCGGCGGTCGCGGCGCTCGACCGGCTCGGCCTCGACGCGGCCGAGCAGGTCCGGACCTCGTACCTCGGGCTGCTGTTGGCCGCGGCGGACGACTGAGGCCGAAGGACCGCGTCAGTCGTCCCCGTTTCTCCCGTCGTCCGCCGGCCGCTTCTCCGAGAGGACGGTCCGCTCGAACTCGCAGACGAGGACGTCGTCGTCCCCGTCGACGACCTTGAACGCCTCCACGCGCATCGTGACGACGCCGCGCTCGCCGTCGCTCGTCTCCCGCTTGTCGGTGACCGTCGACCGCGCGCGGATCGTGTCGCCGTGGAAGACGGGGTTCGGGTGTTCCACCTCGTCGTACGACAGGTTCGCGACGATGGTCCCGTCGGTCGTCTCCGGGATGGAGAGGCCGACCGCGAGCGACATGGTGTACAGGCCGTTCACCAGGCGCTCGCCGAACTGCGTCTCGGCGGCGAAGTCGGCGTCGAGGTGGAGCGGCTGCTGGTTCATCGTCATGTCGCAAAAGCGCTGGTTGTCCGCCTCGCTGATGGTCCGCCGCTTCGCGTGGTCTATCGTCTCGCCGACCGCGAACTCCTCGTAGTACAGTCCGGGCATGGCCGCCCGCTCGGCCGGCGCAGTGAAATCGGTACCGCTCTCGGCTCGGCCGGCGGCTTTTAGCCGTGCGCCCACGGACCTCCGCACATGCCACGCCGAAGCCTGCTGTTCTCGCCCGGCGACAGCCCCGACCTCATGCGGAAGGCGCCCGGGGCCGGCGCCGACGTGATCTGCTTCGACCTCGAAGACGCCGTCGCTCCCGGTCGGAAGGACGAGGCGAGGGCGGCGGTCCGCGACGTGCTCGCGGACCCCGCGTTCGACCCGGACGCCGAGGTCTGCGTCCGGCTGACCGCCGAGTCGCCCGCGGCCGACCTCGACGGGGTGCTGGGGACCGGCGAGGGCGAGTCGAGGGAGAGCGGACCGGACGGCGTCCGCCTCGACGCGGTGATGCTCCCGAAGGTCGAGGCCGCCGACCGGGTCGAACGCGTCGCCGCGCTGTGCGCCGAGCGCGGGCGCGACCCCGCCGTGTTCGCGCTCGTCGAGACCGCCGGCGGCGTGCTCTCGGCGCAGTCGGTCGCGGCCGCGAACGCGACCGACGCGCTCGTCTTCGGCGCCGAGGACCTCGCCGCAGACGTGGGCGCGACCCGGACCGACGAGGGGACCGAGGTGTTGTACGCCCGGGAACATGTCGTCCTCGCCGCGAGCGCGGCGGGCGTCGACGCGCTCGACACGGTGTTCACGGACTTCTCCGACGAGGCGGGGCTCCGCGAGGACGCGGCGTTCGCGCGGCGACTCGGCTACGACGGGAAGCTCGCCATCCATCCCGCGCAGGTGGGCCCGATCACCGAGGCGTTCTCCCCGGACCCCGAGGACGTGGAGTGGGCCGAACGGGTCCTCGACGCGCGCGACGAGGCGGAGCGGGAGGGGAGGGCCGTCTTCCAGGTCGACGGCGAGATGATCGACGCGCCGCTCATCGCGCAGGCGGAGCGGATCCTGGACCGCGCGCCCGACGCCGACCGGTAGCGTCCGCCCGCTGCGGGGATTTTCCGGGCCGTCCGTCACAATTAACCCCCGTCCATCAGCACGTACAGGTATGTCTTCTGAGGCGAACCCGTTCGAGAGTCTGCGAGAGCAGGTGGACGACGCCGCGGCGGTCGTCGACGCCGCCCCGGGCGTCATCGAGCGCCTGAAGAATCCGGAGCGAGTGCTGGAGACGAACCTCACGTTCGAGCGCGACGACGGCTCGCTGGAGACGGTGCGCGCCTACCGCTCGCAGTTCAACGGCGACCGCGGCCCGTACAAGGGCGGCATCCGCTATCACCCGGGCGTCACCCGCGACGAGGTGAAGGCGCTGTCCGGCTGGATGGCGTACAAGTGCGCGGTCGTCGACGTGCCCTACGGCGGCGGGAAGGGCGGGATCGCCATCGATCCGGCCGACTACTCCGAAGGGGAGTTAGAGCGCATCACCCGGGCGTTCGCGACCGAGCTGCGTCTCCTGATCGGCGAGGACCGCGACATCCCGGCGCCGGACGTCAACACCGGCCAGCGGGAGATGAACTGGATCAAAGACACCTACGAGACCTTAGAGAACACCACCGCGCCCGGCGTCATCACCGGGAAGGCGCTCGACTCCGGCGGCAGCGAGGGCCGCGTCGAGGCGACCGGCCGCTCCGTCGCGCTGTCGGTCCGCGAGGCGTTCGACTGGCTCGGTCGGGACCTCGACGGCGCGACCGTCGCCGTTCAGGGGTACGGCAACGCCGGCTCCGTCGCCGCCGCGCTGATCGACGACCTCGGCGCGAGCGTGGTCGCGGTCTCCGACTCCTCGGGCGCGGTCTCGGATCCCGACGGGTTCGACCCCCGCGACGTGAAGGCGCACAAGTCCGAGACCGGGTCGGTCACCGGCTACCCGGGTACCGACGCGCTCACGAACGACGAGCTGCTCACGCTCGACGTCGACTGCCTCGTCCCGGCCGCGCTGGAGAACGCGGTCGACGAGGACCTCGCGACGGACGTCGCCGCCGACCTGATCGTCGAGGCGGCGAACGGGCCGCTCACGCCCAGGGCCGACGACGTGCTCGCCGGGCGCGATGTCCACGTCGTCCCCGACATCCTCGCGAACGCGGGCGGCGTCACCGTCTCTTACTTCGAGTGGGTCCAGAACCGCCAGCGGTTCAGCTGGACCGAGGAGCGCGTTAACGACGAGCTCGAACGGGTGATCACGGACGCGTTCGACACTCTGGTCGACACCTACGAGTCGAACGAGGTCGACACCCTCCGGACCGCGGCGTACGTCGTCGGCATCGGTCGGATCGTGGACGCGTACGACCAAGCCGGTAGCTGGCCGTAGCGGTCGCCGCTCCCCGCTCTCACTCCAGCCGCGCGTCCCGGATCTCGATGTGCCCCCGATCGCCCTCCCACACCGCGTCGTAGGTGAGGTCGATGCGGCGGTCCATGTGCGGCCCGTCGACGACGTACGTCTCGAACTCGCCGCCCTCGCCCAGCGGGTGGACCCCGTACTCCTCGCGGAGCGCGAGCAGGTCGTCGAGCGCGTCGGCGTCGAAGCGCCGCCCGAGCCACGACTCGTCGAGCCCGTACGCCGCCACCTGGACGATCCGGATCTCGAAGCCGGCGTCGAACATCGCCTCCGCGAGCTCGATCGGGTCCCGCTGCCACAGCGGCGCGAACAGCTCGATTCCGAGCCGGTCGCACATCGCCTGGATCCGGTTCGTCTGGAACTCGCTCTCGACCGCGCCCGCGGTGACGCCCGCGAGGTCGATGTCGTCGTCGGCCGCGAGCTCGCGGAGCGCCGCCTCCATCGGCTCCAGCTCGGCGTCGCCTTGCGCGCCCGCGTCGTCGACGTCGTCCGCGCCGAAGTCGTCGGGCGACACCTCGACGAGGTCGATCCCGACGCTCTCGGCCGCGAGCGCCGCGAGCTCCGTCGCCGGCGTGTGGTACATGTACGAGTCGCCGGCGGGGTGGACGGTCAGCAGCCGCGAGACGTCGAGTCCCTCCTCCAGCGCGCGGTACAGCGCCCACGAGGAGTCCTTCCCGCCGGAGAAGAGGCTCACCCAGTTGCTCATGACTCCGGGAGGGAGTCGCGCGGATAAAGGGTCGGCGGTCGGTCCGCGCTGGGACGCGCCGCCGCGAGGCCGCGTCTCGCGGGTCTGACGCGCCGTCAGTCCGAGATGAACTCGTTGTCGCGCCAGTTGACGCCGCCGTCCCCCTCGCCGGTGCCCTGCGGGCTCTCGACGACCTCAATGCTGGCGGGGCGCGGCTCGCCCTCGACGATCCGCGTCGCCTCCAGGTCGTCGTCCTCTTCGGTGATCGCGGTCAGCGTTCCCTTCTCTGAGAGGGTCGCGATCTTGCGGAGCACGAGGAACATCGGGTACTGGAGCGCGGAGTTCTGGAGGACGGTCTCGCGGTCGCCCTTGAAGCAGGCGAACTCGACGAGCTCGGAGGGGATCTCCTCTTCCTCGTCGTCCATCCACTGCGGGCCGCCGGCGCGGGGCGGCTCCTCCTCCCAGACGCGGGTCTCCGTGACCGACGCCTTCAGCTGCGCCGTGGGGGTGTACTTGCTGATCGACTCGTCGTCGGACAGGGCCTTGATGATGAGTGTGTTGTTTCGACGCGTGATGTCGATGTCGTCGATCTCCTCCGGCAGATCGGGGTCTTCGTCGAAGTACGTCTCTACGTCTTCGAGGGGCAGTTCGAGCGTCGAATGAAGTCGGAACACGCGGCCTGTCATTGTTTGTGGGATGCAGTGGGGTCGAACCGGTGGTCACGGCGGCAGCGGCAACGGCTGCACCTGCCCTATGTAGGCACCGTAGGTTTATATGGACTGCCCTTCGAGATGTGCGGATCGGCGCGGCGATCGGACGGGGTCACCGCGACGGGCCCACCGGTATCGCCGCGGGACCGAGTCGAATGTTACGCGGAACCCGGCTCACTCGGCGCCCAGCTCCGCGGCGAGCTCGCCGCGCTCGTCCAGCTCGGCGAGCACGTCGCTCCCGCCGACGAACTCGCCGTCGACGAACGTCTGCGGGATCGTCTCCCAGCCGCTGTGGGACTCGAGCGCCTCGCGGTACTGCGGCAGCGCGGGCAGCACGTCGACGGTCTCGAACTCCTCGACGTGCTGGGAGATCAGTTCGACGGCGCGCTGCGAGTAGCCGCACTGCGGCATCAGGCGGTTCCCCTTCATGAAAAGCACAACGTCGTTGTCGGCGATGGTCGCCTCGACGCGCTCCTCGATCGCTTCCGGGTCGGCGTCCGTTCCGGGGCTGAAGGTCATGACATCTCGTACGCGTCGGCGAGGCAAATGGGTTCCGCACGGGGCGTCCGCGCGCGGGCCGCGGGCGGCGCGCCTACTCGTCGCGGTCGACGCGGACCACGTCGACGAGCGAGTACACGGGGACGCCGTCTATCTCGTCGTACCCCATCTTGTCGACCAAGACGACGCACGCGACGGGCTCGCCGCCCTGCTCGCGGATCGCGTCGATCGACTCCCGCATCGTCGTCCCCGAGGTGATGATGTCGTCGACGACGTAGCAGTCGCGGTTCCGGATCGCGGCGAAGTTCCGCGAGAAGCCGCCGCCGTGCTCGTCGATGTCCCCCTCCTCCCACTGGTGTTTCGCGGGGGCGTACGTGCCGAGGTCGGTGTCGAGCCGGTCCGCGACCGCGGTGGCGAGCGGCGCGCCCGCCTTCTCGATGCCGACCGTCAGGTCGACCGCCTCGCCCTGCTTGACGAGGAGGTCCGCCATCGCGCTCGCCGCGTAGCCGAGGCGGGTCGAGTCGCGCCCGAGCGCCGACCAGTCGACGTGGATGTCGGCGGAGGCGGTCGCGTCGGCCGCTTCCGCGCTCTCGGCGCCGCCGCCGCGCTCGACGAGCCAGCTCGCCGTCTCGCGGGAGACGTTCAGCTCGTCAGCGATCTCGCCCTTCGAGAGCCCCCGCTCCGCGAGCTCGGCCGCGCTGTCTATCAGGTCGTCAACGTTCTTCATACACGGCGAATTCGACCGCCGTTTTAATAGTCGTGTCGTCATCCGCGAACGCGGCCTCGAAGTCGTCGAGCCCGTGGACGCCGGTCACGAGATCGCCCAAGAACTCGTCCGAGAGGTCCGAGAGCGACTCGACGGCGGACTCGAAGTGACCGTATCCGGAGTTGACGCTGCCGACGAGCGCCTTGTTGTGGAGGACGAACTCGCGGTGGAGCCGCCCGCCGTCGATCTCGAACTCCCAGTCGCCAGGGACGCCGAGCAGCGCGCCGACGCCGTTGGGCGCGAGCGCCTCGATGGTCTCGAACGCGTGCGGGGCGTACCCCGTCGCCTCGAAGACGAGGTCCATGGGCTCGTACGCGCCGGGCACCTCGGGGATCGGCGTCTCGTTGGAGTTCACATACGTCGCCCCCAGCGACTCGATGATATCGATCGTCGGGTCCGGGCGCTCGCGCCGCCCGAGACAGTAGATCCGCTCGAACTCCTCGTCGAGGGTCGCGACGGTCAGGAGGCCGAGCGACCCGTTGCCGAGGACGAGCGCGGACTCGGGCTCCCAGCGGAACGCCGACCGGCTGGCGTACGCGTGGTCGATCGCCTTCTCCGCGATCGAGACCGGCTCGACGAGGAACCCCCACTCGGCGAGCGCGGGCGGGATCTCGACTAAGAACTCCGCGGGGCTGGTGAAGTACTCGGCCATGAAC
The DNA here is from genome assembly GCF_003665955.1 of Halorubrum sp. Atlit-28R. Lineage (NCBI taxonomy): Archaea > Methanobacteriati > Methanobacteriota > Halobacteria > Halobacteriales > Haloferacaceae > Halorubrum > Halorubrum sp. Atlit-28R. Next base: position 256,507 of record NZ_QPLS01000001.1, read on the forward strand.
CCGTGCGCGCCGACGATGCCGCGCTCGTGGTACTCACCCTCCGGCGCCATGTCCGGCTCGCCGCGCGCGAAGTACTCGTTGGCGCCGTTCGGCGGCCGGCGGACCGTCGGAACGACGACATCTCCGACCTCGAACGGCGTGTCGTTGGGGTCCTCGACCACGCCGACGGCCTCGTGCCCCAGCACGAGGTGGTCCTCGCCCGCGGGCGCCCCGCCGTGCCCGCCGGCGATGACCTCGTGGTCCGTCCCGTCGACGCCGACCCGCAGGGTCCGGACGAGCGCCTCACCGGGCGCGGGCTCCGGTCGCGGCTTCTCTGTCACGACCGGTTCGTCGGCTCCCTCGTAGACGGCTATCGCGTTCATGTCACGACCAAGGCGGTCAGCCACCAAAAGATTTCTTTTGTTGCGAGTAAACCTGCGCTCCGAGTCCCCCCGAGAGAGTTTTCAGTCGGTCCGGCGTACGGATCGCCGTGTGTACCCTGACCCTGGCGTGGCGGACGTTCGGCGACGCCCCCGTCGCGCTCGCCGCCACCCGCGACGAGGCGCTCGGTCGCCCGAGCGATCCCCCCGCGGTTCGCGGCCGAACGAGCGGTGACGGCGGCCAGGCGGGCGACGGCGGCCGCGGAACGAACGGCGACGCCGACGGGCGCGTCCGGTACGTCGCTCCGCGCGACGCGGAGGCCGGCGGGACGTGGATCGGGGTCTCCGAGGGCGGCCTCGTCGTCGCCGTCACGAACCGGTGGCTCGACGCCGACCGCGAGGGCGACCGCTCGCGCGGGCTGCTCGTCAGCGACTGCCTGACGGCCCCCTCGGCCGAGGCGGCGGTGCGAGCGGTCGAGCGCGAGCTCGACGAGCGCGACTACGACGGCTTCAACCTCGTCCTCGCGGACGAGCGGGCGGCGTTCCTGCTGGCGTACGACGGCGCCCTCGCGGTGACCAGACTCGATCCGGGCGTCCACGTCGTCGGCAACGTCGGCGGCGTGGTCAACGGCGCGGAGCGGTTCGCGGTCCCCGAGCGGCGGCGGGCGTTCGGCGATGAGCGCGCCGACAGCGCGAGACGAATCGCGGCCGCCCTGGTCCCGGAGCCGGGCGAGGCGGGCGCGTCGTGGCTCGACCGCGCGAGCGGCGTCCTCGCCGACCACGAGTACGGCGCCTGCCTCCACGGCGACGGGTTCGGCACTCGGTCGTTCACCCGGATCCGGACCGGCGACGAACCCGAGATGGCGTACGCCGACGGACCGCCCTGCGAGACGGCAGCGGAACCGGTGCCGCTCCCGGCCGACTTCGCGACCGGCCGCCGGTGAGACGGCCCCTGTGCGGCCGCGGGACGTGACGATCGGAAAGCCAGTTTTAAGTGATTCGGGGGGCGTGAGAGAGTATGAGCCCGTCCGAAATCGAGTCCGACCTGTCGGCGGACGAGCGCGCCGGCCTCGAACTCATCCGCGAGACCGGCGGCATCCACCAGAGCGACTTCTGGAAGGAGCTCGACGTCTCCTCGCGGAAGGGGAGCCGCATCGCCGAGTCCTTGGAGGAGGCCGGGGTCATCCAGCGAGAAGACACCGTCTACGACGGCCACAACACCTACTACTTAGAGCCCGCGCCGCGCGACCTCGACTTTTCGCTACTGATGGCTGACGACATGCTCTCCCCGTTCATCGGCGAGGAGGAGGTCGACGCGCAGGCCGACGCCTTCTCGCAGTGGATGATGAACCTCGCGTACGAGGAGTACTGAGGCCGACTCCCGGCGCGTCGTTCGCCGCGCCGCGGCCCCCTTCTCTCTGTCTCTCCGCTGCGCCGACCTTTTTAATGTCCCGCGTTAACCGGTCACTCGATGAGACGCGCCCTCCTCCCTGCGCTCGTCGTCGGCCTCCTGGTCGGGGCCGGCGTGTACCAGATCGCGCCCGACGTCGCCGCGTCGCTCGCGACCGCGGCGGTCTACGCCGGCGCCGCCTACTTCTACGTCGCGTTCGACCTCTCGCTGCTCGCGGCCGCGCCGCGGTTCGACGACCGCGCGGACCGAGCGGGGTACGGCCTCGGCCTCTTCGGCCTGAGCGCCAGTCCGATCCTTTTCAGTCACTACGCCGGCGGCGACGACGCCGCGGTCGTCGGACTCGTCGTCGCGTTCCTCGGCGCGGTCGCCTTCCTCACGCTCAGCGAGCAGGCGCGGCGGCTCGACGACGAGGCGACGTGAGCGGCCGGGGCGGCGCGCCCCGGCTCAGCCCAGCAGGAAGGCGAACAGCGCGATTCCGGCCGCGAGCGTCAGGAACAGCACGCTCCGACCGATGCCGGCGCGGATCTCGGTGTCGATCCCCGCCCGCGCGAGCGTCTCCCGCGGGCGTGTCGCGGTCCGCATCGTCGCGCCCGCGAGCGCCATCGTCGCGCGGTCGACGGCGGCCCACAGCTCGGTGACCCCCCACACCGAGCCGCGCCCGAGGTAGAACGCCGCCGGGAACAGCACGCGGTCGACGTCCGGCATCCGGTGGGCGAGCCAGCCGAGCGGGCGCTTCAGCGCGAAGAAGCCGACGAACCCGGCGACCAGCAGCGCCGCGCTCTCGGTCAGGTGGCTCTGACTGTACGGCTTGAAGTACACCTCGTCGCTGAGGATGAGGTCGGTGAACGGCATCACCTCGATCAGCTGGGTGTAGAAGACGCCGAAGAAGACGCACGCCCCGGCGGCAAGCACCATGCCGACCGTCTGGAACGGCGTGGCGTCGTCGGGGGTCAGCGTCGCCGAGCCGTGGAAGAACACGTAGTAGCCCAGCTTGATGAACGACATGAACGTCCCCACGCCGCCGAGGACGAGCAGCCACCAGAGCAGCCCGCTGTCTAAGAGCAGGACGTACTCGTGGACCTCGTGGGCGGAGTCGAGCACCATCCCCTTCGAGATGAAGCCGTTGAACCCCGGCACCGCCGTAATCGAGGCGGCGCCGACGAGGTAGACGACGAAGGTGACGGGCATCACCCGCCAGAGCCCGCCCATCTCGCGGATGTCCTCGACCCCGGTCCGGTACACCACGACGCCGACCGCCATGAACAGGAGGCTCTTGTAGAGGACGTTGTTGAACAGGTGCGCGAAGCCGCCGACGACCGCGAACTCGCCGACGGCGGTCGCGAGCCCGAAGCCGGCGAGCATGTACCCGAGCTGCGCCTGAATGTGGTACGACAGCAGGCGGCGCGGGTCGTACTGGAGCAGCGCGAAGAACGCGCCGTAGACGGCCATGAACCCGCCGAGGTAGGCGAGCCACATGCCGCCCTCAGGGAACGCGCGGTACATCACGTAGGCGGCGGTCTTGGTCGTGAACACCGAGAGGAACACCGACGCCGCGACGTGCGGGCGCGGGTAGGTGTCCGGCAGCCAGCTGTGGAGGAAGATGAACCCGCAGTTGATCCCGATGCCGACCGCGGCGAGCACCGTCGCGGCCGGGTGGATCCCGGCCGTCGCCGAGAACAGGAAGATCTCACCGGCCGGCACGCTCCCGAGCATCGACACGCCGTGAACCACCACCGCCGCGAGCAGGATCGTCCCGCCGGTCCCGTGGAACAGCGCGTAGCGGTAGCCGGCCCGCACCGCCTTCCCGCCGTGCTGCCAGACGAGCAGCGTCGAGGTGACGGCCATCAGCTCCCAGAAGAAGATGAGCGTGAGCCAGTCGCCGGCGTAGATCGTCCCCACCGTCGAGGCGACGTACGTCAGCGCGAACGCGGTCACCCACGTCGGCGCCTCGCTGCCGTAGGCGTACAGCACCGCCGCCGTCGCGAGGAAGCCGACGACGACGCCCATCAGCAGCGAGAACTGGTCGACGTTGAAGAACACGACCTCGAAGCCGAGGAACTGCGTCGCGAGGTGCGCGCCGGTGCCGCCGTCGCCCAGCAGCACCGCCTGGACGAAGGTGAACGCCGTCGCCAGCGCCGCGACCGCGTGCCCCGCCCGCCGCGGCAGCGCCAGCACCGCGAGCGCCGCGAACGCGACGAGGACGTACGGCGGAATCGAGGTCAGGAGGCCGACGGGCGCGGTCACGGGCGGACCACCCCCTCGGGGAGCCGCGCGTCGACGATGAGCTCGATCAGCTCCAGGAAGCCCGTCTCGTAGGGGATCACGCCGAGCAGCACCGCGAGCGTCATCGCGGCGAGGATCGGCCCGAGCGTGAACCACGTCGACTCGCGTCCGCGGAGCGCGTCGAGCCCCGCGATGTGCTCCCAGCCGCCCGGCGGCGGCCCGCCGTGGTGGCCGTCGTCGTGCGTGTCGGCGTCGTGCCCGCCGTGCGGCTCGTCGTCGTGGTCGCCGTGCGGGTCGTCGGGGCCGCGCCCCTCGTCGTTGACCCGGTCCGCGTCATCGACGTCCGCCACGTCCGCGTCCGCCGGGCTCGCGTCGCCCCGACCGGGACCGAACGGCACGTCGGCGTCGGACGGCCGCTGGTCGACCGCGTAGTCGCCGGTGTCGACGCGCTCGGCCGGCTCCGAGAAGTCGCGCTCGGTCGCCGCGAAGTCCGGCCGGACGACCCCGTCCTCGTCGGTCGGGAGGTCGTCGAGGTCGGCGTCCGGAACCTCGGAGTCGTCGACGCCGTCGGGCGCGGACGAGGGTTCGTCTGCGTCCTCCGGCGCCGGTCCCCCGGCGTCCGCGACGATGTCGTCCACGTCGCCGGCGGGCTCCGCGTCGTCGTGCTCCTCGTCCGCCTCGTCGCTTCCATCGTCCGCGTCGTCACCCGCGCGGCCGCCGTCCGTCGCCGCGACGATCGACCGCGACTCGCCGCCGAGCGGGAAGTCCACGAGGGGCTTCGCGTCGTGGGCGTCCTCCGCCTCGAAGAAGGCGGTGTAGATCACGGGCCAGAAGTACGCGACGTTGAGCACGCCGGAGAGCAGCAGCGCGCCGGCGAGGTAGTACGCGACCGGGGTGAAGTTCATCCCCATCCGCACCCCGCCGATGAGCATGTAGTACTTGCTGACGAAGCCGGCGAGCAGCGGGATCCCCGCCATCCCGAGCGAGGCAACCGTGAACGCCCCCATCGTCAGGGGCATCCGCTTGCCGATCCCAGCCATCTGCGAGATGTAGTCCGTGTGGGTGGACACGTGGATGTTGCCCGCACAGAAGAACAGGGTGAGCTTCATGAACGCGTGCGCCGGGATGTGGAGGAGCGCGCCCACGAGCCCGTACCACCCGAAGAGGCCGAGCCCGAGGATGATGTAGCTCAGCTGGCTGATAGTCGAGTAGGCGAGCCGGCGCTTCAGGTGGTCCTTGCGTAAGGCGATCAGCGAGGCCGCGGTGAGCGTGATCGCGCCGATAGTCGAGAGCACGAGCCCGGCCGTGAAGCCGAGCGGCAGCGAGAGGTCGAAGACGAGCTCCGGGCCGAACACGTCGAGGACGACGCGCGAGACGCCGAACGCGCCGGACTTGACGACCGCGACCGCGTGGAGGAGCCCGGAGACGGGCGTCGGCGCCACCATCGCCTCGGGGAGCCACTGGTGGAGCGGCATGATCCCGGCCTTCACGCCGAACCCGATCGCGAGCAGGAAGAAGGCGAGCATCGCCAGCCCGGGGTCGGCGTTCGCGAGCTCCGCGATGCCGCCCGCGGTGAAGTCGACGCTGCCCGCGAGCAGGTAGACGAGCGCGGTCCCGGCTAAGACGAGCACGCCGCCGCCGAACATCGTGTACGCGAGGTACTTGCGGCCGGCCGAGCGCGCCTCGGCCGTCTCGTCGTGCGCGACGAGCGGGTACGTCGCGATCGACAGCAGCTCGTAGAAGACGAATATCGTCACGAGGTTGCCCGCGAACGCGATGCCCATCGTCGCGGCGAGCGACACCGCGAACGCCGCGAAGTACCGGGTCTGGTTCGGCTCGTCGAGGCCGCGCATGTAGCCGATGCTATAGAAGGAGGTGATTATCCACAGCCCGCTGGCGAGGAACGCGAACAGCATGCCGAGCGCGTCCGCCCGGAGGGCGAACTCGATCGGCGCACCGACGCCGGGCAGGAACGCGCCGGCCGACCACTCGAAGGTCCGACCGTCGAGGACCGCCGGCAGCATCGAGGCGACGATGCCGAACTTCGCGAGCGACGCGACGAGCGTCCACCCCTCGCGGACGTTCGGCGAGCGGTGCGACGCGACGATGAGGAACGCCGCGACGAACGAGACGAGAACCGCCAGCAGGGGTCGTGGGTCCTGAAGTACAACGTCAGTCATGCGAACACCTCCGTGATGAACGGGCCGAACCACTCCGCGAGCGAGAAGCCGCCGAAGCCGAGGCCGACCGCCGCCACGACCGCCAGCGCGAGCGCGAGCAGCGGCGCCGTCGGCACCCGGTCGGGGACGAGCGACGACCGCGGCGCGCCCTCGACGGGCGCCGGGAGGCCGTCGGCGGTCTTCGCGACGGAGCCCTCGCCGCCGTCTGTCGCGGCGGAGTCGCCCGCGCGGCCACCGCCGGCGGCCGCGCCGTCACCGGGCACCTCGCCGTGGTCGCCCGGGAGGCCGGCGCCGGCGAAGTAGAACCGTTCGAGCAGCCGCGCGACGTACGACAGCGTGAGCAGCGTGCTGACGAATATCGCCGCCGCGACCGCGATCCCGACCGCGCCGCCGCCGGCGAGGCCGGCGTCGACCGCACCAACGCCGATGTACCACTTGCCGAGGAAGCCGATCGACGGCGGGATGCCGACGAGCGCGAGGCCGAGCACGGCGAGCGCGCCGGACGTGTACGGGGCGGCGCGCGCGGCGCTCGCGAGGTCCTCGATCCGCCGGGTGCCGTAGCCGAGCGCGAGCAGCCCGATCCCGAGGAACAGGCCGAACTTCATGATCGCGTGGCCGATCAGGTGGACGATCCCGCCGAGCAGGGCCGTCTCGTTCGCCAGCGCGACCGCCGCGCCGATCATGCCGAACTGCGCGACCGAGGAGTACGCGAACATCCGCTTGAGGTTCGACTGCATCGCGGCGAGCGCGGAGCCCGCGACGATCGAGACCGTCGAGACGACGAGCAGCGCGGTCGCAATACCCCGGTTGGCCGCGAGGAAGTCGACCGTGAACACGGTGTACGTCACGCGGACGAGCGCGTACGCGCTCGTCGTCGAGACCAGCGCGGCGACGATCGTCGTGACCGAGTCCGGCGCCCGCTGGTAGGCGTCCGGCTGCCAGGAGTGGACCGGGAAGATGGCGATCTTCAGCGCCAGCCCCGTGGCGATGAACGCGTAGCTCGCGCGGACCAGCGGGTCGCCGTAGCCGGCCTGCGCGACGATCTGCGCCTGGACGTCGAGCATGTTGAGCGTCCCCGTCGCGAGGAAGACGTAGCCGACGCCGAGCAGGTACAGCGAGGCGCCGACGGTGCCGACGACGAGGTACTTCAGCGAGGCGTACGCGCTCGCCCCCGTGCGGTCGGAGGCGATGAGCGCGTACGTCGTCAGCCCGGTGATCTCCAGGAAGACGAACAGGTTGAACAGGTCCCCGGTGAGCGTCATCCCGGCGAGGCCCCCGACCAGCAGGAGGTAGGCGCTGTAGAAGGGGTTCCCGTGGGGGCCGGCGGCCCGCGCGAACGCGAGCGTCGCGACGGAGACCGCGGCCACGAGCAGCAGCACCGCGACCGACAGCCGGTCGGCGACGAGCTCGATCCCGACCGGCGGGAGGAAGCCGCCGAGCGCGTGGTCGAACGGACCGTTCAGCACCACTTCCGCGGCGATCGCGGCCGAGATTCCCGCCACGGCGGTCGTCCCGACCGCGGCGACCGGCCAGCCGACGCGGTCGTACCGCAGGCCGAGCGCCAGCGGCAGCGTCGCCGCCACGATGGGGACGACGATCGCGAGCGGGAGGAGGACGTCAGTCATCCGTCTCACCCCCCGTCTCGGGCGACTCGACCGCGCCGTCCGCCCCCGACGCACCGGGCGACCGCCGCGACGGGATCGACCCCTCCTCGCGGAGCAGTCCGCGGAGCGTGTCGGTCCGCAGCGTCCCGTACTCGTCGTAGATCCGGATACACAGCGCGAGCCCGACGGCGGTGAGGCTCACGCCCACGACGATGGCGGTGAGCACGAGGACGTGCGGGAGCGGGCTGACGTAGAGGCCGCCCTCCGGCCCGCCGGTCGGGACGATCGGGATCGACCCGCCGTCGACGTACGCCGAGGCGATGAACAGCAGGAAGATCGCCGTTTGGAACAGGTTGAGACCGATGATCTTCTTCACCAGGTTCGGGTTCGCGATCATCATGTAGAGCCCGATACACAGCAGCACCGCGAACGCGACGTACGCGTGTCTCGTCGCGAGCACCTCGACCGCGCCGGTTGCCGAGGCGAGCGTCGAGGCGGCAGCGCCGGCGCCGAGCGGGGGCGACACTAGCGCTCACCCCCGTCGGTCACGGCCGACCCCGGGGCGCCCGGGTCCGACCCCCCGTCGTCTGTCGGGGCGGTCGAGCCGGGGCTCTCGCCCTCCGCGTCGGGCGACGCCTCGGCCGCCGCGTCGCCGCCGACCTCGTCGTCGAAGGCGTCCGCGTCGGCGAACCCGCCGGCGTCGCTGAACCCCTTCGCGAGGACGAAGAACAGGCCCATGAGGACGCCGGCGACGATGGTGCCGATCCCGAGGATCTCGACGCCCTCCATCCCGTACTTGACCGGGTCCGGGATCGGGAGCAGCTCGTACTGGAGGAACGCGCCGCCGAGCGCGACCGGGACCAGCCCGATGCCGGCGAACACGAGCGCGCCGCCGACCGCGAGCGCGACGACGACGGTGTTCGCGAGCCACTGCCGGGTGGCCTCGATGCCGAACGCGAACGCGATCATGAACACGACGGCGGCCACGATGGCGCCGCCCTGGAACCCGCCGCCGGGCGAGCCGGCGCCGTGGAAGGTGACGAACAGGCCGTAGGTGAACGCGAACGGCGCGACGATCTTCACCGTCGGCATGATCACCTGGCTCTCCGTGTACGGGGTGCCCTGCCGGCTGTCCGAGTCGAGGCGGCCGTCCTCTCGGGGCGGGCGGTCGCGGCCGAACCCGCCGTCGGAGTTGGTCTCGGCGTCCCCGTCGGGACCCGCGTCTGTGCCGCTCATGCGAACACCTCCCGGTGGAGGACGATGAGGGCGGCGATCCCGGCCGCGAACACGACGACGGCCTCGCCGAACGTGTCGAACCCGCGGAAGGCCGCCAGCACGGCCATCACCGCGTTCTCGACGTGCGTCTCCGCGTACGTCTCCGCGATGTACCACTGGGTCACGTCCGGGTTCGACCAGATCGGCGCGTCCGCGGACCCGACCGCCGGGATGTCGGCCATCGTGAGCATCAGCCCGGCGAACAGCAGGCCGGCCGCGCCGGCCGCGGGCAGGTTCACGGACTCGAAGGCCGCCTCGTGGTCGATTCGGGTGGTCTTCGCCAGCGTGAGCAGCAGCAGCACGGTCGTGACGCCGGCGGAGATGGCGGCCTCCGTCATCGCCACGTCGGGCGCGCGGTAGAACGTGTACAGCGCGGCCATCCCGAGGCTGTACGCCCCGAAGATGATCACCGCCGCGAGCACGTCGCGCGCCAGCGCGGTGAACAGCGCGGTCAACACGACGAAGACGAACAGGCTCGCCTCGACGGCGGTGACCTGCGCGACGACGGGCGCGCCGAGGGGGCCGGCCGCCGCGAGCGCCCCCGTCATCGGCGGTCGTCCCCCTCGACCCACGGCACGATTCCCTCCTCGAAGGCGGCCCGGGCGATGGCGTGGGCCGCGGTCGGGTTCGTCACGAAGATGAAGAACAGCAGGAGCACCGACTTGAAGCCGGCCCCAGCCAGCCCGACGGTGAGCGCGACGGCCGCGAGCCCGAAGCCCGCGCCCAGCGTGTCGGCCTGCGAAGCGGTGTGCGCCCGCGAGTAGACGTCCGGCAGCCGGAGCACGCCCACCATCGAGACGAACGAGAAGAACAGCCCGAACAGGGTGAGGGCCACGATCAGCCAGACGCGGGCCGTCTCCAGCGTCGCGGCGGTCACAGCACACCACCCCGCTCGACGGTGAACTTCGAGATGGCGATGGCCATCAGGAAGTTGAGCAGCGCGTACACTAAGGCGATGTCGAGGAACGTCGGCTCGCCGAGCGCCGCGCCGAGGATGGCGAGGATGACGACGGTGTTCGTCCCGAGGACGTTCACCGCCAGCACGCGGTCTTGCATCGTCGGCCCGACGACCGCGCGGTAGAGCATGCCGACCGCGAGGACGGCGAAGCCGGCGGCCGCGACGAGCAGGAAGTCGCCGAGCGTGTAGCCGGCCGCGAGCGGCGCGTCGACGAGGCTCATCGAACGGTCACCTCGTCGGCGTCGCCCGCGTCGGCCGTCGACTCGGCCTCATCACTCGCGTCGCTCGCGTCGACCGCGCCGCCGTCCGCGGCGGCGATAGGCAGCTCCTCGGTCGCCTCGTCGCCCTGGAGGATCGCCACGTCGTCGCGCTCGCGCGGCGTCGGGAGCCGCGCCGACCGGCGCCCGTAGTAGACGAACCGCGTCCACCGTTCGAGGGAGCCGTCGAACAGCCCCTCGCGGGCCCACGGGAGGAGCGAGTGGACGTAGAGGTCGCTGTCGCGGGCCCGGACGGTGAGCGTCCCGGGCGTCAGCGTGATCGAGTTCGCGAGCGTCATCAGCGGGAGCCCGCTCCCGACGATCACGCGCATCCGGTTGAGCGTCGGGTCGATCGGGAGCCGCGGGTCGAGGATGACCCGGGCGACGACGAGGTTCGCCTTCACGATTTCGAACAGCAGCACGGGGACGTATATCAGCCCGCGGACGATCCGCATCGGGGTCCGCGGGATCGCCGGGTTCGAGTCGAGGCTCACCCGCGAGAGGGTGATCGAGACGACCGCGGCGGTGGCGAGGCCGGTCACTAAGTCGAACCAGTAGGTCGGGTCTCCGAGGAGGAGGTAAAACGCCAGCGACAGGCCGAACAGCGCCACGAACCGCCCGGTCGTGGCCTCGGTTCGGAACCGCTCGCGGCGCGTCGGCCGGTCGACGGGGGCTGTCTCGACCGACAGCGGGGTGTTCGAGAGCGCGAACTCCAGCGGCTGGAGCAGCGTCGTGTTCCCGACCGGTGTGTACTCGGGGTCCAAGACGACGCGGTCGGCCCCGTTGGCCTCGGCGTACTCCGCGAGGACCCGGACGTAGTCGTCGGCGCCGAACAGGTAGTCGTCGTCGCCGAGCACCGCCGAGACGACTTCGACCTCCGAGGCGGCTGCCGCCTCCGAGTCGTCGAGGTCGGCGGTCGCCCACGACGTGACCCGTTCGAGCACGCGCTCGGCCGCGGCGGCGCGCTCGTCGCTCTCCGGGTCGCCGTTCCGCCACGAGGCGAGCTCGACGAAGTGGACCGCCGAGGCGCCGTCGGCCGCGGCCGCCTCCGCGACGTGAGCGACCGTCGAGCGGAGCGTGGAACTCGGCTCGACCGGAACGATGACCGCGCCGGCCGACGCCGACTCCGCCGCCGCGGCCGTGGCGTCGGCCGTCGGCGCGTCGTCGTCGGTGACCTGGCCGGTCGGAGGGTCGCCGTCAGCCACCCACCACACCTCCCACGGAGCCGTGCGTGACCGTCTCGTTACACATGGGTTACTCTATCCGTGTGGTTACCCTACCGCCCCAAAACAGTTTGTATCCGCGGTGACCCTGCCGGAGGCGGGCGATCCGGTCCGCACGGCCCGCGGCCCGCGCGAGGGCGTCGCGAGCGCTCACGCGAGCAACCGGGCCGGCCGCCGCTCACGCCGACGCGTCGAGCGTCGCCGCGAGCCGGTCGGCGATGCGCCCGGCGACCGCGTCCTTCGACCCCGCCGCCTCCGCGGGCTCGGTGCCCGCCTCGCCGACCAGCAGGACGCGCGTCTCGTCGTCGCCCATCACGCTCGCGTCGTTCGCGACGACGAACGCCAGTCCGACGCGGTCCCGGATGCGCTCGGCCTCCGCGACCATCGCCGCGTCGTCGCCCGACGTCTCGGCCTTGAACCCGACGATGGGGAGGTCCGGGTACGCCTCGCGCACCGAGTCGATGAGCTTCGGGGTGGGCTCTAGGTCCAGCGACAGCGGCGACCCGGACCGGATCTTCTCGCCGACCGCGTCGGCGGTGAAGTCGGAGATGGCGGCCGCGGAGACCAGCGCGTCCGCGGTCGCCGCCGTCCGCCGGCAGGCGGCCATCATCTCGTCTGCCGTCTCGACCGCGACCACGTCGGCGTACGGGACCTCGGGCCCGTCCTGGACGAGCGTCACCCGCGCGCCGCGGACGTACAGCGCCCGCGCGACCGCCCGGCCGGTCTTCCCCGACGCGCGGTTCGTCAGGATGCGGATCGGGTCGATCCGCTCCTTCGTCGCGCCCGCGGTGACGACGACGTGCGTCCCGCCGAGCGTCTGCGGCGTCGTCGCCCGCGCGACCTCGGTGACGATGTCCGCCTCGGCCGCGATCTTCGCCTTCCCCTCCTCGATCCGCGGGTCGGCGAAGCGGACGCCCCACGACTCCAAGCGGTCCAGGGCGTCCAACACCCCGGGGTGGTCGTACATCGGCTCGTGCATCGCGGGCGCCATCACGACCGGCACGTCGGCGCCCAGGGCGGTCGTCGCGCAGGTCGTCACGGGCGTGTCGTCGACCGCGGCCGCGACCTTCCCCGCGGTGTTGGCGGTCGCGGGCGCGAGCAGCAGCACGTCGGCCCACCCCTCGCGACCGCACAGCTCGACGTGTTCCACGTCGCCGGTGATCTCGGTGACGACGGGCTCGTCGGTGGCGAAGTCGACCGCCCACGGGTGGACGATGTCCGTCGCCGCCGGGGACATGACGGCGCGGACGCTCGCGCCGTGTCGGCGCAGTTCGTGCGCGAGTTCGACGACCTTCACCGCCGCGATGCTCCCCGAGACGCCGAGCGCGACGTTGACCCCGTCCAGCATTATCGAGACCGTTCCCCCCGCGACGGCTTATATGATGCCGTTGCGGAACGGCGTCGAACGACCAACCCCGGCGCGTTCTCCTGAAAACTGTTTATAAATGGTCGGCGATGGCGCGTGCCTGTGAGCGGCCGCCACCGGCGCCCGCGAGTCAGCACGCGCGAGGCCGTCGGGCTTCGCCCGACTGCCAGAGGGACCTTCGGTCCCCTGCTGGAGTCGGCCGACCGGAGGGAGGCCGACGAGGCTGGGGAGGCGCGAGGCGCAGTGCGGGTGCGGTTGGGCGGGACTCGAAGGGGCAGTCGCGAGGCGGGCGCAGGCGATGTAAGCACCGCAAGGAGCGAGTGCAACGAGCGACGGAGGAGCGCAACGAGCGTGCGCCCGCCTCGCGACTGGGGCTTCGGCGGCGTTTGTGTCGACCGCTAGTATATAAATAGAATCAGCAGTAGGCCGAGCTTCCGGGGCTACAGGGACGGTCGCCCGTCGTCCCACGCACCGCCGTGTATAGCTGAGTGGCTGGGTATCACGGTAATGCCGCCGTTGAGATCCACGACGGAAGAGGTGGTCGCGCCCCGTCGCGATCGACTGCTGAATTCACGAATCGTACGGTGTAGAGAAAATTATTTACACAGACATATTTCCATTATTATCTATGCCCTCCACGAGTCCCACCTGGTTCCACGGGTACGTGGACTGGTACGTCCGGGGCGTGATCTGGTTCGTACAGAGTGCGCTCGTCGGAGTCGTTCTACTAGCGGTTCTCGGCACCGGCGGACTCTCCGGGGTCGTCAGCACGGCGTCAACCGGACTGATCACGGCGCTCCTCCTCATCAGACAGGTCGATAAGCACATCCGACAAGAGATGAAGTGACCGGAGCGCGCGCACCGCCGAAATCCGCCACGTGTGGCCCGTCTCGGTCAACCCGTAATCGCTGCGCGCCTACCGCTCGGCGAGTTCCAAGGCGACCGCGCTAATCAGAATCGCGCCACCGATGCCGATACCGGCCAACGTGACGGAGTTCCCGTATCCGACGGCGCTCGCGACCGCAGCAGGGACGAAGATCCAGAAGCCGGTCTGGACCGCGTATACGCGAGCGGGGTGACCGCCGATCTCGGAGGGCATGGGTAACGATTCTGCCAGAACAGACGAATTTCTTCTGGTCGTCAGAGGCGAGACTCTCGCGGTGACCGCTGTAGTAGCGGTTTCGGGAGCTAGGCCCGTGAGCAGCGTCGACTTATTCCAAGTCGGTGTTGTAATACCCGAATAGAAAAACGACGAACCCGAAGATCAGCCAGAACAGCAAGCTCGGATTCAAGAAAACGTCTGGTGAGAACTCCTCGGAGGATAGCAGCGTATACCAGATCGGGACGCTAATGATCAAGCCGAGACTTCCCAGAAGGACAATTTTGACGTGCTCGTTCATCGTGTCAATTTCAGTTTCCGACCGTTGTCAGTCTGGTTTTGAGACGACGAGCGTTCCAACGGACAGCCTGAATGACGGCGAGTTAGCCGCTCTCGTTACACGCCGAACGTCGCGCGCAGCATGTCCCGGGTGCCGGGGCCGAGCCCCACGGCCAGCACCGTGATCAACAGCAGCAGGGTGTACCGCGGCGACTCCTCGTACATCTCGCCGTTGAACACCCAGACGACGAACGTCGCGGCGACGAGCTTCACAAGGAGGAACGGCCACGCGTCGCCGGTGACGGAGACGATCGACTCCGGCAGCAGCCGCCCGGTCCAGTCGACGATCAGGGCGTTGACGACGTGCTTCGGGACGAGGTTCGCGGTGCCGGTGAGCGCCGGCATCCAGTTGAGCCCGATCACGTTTGCGACGCCGTCGATCGCGTGCCCCCAGATGATCACGATCCCCGCCGCGCCGGTGCCCTGGCGGATCGTCGCGATCCGACGCGTCGCCAGCGCCCACGTCACCGCGGTCGCGACCGTGGCGATGACGAGCGTGGGCACGAGCACCTGCGGGTAGAAGGTGACGTAGCCGGTCGTGGCCGCCAGGTACGCGAGGTAGCCGACCGCGAGCGTGAGCCCCGTAGTCCCCAGCGCGAACAGCGGCCGCGCGTAGTCGTCGACGACGCCGCGGCGTTCGAGGCCGTACGCCGTCAGCACGCACGCGAGCGTGAACAGGAACACCGTGAAGTAGATGAACGGGCTGATCAGCACCGCGCTCGCCGGGAACGCGATCAGCGGGTCGACGCCGGCGGCGGTCGCGGCGACGCCCGCGTCCTCGACCGTTCGCATCGCCCCGCCGAACAGCATGAACGGGAACAGCGCGTAGAAGAAGCGGAGCTCCGTCGCGATGTCGAGCCGGCGGAGGAGGAAGACGACGCCGATCAGCATCGCAAGCAGGATCACCACGTAGCTCACCGTCGAGAAGGTCGTGTACCCCGGCGCCGCGACGACCTCGCCGGCGCTCCGCGCCGCCTCGCACGCCGCGCTGCTGCCGAGCAGCTCCGTGGTGCCGCCGGCCTCCCGGACCGCACACTGCGCACCCTCGCCGTCCGCGACCACCGGCCCCCAGAAGTAACGCCAGAGGAACCGGTCGTAGACGACGCGGGGGAAGACGACGGATCCGACCGCCAACAGCGCCGTGACGCCGCCGACGACAGCCGCCCACGCGCGCTCCGGCGACGGGTCGAACCCGTCCGCGAGGCCTGTGCTCATGGTCACCGTTCGGGGAGGTCCCGAGTTGAGCGTTCCGGTCGCGGGCGACGCGGTCGAGCGGTCGCGCCGCGGGGCGCCGCGGGGCGCCCCGCCGCGCCGGTCTACAGCGGCGGCCCGGCCCGCTCGTAGTCGGTGCCGAGGATGACCATCGTCTGCGAGCGCGAGAACCCCTCGGTCTCCGCGATCCGCTCGAACATCAGCTCCCGGAGCCGGTCGGTGTCGGCCGCGACGACGCGGAGGATGACGTCCCACTCGCCGGTGGTGAGGTGGATCTCGCGGACGCCGTCGATACCGCGGAGGCGTTCGAGCGCGTCCTCCTCGCGGCCCTGCTCGACGCGCAGGCCGACGAACGCGCCGACGCCGTACCCGACCGCCTTCGGGTCGATGTCGGCGTGGTACCCGCGGATGACGCCCGCCTCCTCGAGGCGGCTGACCCGGTCGTGGACGGTCGCGCTCGACATGTCGATCCGCCGCGCGACCTCCGAGAACGGGGTCCGCGCGTCCTCCTGGAGGATTCGCAGGATCGCCCGGTCCGTCTCGTCGAGTTCCATGCGAGAGCGTACGGGGGGCGGAGGCTTTTGCTTTCCGGCGGGAGGAACGCGCCGCCTACGAGCCGTCCGCGTCCGCGAACGACCCCT
Source organism: Halorubrum sp. Atlit-28R (assembly GCF_003665955.1). Classification (NCBI taxonomy): domain Archaea; kingdom Methanobacteriati; phylum Methanobacteriota; class Halobacteria; order Halobacteriales; family Haloferacaceae; genus Halorubrum; species Halorubrum sp. Atlit-28R. The sequence continues at coordinate 272,654 of NZ_QPLS01000001.1, forward strand.
CGCGGATCGCCGCCTCCGCCGCGTCGAGCGCGGCGGCGGCGTCGAACTCGTCGACGATCCCGCGGAGCGCCTCGGGCGTCGCGTCCGCGAGGTCGCGCGCGTGTGCCGCGACGTTCGGCACGGCCCGAATCAGGTTGTCGATTATCGGCACGTCGGCCGTGCGCGGCGAGCGGCTTCCGGGGTTGAGGTCGATCACGATCTCCGTCTTCCCCATCGCGTCGAGCGCGGCGGCGCGGTCGCCGTCCTCCAAGGGCACCACGACGACGTCGGCCGCCTCGATCCCGTCGGCGTCGACGACGCCGCGCGCGTGGTCGAGCCCGGGGATCTCGCCGTCGCCGGCGAGCCCCTTCACCTCGTCGGCGCCGTGCTCGCGCAGGTGGTCGGCGATCCGCCGGACCCGCTCGTCGGTGTGGTTGAACAGGTTCACCTCGAGGTCGGCGTCGACCGCCGCGGCCAGGTCGACCGTCTCGCTCGGCGCGAGGGCGGCGACGTTGCCGTTCACCGAGATCACGGGACGCTCGGCGAGCAGGAGCGTCGCGGCCGCGGCGCGCGCCGCGGCGTCGGCGCTCGGGAGCGTGCGCTCGCCGAGGAGGTAGTCGAACGCCTCGCCGCGCCCCTGCGCGATCAGCCCCTGCTTCGAGGTGATCCCCTCCTCGACGCCCGCTTCGATCCGGTGGCGCGTCACGAGCGACGCGTACCGCGGGTGGTCCTCGGGGACCTCCGTCTCCGTCATACCCGAGGGAGGCGACGGGTCGATTAAAATGGACCGTTCGCGGTCGACGCCGCCGGGCCGCTGCTACTCGCCCGCTCGCCGGCCTCGCTCGCCCCCGCCGCGCCGAACGGATGGCACAACTAAGTTTCTGGAAACCGAAACGCCGCGCGTGATGAATCGGACTGGGAAGTACACGGTCGTCAGAGCGTGTAACGACCACGGGGCGATCACGCTCCGTGAATACCCGCGCAACGGGACGCTGTACGTCGTCGAGTACGACGACCCCGACGTGGAGGCCGAGCTGTCGTCGCTCGACGCCGGCTCGGTCGTCGAGCTCGACCTCCGACGGGCGGGGCGCCGAGGGAACGCGTGGTGCGCGGAGTCCGCGCGTCCGGTCGAGACGGCGTAGTTCGCAGTTCGCGGAGCCGCGCGGCCGACCGACCCGTCCGGTTTCGTTCTCCAGTTCCGCCGTCAGGCGACGCCGATCCGCTCGCGGTACGCGCCGTGTTCCGCCTCGAACACCTCCATGATCTCGCCCATCGTCGCGTACGCCTTGACGGCCGTGACGATCTCGGGCATGACGTTCTCGCCGGCCGCGACCGCGTCGCGGAGGTCGTCGAGCGCGGCCGCGACCGCGTCGTCGTCGCGTTCGGCCTTCACCGACTCCAGCCGGTCGAGCTGCCGCTCGCGGGTCGTCTCGTCGACCTTCAGCAGGTCCGGGCGAGTGTCCTCGTCGATCTCGTAGGCGTTGACGCCGACGACCGTCTCCTCGCCGTCGTCGACGCGCTCCTGATACTCGTAGGCCGACTCCTGGATCTCGCGGTGGAAGTACCCCTGATCGATGCCGCGGAGGACGCCGTCGCGCACGGTGCCGTCGCCCATCTCCCGGATCTCCTCGATGTAAGCCATCGCCTCAGCTTCCGTCTCGTCGGTGAGGCTCTCGACCGCGAAGGAGCCGCCGAGCGGGTCGACGATGTCGGCCGCGCCCGACTCCTCGGCGATGATCTGCTGGGTCCGGAGCGCGACGCGGACCGCCTGCTCGGAGGGGAGCGCGAGCGCCTCGTCGAAGGAGTTGGTGTGGAGGCTCTGGGTGCCGCCCAGCACGCCCGCCAGCGCCTGAATCGTGACGCGCGCGACGTTGTTCAGCGGCTGCTGGGCCGTCAGCGACTGCCCCGCGGTCTGGGTGTGGAACTTCAGCTGCTTCGAGGCGTCCGCCTCCGCGCCGTACCACTCGTCCATCACGGTCGCGTAGATGCGGCGCGCGGCGCGGAACTTCGCGACCTCCTCGAACAGCGAGTTGTGCGAATTGAAGAAGAAGGAGAGCTGCGGGGCGAACTCGTCGACGTCGAGCCCGCGGTCGAGGCACGCCTCGACGTACGCGAACCCGTCGGCGAGCGTGAACGCCAGCTCCTGGACCGCCGTCGACCCCGCCTCGCGGATGTGGTAGCCCGACACGGAGATGGGCTTGAACTTGGGCGTCTCCGCGACCGCGAACTCGATGGTGTCGGTCACCAGGTCGAGGGAGGGCTCCGGCGGGATCACCCACTCCTTCTGCGCGATGAACTCCTTGAGCATGTCGTTCTGGAGGGTCCCGCGGAGCTCCTCGCGCGGGACGCCGCGGCGGTCGGCGAGCGCGACGTACATCGCGTAGATCACCGGCGCGCTCGGGTTGATCGTGAACGAGGTCGACACCTCCGCGAGGTCGATGCCGTCGAACAGCACCTCCATGTCGCGGAGCGTGTCGACCGCGACGCCCTCCTTGCCGACCTCGCCGAGCGACATCTTGTCGTCGGAGTCGATCCCCATCAGCGAGGGCATGTCGAACGCGGTCGAGAGGCCGGTCTGCCCCTCGTCGATCAGGTAGCGGAACCGCTCGTTCGTCTCCTCGGCGGTGCCGAACCCCGCGAACTGGCGCATCGTCCACGTCCGGCCGCGGTACATCGTCGGGTAGACGCCGCGGGTGTACGGCTCCTCGCCGGGGAACCCGAGGTCCTCGTCGTAGTCGAGGTCGGCGACGTCCTCGGGGGTGTACAGGCGGTCGACCTCGCGGTTCGAGACGGTCGCGAACCGCGACTTCCGCTCCCCGTGGCGGTCGAGGGTGGGGCCGAGCGTCTCCGCCTCCCACGACTCCTTCGCCTCGCGGATCGCGGAGAGCTCCTCGTCGTCGTACATACCGCCCGTTACCCGCCGGTCGGGTATAAATATTCATTATATTTTGGAGGGGCCGGCGGCGCGAGCGACCCCGGAGACGACTGCCTCACCGCGCTCAGCCACCCCCGAACAGCCGGTCGCGGAGCGACCGCGGCGTGGGACGCTCCGCGAGCAGCACCGGCACCTCGAGGGCCTCGACGGCCGCGAACGCGAGCGACCCGCGGACGATCCGGGAGAGGAGGCCGCGCTCCGTGGCGCCGACGATCACGAGGTCGTACCCCTCGCCGACGCGGCCGATCGCCGCCTCCACGTCGCCGGTCTCGACGCGCAGGTCGGCGTCCCCGAGGCCGTGCCCCTCGGCCCAGCCGGCGAGGAACTCGCGGCCCGCCGCCTCGTCGCCCTCCTCGACGACGTGTAACAGCGAGACCTCGGCGCCGACCGCCTCCCGGAGCGCGAGCGCGACCTCGGCGGAGAGGTCCGACGACGGGCCGCCGGCGGTCGGCACGAGCACGTCGGCGGGGTCGAGTCGCCGCCCGTCGAAGACGAGGAAGTCGCAGGGGAGGTCGCGGGCCAGCTCGTCCAGCGAGCCCTCGACGCGCCCGCCCGCGAACCGCGCCCCGCCGTAGCCCATCACTACGGCGTCGGCGCCGGTCGCCCGCGCGGCGTCGAACACCTCCTCGATCCCGCGGTGCGAGAGGATCGTCTTCGTTTCGACCGACGCGTCGAACGGCGCCGCGTCGGCGACGGCCGCCGAGAGCAGCTCGGCGGAGGACCGGTCGAGCCGCTCCCGGTTCGCGGCCGCGTTCTCCAGCGAGGTCTGGTCGGGGACGGTGACGACGTGGACCTCGAGGAGGCGGGCGTCCCGGCGGTCGGCCACGGCGCCGGCGAGCGCGACGAGCGCCGCCTCGGTGCGCGGGTTCGAGAGGGCGACCATGACGACGGGGCGGTCGTCGCCGCTCCCCGTCGGCCGGTCGTCGCTGTGCGGCATCGGTCGATCCCCCGCGTCAGCGCGCCGACGACCCGCTCTCGCGGGCGCGACGGCGGCTCATTCGTCCGCGTCGGCGCGGGGGAGCGCGATCACGGGCACCGGCGCGTCGGTCGCGATCTCGGCCGACAGGTCCCCGGAGAGGAGCTGGACCAAGCGGTTCCCCCCGCGCGGCTGGTAGGCGATCGCGCTCGCGTCCACCTCGTCCGCGGCGTCGAAGATCGCCTCGACCACGTCCCGGGCGTAGGCCGTGTGCTCGGCGGCGTCGGGGAACACCGTTCTGACCGCCGCGTACGACTCGGCCGCGAGCTCCTCCGACTGCTCGACGGGGGTCTTGTCCGGGACGCCGTCCCCCTTCTCGACGACGTGAAGCGCCGTCACCCGCGCGGGGTCGTAGGGGTCGAGCGCCCGCGCCGTTCGCAGCGCGTCCTCCTCGTTCGCGACCGGGAGGAGCACGTGCCCGAGCAGGTCCTGGCCGCCGGTGTCGTCGGGTCCGTCCATGCGAGGTAGTACGGCCGGCGGCGCTTAAGAAGGTGACCTCGCGTCCTCGGGCGTCGCGTCGTGCGGCTCGCCGGTGACGCACCGCGCACCCATGGAGGCGCGCCGGGGACCGCAGCGCGGTTCACGAGGTACGCCGGCTACACACCGCGCGGTCCACCCGGACGCCCCGAGAGTCTACTGCTCGTCGACGCCGGCGACGAACAGCGCGAGCACGGGGACGATCTCCAGCCGCCCGATCCACATCAGCCCGATCATCAGCAGCTTCGTCGTGTTCGGCAGGAACTCGTAGCTCCCGAACGGACCGAGCGGGCCGAGCCCCGGCCCGATGTTGCCGATCGTCGCGAGCGACGCCGCAAGCGCCTCCGTGCCGGTGAGCCGCTCGCCGATCCGCGCCGTGTCGAGCTCGATGAAGACGGCCGAGAGCGCGAACACGAGGAAGTACAGCAGGGTGAACACGAGGACCCCGCGGATCACGTCCTCGTCGACGACCTCGCCGCCGAGCCGGACCGGCCGGACCACGTCCGGGTTCGCCGTCGTGTACAGCTCGCGACGGAGCGTCTTCAGCAGGATGAGCCAGCGGATCACCTTGATCCCGCCGCCGGTCGACCCGGCGGAGCCGCCGATGAACATCGCGAACAGCAGGAGGAACTGGGTCTGGGTGTCCCACTCCGCGAAGTCCGCGGTCGCGAAGCCGGTCGAGTTCATCAGCGACGCGACCTGGAACACCCCCTGCCGGAGCGCGTTCTCCGGGACACCCTCCGTGACGCCGCCGATGTCGGTGGCCGGCGCGCCGCCGTAGAACAGCCCGACCGCGAGCACGGCCGCGAACGCGGTCACCAGCCCGAGGTAGATCCGGAACTCCGTGTTCTCGAACATCTCCCGCGGGTCGTCCCTGAGCACGTACCAGAACAGCGCGAAGTTCACCCCGGCGATCACCATGAACGGGACGAACGCCCACTGCACCACCGGCGAGAACGCGCCGATGCTCTCCGCCTCCGGCGAGAACCCGCCGGTCGGGAGCGTAGAGAACCCGTGGGCGAATGCGTTGTACAGGTCCATCTCCGGCGCGTACCCGGTGCGACCGAGCAGCGCCAGTATCGCGATCAGCGCCACGGTGAACGCGAGGTAGATGAGCCAGAGCGCGCGGGCCGTCTCGACGATCCGGGGGGTGAGCTTCTGGAGCCCCGGCCCCGGCGCCTCCGACTCCATCAGCTGGGCGCCGTTGACCGCCAGCTGCGGCAGGATCGCGATCATCAGCACGATGATCCCCATCCCGCCGAGCCACTGCGTGAGCTGCCGCCACATCAGCACCGCGTGGGAGTGCCGCTCGAAGCTGATCTCCGCCGTCGCGGTCGCGCCCGTCGTCGTGAAGCCGCTCATCGACTCGAACAGCGCGTTCACGGGGTGCGCGAGCGCGGAGGGGGTCCCGTAGCCGGCGATCACGTACGGGATCGCGCCGACGACCGCGGCAGTGAGCCACGCGAGCGAGACGACCGCCAGCGCGTCCCGCGGGCCGAGCTCCGGCTCGTCGTCGAGCCGTTCGAGCCCGGCCCCGACCGCGACAGCGACCGTCATCGACGCCGCGAACGCGAGCGCGTCCTCGCCGTAAATCAGCGCGACGACGAGGGGGACGGCCATGGACGCCGAGAGCAGTTTCACGATGCTCCCGGTGTAGCTGAGCGTCGCCCGCGCGTCGATGGTCCGTGTCACGAGTGTTCCTCGGGGGTTCCGATACCCGTCGTAGCAGGCCGGCGCGACAAGAAGCCGTCGATGGGCGGACCCGCCGCGGGCGGCGAACGGCGGACCGCAGCGGGTCAGCGCCGGTCAGGAGGTCCAGAACGCCTTCGTGAACAGCACGAGGACGGGGATGATCTCGATCCGGCCGATCCACATCAGCACGACCATCACGGCCCGCGTGCTCAGCGGGAACGTCGCGAAGGTGCCGTACGGCCCCGCGTCGCCGAACGCCGGCCCGATGTTGAGGAACGTCGTCGCCGCGGCGCCGAGCGCCTCGAACTCGGTGACTCGGACGTTTCCTCGCTCGGCGTCGACGACGATGACCACGGCGAGCAGGAAGAACAGCACGATACTGAGGAGGAGGTACGCGTAGATGTCGCGGATCGCGGCCTCGTCGATCGCCTTCCCCGAGATCCGGACCGGCCGGACGGACTCGGGATGGATCGCGGTGTAGAGGTTCCGCCGGAACGACTTCAGCGCCACCAGCCATCGCAGCGACTTGATCGAACACGTCGTCGATCCGACCATGCCGCCGATGAACATCCCCATGAACAGCATGTGCTTCGCCGCGGGCGCCCACTGCACGTAGTCGGTGCTGGCGTACCCCGTCGTCGTCACGATGGAGGCGACGTTGAAGACGGCGTGGCGTATCGTCGCCTCGGCGCCGAACGTGGTGCCAGGATCGAGGAACAGACCCACGGCGACGATCGACGCGAGCGTGCCCATCGCGCCGATGTAGAAGTGGAACTCCTCGTTGCGGAGGAGGCGCATCGGCTCGCCGTTGATTGCGAAGTAGATGAGGACGAAGCTCGTCGAGCCGATCACCATGAACGGGACGACCGCCCACTGGATCAGGGGGTGAAACGCCCCGACCGAGAGCGGCTCCGGCGAGAAGCCGGCCGTGGCGACCGAGGTGAACGCGTGCGCGACGGCGTTGTACAGGTCCATCTGCGGATCGACGGCGAGGCCGAGCAGGAAGTAGACGACTATCGCCAGCCCCGTGAGCCCGAAGTAGATCCCCCAGATCAGCTGCGCCGTCCGGGAGATCTTCGGCGTGAGCTTGTTGACGTCTTGGGTCTGTGACTCCGACTCCATCAGCTGGGCCCCGCCGACGCCGATCTCCGAGAGCACCGCGGTCGCGAGGATGAGGATGCCGAGCCCCCCGAGCCACTGGATCACCTGCCGCCACATCATGACGGACCGCGAGTGGAGTGAGAAGTCGCGCAGCACGGTCGCGCCCGTCGTCGTCAGCCCGCTCATCGACTCGAACATGGCGTTTACCGGGTGCGCGACCGTGCCGACCCCGGCCACGACGAATGGGATCGCGCCGACCGCGGCGACGAGGAACCAGATCAGCGCCACCGCGAGGAACGCCTCCCGCGGCCCGAGGTCCGCCGCCGGGTCCCGCGTCGACCGGAACGCCGCGCCGAGCGCGAGCGAGACCGCGATCGCCGCGAGGAACGGGACGGGCGACTCGCCGTAGTAGAACGCGATGAGGAGGGGGAACGCGAGCGGGACGGGGAGGGCGGCGAGGACGTCGCCGGTGAGTCCCACGCTGGCCCGCCACCCGACGCGGATGCTGGTGCTCACGGGACTCAGGCCATCGAGGCGATGTCGCTCACGGAGTCGGCCTCCACGAGGAGGATGACGTGGTCGCCGGCCTGAAGCACCGTGTCACCGCGGGGCGTGACCAGCCGGCGGTCCCGGGTGATCGCGCCGATGACGAACCGCGCGTCGCTGTCGGCGACGATCTCCGAGATCGGCCGGCCGACGAGCCCGCACCCCTCGGTGAGTTCGAGTTCGAGGACCTCCGCCTGGTCGTTCTCCAGCACGGCGATGTTCTCCGCGACGCTCTCGTAGGTGAACCGCGTGATCTCCTCGGCGGTCACCGTGCGGGGGTTGACGGCGATGTCGATGCCGATCTCCTCGAAGACGGTGACGTAATCGGGGCTGTCGACGACGGCGATCACGCGGTCGACGCCGAGGCGCTTGGCGAGCACGGAGATGAGCAGGTTCTTCTCGTCCGAGCGGAGCGCCGTGACGACGATGTCGGCCTCGTCGACGTGCTCGCGGGTGAGGAACTCCGTGTCCGTCGCGTCGTGCTCCATGACGACGGTTTCCGGGAGGTTCTCCGCGAGCCACCGCGCGCGGTCGGGGTCCTGCTCTATCAGCCGCGGGCTGAAGTCGCGCTCCTCCAAGAGCCGGGCGGTCTGGTAGCCGATCTCGCTGCCGCCGACGACCACGATCTCGTCGGCGCGGTCGGGCGTCGCCTCCGGCGCCACGTCGGTCGCGAACGACTGGACGCTCTCGGGGCTCCCGATCACCACCGCGCGGTCGCCGACGGCGATGTCGGTGTCCCCGCGGGGGATGACCATGTCGCCGTTCCGGAACAGGCCGACGAACGTGAGCGACTCGAAGCGGTCCGCCTCCGAGACGGTCTGTCCGGCGACGGGGCTCCCCTCGGCGATCTCGAACTCGGCCATCTGGACGAGGCCGCCGGCGAACGGGTCGACGTCGACGGCCGCCGGGAGCCCGATGACGCGGACGATGTTCTCCGCGGTCAGCAGGTCCGTACACACCATGAAGTCGACGCCGAACGCCCCCTCGCTACCCTCCCACGTGCGGAGGAAGTCGGTGCTCTTGACGCGGGCGATCGTGAACCCGTCCCCGAGCGTCTTGGCGGTGCCGCAGGCGACGAGGTTCGTCTGGTCGTCGTCGGTACAGGCGATGACCATGTCCGCGCGGTGGACCTCGGCGGTCGACTGGATCTCCGAGGACGTGCCGTCGCCCGCGATGGTGAGGACGTCGAGTTCGTACTTGAGCTGTTCCGCGCGGTCCGGGTCGACGTCCACGACGACCACCTCGTGGTCCGACGCGAGACTCGCGGCGATGCTCGTCCCGACCTCGCCGGCCCCGATGACGACCACGTACATGGGCACACCCAGTTACCGGACCCTCAAGTTCGTTACTATCGGCCCGGCCGGGCGCGGCCGCTTCGTCAGTCGTCCCCGCCGAACGACGCGGGGTCCGTCCACTCGTTGCGCCCAGAGACGGTCCGCTGCGGGAAGGGGATCGAGATCTCCTCCTCGTCGGAGCGCGCCTTGAGGACCTTCACGTAGTCGGCGCGCGCCTTGACGAAGTCCGCCCGCGAGGGGTCCTCGATCCAGGTCCGCGACTGGAGGCCCACGTAGGAGTCGGCCAGCTCGGTGAGCCGGACCGACGGCGCCGGGTCTTCGAGGATGGCGTCGCTCTCCTCGGCCTCCTCGACGATGATGTCGGCCGCCTTCTCGACGTCGTCCTCGTGGGCGATCCCGAAGACGCACTTCAGGCGCAGCGCCTTCTTCGCGACCGGGTTCTTCACCACGTCGCTCGTCAGGGCGTGGTTCGGCACCGTGAGCAGCTCGTTGTCGAACGTGCGGACGCGGGCGACGCGGAAGGAGATGTCCTCGACGACGCCCGAGTTGCCGTTCCGCTCGGTCCGGTCGCCGATGCGGAACGGCTTGTCGGTGTAGCTGAACACGCCAGCGACGACGTTCTTGATCACGTCCCGGAGCGCGAAGCCGATCGCGAGCGTGACGCCGGCGAACAACACGAGGAACGCCAGGATCTTCTGGAGCGGGCGCCTGGCGTGCTCGTCGAGCCCCCGCCTGTCGAAGACCCGCTTCACGGGGGGGTGACGGCCGCCTCCTAGAGCAGGTACGTCGCGACGACGACGAGGAAGATGGCGGCGTCGACGACGAGTTCCGTCACCGGTCCGAGGTACGGTCGGAGCGTCCCCGCGACCGCGACGACGCCGGAGCGTCCCCGCGACCGCAACGACGCCGGAGGGCCCCGCGGCGGCGCTCGTCAGTGGAGCACCGCCGTGTTCCCGCGCGTCTCGATCAGGTCGGCGCCGACCGCGTCGGCGAGCTCCTCGGCGAGCTCGTCGGTCGTGGTACCCCCGCGGGCCGCGCGGAGGAACTTCACCTTCACCAGCTTCCGGTCGTCCAGCTGGTCGGCCAGCTCGTCGACGACCGAGTCGATGCCGTGCTTCCCGACCCAGACGGTGACGTCGAGGTCGTGCGCCTCCTTCCGCAGTTCCTGGTCGCTCATACGCGGTCGAGTCGGTCGCGCGCATTGAAGCTTGAGGTTCGGTCGCGCCGGGCTCGCCGCCGCGACACCGCCCGCCGCGACGCCGTCGCCCCGATCACCGCTCGCGTTCGACGTCGCGCTCCCGGTCGGCGGCCCGGTTCCGCTCGGCCCACTCGGCGGCGTCTTCGGGGGTCTCGGTCTCTAACAGCCGGTCGAGCTTCCGCTCGAACTGCTCGTCGGTGAGGTCGCCGTTCGCGTAGCGGGTCCGCAGCCGTTCGAGGGCGTCCACGGTGTCGGCTGACTCGTCGTCGCTCTCCGCCGTCTCCCCGTGTCTACCCCACAGCGGATCGGGGTCGTACTCCTCGAACTCGGACTCCTCGGCCTCCTCGTCGAACAGCATCGAGACGACCGGAACGATCACGATATAGCCGAACAGCATGAACCCGAGCCACCAGTCGAACCCGAGCAGGAGGGCGGCGAGCCACGTCCCGGTGACCGTCGTGGCGGCGATGCCGCTCGCGTTGCGGCGGAGCCGGTCGCGGAGGGTCTCGTCGTCGGCCATCGCCGTGACGGTCTCCGTCGCGGTACAAAGTCGTATCGCCGACCGGCGACGACCGGACCGCCTGGGGGACGGAACGCCTACGACTCGATTTCGACGGTTATCTCGTCGCGGTCGACCGCCAGCCGGAACGTCGGCACGGTGCGGTAGACGACCTCGACGACGTTCTTGCGTTCGAGGCTGCGGAGCGCGCGCCGCACCGCGTCGACCTCGGGGTCGGCGTCGTACGCCTCTCGGAGCGCGTTGAGCACGCTGACGACGGACTGCGAGCGCTCGTCCGGGCCGGCGAGCACGTCGACCACCCGCGACTCCAGTTCGGGGACGCGGATCGTCTCCGGCACGCCGCCGCGAGCGACCGCGTCGGGCTCGACGCCCGGCTCGACGTCGACGAGGTCGTTGGCCTCCGCCGTGGCGCGGATCAGGCTGTCGTCGTCGCGGTAGTAGTACTCCTTCAGGTGGGTCTCCAGGTAGCCGTGGACCTCGCTGCCGCTCTCCATCTCCCACGCGTCCTGGAGCTCGCCGTTCTTCGTCGGCTGGAGGCGGACCACGTCGGCGAGCCGGTCGCGTTCCTCGTCGGTGAGGCTCATCGCACCTCGACCGCGCTCGCGGCGCGGACGATGGTCTCCTCGCCGAACTTCGGGCCGACGAGCTGGAGCCCAACCGGGAGCCCGTCCGCCTCGCCCGCGGGCACGGAGATAGCGGGGAGGTTCGCGAGGTTGACCGGCGTCGTGTTCGCGTCCGCGAGGTACATCCGCAGCGGGTCGTCGAGGCTCTCGCCGAGCTCGAAGGGGAGGACCGGCATCGTCGGCGACGCGACCACGTCGACGTCGTCGAAGGCGTCCTCGAAGTCCCGACGGACCCACGCGCGGGCGTCCTGCGCCTTCTCGTAGTACTTGTCGTGGTAGCCGGCCGAGAGCGCGTACGTGCCGAGCAGGATCCGGCGTTTGACCTCCGCGCCGAACCCCTCCTCGCGGGTCTCCGCGAACGACTCGTTCCAGTTGCCGTCCGCGTCGCTCCGGTGGCCGTACCGGACGCCGTCGAAGCGCGCGAGGTTCGAGGAGGCCTCCGCCATCGCGATCACGTAGTAGGCCTGGACCGCGTGCTCGACGGAGGGGAGCGAGATCTCGGTCGTCTCCGCGCCCTGCGCCTCTAGGTCGTCGATCGCGGCCTCGACCGTCTCGACGACGCGCTCGTCGGCGCCCTCGAACAGCTCCGTGGGCACGCCGACCGTCAGGCCCGCCACGTCGCCGTCCGCGGCCGCGGCGTAGCTCGCGTCGGGGTCGGCGCCCTCGACCTCGCGCAGGTCGCGGGTCGTCCCGTCGTTGGGGTCGTCGCCCGCGATGACGTCGAGCGCGGCGGCCGCCTCCTCGACGGTGTCCGCGATCGGGCCGATCTGTTCGAGGGAGTTCGCGTACGCGATCAGGCCGTACCGGGAGACGAGCCCGTAGGTGGGCTTGATCCCGACGACGCCGCAGAAGGCGGCCGGACAGCGCACCGAGCCGCCGGTGTCGGAGCCGAGGGCCACGTCGGCCTCGCCCGCCGCGACCGCGGCCGCCGAGCCGCCGGAGGAGCCGCCCGGGACGCGGCCGGTGTCTACCGGGTTCCGAGTGGGGCCGAACGCGGAGGTCTCGGTCGTCGTCCCCATCCCGAACTCGTCCATGTTCGTCTTGCCGACGACCGTCGCGCCCGCCTCGGTCAGGCGGTCGACGACGGTCGCGGAGTAGGGCGGGACGTAGTCCGCCAGCATCTCCGAGCCGCAGGTCGTCCGGATCCCTTCGGTGGAGATGTTGTCCTTCACGGCGACGGTTTTGCCCGCCAGCGGGCCGTCGGCGTCCGCGTCGCCCTCGATCGTCGCCTCCGTGACGAAGGCGTTGATATCGGCCGCCATTACGACACCTTCGGCCCGACGAAGAAGCCGTCCTCCGTCTCCTCGGCGTTCGCGAGCGCCTCCTCCTGGGAGAGCCCCTCGCGGACCTCGTCCGGGCGCATCACGTTGACGAGCTCCTCCTCGCGCTCCGTCTCCGGGACCTCGTCGAGCGCGGCGAAGTACTCCAAGATGTCGCCGAACTGCGCCGCGAACTCGTCGACCTCCTCGTCGGCGAGCCGCACCCGCGCGAGATCGGCGACGTGTCTGACCTCCTCGGCGTCGACGGCGGCCTCGCCGTCGTCCGACGCTGCGGTGTCGCTCATACCCGAACGTACCACGCGGGCGGCGAGTAAGGGTTTCGGAAGGGGGCCGGCGACGCCGGGTCGGGGCGGGACCCGGAATCACCGGACCTGATCGACGAACGCGAGCCAGCGCTCGTGGCCCGCCAGCGTGTCGGCGTGGTGCTCGTCGGCGAACCCCGGCCGGCGGATGCCCTCCAAGGCGTTGAGCGCGCGGTCGATGCCGACGACCTCGTCGGCGAGCGCCTCGGCGGTCTCGCGGCCGAGGGGGTCGCTCTCCAGCCGCTCGACGCGCCGCGCCCGCTCGGCCCTGAGCGACTCGCGCGCCGCAGTCACCTTCCGGTCGAGCGCGGGCGGGACCGCGTCGACCTTCCGGGTCTCGACGATGAACGCCGACAGGTCGACGGCGCTCCCGTCTATCTCGACCTCGTCGGGCACGCTCGCGCCGACGGTCGCGCTGGGGCTGTTCACGCGGTCGAGGAGGGCCTCGCGAACGCCGTCGTCGATCGCCGTTCGCTCCGGGTCGCTCATGGGTCCGCGTGGGCGACGGAGCCGGGAAAAATCATCGGCCGCCGGTCGGATCGGTCCGCCGGCGTCCCGCGTCCGCTTCGGTCGTCCGGTCCGCCGCCTCACTCGTCCTCGTCCGCCCGCACCGTCATCACCGGCACGTCCGAGAGCCGGACGACCTTCTCCGCGACGCTGCCGAGCAGGTACCGCTCGACGCCGGTCCGGCCGTGCGTCCCCATCACCACGAGGTCGGCGTCGGCCTCGTCGGCGTAGCGCAGTATCACCGAGTGGGGCGTCCCCGACTCGACCGCAGTCGTCAGGTCGACCTCGCCGGTCGAGGCCTGGATGAGCGCCTCGGCGTGGTCGGTGAGCCCGGCCTCGACCTCCTCGGGGTCGGGCCCGTCCCCGTGCCGCCCGATGTAGCCCTCGTCGGGCGACCGCCCGCTCATCGCCTGCGGGTCGTCGTCGAGGAACGCCCCGCTCAGGCCAAGCCCGCCCTCGCGGGTGTCGATCACGTGTAACACGTCCACGCTCGCGCCGAACTGCGACGCGAGCGCCCCCACGTGCGCCGCCGCCGCCTCCGATCCGGCGCTCCCGTCGGTCGGGTACAGTATCCTGTCGTACATCGTACCACCAAGTTGAAACTTCGAGGAGCGGGGTGAAAAACGCATCGCAGCCCCCGTTCGCGGCCGATCCGCGAGTTCGTCCGGTCGGCAAGCGGGTGAGACCGCGGCGTCCGCGGGCGGGCTGGCGGGGTTACAGCAGGTCGTTCGAGACGAGGCGGTCGACCGCCTCGCGCAGTCGCTCCTCGCTCGCGGCGTAAGAGATGCGGGCGTAGCCGGGGGCGTTGAACGCGCTGCCGGGGACGCAGGCGACGGCCGCGCGCTCGATCGCCGCCTCGCACCACTCCTGGTCGTCGTCCGCGACGGGGATCATCATGTAGAACGCGCCGTCGCCGACGTCGACGTCGACGCCGTGCTCGTCGAACAGGTCCACGAGGAGGTCCCGGCGGTCGGCGAAGGCGTCGCGCATCTCCTCGACCGACGCCTCGGTGTTCTCCAAGGCCTCGATCCCCGCGCGCTGGACGAAGTTCGTGGCACAGGAGACGGAGTGGGAGTGGAGCTTCCCCGCCTCGCCGACGAACTCGTCGGTGGCGTGGAGGTAGCCGAGCCGCCAGCCGGTCATCGAGTACGCCTTCGAGAAGCCGTTGATCGTCACCGTGCGGTCGGCCATCCCGTCGAGACTCGCGAGCGAGACGTGGTCGGCGTCGTAGACGATGCGCTCGTAGATCTCGTCCGAGATGACGGCCACGTCGTGCTCCACGGCGAGGTCGCGGACGCCCTCCAGGGCCGCCTCCGAGAACACCGCGCCCGTGGGGTTCGACGGGGTGTTGACGACGAGCAGCTCGGTGTCGTCCGAGACTGTCTCGGCGAGCTCGTCGAGGGCGGGCTCCAGCTGGAAGCCGTGCGGCGCGAGGTCGACGCGCGAGAGGTCGGCGCCGGCGAGCTTCGCCATCGCCTCGTAGGAGACCCACGCCGGGTCGAGCAGGACGACCTCGTCGCCCTCGTCGATCAGCGTCTGGAACGTCTCGTACAGCGCCTGCTTGCCGCCGGGGGTGACGATCACCTCGTCGGCGTCGGCCTCGATCCCGTTGCCGCGGAGCTTCTCCGCGATCGCCGACTTCAGCTCGGGCACGCCGTTCGAGGAGGTGTACCCCGTGTGGCCCGCGTCGAGGGCCGCCTTCCCGGCCGCGACGACGTTCGCCGGGGTGTCGAAGTCGGGCTCGCCGACCGAGAGGTCGACGATGTCCGCGCCCTCGGCCTCCTTCTCCGCCGCCAGGTTCGATATCGCCAGCGTCGCGCTGGGCTCTACGCGTCCGATCCGCTCCGAGAAGTCGTATGCGTCGCTCATGTGTCGTGTGTGATCGTCGTGTCCGTCAGTCGAGTTCCGTCGCGAGGTCGATCGCGGCCGCGGCCGCGTCCGCCCCCTTGTCGATCCGCTCGCGCGCCTCCGCGCCGGACATCCCCGGGCCGCTCACGCCGAAGGTGACCGGCGTGTCCCGGTCGAGGCTCACGTCGGTGAGCTTCTCGGCGGTCGCGTTCGCGATGACGCGGTCGTGGTCCGTGTCGCCGGTGACGATGGCGCCGACGACCGCGACGGCGTCGACGTCGTCTCGGCGCGCCAGCCGGTCGGCGGCCAGCGGGCTGTCGTACGCGCCCGGCACGCTCAGTTCGTCGACGACGACGGCGTCGCGGTCGGCGGCCGCCTCGCGGGCGGCCTCGGCCATCGGCTCCGTGACGGAGTCGTTGAACCGCGCCACCACCAGTCCCAGCGAGACCATACGCGACGTGGAGCGGGCGACGGCAAAGGTCTACCGTTCGACCGCAGGGTTGCCGGGCGAACCTGTTCGGGACGGACTGGGGCGGTCGACTGATCGGTCATGAATCGACCTGCGGTGGCGCGTGCCTGCGAGGTCGCACCGCGGCCGAGCAGCACGCGCGAGGGAGTCGGCCGACCGCAGGGAGGCCGACGAGGCTGGGGAGGTGTGAGGTGCGGTTGCGGTGCGGTCGGGTGGGGCTCGAAGGGGCAGTCGAGAGGCGGGCGCAGGCGACGCAAGCACCACAGGGAGCGAACAGAGTGAGCGACCGAGGAGCGCAGCGAGCGTGCGTCCGCCTCCCGACTGGGGCTTCGAGGTGTTCCCCGACGAGTTAGCAGCGATCGGTTATGAATAAACGAACGAGTCGAGTCTCGGCTTTCCGGCCACGCGCCATTAATACGTCTCCGACGCCAACACGAGTCCATGACCGACACCGAGACCGCGACGGTCGGCGGCGGCTGCTTCTGGTGCGTCGAGGCGGCGTTCAAGGAACTCGACGGCGTCGAGCGCGTCACCTCCGGCTACGCCGGCGGCCACGTCGAGGACCCGAGCTATCGGGAGGTGTGTACCGGCAACACCGGCCACGCCGAGGTCGTTCAGGTAGAGTACGACCCCGAGGCGCTCTCTTACGAGGAGATCCTGGAGATCTTCTTCACCGTCCACGACCCGACCCAGCTGAACCGACAGGGGCCGGACGTGGGTACCCAGTACCGGTCGATCGTCCTCTACCACGACGACGAGCAGCGCCAGATCGCGGAGAACTACGTGGCCGCGCTCGACGAGGAGGGCGGCTACGACGACGACGTGGTGACCGAGGTCGAGCGGCTGGAGACGTTCTACCGCGCCGAGGAGAAACACCAGGACTACTTCGAGAAGAACCCGGCCGACGCCTACTGTACGATGCACGCGCAGCCGAAGGTGGAGAAGGTCCGGGAGCGCTTCCGCGAGAAGGTGAAGGCGTAAGTGACGGGACGGAACACCGCCGAAGATCCAGTCGCACACTTATAAATAGCTGAACGCGGACCGCCGGTGAACACCGCCGAAGCCCCAGTCGCGAGGACTCGCGCGGCTCGTTGCGCGCTTCACTCGGTCGCTCACTGCGTTCGCTCCCTCGTTCAGTGCTTACGTCGCCGTGCTTCGCCCTCGCGACTGCCCCTTCGAGTCCCACCCCGCACCGCGACCGCACCTCACGCCTCCCCAGCCTCGTCGGCCTCCCTGCGGTCGGCCGACTCCCTCGCGCGTGCTCCTCGCGGCCGCCTTCGGCGGCCACTCGCAGGCACGCGCCGGGATCCCAGTACAAGTCCTCGCGTCGCGCCACAACCTATTCCCTCTCGCCGGCCGAACCCATCTCCGATGAAGGTCGGCCTCATCTCGGACGTTCACGCGAACCTCCCGGCGCTGGAGACGGTCCTCGACGACATGCCCGCCGTCGACCGGATCTACTGCGCGGGCGACGTGGTCGGCTACAACCCGTGGCCGGCCGAGTGCGTCGAGCGCGTGCGCGAGGTCGCGGCCGCAACGGTCCGGGGGAACCACGACCGCACCGTCGAGAGCCCGCACCGGTACAGCGCCAACCGGATGGCCGAGGCCGGCCTCGAGCACGCGAAGGCGTCGCTGTCGGCCGACCAGCGCGAGTGGATCGACGCCCTCCCGCGGACGGAGACGTTCGCCGGCGACCGGTACCTGCTCGTCCACTCGCACCCCGCCGCCGAGCGCGAGGACGCCTACGTCTACCCGGAGGAGTTCCCGAACCTCGACCGGCACATGGGCGAGTACGACGGGATCGTCCTCGGCCACACCCACGTTCAGGGGTGCCGCGACGTGGCCGGCGGCTTCGTGTGCAATCCGGGCAGCGTCGGCCAGCCGCGCGACGGCGACCCGCGGGCGGGCTACGCCGTCCTCGACACGACGGCCGACGGAACCGACGCGGTCGAGACGTATCGCGTGGAGTACGACGTTGACCGCGTCGCGGAGGCGGTGCGCGAGGCCGACCTTCCCGAGACGACGGCGGAGCGCCTCTACGAGGGCGAGTAGATCAGGCGTCGTCGTCGCGGTCGCTGATCTCCACGCCCAACCGCTCGTACAGGAACGCCCACGAGTCGGTCTGCTCGTCGACCACCATTGAGGTCGGCTTCCCCACGCCGTGCCCGGTCGCCGACTTCGTCCGGAGGAGGAAGGGCCCGCCGTCGGCCTCGTTCTGGAGCCGCGCGGTCATCTTCCGGGCGTGCGAGGGGTGGACGCGCGTGTCGCTTGCGGCCGTGGTGAAGTAGACAGGCGGATACGACTCGTCAGCGTCGACGTTGTGGTACGGCGAGTACGCGCGGAGGTACTCGAACGCCTCCGGGTCCTCCGGGTGGCCGTACTCCGTCGTCCACGACTCCCCGAGCAGGAAGCGGTGGAACCGCAGCATGTCCAGCAGGGGGACCGCACACTGCGCGGCGGCCCACAGGTCCGGGCGCTGGGTGACCACCGCGCCCACCGAGAGCCCGCCGTTCGACCCGCCGGCGACCGCCAGGTGGTCAGTGTCGGTCAGCCCGGACGCGCAGAGCGCCTCCCCGGCCGCGACGAAGTCGTCGAAGGTGTGCTGTTTCTCCGCGAGCATCCCGGCCTCGTGCCACGGCTCGCCGTACTCGTACCCGCCGCGGGCGCACACCGCCGCGAACGCGCCACCGTCCGCGAGGAACGGCAGCCGGAACCGGCCGAACGACGGGGTGATACTGTTCCGGAAGCCGCCGTAGCCGTACAGCAGCGTCGGGCGCGGGCCGTCGACGGCGGCGTCCTCGCGGTAGCAGACGAACACCGGCACCTCGGCGCCGTCGGTGGAGTCGACGAACCGCTGTTCGACGACGAGGTCGTCGGGGACGGGGAGGTCGACGGAGTCGACCTCCGTCGACGCCAGTTCGGCCTTCGCGTCCGCCCCGCCGTCGAGGTCGAGCGCCCGGACCGCCGGCGGCCGGTCGAAGCCGGTGAGCCCGAAGAACGCCTCGGGCGCGTCGCGGTTCCCGGAGACCCACGTGACGGAGCAGTACGACGGCAGCGACACGTCGCGCAGGTGCGTCCCGTCGCGGTCGTGGACGGAGAGCCGCGAGTGGGCGTCGCGCTGGCGGTGGACGAGGAGGCGCTCCGGGGTCGGCGCCACCGACTGGATGATCCCCTCGCCGCCGGGGAGCAGCTCGCGGCACTCCTCGAAGGAGAGGCCGCCCTCGCGGAAGCGGTCGACCGAGCAGGCGAGCAGCCGCCGCCGGGGCGCGCCGTGGTCGGTCGAGACGAACGCCGTCCCGTCGTGGAACTGGACCGACGTTTCGGCGTCGGTGTCGGTCAGGACGGGGCGGAGGTCGCCGTCGACGTGGACGTACCACTCGGTTCCCCCCACCATCTCGGAGAAGGCGACCGCGAGCAGCCCGGAGTCGGGGTCGACCGTGACCCGCGGCCAGACGTGCTGGTCGTCGTGTTCGAGCAGGAGTTCCTCCGCCTCGGGGCCGTCCGCGAGCCGGAACCGGCGGATCTCTTTGTCCATCTGCGCGCCGTCGGCCGCGCCGCCGGTCGCGACGTAGACGAGCCCCTCGCCGTCGGCCGTCCAGGCGAGGCCCCCCGCGTTGACGCGGCCGCGCTCGGGGAGGACCGCGACCTCCTCGACGCCCGCACCGTAGCCTCCCGAGCCCTCGGATGCCGGCGATTCAGTCGGGTCGGGCACGGACAGGACTCGCACGTCGTAGTTCTCGTCGCCGCCCTCGGTGACGCCGACCGCGACGCGCTCGCCGTCGTGCGACGGGACGTACCACGCCATCGACCGCGGCGGGCGCTCCGCGTCGCGGTTCGCGGCCCAAGCGTTCGGGTCGACGAGGAGGCGGCCGTCGCCGTCGGGAGCGTCGCGGACGACGAGGCAGGCGTGGTCGGCCCCGGGCTCGCGGACCGTCGCGAAGTAGCGCCCCTCGCGGACGGCGATCGGGCCGTAGTCGGCCACCTCGACGAGGTCCTCGAAGCGCGGGCGGAGCCGGTCCCGGAGCGCGTCGTCCAGCGTCTCGTCGACGTGGGCGTTCTGGGCGTCGACCCACTGGTCGACCGCCTCGCCGTCGCCTTCGAGCCATCGGTACGGGTCGTCGACGTCGACCCCGTGGAGCGTCTCCGTGACGACCTCGCGGCGCGTCTCCGGCGGAGAGCGGGCCGGAGCGGATTCGCGTGGCATACGGATCGGTGTCGCCGGCGACGCAAAACCGCTGGGGTCGCGGCGGCCGAGGCCGCCGATCCGCTCGCGTCGCGGGGTCCGAGGCAGACGCGTTACGGCCGAGCCACGGCCGAGTCCCTCACGGCCACAGGCCCGCGACGAACAGCAGGTTCCGCGCGGCGACGGCCAGCGAGAGCGCGCCGACGCCGCCGCACATCAGGGTGGCGACGAACCGTCGCGTGCCGCCGGCGACCGCGACCGGGAGCCCGATGACGGCCATGCCGACGGCCTTCGTGAGGAGCATCCCGCCGAGGAGGCCGAACCGGGAGATGAACAGGCGGCCGACGGGCGACCCCTCGACGTACTCGCTGCCCGAGAGCGCGACGTAGGTCGTGCCCACGTCGGCGGCGATCCCGACGAGGAGGAGGCACACGGCGAGGGCGAGGCGAGTGACCACTGACCGAGCGAACGCGGTACGCACCAATAAACCTCCGGACGGGGGGCGGAAGCCGTCGCGGTCGGGCGTCGATCCACCTTCCGGCGCGGAGCGAACGGGGTTGGCCGCGGGACGCGCACAACAAGACGGTATTTAACCCGGTGGGTCGCCTACGAGCGGTAATGAGTTCGTCCGACGACGAGTACGAGATCGCGGTGGTCGGCGGCGGGCCGGCCGGGCTGACGACGGCGCTGTACGGGGCCCGACTGGGCCACGAGACGGTGCTGATCGACCGCGGCGGCGGCCGCGCGGCGATGATGGCCGACACGCACAACGTGATCGGCGTCACCGAGGACGTCTCCGGCAACGAGTTCCTCGCGACCGGGCGCGAGCAGGTGGAGTCGTACGGCGGCACCTTCGAGCGCGGCTTCGTCACCGAGGTCGAGCGCACCGGCGACGACCGGTTCCGACTGGAGACGAACGACGCCGAACTGGTCGCGGACCGCGTCGTCCTCGCGACCGGGTTCTCCGACGAGCGCCCGGACCCGCCGCTCCCGCGGACGGGCAAGGGGCTCCACTACTGCCTCCACTGCGACGCCTACATGTTCGCCGACGAGCCGGTGTACGTGATGGGCCACGGCGAGGCCGCCGCGCACGTCGCGATGATCATGCTCAACGTCACCGACGACGTGGACGTGCTGACCCGCGGCGCGGAGCCGACGTGGAGCGAGGAGACCGCCGCGCAGCTGGAGGCGCACCCCGTCGACATCGTCACCGAGGAGGTCGAGGGCGTCGAGAACGACCCCGACACCGGCTGGCTGGAGGCGCTGGAGTTCGCGGACGGCACGCGCCGCGAGTACCGCGGCGGCTTCGCGATGTACGGCTCCGACTACAACACCGTCCTCGCCGAGGGGCTGGGCTGCGACCTCAACGACGACGGCACCATCGCCGTCGACGACCACGGCCGCACCAGCGAGGACGGCGTGTTTGCGGTCGGCGACATCACGCCGGGCCACAACCAGGTGCCGGTCGCGATGGGCCAGGGGGCGAAGGCCGGCCTCGCGATCCACAAGGAGATCCGGGAGTTCCCGCGCTCGACCGAGGAGATCGCGCGCGACGGCCCCGTCGGCGAGGACGAGGTGCCCGCCATCCCGCCCCACCTCATGGCGACCGCCGTCGCCCACGAGGGGCACGCGGGCGGGCCGCGCGAGTCCGCCGAGGCCGAGGGGGCCGAGGCGCCGGCCACCGACGACTGATCGCCGCCGACTTTTCAGCGGAACTCGTCGAGAGAGACTCCGGACCTCTCGCAGAGCGCACTGCGCGCGGCCGATGGGATCCAAATCTCACGGAGGCGTCTCTCGGTTTGTCCGAGAGCTGCGCTGGCCGGGGCTCTCGCGGGCGGTGCGAGGTGCGAGGGACGCGAGCACCCCGATTGCGAGCGAGAGGTCGGGGGGCGCACTCACTCCTTCGTACGCCAGTCGGGATTTGAACCGGAACCAGACGTGCTCGCTCGCTGCGCGCGACTGATACGGTTCAAGTCCCGCGGCAGTTTCTCTCACTACGTTCGAGAGATGCGCCGGCCGGGACTCCCGCGAGCGAGCGAAGCGAGCGAGTGGGAGTACGGGCGGCGCACGACCGAAGTGAGTGCGCCGGCCGGGATTTGAACCACGGTCGCTCGCTCCGCTCGCTCTCTGATTCAAATCCCTCTGCGCATCCTGACGCACGGACTCACTCGTCGCAGTCGTTTCCGGTTCGTTGTGTCCGAGAACTGCGCCGGCCGGGACTCCCGCGAGCGAGCGAAGCGAGCGAGTGGGAGTACGGGCGGCGCACGACCGAAGTGAGTGCGCCGGCCGGGATTTGAACCCGGGCCATGAGCTTGGAAGGCTCAGGTCCTACCACTAGACCACCGGCGCTCGCGTCGGTCGATGACGCACCTACACGTAGGCGGAACGGCTTTCATAAGCGTTCCGTGTTCTGACGGGACGAGCCGCGGCCGTGACTGGCAGTAGCACTTAAAGATCCATGATACTGTGGACCCCTCCCAGCGCGTTAGAACGCTTTTCAGCGGCTTAGAAATCTGTTCGGCACCTATGTGGGTAGCCACCCAACGTACACCCGTGAGGTGACACCGATGTCATACCAATCGAGCAATCCGCTGGTCGGCGAGGTCGAGTTCGCGCTGGAGGGACCCTGGGCGACGTACTGGATCGCGTTCCTCCGCGTCGTCACCGGCTGGTGGTTCTTCCACGCCGGCGTGACGAAGATCATCACGGACGGGTTCGCGTACAGCTACGGCCCGGCGTACATGCAACAGATGAGCGGGACGGTCCTCGGCGGCATCCCGGTCTGGATGGGGAACAACCTCGCGTGGCTCATCGAGCCCGGTGTGCCCCTCTTCGAGACGCTCATCGGCCTCGCGCTGATGGCCGGGGCGCTCACCCGCTTCGCCGCCTTCGGCGGGGTCATCTTCATGATCCTGTTCTGGGTCGGCAACGCCGGGTTCGGCCACGGCGTCGTCAACAGCGACCTGATGGGCCTGCTGCTGTTCATGACGGTGATCGTGCTCGCGGCCGGTCGGTACTACGGCCTCGACGCGATCATCGAGGACACGGAGCTCGTCAAACAGAACCCCAAGCTGCGGTACCTGCTCGGCTAACGAGGTGACCGAAAATGACAGACATCATCGACAAGGCGGCACAGGCGTTGAGCGCGGGACTGATGCTGTTCGGCATCGCGGTCCTCGGACTGGTCGAGACGCTGGCCGGGCAGCCGTTCGCCCCGGTCCCGATGAAGAACGAGGCGGGCGACGTGGTCGCGACGCCGCTGATCGCGCCGGAGATCCGCACCGGCTTTGTGCTGGCCGGCATCGCGGTGCTCGGCCTCTACGCGGCGTACCGGCTCGTGGCGCCGCTCCCGGACGACCGGGGCGTCAGCCACGAGTCGATGGCGGACTGAATCGCGCGGGAACCGCCGACCGCGACGACACCGGCGGAACGCGCCGTCGCGGACGACGACGGTCACTCTTCTGTTGAACGCGCGCGCTCGTCGAGCGACTGCTCCGATCCGGCTCCAGTCTCTGTCTCCGAGCCGCTCGCGTCGGTGTCGGTGCCGCCGTCCGTGCTCGCGGCCGCGGCGTCCGACGCCTCCTCGTCGGCGCCGAACGAGAACGCGGTGTCGGCGTCGAGCGCCACGGCCCCGGCGTCGGCTGACGCCGCCGCGTCGCCGGCGGCGGCCTCGTCGGCGTCGACTTCGAAGTCCTCGGTCATCTCCCGCAGGTCGCGGGCGCGCTCGTGGAGGTCGTGCGCCTGCTCTGAGACCTCGCCGAGCGTGGCCGCCTGCTCCTCGGCGGCGGACGCGACCGTGGTCGCCTCGGCGGTAGTCTGCTCGCTCACGCCCGCGAGCTCGTCGACCGCGCCGGTCACCTCGTTGACCGACGCCGCCTGCGCGTCCATCGCCCCGGAGATCTCCTGGACGCCGTCGTCGGCCTCGCTCACCCGTTCGGAGACCTCTTCGAGCGCGTCCTCGGCGTCCTCGACGACGTCGACCCCGTCGTCGACCCCGTCGCGGATCGCGGCCATCTCGTCGACGCTCTCGTCGGTGCGCTCGCGGAGGCTCTCGATCAGGGCCTCGACCTCGGCGGCGGACTCCTGGGTCTCCTCGGCGAGCGACTTCACCTCCTCGGCGACGACCGCGAAGCCGGAGCCGGCCTCGCCCGCGCGGGCCGCCTCGATCGAGGCGTTGAGCGCGAGCAGGTTCGTCTGGTCGGCGATCTCCGAGATCGTCTCGACGATCTCGTCGACCTCCGCCATCTCGGACTCGAGCCGCTCGATCGTCTCCGCGGCCGACTCCGAGCGCGCCTCGATGCCGTGGAGTTCCTCGACCGCGTCGGCCGCCGCCTCGCGGCCCTCCTCGGTGAGCGCGTCGGCCTGCCGGGAGGTGGTCGCCACCTCGTCGGCGGAGGCCGCGACCTCCTCGACGGTCGCCGACATGTCCTCCATCTCGCCGGCCACCTCGGCCAGCCGCCGACTCTGCCGCTCCGCGCCGGCGGATATCTCGTCGACCGCGTCGCTCGTCTCCCGGCCGGCGGCCGCGGCCTCGTCGGTGCCGTCGGTCACCGCCTCGCTGCGGTCGGCCACCTCGACGGCGAAGGCGTCGACCTCCGCGATCGCGGCCTCCAGTTCGTCCATCGCGTCGTTGAACTCCGCGGCGATGTCGCGGAGGGCCTCGGGGTCCTCGGGGTCGGCCTCCAGCCGCGCGGTGAGGTCGCCGTCGGCGCAGGCCGCCATGGTCGCGCCGAAGTCGCTCGCCCGCGACTCCAGACGCTCCGCGAACGCCTCGCTCTCCGCCTTCGCTGCCTCGGCGCGCTCCCGCTGCGTCTCCGCCGACTGGATCTGGTCGCGCAGCGAGTCGCGCATCGTGGCGAACGCCGCGGAGAGGTCGCCGAACTCGTCGCGCCGCTCCGTGTGGAAGTCGACGTCGAGGTCGCCGTCGGCCAGCGCCGTCGCCCGCGCCCGGAGCTGGTTCAGCTCTGCGACGGTGCCGCGGCCGAGCGTCAGGCCGAGCAGCCCGAGCCCGACGATCGCGACGCCGACGATGAGGAGCAGGTTCCGACCGATCATCCCCGAGAGGGCGTACGCCTCGGAGAGCGGGACGTGGACCGCGACGTACCATTCCTCGGTCTCCAAGGGCGCGTACGCGACGAGGTACTCGCCGCCGTCGGCGAAGCTGAACGTGGCCGACGGGAGGAACCCGACGGCCCGCGTGTCGTCGAGCATCGCCGAGCGAACGTCGGTGTCGTAGCGGATCCCGGAGACGTAGTCGGCGTTGCTCGCCGCGATCCGGCCGTCGGGCTGGACGATGGTCGTGAACGCGCTCTCGGTGGGCTGACGGAAGTCCTCGGTGACGGGGGCGAGCGAGATCTCCATCACGAGGTACTCCCGCAGCGGGGTCGACGCGACGTACGCGATCCGGCGCTCGCCGTCGACCATGTAGGTGGGGCTCGTGAACACGTCGTCCGCGAACAGGAGGTCGTCGTCGAACCACGCCTGCGAGGTGACCGACTCGCCGGCCTCTCGGTCGGTGCTGGCGAGGACGGCGCTCTCGTCGCGGTCGACGAAGTGGAGGGCGGTGACCGACTCGGCGGTCCGCAAGAGGTGCGTGGAGAGGTAGCTGTCGACCTTGGCGGGGTCCTGGGAGAACGCGTGGTTGTCGGCGAGCTCCGTGACCGCCGAGCGGCGGTCGCTCGCCCAGCCGTCGAGCTCCGTGGCGCTCAGCTCCGCGACGGCCGTGTAGTCCCCCTGCGCGTTCGATTCGAGCTGGTCCGTCGTCTCGGCGTACGTGACGGCCCCGACGGCCCCGATGGCGAGGACGACGACGACGAGGGCGACGAGGAACTTCGCGAGGTAACTCCGGGCGACCGCGTCGGGCGCGACCCGACGCAGGACCCGTTCGAGGAAAGTGTCAGCCATTACCATCAAGCGGTCGACAGGGACTCTTTAATCCACCCCCTGCGGTATCTCTCGTGATAACCAGCGGTCCGGCGGGGACGCCTCCGCGTAGCAGTTCCCGCTCGAAACCGTCACGTGGTGCGGTTCGAGGTCGCTTTCCGCGAGGTCGGACTCGAACTCGGACGGCGAGTAGATGTGATAGTACCGGGGGACCGTCTCGCCGCCCGGCAGCGTCCAGTCGACGGTCGTGTCGAACCCCTCCTCGCGGTCGAAGCGGTCGTGCGCCGTGCTCCACGCGCTGACGAGCGCGACCCCGTCCGGCGCGAGGACCCGGGCCAGTTCGTTCAGGCTCTCGACGCGGGCGTCGCGGGGCGAGAGGTGGTGGAGCGTGGCGACGTAGACCGCGAGGTCGACCGCGCCGTCGCGGACCGGCAGCGCGGCCGCGTCCCCGTGGACGAACGCGGTCGCGTCCGCGTACCCTCGCTCTCGGGCGCGGGCGACCGCCTCGTCGAGCAGCCCGCCGCTGAGGTCGACGCCGACGGCGGTCTCGGCGCGCGCCGCGAGCGCCTCCGTGTGCCGCCCGTTCCCGCAGCCGACGTCGAGCGCGACCGCCCCCGACCGGCCGTCGAGGAACGACTCGACCTCCGGCCAGGCGTACTCCCGCGTCTTCGAGAAGTGCGCCGCGATGCGGTCGTACGTCGCCCGCGGGTCGCCGATCGACCCCGCGTCGCCCCCCGGATCCGAGTCCATACGCCCCCGTCGACCGCGACCGGTTTAGCTCGTGCGGCCGCGGCGGAGTCCGTCCCGAGCGACGGCGCGTCGGCGCGACCGGCCCGACCGGGACCGCGGCGTCACGCCGCGCCTATCGCGGCGAACGCGACGAGCGTGAGCGCGAGCAGCACCACGACGTGTTTCACGCCGTCGCGGACCGACCCCTCCCCGAGCTGGCCGGCGACCAGCCCGGAGCAGACCGCCTGAATCGACGCGGCGTGGAAGAACAGCTGTTCGTAGACCGCCACGTCGATGTCGCCGATCCCGTCCGTGATCCCGCCCGGGCCGCTCGGCACCCCGGTCCCGGCGTCCGGGAGCCCGCCGGTCCCCGGGACGCCCGCCGCCTCGATGGCGGGGATGAACGAGACCGACAGCGCCGCGATGATGCCGAGGAACACGAGGAAGGAGATGTAGATGACGATGAGGTAGGTGAGCATCACCTGCCGGCGCTCGCGGCGGAGGGACCAGGTCGCGCGCGACTCGTCGGCCGCGATCCGGAGGACGGGCCCGACGTCGCCGCTCGCCCGGATCGCGTTGGTGACGAGCGCGACCGCCCGGGAAGTCATCGGAGACCGGACCCGGCGCTCCAGCCGGCGCAGCGCGGTCGAGACGTCCGCCCCCCAGTCGATGTCGCGGCGGGTCCGGCGCAGGTCCTCGGTCAGCGCCTCCAGGTTCGAGTCGGCGACGCGGCGGACGCTGCCGACCACGGCGGTCCCCGCCTCGTTGACGCTGGCGAGGCGGTCGAGGAAGTCCGGCACCGCGGACTCGACGCGCCGGACCCGGCGCTTGCCGGACTCGTAGGCCACCGCGTACGCCGCGAGGACGAGCGCCGTCGCGACGACGATCGGTCCGTCGATCTGGTCGACCATCTCCACGGGGGTCCCGAGCGTGACCGGGAACGCGAAGACGAGCAGGCCGACCACCGCGACCGGGACCGCGGCGAGCGGCACCGTCCGCGGCGAGTCCAGCACCGTCTCGACCGGCGAGGCGGCCAGCCGCCGCACCCAGCGGAGTCGGTCGTAGACCCGGAGCCGCTCGCGGTTCTCGGCCCGGCGGCCGGCGCCCGCGTCGGTCGCCCTCGGCCCGTCGCCCGGGGCGCTCGCCTCCCGGCCGGCCGCCGCGCCGCCGTCGAACCGGGGGGAGCCGCCGCGGTCGCCCGGTTCGTCCGTCGCGTGGCGCACCCCGGTGACCGACGGGGTGTCGGGGTCGTCGAGCGACGACGCCGCGACGGTCTCGGTGCCGCCGACGCCCTGCGTCACGCTGTCGACGTAGACGACGAAGCCGAAGGTGGCGAGCGGCACGCCGAAGTAGACGACGACGCGGAGGAGCGGGAGCGTGTCCTGCAAGACCAGCCCGATGACGACGAGGATGGTGATGAAAAAGAGCGGGCCGGCGACGAGCGCGGTCACGTACGCCTCGGCGAACGTCGAGAGCAGCTCCAGGTACTGTTCCTGTTTGGCCTCCGCCTCCGCCTGGTAGCGCTCGTACTGGTCGTCGAGGAACGACGACACCGACTGCCCGGTGCCGAGGACGGAGGCGAGGTTCTCCGAGAAGTCCGCCAGGTCGTCGCTGGGCGTCCGCCGCGAGATGCGCTGGAGCGCGGTGAGCGCGTCGGTCCCGAAGGCGTTCATGTCGCGCACCGCGACCGACAGCTCCGTGGCGGCCTCGCCGTACACCGCCTCGTTCTGCGCCAGCGTGTCCATCACCCGCGGGAACGCCATCCCCGAGCGCGAGAGCGCGTACATGAACGCGACCGTCCGCGGCAGGGTGGCGTCTATCTCGGCGGCGCGCGCCGCGGCCCGCTGGTCGAGCAGCTGCCACCGGGCGACGTACGCGCCGAGCGCGAGCCCGGACCCCACCGTCGCGGAGACGACCGCGAGCAGGACGAACAGCCGCCCGAGCCCGAGGTCGGCGAGGCGCGCGACGACGGCGACGAACTCGACCGCGGCCGGGAGCGCCTCGCGGATCGCCGCCTCGCCGACGTCGAGCGCGGCGAGCAGCCCCGCGGCCGCGTACACCCCGATCACGCTGCCGGCGACCCCGAGGACGGCGGCGTACAACAGGGTCCGCGAGGCGTAGACGCGGTGGGTCGTGCCGGCGACGTGGGCCGCGCGCATCCGGTCGCGTTGGGCCCGCCGCCGCGCCTCGTTCTCGCCGACGTAGTCGCCGAACGCCGTCAGCGCGACGCGGGTGACGAACAGGTCCGCCCGGTCGTCGACGAGCGGGAGCGCGAGCGCGAGACAGGCCGCGACCGCGGCGGCCAGGGGGAGGTACGCGATCATCCGTCCGCGGGGTCCGCCGTCGGGTCGCCGGCGGCGCGGCCCTCCTCGGCCGCGAGGTCGTCGGCGTCGACGCCGTCGGCCGCGGCGGCGCGATCGTCGAGCCGCTCCATCACGCGGTCGGGGTCGGCGTAGTACTCGTTGACGAGGGCGGTGAACGTCCGGTAGTCGTCGATGCCGAGCGCGGAGAGCAGTTCGAGGAAGCGCTCGCGCCGCCGGACCTCGCGCAGCAGCTCCGAGCGCGACCAGCCGCGCTCGTCGGCGATCTCCTCTAACAGCGAGGAGTCGTTCCGGCGGAACGTGTCGGCGTCGGGCACCCACTCGAACGCCGAGGAGTAGTCCAGCTCGCCCGTCCGCTGGTCGATGCCGCCGATCTCGCCGATCGTCTTCGCGCGGCGCACGCGCTCGTCGTCGGAGCGCGTGAGCGTCTGGACCGAGAGCATGTCGAGCGACTGGACCATCGCCCGCGGGACGTTGATCGGCTCGTTCTCCAGCCGGTTGATCACCGTCTCGATCGAGTCGGCGTGCATCGTCGAGAACGTGGTGTGGCCGGTGTTCATCGCCTGGAACAGCGTGATCGCCTCCTCGCCGCGGACCTCGCCGACGACGATGTACTCGGGGCGGTGACGCAGCGCCGAGCGCAGCAGGTCGTACATGTCGATGTCGGTCCCCTCGTACCGGCGCTCGCGGGTGACCGCCGAGAGCCAGTTGTCGTGGTACAGGGAGAGCTCTCGGGTGTCCTCGATGGTGAGCACCTTCGCGCGCGGGGGGACGAACATCGACACCGCGTTCATCGAGGTGGTCTTCCCGGATGCCGTGCCGCCCGCGAAGATGAGGCTCTTGTTGTGCTCGATACAGAGCCAGAAGTACGCCATCTGCTCGATCGAGAAGGTCCCGTACTCCACGAGGTCGACGGGCGTGAACGGGTCCTCCGCGTACTGGCGGATGGTGAACGCCGACCCCCGCGGCGTCACCTCCTCGCCGAGCGCGAGCTCCGCCCGCGACCCGTCGGGCAGCGTCGTCTCGACGATGGGGTCGCCGACGGAGACGTGGCGCCCCGACTGCTGGGCGAGCCGGATCACGTAGCTGTCGAGCGCCTCCTGGCCGAACGAGACGTTCGTCTCGACGTCCGTGTACTCGTCGTGGTAGACGAAGATGGGGAGGTCGTACCCGTCACAGGAGACGTCCTCGATGTGGCGGTCGTTGAGGAGGGGGTCGACCTTCCCGTAGCCGCGGAAGTCGCGGTAGAGGTAGTACGCGAGCGCGTGGAAGGAGTCCATCCCCACCTCGACCCCGTACCCCTCGAGGAGCGCCTCCAGCTCGGATTTAAGCGTCTCCTCGTCGGTCTTGCCGGTCCCCTCGCGGTAGAGGAGCGGGTCGCGGATGTCGTCGACGACGCGGTCGAGCAGGTCGCGCTCGAAGGCGTCGAGTTCGGGCTCGACCGCGTAGTAGCGGTGTTCGCTCTCCGCCTCGTCGTAGGTGATCACGACGTACGCGTAGGGGGCGTTCACCCAGTACCGGTCGACCTCGCGCTCGTCCTCGGGGACGACGAACGAGGCGAGCGGGCCGTCCTCGCCCGGGCGGAACGGGCGGACGTCGAGCGTCGACCCCTGGAGCAGTTCCCACGCGTGCGAGAGGCGCCGCTGGAGGTCCTCGATCCGGTCGCCGAGGTCGCTCCCGCCGGCGTCACTCGCCATGGATACGGGGCCATAGAGTCGGGGGGAAGTTAAACTACCCCCGACAATTATCACGACCGACATCGGGGGCGCGGCCCCGGGTCGGCTCCGGATTCCGGCGGCGCCGGGGCTCGGGGCCGCCCGGCCGCCCGTTACGTTGATACGGCCGGACCGCAAAGCAACCAATAGGAAATGCGGCGTGACTACTTCGATCTGACCGTCGAGGGCGTCGACGGCGGCGCCGGCTCTCGGTCGCCCCCGCTGGTGCGGATCGACTTCCACGGGCCGGAGGAACTGCTCCGCGAGCGGCTCTCCGGCGGCGAGAGCGGGGACGCCGCCGACGGCGACCTGCTCACGGCCGACCAGATCGACGTCGCCTTCCGGCTCCGCGAGCCGCTGGGCGAGGCGGACGACCCGGAGGGCGTCGTCGGCGTCACCAACCGGTACACCGGCGACTTCATCCTCGAACTCAACGAGACGGCGACGGACGTCCTCCCGTTCATCCACGCCGCGCGCGACGCGACGGACGACGGCGACGCCCGGTACCGCGTCGAGATCGACGTGGACGGCGATCGGCTCGTCGCCTACGACAAGGACACCTTCCTCGTGTACGACCCTGACGGGAACCTGCTCCGCAGCGAGAGCCTGATCCCCTCGGGCGTCGAACTGTAGCGGCCGCGACCGGCCGACGCCGGGCGAGTCACCCGGCGCTCACAGGCTGACGCTGTCCGGGACGAACCGCACCGAGTCCCCCGGCCGGAGGTCGAACGCGCCGTCGCCGCGGCCGTCGTTGACGTCGCACTCCGCGTAGCCGTGGCTCCCGACCGTGACGAGGCGCTCGCCGGGCTCGACGGCGCCGAACGTCTCCGCGACCGGCGTGAGGTCGCCGTCGACGCGGATCCAGTCGCGGCCGCGGACCAGGTCGCCGGGGACGTTGGTGATCACGTTGCCGAACCGGTCGATCGCGAGCACCTCGCCGTCGACGGCGGTCACGTCGCCTCCCTCGTCGCGCTCGACCGTCGGCTCCGGGAAGCGGATGTCCGCGGGGTCGCTCGCGGGCGACAGGTCGTCCATGCCCGCCAGCGTCTCCCCGACCGCGTCGGCGTCGGTCGACTCGCCGTCCGCCGCCTGGTCGAGCGCCGCCCGGATCCGCGCCGCGGTCGGGGCGAACACGTCGCGGCCGTGGAACGTCTCGCTCGCGGGGTCGTCGACCGCGACCGTCCACGCCTCGACGTCGGACTCGTCGGCCGCCAGCGCCCGGGCCGGCGGCATCGCCAGCCCGTTGTCCGGGGCCACGAGGACGTGCGCGCCGGCGCGGACGACGAGGGCGTCGCGGTCGGTGCCGACCCCGGGATCGACCACGGCGCAGTGGACCGCCGGCGGGAACTCCGGGAGGACGAACCGGAGCCAGAAGGCCGCGGCGCGCGGGTCCCCGCGCGGCAGGTCGTGGGCCACGTCGATCAGTTCCGCGGCCGTGTGCCGGCGGATCACTCCCTTCATCGCGGCGGGGTACGGCGAGCCGAAGTCCGAGGTGAGCGTGATCATACCGGAGACCGCGTGCGGCGGGCTGTTAAAAGGAACGGGCGCCGGTCTCGACGGGCGCACGTCGCGGCCGGTCGAACGCCGGCGAACCGGAGCCGCCGTCTCCCCGGCTACTGGTCCGAGGGCTCGTCGCCGTTGGAGTCGGTCTCGGCGATCCGCCGGATGCGGTCGACGCCGTCCACCTCGCGGATCACGTCGACGACGGCGTCGGGGACCAGGTCTTCCCAGTCGCGGCCGCGGATCATGCGTTCGCGGAGCTCGGTCCCCTCCAGGACGTCGCGCCGGAACATGGGGGACTGGCGCACCTCGACGCCGGCCTCCTCGAACAGGCGGACCACGAGCGGGTTGTTCGAGTACGCGACGTCGAACCGGGGTGTCATGCTCTGGACGTGGCTCACCCACACGGAGTTCCGGTCGAGGTCCTCGATGGGGACGACGTAGGTGGTGGCGTCCAGTTCCTCGACCGCCTTCGTCACCATCATCACGCGCTCGCCGGCGGTGAAGGGGTTCCGAGTGGTGTGGGAGTCGCCGGCGGAGCCGATACCCAAGACGAGTTCGTCGACCTCCTCCGCGATCTCTTCCACCATGTGCTGGTGGCCGTCGTGGAACGGCTGATACCGGCCGATGTAGAACCCCCGCATGAATCTACGTACCGTCGGCGTCATTTATAAACCCCGTGGGAACGGTCGAGCCCCCAGATCGGGAGATATACGGCTTCAAAGCGGGGTTTATTGCCCCCGGGGCGACACGGCTGGGGGGAGAAAGTATATCAGTAGCCGCCCCTTCGTTTTCGGTAGCGTTACCCGATTCTATGAGCAACGAGAAGGACACGAACGACCCGACGGCCGACGACCCCGACGAACCGCCTCGCGGCGGCGTCGACGACTCGAGTCCGGCGGGGAACGGCGAGGACGCCACGCGCGGCGACCCCGAGCCCGACGACGGTCCGGCGGACGAGCCCGGCGTCGACGAGGCCGCGGACTCCGACGGCGAGTCGGCCGCGGGCCCCGACGGCGAGGACCCCTGGGACGACGGGGTCGTCGTCGACGACGACGGGTTCGAGGGGACCGACGTCGTCGGGGAGGGTCCCGACGGCGGCCGGAACGGCGACGCCGCGGAGCCGGCCGACGACGGCGACATCGACGAGCTCGGTAGCACCGTCGAGGTCGAGGGCGCCGAGATCGAGGACGACCCGGACGAGGACGACCTCCTCGGCGGGCTCAAGATCGACACGACGGCCGAGATCGAGATCCCCGACCGGCTCGTCGACCAGGTCATCGGGCAGGAGCACGCCCGCGACGTGATCATCAAGGCGGCGAAGCAGCGCCGCCACGTGATGATGATCGGCTCGCCCGGGACCGGGAAGTCGATGCTCGCGAAGGCGATGTCCGAACTCCTCCCGAAGGAGGAGCTTCAGGACGTTTTGGTGTATCACAACCCCGACGACGGCAACAAGCCGAAGGTCCGGACGGTGCCGGCCGGCAAGGGCGACCAGATCGTCGAGGCGCACCGCGAGGAGGCGCGCAAGCGCAACCAGATGCGGTCGCTGCTGATGTGGATCATCATCGCCGTCGTGCTGGGCTACGCGCTCATCATCGTCGGCCAGATCCTCGTCGGCATCATCGCGGCCGGCGTGGTGTACCTCGTCTTCCGCTACCTCAACCGCGGGTCGGACGCGATGATCCCGAACCTGCTGGTGAACAACGGCGACACGAAGACCGCGCCGTTCCGCGACGCGACCGGCGCGCACGCCGGCGCGCTGCTCGGCGACGTGCGGCACGACCCGTTCCAGTCCGGCGGGATGGAGACGCCCAGCCACGACCGCGTCGAGGCGGGGGCCATCCACAAGGCGAACAAGGGCGTGCTGTTCATCGACGAGATCAACACGCTCGACATCCGCAGCCAGCAGCACCTCATGACGGCGATCCAGGAGGGTGAGTTCTCGATCACGGGCCAGTCCGAGCGCTCCTCGGGCGCGATGGTCCAGACCGAGCCCGTCCCGACGGACTTCGTCATGATCGCGGCCGGGAACCTCGACGCGATGGAGAACATGCACCCGGCGCTGCGCAGCCGTATCAAGGGGTACGGCTACGAGGTGTACATGGAGGACACCATCGAGGACACCCCGGAGATGCGCCGCAAGTACGTGCGGTTCATCGCCCAGGAGGTCGCGAAGGACGGCCGCCTGCCGGAGTTCTCCGCGGAGGCCGTCGAGGAGATCATCCTCGAGGCCAAGCGCCGCTCCGGCCGGAAGGGTCACCTCACGCTGAAGATGCGGAACCTCGGCGGGATGGTCCGCGTCGCGGGCGACATCGCCCGGGGCGAGGACGCCGACTACACGACCCGCGACCACGTGCTCCAGGCGAAGGGGCGCTCGCGGTCCATCGAACAGCAGCTCGCCGACGACTACATCGAGCGCCGGAAGGACTACGAGCTCCAGGTCTCCGACGGCTACGTCACCGGGCGCGTCAACGGCCTCGCCGTGATGGGCGAGGACTCCGGGATCATGCTCCCGGTGATGGCCGAGGTGACCCCGACCCAGAGCGGCGGGCAGGTGATCGCCACCGGCCAGCTCAAGGAGATGGCCGAGGAGTCGGTCCAGAACGTCTCGGCGATCATCAAGAAGTTCTCCGACGAGAACATCTCCGAGAAGGACATCCACATCCAGTTCATCCAGACGGGCCAGCAGGGCGTCGACGGCGACTCCGCGTCCATCACGGTCGCGACCGCCGTCATCTCCGCGCTGGAGGACGTCGGCGTCGACCAGTCGCTCGCGATGACCGGCTCGCTGTCGGTCCGCGGCGACGTGCTCCCCGTCGGCGGGGTCACACACAAGATCGAGGCGGCCGCGAAGGCCGGCTGCGACCGAGTGATCATCCCCGCGGCCAACGAGCAGGACGTGATGATCGAAGACGAGTACGAGGAGATGATCGAGGTCATCCCGGTCTCGCACATCAGCGAGGTCCTCGACATCGCGCTGGAGGGCGAGGCCGAGAAGGACTCGCTCGTCTCCCGGCTGAAGTCGATCACGGGCTCCGCGCTGAAGGACGGCAACGTCTCCGGGCCCTCGAACCCGAGCCCGCAGTAGACGGACTCGGGCCTCGCGGTCCGACCGCTTTCGTTCTCGTTCCGTCGAACTGCCGTACCGCGGGCGTCGCCCGCAGTTCCCCGGGCGTCGTCTCCTCGGGTCCGGTCTCGATCGCTCGCCGAGCGACGCCGTACTCGCGGGAGTATTTCGCTATTAACGCATAACTAATGCGCCCGATACAACTGAGACCTCGCAAGCGCGCGGAAACGTGCGTGCGCCAGTAACTGCGTATTCTCGATTTAGAGGCCCGAAAGCACTCATCGTTGTCAGCGTCGCGGATGAGAACGAACCGCTCGACCGACGCCAAGTGCGGAACTCATAAGTTAGTATAGTGCGTACTAAACAATACAGATGTCAGGAGTAGCGATCATCGGCGGCGGACCGACCGGACTGAACGCCGCCATCTACACGGCCCGGGCGGACAGGCGAACGCTCGTGTTCGACGACGGGGGCGGGACGACCCGGGACGTGGACACGATGGAGAACGTCTACGGGTTCCCGGACGGGGTCACGGGGCCGGAGCTCGTCGACCTGGGACGGGAACACGCGCGGAAGTACGGGGCCGAAATCGTCGAGGAGGAGGTCGTTCGGATCGAGCCTGACGGCGACCGGTACCGCGTCGAGACGACGGTCGACGAGTACGTCGTCGACGGGGTCATCATCGCGACGGGCGCGGACTACGAGCGGCCGGCCGTCGCGGACGTCGAGGCGTACGAGGGCCACGGCGTCTCCTACTGCGTCGAGTGCGACGCCTACTTCTACCGCGACAGCCCCGTCGCGGTCGTCGGCACCGACAACTACGCCGCGACCGAGGCGCTCATGCTGCTCGACTACACCGACGACGTCCGGATCCTCACCAACGGGTCGGCGTTCGAGGCCGACGAGGAGCTGAGAGAGCGGGTCGACGACGCCGGGATCCGGGTGGTCACCGACGATCTCGATCGGCTCGCCGGCGAGGAGGTCCTCGAAGCCGTCGTCACCCGAGAGGGCGACGAGATACCGGTCGACGGGTTGTTCGTCGCGCTCGGTACCGCCGGCGGAACCGACCTCGCGGAGATGCTCGGCGTGCCCGTCGAGGGCGACGACATCGTCACCGACCCCGACCAGTCGACGCCGGTCGACCGGGTGTACGCCGCGGGCGACGTCACCGGCGGCCACCAGCAGATCGCGACCTCCGTCGGCGAGGGCGCCCGCGCGGCCATCAACCTACTCGAAGAGCTCCGCGGGGCGGACTACATCGATTACAAGAAGCTGGACTCGCAGCCGGCCTGACCGGTCCGCCCGTCGACTCGGCTCGCGGCGGACGCGGAGGGTATTATATAAGACTACATAATGAGCAGTGCCGCCCAACACGCCCGTTGTTTTAGGTAAGCCTAAATGGTAGTCGCGCTGGCCGACGTTCCATCGGGGGAGTGGGTCGAACTGGTCGACGTGCCGGACGGCGAGCGCCGCGCTCGTTTGCTGCGGCTCGGCCTCCTAGACGGTCGCGTCGAGTGTCGCCGCCGGATCCGCAACGGCCCCGTCGTCGTTCGACGTCGCGGGACGGAGGTGGCGCTCGGGCGGTCACTGGCCCGGGAGATCACCGTAGAGCGGGCGGAGCCCGACGACGCACCGCGATGACGGCGAGCGGGGACGCGGCCCGCGGGCCCACGGCGGGCGACGTCGAGACGTCCACGGCGCTGGTCGGCGCACCCAACACGGGCAAGAGCGTGCTGTTCGGGCGTCTCACACCCGAGTACGTCGAGGTCTCGAACTATCCCGGCACCACGGTCGAGACGACCGCGGCGCCCCTCGGCTCGACCCGCCTGATCGACACGCCCGGGGTCCACGGAATCTCGTCGTTCTCAGAGGAGGAGCGGGTCACGAGGCGGATCGTCCTCCGGGCCGACGCGGTCGTGAACGTCGTCGACGCCACGCAGCTCGACCGAGACCTGTTCGTGACACTACAGCTGTTGGACATGGGGGTCCCGACCGTCGTCGCGCTGAACATGATGGACGAGGTCGAGGCCGAGGGCCTCGAGATCGACGCCGACGCGCTGGAGCGGTCCCTCGGCGTGCCCGTCGTCCCGACCGTCGCCGTCACGGGCGCGGGCGTCGACGAACTGCGCGATCGACTCCCCGAGGCGTCCGCCCCGGAGTCGACGCCGGTCGCCTCGTACTACGGCGCGCTCCCCGACGGGATCGACGCCAGTCGGGCGGAGAAGACCCTCCTCGTCGAGGGCGACGAACCGACGGCTCGCCGCGTCGGGGCTCGCGACCTCGCGGCCGACGGCGGCGCCGCACCGCTCGCCGCCGTCGGAGAACGGGAGGCGGTGTACCGCGAGCGCCGGACGCGCGTCAGGTCCATCGTCGAGACGGTCGAACGGGGTTCTCGGCGTCGTCTCGGGGAACGGCTCGGAGACCTGTTGATGCGGCCGGTGACGGGGGTCCCGATCGCGCTCGCGCTCCTTTTCGCTGTGTTCTACGTCATGGGGGTGCTCGTCGCGCAGCGGGTCGTGGACTACGCGGAGACTGTGTTATTCGGGCGGTACTACGCCCCGGCGGTCGAGGCGGCCGTCGCGGACCTGCTCCCGGCGAGCGGGTGGGCCCGACCCGTCGAGTTCCTGCTGGTCAACGACAGCCTCGGGCTGTTGACGGTCACCGTCCGGTACACGCTCGGCGTCTTGCTCCCGCTCGTGGTCGCGTTCTACCTCGTGATCGGAACGCTCGAAGACGCCGGCGTCCTCCCGCGACTTGCCGTGGTGACGGACAGGGGACTCGACCGGATCGGGCTCAACGGCCGCGCGGTCGTCCCGCTGATCGTCGGCGTGGGGTGCGTGACGATGGCGGTCGTCTCCACCCGAGTGGTCGGGTCGCGCCGAGAGCGGCTCATCACGACGGCGCTTCTGGGGCTCGCAATTCCCTGTTCGGCACAGATCGGCGTCGTCGCGGGGTTGCTCGCCGAACTCGGGCCCGTCTGGTGGATCGGTTACCTGACGCTGCTGCTCGGGGTCCTCGGGACCGTCGGCGTCGTTCTCGACCGAACGTTGCCCGGTCGACAGGACGCGCTGATCGAGCACCTACCGCGGCTGCGCGTCCCCCGCCCGACGAACGTCGCCCGGAAGACGGCGAACCGGGCCGGCGCGTTCCTCCGGGAGGCGGCCCCGCTGTTTGGGGTCACCGCGGCGGCGGTATCGACGCTCGATTACCTCGGCGCGCTCGACGCGATAGTCGGTGCGCTCCGGCCGCTGACTGCGGCTCTGGGCCTTCCCGCGTCGTTCGGAGAGGTGCTCGTGTTGGGGCTGATCCGCCGCGACTTCGCCGCCGCCGGGATGACGGATCTACAGCTGACGGCGTCACAGACCTTCGTCGGGCTGGTGGTCGTCACGCTGTTCGTCCCGTGTATCCTCACGATGGCGATGGTCCTCAGAGAGCGCGACGCGCGGAGCGCGATCCTCGTATGGGTCGGCTCCTGGGTCACCGCGTTCGTCGTCGGAGGCGCTGTCTCGGCCGCCTTGGGGGTGATCACGTGATCTGCCCGCGCTGCGGGTACGAGTTCGAACCGGCGAACGGGCTCTCGTGTCCGCGCTGTGGCGCCCCCGCCTCCTGCGCGGGTGTCTCGTGTGCCGAGTGCGGCGCGTGTTCGTCGCCCTTCGAGCGCCTCCGGCGACAGATCGCGGAGCGGCTGGCCGACGCGCGGCGATCCGACGACGGTTCCGCCGGCGACGAGCCCGCGAACGAGTCCTGACGAGGGTCGGTGCGAGGCGGCGCGGGTGGCAGCCGGGCGCTCCGGGGGCCGCCGTCGACCGCGCCGGACGCTCTGCCGCCCCCGTCGCGGAGCGGGCCGCCGAGTCAACCGACCGACTCCCAGCTCCGGTACAGCGCCACGCCGAACGCGAAGACGATCCCGCCGACCCCGACCTGTCTGCCGACCGTCCCGAAGTCGCCGTCCAGGCCGGCGACGACCGCTCTGACGGTCATCACCAGCGTGACGAGGGCGACGAGTGCCAGCACCGCGTGCCGTGTCTTCATGCCTAAGCGCAGTCGCCTCGCCACCCAAAGCGATGGCTTGGCGCAGGACAACTTTCGGACCCGCGGGCGGGCCCCGCGTCGCAGCCGAGGGCGCGGCGGCGGGCGCTCCGCGGTCGGTTGTCCTGTGCCAACTCCGGGGTTATGGAGGCGGAGCGATCAGTGTCACACGGAGAGACCGACCGCGGCGCGCGTCGGAGCGACCCTCCAATCCGTATCCACTACGACATGATCGACCCAGTACTCGCAAGCCGATTCCAGTTCGCCCTGACGACGATCGTCCACATCATCTTCCCGGTGATGAGCATGGGACTGGCGCCGTTCCTGATATACTTCACCTGGAAGGACGTTCGGGGCGGCGACCCGGTGTACGAGCAGTTGCGTCGCTTCTGGACGAAGATATTCGCCATCTCGTTCGTCGTCGGGACGGTCACTGGGATCGTCTTGGAGTTCGAGTTCGGGACCAACTTCGCGGCGTTCTCGACGACAGCGGGCGAGCTGTTCGGCGGCCCGCTCGCCGTCGAGGGGATGATGGCGTTCATGCTGGAGGCGACGTTCCTCGGCATCTTCGTGTTCGGTCGCGAGCGGGTCTCCGACCGGTTGTACTTGGTGTCCAGCCTCGCCGTCGGCGTCGGCACGTGGCTGTCCGCGGTCTGGATCCTCATCGCGAACTCGTGGATGCAGATGCCGCGCGGCTACGAGCTCGTGACCGAGAACGGGCGGGAGGTCGTCCACCTCGTCGACCCGCTCGCGGCGTACCTGACTCCGCGGTTCGGCTACATGTACGTCCACATGCAAAACGCCGCCGTCGAGTCGGTCGCGCTGTTCATGGCCGGCGTCTCCGCGTACTACGTCTATCGACACCACGTCTGGGGAACGAAGACGGAACACATCGAATTCTGGCACAAGACGCTCAAGATCGCGCTGGTCGCGCTACTGATCACGGCCCCGCTACAGGTGCTTCAGGGCGACCTGTACGCGAGGCACGTCTATGAGACGCAGCCGCAGAAGTTCGCTGCCATGGAGGCGGTCTGGGACACCGAGGCGTACGTCCCGGAGTATATCTTCGCGATCCCGACTGACCTGAGCCAGTTCACGGATCCGCGCGCGAAGGAGCTGTTCGGCCTCGGCATTCCGGGCGGGGCGTCGTGGCTCGCCAGCGGAGGCGACGCGACTGCGGAGATACGCGGGCTGAACACGTTCGAGACGGAGGCGCCCCCCGTCGCGATCGTGTTCTGGTCGTTCCGCGCGATGGTCGGGATGGGCTTCTGGTTCATCCTGCTGGCGTTCTGGGGCGGCTACCGGTGGTTCACCGGCGAACTGTTCGAAGACGGACTGCTCCACAAGGCGCTGATGGCGTCCAGCCTGCTCGGCATCGTCGCGGTCGAACTCGGGTGGGTCGTCACGGAGGTCGGCCGCCAGCCGTGGGTGATCCAGGGCGTGTTGAAGACGAGCGAGGGGGTGTCGCCCGGTCTTACCGGCGGGGAGGCGCTGCTCACGCTCGTGGGGTTCGTCGGGGTCTACACCGGCATCCTCGCGCTGTACACGTACGTCGTCGCGGGGGTTATCCGCGACGGACCCCCGAGCGCGCGCGAACTGCGGTCCACCGCGGAGCGCGACGCGGGGACCGCGGAGGTGCCCGGTGATGACTAGCGCCGTCGACGCGCTCGCGGGGGGGCCGGTGTTCGGCCTGCCGCTCCCGGAGCTGTGGTTCTCGCTCGTGTTCGCCCTGCTCGGGACGTTCCTGTTCCTCGACGGCTTCGACTTCGGCGCCGGCGCGATCTTCGCGACGCTCTCCGACGACGAGGCACGCGAGGCGGTGCTGTCGGCGATCGGGCCGTTCTGGGACGGTAACGAGGTGTGGCTCGTCGTGTTCGGCGGCGCGCTGTTCGCCGCCTTTCCGTCGGTGTACGCGGGGCTTTTCAGCCGCCACTACCTGCTGATGTTCGGCATCCTCGGCGCTCTCATCTTTCGGGGACTGGCGCCGGAGATGTACGAGCAACGCCACGACGCGCGGTGGCGGCGGTGGTGGGGGCGGTCGTTCGTCGCCGGCAGCGTCCTCGCGCCGTTCCTCCTCGGCGCGTTCGCGGGGAACTGGCTCGTCGGAACCCCCCGGTCGCTCACGCTCATCGGCGTCGTCACCGGGGTCGCCGTCACGGCGCTGACCGTCGTCTCCGGCGCCGCGTTCCTCCGGCTGAAAGCGCGAAACGCGCTGCCCGAGAGGGTTACAGATATCGGCGTCGGGGCCGTCGCGACGTACCTCCTCGCGGTCGTCGCGACCCTCGGCGTCTTGGCGACTCGGCTCCCGACCGGCGTCGACGCGGTGCTGTCGCCGCCGGTGGTCGCGCTGGTCGTCGCCTCCGTCGCACTCGGCGTCGGCTACGGCGTCGCCCTTCGGCGCGGAGCGAACCTCGCCGCGCTCGCGGCGGCCGCGGGACTGACGTACGGGCTGATCGCGGTGGTCGCGGTCCTCATGTATCCGCGCATCGACCCGGCGACCGGGGCGACGGTCGGGGACGCCGTCGTCTCGACGTTACCGCTGAACCTCATGTCGATCGGCGCGGCCCTGCTGTTGCCGCTGGTCGCCGCGTACTTCGTCGTCCTGTACTCGGCGTTCAGCGGCCCGATCACGGCCGAGGAGGCGTACTGAAATGAGCGACGGATCGGAGGCGCCCGCGACGACACGTCGCTCGCCTGTCGGAACGCTACTGCTCTCGCGCGTGCTCATCACGTGGGCGGAGCTCCTCGTCGTCGGGTTCGGCGGGGCCGTCGCGGGCGGCGCCGCGTCCGGCCCGCCGCAGCTCGTCGTCTACTTCGCGACGGTCCTCGCCGCAGTCGCCGTGGTCATGTTCAACGTCGACAGGCTCGTTGCGGCGCGCGTCCGGGAGGCGACGTGATCGGACCGCCGCGTCCGACGTCAGTCCGACCGACGGTTCGACCGCCTGAGCGGTCCGACGCCGTGACGCTTGGCGACGATGCCGAACAGCAGCGCGGCGCTGGGGAGGAAGAGCAGTGCGCCCAGCGCAGTGACGGTGTCGTCGTGGGTCAGTCCGAGGCCGAACCCGCCGATCCCGGCGACGAGCGCGACGAGGGCCGGGATCAGGAGACGGTTCCGGAGCGCGGTCGGCGTCTCGCGACCCGAGGGTGACTGCGCCATACGAGACAACGTAAGTACGTCGAGCCCATATCACACGCGTTGTCGAGGGACAACTCCCCGCCGAGGCGCGGGCGCTCGCTGACCGGCGACCGCGATACCGCCGGCGGTGAGACCCTCGACGACCGCAGGACCGTCGCCGCGAACCGCGCCCGCACGACCGGACCAGTTCACCGACAGATGCACGACTTCAGCTTCGAAATAACGTACGAGCCCGGCGCCGACGAGTACGTCGACCTGTTCATCGACCGCGGCTCCCTCCAGTCGAAGGCGACC
The DNA here is from genome assembly GCF_003665955.1 of Halorubrum sp. Atlit-28R. Lineage (NCBI taxonomy): Archaea > Methanobacteriati > Methanobacteriota > Halobacteria > Halobacteriales > Haloferacaceae > Halorubrum > Halorubrum sp. Atlit-28R. The sequence goes on from NZ_QPLS01000001.1 coordinate 315,262, forward strand.
TACTCGTGTCTCGACCCCGCGGAGCTGTGGAAGCTCGAATCGGTGACCGGCGAAGCGGCCGACCTCGCCGCCGTCGACGAACTGCTCTTGGACGAGTCCGTCGACCGCGAGTCGATCAGCGGTCGGGCGTGTCGCTCGACCCGTGCGACGAGCCTGCTGACCGAAGAGCAGCGGCGGCGTGTGGCGTACACGTACGTCTCCGACGTGGACTACTGCGAGTCCGTTCCCCTCATCACGGCGAAGTACGTCGACGGGGGCGTCCTCTTCGAGCAGACGCGGTCCGGCGACACGGTCCGTTGGCGCGTGCTGGTCCAGGACGACTCGAATATCGGGCTGTTGTACGACACGCTGTCCGCGAAGCTCGGCGACGGGCTGTCGTTCTCGTTCGAACACCTGACCGAGGTCGACCACTGGGAGAGCGAACTGCTCTCTCGGCCCGATATCGCGGCCGAACAGCGCGAGACCCTGCTGCTCGCCGTCGAACGCGGGTACTTCGAGACGCCGCGAGACGTGACGCTCGACGAGCTCGCGGCGGAGCTCGACGAGCCGCGTTCGACGGTGTCGTACCGGCTTCGACGCGCGACCGCGGAGCTGGCAAAGCGGTTCGCCGACCAACAGTCATGACCGCAGACACCCCACCCGACGACGATCAGCGGAGACCGGCAGCCGCGTCGCTAGAGGGCCGGTACCCGACGGACGTGCTCGTCAGCCCCGACTGGGTCGACGCCCGGATCGACCGGTTCGCCGCGGCCGACCCCGACCTGCGGCTGCTCGAAGTCGACGTCAACGCCTCGTTCTACGGGGAGGGACACGCGCCCGGCGCCGTCGGCGTCGACTGGCGCACCGAGCTCCGGTCGGCGACGGCGCACGACATCCTCTCCCCGGCAGAGATGACCGCCTTCCTCGAATCGAACGGGATCGACGAGGAGACGACCGTCGTCATTTACGGCGACAACCGGAACTGGTTCGCGGCCCACCTGTACTGGCAGCTCACCTACTACGGCCACCCGGATGTCCGGATCATGGACGGCGGCCGCGAGTACTGGACGGAACACGGCTACCCGACCACGACGGAGCCGGCCGACCCGCCCGCCGTGACGTACGGCGACGCCCCCGAAGCGCCGGCCAGACCGGGGGTGCGTGCCACGCGAACGGACGTGCGGGCAGCGCTCGACACCGACACGGAGTTCGTCGACGTGCGACTACCCGAGGAGTTTCGGGGGGAAATCACGAAGCCGCCCGGCAGCAACGAGGGGGCGATGCGGGGCGGCCACATCCCCGGGGCGACGAACGTGTTCTGGGCCGAGAACGTCCGCCCAGACGGCCTGTTCAAGTCTCGCGAGCGGCTTTCGGACGTGTACGAATCCCGGGGGATCTTCCCCGACGACGACGTCATCGTCTACTGTCGGATCGGGGAGCGATCGTCGGTGACGTGGTTCGTGCTCGAGGAACTGCTCGGCTACGAACGCGTGCGGCACTACGACGGGTCGTGGACCGAGTGGGGAAACATGATCGGCGTCCCGATAGACGTCGGCGAACCGGACGACGGTTAGCCGGCTCCCCGTCCTCGGCGGCCGTCAGCCGCCGCCACCGGGGCGCGGCAAGTCACCGCCCCCGGCCGAGGAGAGAGTCGTTGTCCTACGACAAACGGACACATTAGCTCCTGTACACACAATCTTCGGCGATGACTGGTTCTCACGCCGAACCGATGGCGAGGCGCACAGGAAGCCGGTGGGGCGGCCGGCGAAGCGAACTCGTACCGCCGGTCGGTCACGATGAGTGACGCCGGCTCGAAGCGCGACGAGTCGGGGACCGTCCGGCGGCTCCTGGACGCACTGAGCGAGGAGACGAACCGGACGATCCTGTCGGAACTCGACGAGCCGACCTCGGTCGCCGAACTCGTCGACGCGTGCGACATCCCGATGTCGACGGTGTACCGGCGCTTGGATACGCTCGAGGAGATGGACCTAGTGACCGAGCACGTCGCGATCGACGCCGAGAAGGGGCGATATCGACTGTACGAGCGCAACGTACGCCGCGTCACGATCACCGTCGACGACGACGGACGGCTCGGGACGCGGGTCGAGCGGCCGGCGGGGAACCCCGACGAGACGGTGACGTGGCGGCCGGACGGAGAGTGACGGACGTACGGCGACGGCCGGGGGACCGTCGCCCCGCCATCTTTTATTCCGGGAGCGCCTACGGCGGACGATGAGCGGGAAACCGACGGTCGGGGAGTACATGACCCGCGAGGTGGAGACGGTGAGCCCGGACGAGACGGTGGCGACCGTCGCGCGTCGCATGGCCGACAGCGACGGCCACAACGGGTTCCCGGTCACCCAGGGCCGCACCGTGGAGGGGTTCGTCTCGGCCGGGGACCTGCTGCTCGCCGACGACGACGCCCCCGTGTTCACGGTGATGACGGAGGACCTGATCGTCGCGCACCCGGACATGAAGGTGACCGACGCCGCGCGGGTGATCCTTCGCTCGGGGATCCAGCGGCTCCCGGTCGTCGACGATGCCGACAACCTCGTCGGAATCATCTCGAACACCGACGTGGTCCGCTCGCAGATCGAGCGCGCCACGCCCGGCAAGGTCGGGAAGCTGATGCGGACCCTCTCGCAGATCCACGGCGTCGAGCTCGACGAGGAGCGCCGCGAGGTTGCGATCGCCGACCTGACGCCGACGCAGGCGCGCGTGTACGCCGACGAGTTAGAGGGCCGACAGTACGAGCTCGAACACGGGCTCGCGGAGCCGCTCGTCGTCATCGACAACGGCGGCACGCTCTACCTCGCCGACGGCCACCACCGGGCCATGGCCGCCCGCGAGGGCGGCATCGAGGCGATGGACGCGTACGTGATCGTCCCGCGGACGACGATCGACCTCGGAATGGCGAAGACGGCGGAGAAGGAGGGGCTCCGGGTCGTCGACGACATCGAGGTCGTCGACTACGCGCGCCACCCCCTCGTGGAGACGACGAAGCGGCTCCAGTGAGGCGTCGCGCGGAACCCCGTCCGTAGGCTTTTGTAAGTTGACGTAGACGTTCCGCGCATGGGATCACGCATTCGACGCGCACTCTCTCGGGCGGCGTTCGCCGCGGTCGGCGCGGCCGCCGGCGCCGCGGTCGGCGGACTGATCAGCAGACAGGCGGCCTCCAGCGGCGGCGCCCTCGGCGCGCTCGCGGGCGCGACGATCGCGGACGTGCGCTCGGACCCGGGCGGCTTCCTCGACGCGCTCCGCTCCGACGAGGACGAGGCGCTCGACGACGCAGACGGCGCGGCGACCGCCGGCTGAGTCGCTCTCCGCCGCGCCGCCGCGCGTCGGCGTTCGGGAACGCCTATACGACGGGAACGAGTAGCGACGGCCGATGACCGACACCGACGCCGACGCGGGGTGGTTCTCGCGGTCCGACGCGGGCGACGCGGCCGACGCCGCCCGCGACCGGCTCGCGAACGGCGAGGCCGACCGGCCCCGGGACTGGCCGGCCCTCGCCGTCGAGTCGGGGTTCGCCGACTCGACCGACGACTACTACGACCGGCTCCACGAGGCGAGCGTCGCGGCGGCCCGCGAGGCGGTCCGCGAGCGGGAGCGCGCCGACGACGCGCAGCTGATCCACGCGGTCCGGGCGATGGACGACGCGGAGCGCGTGGCCAACGAGCTCGCCGAACGCGCCGTCGAGTGGGCCGGGAGCCTCTTCGACGACGTGGGGTCCGGCGTCGAGGGCGCCCGAGCGATCGCGGCCCGCGAGCCGGAGAGCGAGGTCGAGCGGCGGGCGGTGTCGCTCGCGGCGCGCGCCGCCGACCTGGACGACGAGCGGGCCGAACTCGCGGCGACGATCGGTCGGATCGCGCCCGCGGTCGCGCCGAACCTCACCGAGATGGCCGGGCCGGAGCTCGCCGCGCGGCTGATCGCGCTCGCGGGCGGGCTGGAGTCGCTCGCGAAGAAGCCGTCGGGGACGGTCCAGGTGCTCGGCGCCGAGGACGCGCTGTTCGCGCACCTCTCGGGGCGGGCCCCCTCGCCGAAACACGGGATCATCTACACGCACGAGTTCGTCCGCGGCACGCGCCCGGCGGACCGCGGCTCCGCGGCGCGCGCGCTCGCCGGGAAGCTGTCGCTCGCGGCGCGGGCCGACCACTACGCCGGCGAGCGACGGGCGCAGCTTCACGAGGACCTCCGAGAGCGCATGGCGACGATCCGAGCCCGGGCAGACGAGGGCGCCGAGAGCGACGGCAACGGAGCGGCGAGCGAGGGGGAGGCCGACCATGAGTGAGCCGTCTCTTCCCGACGGCGTCGAGCGCCGCGAGATAGCCGGCGAGAAGCGGCTCGCGACCCGCGGCGAGCCGGTGTACGGCGAGCCGACGGCGGACGGCTGGCGCGCGTGGGAGCCCGAGCGGTCGAAGCTCGGCGGGATGCTGGAGTTGGGACTGGAGACCGGGCTCGCGGGCGGGGAGACGGTCCTCTACCTCGGCGCCGCGAGCGGGACGACCGTCAGCCACGTCGCCGACTTCGCCGGGCCGACGTACGCGGTCGAATTCGCACCGCGGCCGGCGCGGGACCTGCTCGACGCCGCCGAACCGCGCGACCGACTCTTCCCGCTGCTCAAGGACGCCCGGCGGCCCGAGACGTACGCGCACGTGGTCGAGGCCGACGTCGACGCGGTCGTCCAGGACGTTGCCACGCGCGGGCAGGCCGACGTGGCCGTCCGCAACGCGCGGTTCCTCGCCGACGACGGCCGGCTGCTGCTCGCGGTCAAGGCGCGCAGCGAGGACGTGACCGCGGCGCCGGAGGAGGTGTTCGAGGGCGCGCTCGACCGCCTTCGGGACGCGTACGAGGTCCTGGAGACGCGGCGGCTCGACCGGTTCCACGAGGACCACCTCGGCGTGGTGGCGACGCCGAAGTAGCCGCGCCGCGGCAGTCGGTCACTCCGCCGGTTCGAAGATGTCCTCGATCCGACAGCCGAAGTGGTCGGCGAGCTCGAAGGCGAGCTCCAGCGACGGGTCGTAGCGCTCGCGTTCGATGGCGTTGATCGTCTGGCGAGTGACGTCGACGGCGGCGGCTAGGTCGGCCTGGCTCTCGCCGGTCTCCTCGCGCCGCTCGGGGATGTCGTTTCTCATGCGGTCCGCTTGTAGTAGAAGATAGACACGCCGAACACGACGTACACTCCAAAGAGCGTCAGCATCGCGCCGTAGAACTCGCCCGAGAGCGTGACGACGCCGCTCTCGTGTAAGGCGAGTCCGCCCGGCGCGCCGAGGACGAAGAGGTACGCGAAGACGTTCAGCGTGTTCTGGCTGGCTTTGCGCTCGATAGCGTTGTCGCGCTCGTCGTACAGTTCGACCGGGCTGAACCGCTGGACCAGCCCCATACCGAGGCCGCCGGCCCAGTACAGAGCGACGCCGAGGACGAAGCGGTCGACCGCGATGCCGATCCACAGGGCGAGAATACCGGCGCCGAGCAGTCCGTAGGCGATGCGCTTGTACCGTTTTCTGGTGGAGGGCCGAGTCGTCGCGGAGGCGGTGTGTTCGCTCATGGTGGGAGTAAAGCGAGCGAGAACCGCATGTAAAACTCGCTTTACAGTAAAAGACACTTTACGTTTGCTAATAAAACTGTCGCCGGTGAAGGTTCTGATAGGAAACGCGTCGAGGGGGTTCTAAACCGCAATTCACCGCCGTTTCACCACGACGGAGGCGAGAAGCCGGCGTCTTCGAGGATGGGCTTCCAGCGCTTCTGGACCGAGAGCCGGGAGACGTCCATCGCGTCGGCGACCGCCGACTGCGAGCGCTCCTCGCCGCGGATCAGTCCGGCGGCGTAGAGGCTGGCGGCGGCCGCGACGCGCTTCCCGCGGTCGTCGTCGGGGGCGCGCGAGAGGAACAGGTCGACCGCGGTCGAGCGCGTCTCGTCGTCGAGGTCGAGCGAGGCGCACGCCTCGTCGAGCAGTTCGATCCACGCCTCGTTGTCGACTCGGTCGCTCGCCCGGTACACGCGGCGAGGTAGTCGAGGGAGGGATATAAACGTCCGCGTCGGCGCCCCGGAGTCGCCCGCGGTCGCCGCCGTTGAGTTCCCCGCGGTCGCCGGTCTCAAGTCGCACGCGCACGTAGCGCGCGTATGTCGACGCAGACGTGGGACGAGACGCGGGTCCGCGCGCTTCACGACGACCTCGTCGAGCTGTACGACCCGGTCGACCGAGTCGCCGAACACGGCGCGGACCCGACCGCGGAGCCGGGCGAGGGCGTCCGGCAACTGGTGACGACGATCCTCTCGCAGAACGTCGCCGACGAGAACACGCGACGGGCCGCCGAGGCGCTGTTCGAGCGGTACGACGACTTCGCGGCGATCGAGGCCGCCGACCACGAGGAGCTGCGCGAGACGATCCGAGTGGCCGGGCTGCCGGACCAGAAGGCCGCGCGCATCCAGCGTGCGCTGACCGCGATCCGCGAGGAGACCGGCGGCGCGTACTCGCTCGCGTTCCTCGACGCGATGGCGACCGACGACGCGAAGGCGTGGCTGACGGAGATCAAAGGCGTCGGGCCGAAGACCGCCAGCGTCGTGTTGAACTTCCACTTCGGGAAGCCGACGATGGCGGTCGACACCCACGTCGAGCGCGTCTCGAAGCGGTTCGGGCTCGTCTCGGAGTCGGCCTCGAACGAGCGCGCCCACGAGGAACTGGACGCGCAGGTGCCCGACGAGCTGATCTACCCGCTTCACGTGTTGTTGATTCGGCACGGTCGCGAGCACTGTTCGGCTCGGGGCGCGGACTGCGACAACCCGGTGTGTGAAGTCTACTGCGACTGCAAGTACTGCTGATACGTCGAGTAGGGAGCGATTCGTGACCGGTTCGAAGTGAATTCTGCTGGTCGCTCGGCGGCGACCGCTTCCCGAAGCCCCGCACAGCGGCCTCACGCCTCCCCAGCCTCGTTGCTGGCTCCGGCGGCGCCAGCGACTCCCTCGCGCGTGCTCCTCGCGGCCTCCGCTTCGCTCCGGCCGCTCGCGGGCACGCGCCACCGCACGATATTGACGAATCGTATCGCCGCTGTCGGTTCGTCAGGTTCTTGACTCGGTTCCGCGTACGATGGTTTGCGCGCGGGTTGCCGAGCCAGGCCAAAGGCGTAGCGCTTAGGACGCTATCCCGTAGGGGTCCGCCGGTTCAAATCCGGTCCCGCGCACTGAGCGAAGGAGCGTAGCGACTGAGCGAAGGAGCGGGAGCGGATTTGTAACCCAGAAGACGAGCGAAGCGAATCCTCGCGGTTCGAATCCGGTCCCGCGCATACTACCTCGAACGAACGTGAGAGGTAGTATGCGCACAGGTTCGGACTCTTTCGCTGTCTGAATCCGTGTCAGTAAGGTCGGTACGTCTACTTGACCGCGGCGCTCGAAGCGCGCTATCGCGAGTAGCTCGCCGCTCGGAGACTATTCCGGCCACGTCCTCCGACCGCACCTCCTGTTGCACATAGTACTCGCCGTCGACCGTACAGGACCCGCCGCCGTCGGCGAAGCAGACCTCGCCGCGCTCGTCGTGACCGAGCGACGCGGGCGCGGCGACGAGTGCGGCGCTGGCGTGACGCATCGTTACTGGACCTCGGAACCGGAGACACATAACCGTCGTTTCAGCCGGCGACCAGATGAGCGGTCGGACGGGCTCGCCTCGCCGCGGCGCGCCCCGACGTGGATTCCGCGTGCGGGCCGCTCGTCGCCGAAACGACACCGCCTTGTCGATCGGTCGCGAACCGGATCCGTGACGCTCCGACGCGACGTGCTCGCGGCGGTCGACGCCGACCGCGGCTCGTTCCGGCCCGCGCTCGCGGCGCTTCTCGACGAGTACGACCTCGCGCTCGGGAGGGCCCCGACGCCGGTCGATCACCCCGACGACCGGACGGAGCGCGAGGCGCGCTTCGTCGACCGACTCGGGGCGCTCGACGACGCGCCGATCGGACTCACGCTCACCGGTCCGGCGTACCGTGACACCCCGATCGTCTACGTCAACCGCTGGTTCCGCGAGCGGACCGGGTACCCGCTCGACGCGCTCCGCGGCCGGAACCCACGACTGTTTCAGGGCCCCGACGCCGACGAGGGCGCCCGCGCGGACTTCCGCGAGGCGCTGTCGACGTGGTCGGCGGTCACCGTCGAGCTCCGCAACCGCCGCCGGGACGGCGCCCCGTTCGCGAACCGGGTCACGCTGCGGCCGCTGTTCGGCGACGCGGGAACCGTCACGCACTGGGTCGCCGCGCAGGAGCCGCGGCCGATCGAGGGGTCGGACGCGGGCGTCGAGTGAGCGAGCGCTCGTCCTCGCCGCTCACCGCAGCGTCGACGTGGGGACGACCGACGGGAACGCGCCGCTCCCGGTCGCGTCCTCGACGACCGCCTCGGCGACGTGTTCGCCGCTGAGGAGGCACATCGGCATCCCGATGCCGGGGTTCGTGTACGCGCCGACGTAGTAGAGGCCGTCGACGCCGGGCGCGCGGTGCGCCGGCCGGAGCGGGCCGGTCTGGCCGAGCGTGTGCGACAGCGCCAGCGCGGTGCCGCGGGGCGCGTTGAACCGCCGCCGGAAGTCGGAGACGCAGGCCGTCTCCTCGAAGACGATCCGGTCGCGGAAGTCGACGCCGGCGTGCTCGGCGAGGTCGTCGAACACCAGGTCGCGGAACCGCTCGCGCGTCTCCGGGCCGTCCTCCAGCCCGGCGGCCAGCGGCACGAGCAGGAAGACGGCCTCGTGGCCCTCGGGCGCCGCCTCCGGGTCCGTCTTCGAGGGGACGTGGACGTAGTACGCGGGGTCGTCCGGCCACCCCGGCTCGTCGAAGATGGCGTCGAAGTGCGGCCGCCAGTCGGTCGGGAACACGAGCGTGTGGTGGTCTAAGTCCACCTCGCCCTCGACGCCGATGTACGAGAGGTACGCCGAGGGCGCGTACGTCCGCGACTCCCAGTACGACTCGCGGTCGACGGTCCCGGCGGGGAGGAGCTCGCGCTCGACGTGGGGCGGGGCGGCGTTCGCCACGACGCGGTCGAAGCGGGCCGAGCGGGGCGACGCGCCCGATTCGCGGGGCGCCGACTCCACGGTGAACTTCGGGACCGACGCCGGGACCGACGGCTCGATCGCGGTCACCGGCTCGCTCGTCCGGATCGAGACGCCGAGCTCCCCGGCGAGGTCGGCCATCGCGTCCACGACGCTCGCGATCCCCCCGACCGGGTGGTAGACGCCGAGGTTCATGTCGACGTGGCTCATCAGCGTGTAGATCGCCGGCGTGTTGTACGGCGAGCCGCCGAGGAAGACGAGCTTGTACTCCGCGATTTGGCGGAGCTTCTCGCTGTCGAAGTAGTCGCCGACGTAGTCGTCCATCCCCCGGAGCTTCGGGAGCGCGCGGCCGGACCGGAGCACGTCGGCGTCGACCATGTCGCGGAGCCGCGAGCGGCTCGGGTAGACGAACCGGTCCATGCCCAGCTCGTACGCCTCCGCCGCGTCCGCGAGGTAGTCGTCCAGGACCTCCCCCGCGCCCGACTCGTAGGACTCGAACAGCGCCTTCTGCCCCTCGCGGTCGGCGGGCATCGACGCGCGGTCGCCGTCCTTCCAGATCACCTCGTACAGCGGATCGAGTTCGATCAGTTCGTAGTAGTCGCCGGTCGAGCGCCCGAAGTGCTCGAAGAAGCGGTCGAACACCTCCGGCATGAGGTACCACGAGGGCCCGGTGTCGATCCGGAACCCGTCGCGCTCGATCCGTCCGGCGTACCCGCCGGGGTGGTCGTTCCGCTCGAAGAGCGTCACGTCCGCACCCGCGTCGGCGAGGTGGCTGGCCGCAGCGAGGCCGCCGAAGCCGGCGCCGACGACCGCGATGGACTCGCCGGCGAGCGGCTCGCCCGCGTCCGACCGCCCCGCGTCCGGTTGGGGTGACATTACGTCGTGATAGGCGGCCGACCACGTTTACCCTGCGGTCATACCATGTTAGGGGCGTCGCCGTCGGTCGGATTTCGCGCGTCCGTCAGGGGTCGTCGCCGACGCCGTCGCCCTGGAGGCGCCGAGCGCCGAGCGCGAACAGACCCAGCCCGATCAGGTAGAGCCGCCACCCGCTGTTCGCGACCGGGAACCGGCGGTCGACCGGCTCCGCGACGTCGAGGTCGGGGTCGCGCGGCTGGACCGGGTTGTCGACGTGGACCGACTCGCTGGTGCCGCCCGCGCCCGCGTCGACGGTCCGGCTCCCCGTCTCCGGGTCGATCCGCACGTCGACGAACGTCTGGACGACCCCGTCGGCCGTCGAGTAGAGGATCTGGCCGTCCAGCTGGAAGAAGCGGTCGCGGAGCGGCCAGAGGGCGTTGACCCCGTCGAGGTGGGTCCAGTCGATCGCGACGTGCGCGAAGACGTGGACGAAGAGGGCGACCCACGCGACGGCGACCCACCGCGGCGAGAGCCGCTCGCGAACCAGCGACCGCTCTCGGACGCGCGTGTCGTAGTACAGCGCCAGTGCGCCGACACTGGGGAGGACGAAGTTGTGCCCGACGGTGCGGTGCGCGCCCTCCATGACGACGCCGAGGAAGCTGTCCGCCTCCGGGAGGACGAGGACGACCAGCAGGACCGCGAGCGCCCGCCGGTCGTAGTACGCGCCGAGCAGCCCGGCCGCGAGCAGCAGCGCGAGCCCGGCGTGGACGACCGTCGAGGGCATTCAGCGGGGCACCTCCGGGGCGTCCGTCGCCTCGCCGCCACGCCGGAAGCGGACCGCGAGCGTCGCGGCCGCCGCGGCGGCGACGACCAACTGCCACCCGCCGTCGACGAACCGGAACTCGCGGTCCGCGGCCGGGTCGAGGCCGGGGCGCCCGTCGGGGTTGACCCACGAGGCGACCGGGTCCGCGACCGCGCCGCCGGCGGTCCGGAGCGGCAGGACGCCGGACCCGTCGCCGCCGAGCGCGAGGAACGTCTGGACGACCCCCTCCTGCGTCGAGAACACGAGCCGCCCGCGGACGACGTATCGCGCGTCCTCCAGCGGGTACAGGAGCGCCGCCCCCTCGCCGGCGAACAGCGCGGACCCGATGCCGGCGACGACGAGCGACGCGAGCGCGACCCACGCGACCCGCACGCCGCGGCGACCGAACCGGTCGCGGAGCGCCGACGCCGGGCGCAGCGACGCGTCCCAGTAGACCGCCGCGCCGACGAGCAGCGGCGCCCAGACGGCGTGGAGGAGGGCGTTCGTCGCGCCCGGGACGACGAGGCTCGCGGCCGCGTCGAGGGAGGGGACGAGCGCGGCCGCGACGACGACCGCGACCGTCCGCCGGTCGAACGCGCCGCCCAGCAGCGCGGCCGCGAGCAGCGCCCCGACGGCCGCGCTCACGAGCGTCGGAGCCATACCCGTCCTGACGCTCGGAGGCGAATAAGCGCTCCGGGCGGGTCAGCCGCGGTCGTCCGGGTCCGGGTCGGGGTCGGCCGGGTCGGCGTCGAACTGGAAGCCGTCGGCGTCCGGCTCGCCGTCGCTGTCGGCGCCGCGGTCGTCGCTCCCGTCGGGGTCGTCAGCCACCTCGCGGTCGCCGTCGCGCTCGACCGTGACCCGGTCGCCGTCGTCCCCGCCGTCCGACTCGTCGCTCTCCCCGAGCAGCGCGACGGCCATCAGCCGGGCGCCGCCCGCGATCAGGTTCGTCAGGTGGAGGCCGACGAGCAGGCCGACGACCCCGACGCCCGTCGCGAGGGCGGCCTCCGGGGCCGTGTCGATCGCCCACACCGCCGGCTCGCCGTTCACCTCGCCGAACTGCGGCGCGTAGGGGTATCGAACCGGGGCGCCGACGAGCGCGAGCGACCGCGCGAGGACGGCGAGCGGCGCGAGCGCCAGCACCGTGACCCAGAACTTCAGCGAGACGAACCCGAGCCCCCGCCAGGTCGACGGCGCCGACAGGTACGCCCCGACGGTCGCGACCGCACCGGCGGAGCCGTCGGTCGCCGGGGCCTGGAGGTCGTCCGGCGCGACCAGGTCGGTGCCGAGCAGGCTGTTCGCCAGCCACCGTTCGAGCCCGGCGGCGATCCGCGAGGCGACGACGGCCCCGATCAGGACGCCGACCCCGACGAGGACGACAGAGAAGACGAGCCCGAACGCGAGCGCGAACGTGACGAACCCCGAGTAGACGACCCAAAGCGGGACCGCGATCAGCAGGTACAGCAGGCGGCGATACGTGCGGCCGTCGGCGACGACGCCGACGACCGGGAGGGCTGCCAGCGGTCGGAGGGAGACCATATCCCGACTGGTTCGCCGCCCGACAAAAATCGATCGCTCGACGGCGGTCGGCCCGCCGCGGGGAGCCGACTCAGCCGAGGAAGAAGTCGATCGCGTTGCCGGACGACTGGCCCTTGTACAGCTCGGAGTAGCCGCACTCCGCGCAGGAGACGACCACGAACCGTCGGTTCTGGACGTCGAACATCTTGGTGAGTCCCGTGCCGCTGGTGGCTATCTCGTCCGTCTCGGTCTCGGTGCCGCCGCACTTCGGGCAGCCGTCCTCGCCGCCGCCGAGTGACTGCGGCCGGTCGTCGGTCGCCGCCTCGCCGCGGCCGGCGGGCGACCCGCCGTCATCGCGCTCGCTCTCGTCCGTCGATTCGTCGCCGCCGAAGACGGAGTACTCCGTGTTGTCGGTTTCGGAGGGCATCGGTCCCTCCTGCTCGGCCGAGGAGTAAACGTCTTGTGCCGTCGCTAAGCGGACCCGTCGTCATCGTCCTCTCCGTCGCCGAGTTCGTCCGCGAGCGCGTCGGCGACGCCCGTGTAGCCGGCCGGCGTGAGCGCGTTCAGCTCCGCGCGGACCGACTCGTCGACGTCGAGGTCGTCGAACAGCTCGCGGAAGTCGTCGAGCGTCACCGACCGGCCGCGCGAGAGCGCCTTCACGCGCTCGTAGGCCTCGGTGTCGCCCTCGCGGCGGAGGATCGTCTGGACCGCCTCGCCGATCACTTCGGGGGTCGCGTCCAGCTCCTCGCGCATGACAGCCTCGTTCGGGACGACCTTCCCGAGCCCGTCGGCCGCCTTCGAGTAGCCGATCAGGCAGTGCGCGAGCGCGGCGCCGACGTTGCGCTTGACGGTGGAGTCGGAGAGGTCGCGCTGGAGCCGGGAGGCGGTCACGTAGTCGGCGAGGAAGGTGAGGTCCGAGTTCGCCTTCGAGAGGTTCCCCTCGCTGTTCTCGAAGTCGATCGGGTTCACCTTGTGCGGCATCGTCGACGAGCCCGTCTCGCCCTCGACGGCCTCCTGGCCGAGGTAGCGGTCGGAGACGTACAGCCAGGCGTCGAGGTCTAAATCGAGGAGGACGTTGTTGACGCCACGGAGCGCGTCGAACAGCGCCGCGAGGTCGTCGCAGGGGTTCACCTGCGTCGCGAGCGCGGTGTGCTCCAAGTCGAGCCCGCGCACGAACGACGCGGAGAACGCCCGCCAGTCGACGTCGGGGTAGGCGGCGTCGTGGGCCGCGAAGGTGCCCGAGGCGCCGGCGAGCTTCCCCGAGAGGTCGCCGTTCGCGACGACGACCCGCCCGAGCGCGCGGCCCAGCCGCGCCGCGTACACGGCCATCTCCTTGCCGAAGGTGGTCGGCGTCGCGGGCTGGCCGTGGGTGCGCGCCAGCATCGGGGTGTCGCGGTGCTCGCGGGCCAGTTCGGCGAGGGCGTCGCGCACCTCGCGGACGGCGGGGACGATCACCTCGCTCACCGCGTCCTCGACGAGGAGCCGGTGCGCGAGGTTGTTCACGTCCTCGCTGGTGAGCCCGAAGTGGATCCACGGGTACAGCGGCTCGGCGTCGTCGAGGGGCGCGTCGGGGGCCTCCGCGACCTCGGCCAGCCGGACGCGGAGGAAGTACTCGACCGCCTTCACGTCGTGGTTGGTCGCGTCGTACCCCTCGGCGCCCTCGGTCTCTAGGGCCTTGATCAGGCGCGCGTCCTCCGCCGAAAACCCCTCGTACAGCTCCCGGAGCGCCGCCTCGGTCGCCTCGTCGAAGCCGATCGGCGTCGCCGAGAGCGCGCCCAGCGCGACCAGGTACTCGACCTCGACGCGGGTCCGGGCGCGCATCAGCGCGGCCTCGCTCGCGTACGGAGACAGCGGCGCCGTTCGGCCGGCGTAGCGGCCGTCGAGCGGTGAGACGGCCGCGAGCGGGTCCGACCGTGACAGCCCCGAGATGGCATCGTCGGTCATGCCCGCGACTGCCCCCGGAGCCAGCAAAAGCGTGTCGATAGGGTGTCGCACGGACGTGGATCCGAATCCGCCTCGAACCGCCCCAAAACCACTCTCCGATCCCCGATCGTGTACACACACGCGGCGCGGACCGCAATCGATATACCCGATCGGTCGGACGTTCGCGTATGAAGATCGCGGGACTCGCGAGCAACCGGGGACGGAACCTCAGACACATCGCCGACGCCGCGCCCGGCGGGGCGGAGCTGTCGGTCGTCCTGACGAACCGCGAGCAGGCGCCCGTGTTGGGCGCCGCGACCGAGCGCCGGATCCCGACCGAGGTCGTCGAGCGCGAGGAGGGGGAGTCGCGCGCATCACACGAGCGCCGGATCGTCGAGCGGCTCTCGGACTACGACGTGGACCTCGTCTGCCTGGACGGCTACATGCGCGTGCTCACCGACGAGTTCCTCGACGCCCTCCCGACGACGCTGAACGTCCACCCGTCGCTGCTCCCGTCGTTCCCCGGGACGGACGCCCACGAGCAGGTCCTCGACGCCGGCGTCCGGACGACCGGCTGTACGGTCCACGTCGTCACCGAGGAGGTCGACGCCGGCCCCGTCGTCACTCAGGAGCCGATCCCGGTGTACGAGGACGACGACGCCGACTCGCTGAAGGCGCGCGTCCTCCGCGAGGCCGAGTTCACGGCGTACCCGCGGGCGGTCCGCTGGTTCGCCGAGGACCGCGTGACCGTCGAGCGGGACGCCGACGGCGAGCCGGTCGGCGTCGCGGTCGACGGCGACGTGGGCGGCGACTTCCCGGAGCGGCGGTTCGTCTCCGAGGAGCGGTCCGCGTCGCTGCGCTACGGCGAGAACCCGCACCAGGACGCCGCCCTCTACGTCGACGACGGCTGCGAGGAGGCGAGCGTCGTCAAGGCCGACCAGCTGAACCCCGGCGCGAAGGGGATGGGGTACAACAACTACAACGACGCCGACGCCGCGCTCGACCTCGTCAAGGAGTTCGACGAGCCGGCGGCCGCGGTGATCAAGCACACGAACCCCGCGGGCTGTGCGGTCGGCTCGGACCTCGCCGACGCCTACGACCGCGCGCTGCGCACCGACGCGAAGTCGGCCTTCGGCGGCATCGTCGCGCTGAACCGCGAGTGCGACGCCGACACCGCCACCGCGGTCGCCGACTCGTTCAAGGAGGTCGTCGTCGCGCCCGGCTACACCGACAGCGCGCTCGACGTGCTCCGCGACAAAGGGAACCTGCGCGTGCTCGACGTGGGGCCGCTCGGCGACGGCGACGACCGCTTCTCGGAGCGGTTCACGGAGAAACCGATCGTCGGCGGCCGGCTCGTCCAGGAGCGGGACCGGCAGTCCCCGACGGCCGCGGACCTTGAGGTCGTCACCGAGCGCGAGCCGACCGACGAGCAGGTCGAGACGATGCTGTTCGCGTGGAAGACGCTGAAACACGTGAAGTCGAACGGCATCCTCTTCGCGACCGGCACCGAGACGGTCGGCGTCGGCATGGGGCAGGTCTCCCGTGTCGACGCCGTGACGCTCGCGGCGATGAAGGCCGAGAAGGACGCCGAGGGCAAGTCCGCCGAGGGGGCCGTGATGGCCTCGGACGCCTTCTTCCCGTTCCCGGACGCTATCGAGGAGGCGGCCGACGCGGGCGTCGAGGCCGTCATCCAGCCCGGCGGCTCGGTCAACGACGAGGACGTGATCGCCGCAGCCGACGAGCGCGACATGGCGATGGCGTTCACCGGGTCGCGCTGCTTCCGGCACGACTAGGCTTCGCCGACGCTGCGCCGTCTCAACTCTGTGGACCGCCGTCGGGGTACCAAACGGCCTGCCCCGGCGTGTGGTGATGCCAGTGGTCGTCCTCGCGGAGGAGCCGCGCGTCGCGCCACCCGAACCGAGCGTTGGCGACGTACGAGAACGGGTCGGGCGTCCCGGTCGGAGTCAAAAGCGAGCGCTGGCAGGCGGTGAAGCCGCGGCGCGTGCGGTCGCTGGTGGACTCGAACCTGTGGTCGACCGCGTCGTCGCTCCCGTCCTCCTCGCGTCGAACCGTCAGCCCGTCGGTCTCGCCCGTCGGCGGCGCGGTCGAGTGGAGCGGGTCGTCGAACGACGCGACCAGCCGAATTCGGTCGGCGTCGTAGCGGTCACCACTGCTGTCGACGCCCCCGCGGTCCTGAATTGTTCCCCGCATCGAGAGTACCACCCGCGTGCGGTCCGGCCCGGGGGCGATCCGAAGGGCGTCCCGGCGGGTGAAGCGTCCCGCCTCGTTGCGGCCGTGGACGTACGCGGTGCCGAGCGCCCGCCCCCGGTCGTCGAACCCGTTCGGGTACCCCGGAAGCTCCGGATCTACCTCGCAGGCTGCGTGGGGCGGGTTCAAGATGCGGTCGAGCGCGTCCGGGAGACCGCCCGGCACGCCGACGCCCTCGAAGACATGCGTGGCGAGGACCTCACCGTACGGGACTACGGCAGCGACGCGCGTCGTCGGCTCCCAACTCTCGCCGGCGAGGCCGTACGCTCGTCCGTCTTCCGCGCAGAGCGCCGCCAGCGTCGCCTGCGCGTCGCGGCCGACGACCGCGACCGGCGTGGCCCCTCGCAACGCGGCAAGCGCCTCGTCTCGGTCCGGGTCCGTCGCCGGAAACAGGGCGAGCCGGCCGCCCGTCGGGTCCCCGACGGTGAGTGGCTCCGCGCCGTCGGGCAGCGACACGCCGTCGGCGACGTAGAGCGGGTCGAGGTCGGCGAGTCGGACCGGCGGGGGCGCCGACGAGCGCGTCGTCGAGACGGGCGTTACAACCGGCGACGCCACCGGCGAGTCCGGTCGCGACCGTCGCGAGGAGGGAGCGACGCGAGCGGGGAGACATGCGCGCTCGTGTACTCCGCCGTGGCACCTCAATCCTCTGGCTCCACGCTACTCCGACCAGTCGCTCGGCACGTACTGGTCGAACTCGGGGTCGGCCGAGCGGGCGAGCGGGCGGAACGCCCGCTCGCCGTCGACCCGGAACTCCGCGATCCGCGACTGTCCGGGGCCGGTGAGGTAGCCGACGTAGGACATGGCGAGCGCGTACGCCGCGTCGTGTCGCGCGGGGTTGACCGGGATGACGGCGTACTCGTTCCGGAGGAGCGGCGGCGGGTCGTCGATGCCGCGGTCGACGTGCCGCGCCAGGGCGCCGTCGCCGCCCACGGCGAGGAAGGTGCCGCGGTCGACGAGCGTGTACGCGCCCGACTGCCGGGCGGCGATCAGCGTGTCGCCCATCCCCTGACCGGTTTCGAGGTACCACTCGCCGCCGGGGTCGACGCCCGCCTCGTCCCAGATCCGTCGCTCGCGGATGTGGGTCCCCGAGCGGTCGCCGCGCGAGAGGAACGTCGCTCCCGCGTCGGCGACGGCCTCGAACGCCGCCACCGGATCGCCTCCCGCGGCGCCCGCGGGGTCGTCGGGCGGCCCGACGACCAGGAAGTCGTTGACCATCACCCGCCGTCGGTTGATCCCGTGTCCCCCCCGGAGGAACTCGTCTTCCAGCGGGCGAGCGTGGACGAGCACGGCGTCGCAGTCGCCGTCCCGGGCGGTCCGCAGCGATGCGCCCGTCCCGCGCACGACCGACTCCACCCGCGCCCCGAACCGGTCGGCGTACCCCCGGTTCAGGACGGGGAGCAGCCCGCTGTCGTACGCCGTCGTGGCGGCCGCGAGCGTCACCGTGCCGCGGTCGGCGGGGCGCTCCTCGGCCCGGGTCGTACAGCCGGCCAGCGAGGCGGCACCGCCGAGGCCGAGCGCCCGCAGGTACTGTCGACGGCGCATGCGTAATGTAGTCAGAATCGTACACACTTCGGTAAGAAGTAATCGGTCGTTGTTTCTATTCGGGAACGCGGTTCGCCCAGATGCGGTCGACCTCCGTCGTCCCGTCGAACCGACAACCCCACGCGGACCGCCGGATCGACGGCGCTTTTTTCTCGGGATCCCCTTGGCTCGGATCGGAGACGACCGTGGCGAAGTTCGGCAACTCGGTACGGCTGCTCGGGGACCGCGAGTTCGCGGCGCTCGCCGGGACCGCGTTCGCGCGCAGTCAGGCGTACTCGACGATCCTCATCGCCCTCGCGCTGTACGCCGACCTCTTCGGGACCACCGGGTTCATCGAGGGGCTGTTCGGGACCGCGTTCGCGATCGTTCAGCTGGTCATCGTCCTCCCGCTGGGGCGGAAGGTCGACACCGGGAACGCGAAGCGGTGGCTGCTCGGGGGCTTCCTGATCAACGTCGCCGTCTTCGTCGGCTTCGCGCTGGTCGACAGCTCCGTCCACATCGTCCTCGTGCGGATGGTCCAGGGCCTCGGCGCGAGCGTCCTCTGGATCACGGGCGCGACGGTGATCGGCGAGATCAGCCCGGACGACGAGCAGGGGCGGTGGCTGGGCTCGTACAACCAGTTCGCCTCCTTCTCGTCGCTCGCGGGCGACCTCGTCGGCGGCTACCTCCTGTACGCCTACGGGTTCTCCGAGACGTACCTCGTCTTGACGCTCGTCACGCTCGCGGCGTTCGCCCTGGTGTTCGCGTTCCTGCGCGACAACCCCGGCGGGCAGAAGGACCCCGAGGACGCGGGGGGGATCGAGACGTTCCGGTCGCTGCTCGGGCTCCCGATGCTGCGCGCGCTCGTCTTCTTCCGGTTCACGTTCAGCGTCGGGAAGATGGCGGTGATCATCTTCCTCCCCATCTACGCGCGGACGACGTTCGGCATCTCGGCGTTCGCCATCGGCTGGATCATGGCGGGCGGGAAGCTGACGAAGGCGCTCACGCAGGGGTTCGTCGGCGACCTCACCGACCGCTACGAGCGCACGTACCTGTTCGTCGCCGTCGGCGCGCTCCTGTACGGCGTCGGCACCGCGACCATCCCGCTCGCGGCGTACTTCGAGGGGACCCTCTCGCCCGTCACCGTCTCGTACCTCGGCGACTCGCAGACGCTCGGCGGGGCCTTCTTCGCGCTGTTCGGCGCCTACTCGCTCCTCGGGATCGCCGACTCGATACGCCTCCCGGCCAGCATGTCGCTGTTCGTCAGCGAGGGCGAGGCGTACGACTCCGTCGCCAGCGCGATGAGCCTCCGGTCCGTCTCGTGGAAGGTCGGCCAGGTCGTCGGGCCGGTGCTGGTCGGCGTCACGATGGACGGGACGAGCACGGAAGCCGGGTTCCTCCTCGCGGCCGGGTTCATCGCGTTCGCGACGGTCGGCTTCGCGTGGCAGGCGCGGGGCGCCCACCGCGCGGCCAGCGACCCGGGCCCGGCCGTCCCGAGCGACGACTGACCCGCGCCGGCGCGGCGCACGACGCGCTTACAGCGTGTAGTCGTGTTCGCCGGTCTCGGTCTCTAAGAAAGCCGTCAGCAGGTCTATCGTCGCCTCGACGTCGCCGCCGTCCGCGGTCTCGGTGACGGTGTGGAGGTACCGCGTCGGGATCGAGAGGGCCCCGACGGGCTTCGCGCCCGCCGTGTTCTGGAACCCCGCGGTGTCGGTGCCGCCCGCGGGCAGCACCTCGTGCTGGTGGTCGATCCCCTCGCCTTCGGCCACCTCGGTGAGCCGGGCGTGGACCTTCGGGCTGGTGATCACCGAGGAGTCCTTCAGCTTCACCGCCGTCCCCTCGCCGAGTTCCGTGACGGCGTCAGCGGGGTCGCCGACCTGCGGCACGTCGTTGGCGACGGTCACGTCCAGGGCGACCGCGAGGTCCGGGTCGATGTCGACGCCGAGCGCCCGCGCCCCCCGGAGGCCGACCTCCTCCTGGACCGTCGCCGCGAAGTGGATCGTCACGTCGGGGTCCTCGATGCGCCGGGCGGCCTCCAGCATCGCGAACACACAGATCCGGTCGTCGAGCGCCTTCCCCGTGACCCGGTCGCCCATCCGCGTCGTGGTCTGGTCGAGGGTGACGAGGTCGCCGACGCTCACCGCTTCCTCCACCGCCTCGGCCTCGCGCCCGAGGTCGATGAACACGTCCTTCACTTCGTCGTCCTTCTCCTTCTGCTCCTCCGTGAGCGTGTGCGGCGGGACCGAGCCGATGACGCCCGTCAGGTCCTCGTCGCCGTGGACGGTGACGCGCTGGGCGCGCAGGACGCGGGCGTCGAACCCGCCGAGCGGGTCCACCTGGACGAACCCCTCGTCGGTGACGTGGCGGACCATGAACCCGATCTCGTCCATGTGGGCGGCGACGGCGACCGAGTAGTCCGAGTCGCCCTCGACCGTGCCGACGACGTTGCCCATCGCGTCCGTCCGGACGCGGTCGACGCTCTCGGCGAACTCGCGGCGGACGACCTCGCGGACGTCGTCCTCGTAGCCGGGGACGCCGCGGGCCTCGGTCAGCTCTCGGAGCAGGTCGAAGTCGAAGTCGAACTCGCGTGGCATGTCGGCACGTGGCCGCGCCAGCGACAAAGGTCCGCAGGATCCGGCACGACCGTCGCCCTTCGGGGGCGAGTATTCAACCGTAAATATGTTTATCGTTGTTCCGCAACCCTTTTGCGGGCGCTCGCGGGATTGGACGTGTATGAGCGACGTGAAAGCGGAACTCCGCGAACAGTTCTTAGAGGCCTTCGGCGGCGCCGACTTCCCCGTCCAGAACCAGATGGACCTCGTCCCGGCGCTGCCGGACGGCCCGGCGACGAAGTTCGAGGCCGGCGACGTGAGCTTCACCGCGATGGAGATGGCCGCGAAGCTCGGCAGCGAACAGGAGTTCCCCTACGACACCGCCGAGGAGCTCGTCGACGACATCCTCGACGGGCTCGAGTCGAAGGGGATGATCTGAGTCGGCCGGTCCCGCGAAACGCCTCTTCTCGCCGCACCGCTCCCGTCCCGTAGCCCCCGCTCCGGCGGGAGGTTGATTACCGCGGAGCCGCTACGACGGGTGTGTTCGCCGATCTCACGACGCTGGTGCCGCGGTGGGTCCTCTGGGGGGTCGGCCTCGGGGCCGTCGCCACCGCGCTCGTCGCGCTCGCGTTCTACCTCGGGGACCGGTTCGTGCCGGCCCCGGCCGCGGCGACGGGTCGCCGCGGCGCCGCGGGCGACGAGCGCCGCCGCCGCGAGATCCGGACGTACCTGGAGGCGGCGGGCGAGCGCTTCGCCGAGGATCACGCGATCGACGAGGTGACGGTCCCCTTCTACCTGCCCGAGCGCGGCGTCGCCATCACCTTCGACGCGCACGACTACTTCCGGCTGGAGGGCGAGGGCGTCTACACAGTCCTCTGCGAGCACGAGATGCCGGGCCGCGGGCTCGGTCGCCGGCTCCCGTTCGACGTCGACGAGCCCGACTGGGCGACCGGCGAGTCCGCCGGGTCGAGCGCGGGGCACGCCGGGCGCTTCGGCGGCGACCGGTTCGGTCCCGCGACCGGGACCGCCGGCCGGCCCGACCCCGTCGGCGACGCCTTCGACGAGCTGGGCCTCGACCGCGACGCCGACCTCGACGCGGTGAAGGGCGCCTACCGCGAGCGCGTCAAGGAGACCCATCCCGACCAGGGCGGCGACGAGGAGTCGTTCCGCCGCGTCCGCGAGGCGTACGCGACCGCCCGCAACCACGCCGACGGCGGGCCGGCGGACCGCGGCGGCGCGCGCCGCGAGCCCTCGGCCGGGTACGGCCGGTGACCGACCGCCGCCCCGACGCCGCGGGCCCGACCGCGTTCGCCGACGCCGCGTTCGCGGAGCGAGCGGTCTACCTCCGCGCCCACGACGCGCTCGTCCTCGCCGACCTCCACGTCGGCCGCGGCGAGGCCTCGGCCGTCTCGCTCCCGCTGGGCGAGCGAGCGGACCTCGCCGACCGCCTCGACGCGCTCCTCGACCGGTTCGACCCCGAGACGGTCGTCGTCGCGGGCGACGCGGTCCACACCTTCGACCGGGTGACCGACAGGGCCCGCGGGACCCTGAACGCGCTCCGCGACCGCTGCGAGGCGAGCGGTGCGACCTTCGAACTCGTCGCCGGCAACCACGACGTCGCGCTCGCCGACGCCTGGGACGGGCCGGTCAGCGAGGAGTCGGTCCTGAACGGCGACGACTCCGACAGCGGGGCCGCCGGGGCGCCGCGGACCGTCGTCCGGCACGGCCACGAGGCGCCCGCGGCCGGGCGCGCGTCGGCGCCCGCCGACCGCTACGTGATCGGCCACGTCCACCCGACGATCGAGATCGAGGGCGACCGGCGCCCCTGTTTCCTCAGCGGCGCCGGGACCTACCGCGGCGCCGACCTCCTCGTGTTGCCCGCGTTCACGCGCCTGGCGGCGGGCGTCCCGGTCAACGACGCGGTCCGGACCGGGCTCGACTCCCCGCTCGTCACCGACGCGGCCGCGCTCGCGCCGGTCGTGTACGACCCCGACGCCGGCGCCGCCGACGGCGCAGAGAGCGCGCTTCGGTTCCCGCCGCTGGGCGAGTTCGACCGGTTGTTGTGACCGCCCTGCCGGGTGGGTCGACGCGCGGCACCGCCGCGCCCGCGAGGTCTGCGACGAACGTTTATGTGAATTCCGCGTGAGTTTCTCACGCATGGAAGCCGCGAGACTCCACGAGTACACGGACGACATGAGCGAGGGACTGACGATCGACGAGGTCGACTGCCCGACTGCGAGCGGTCCGGACGACGTGATCGTCGAGGTCGAGGGGGCGGGGTGGTGTCAGACTGACAACCACATCATCGAGGGGATGTGGGCCGAGTACGTCCCGCAGGAGCTGCCCATGACCCTCGGACACGAGAACGCCGGCACCGTGGTCGAGACGGGGGACAACGTCGACCTCGTCTCGCCGGGCGACCCGGTGATCTGCCACCCGGTCCAGACCTGCGGCACGTGTCGGCCCTGCCGGCTCGGCGAGACGATGTACTGCGAGAACGACGCGTTCAACGGGCTCACGACCGACGGCGGCTTCGCCGAGTACCTCCACACCAGCGAGCGCTCGGTGATCCCGCTGCCGTCGGGCGTCGAACCGATCGACATCGCCCCGCACGCCGACGCGGGGATCACCGCGTACCACGCCGCGAAGAAGGCCGTCGCGGCCCTCAATCCCGGCGACCACGCCGTCGTCATCGGCGTCGGCGGGCTCGGCCACATCGGCCTCCAGTGCCTCGACGCGATGAGCGCGGCCCGGATCACCGCGGTCGACCTCAAGGAGTCGGCGCTGAACCTCGCGGACAGCTACGGCGCCGACCACCTGATCAACCCGAGCGAGGAGGACGTGGCGGCCGAAATCGAGGGAATTACCGACGGCACCGGCGCGGCGCAGGTGCTCGACTTCGTCGGCGAGGACGTGACGACCGCCTACGCCCCCGAGATCACCGCCGCCGGCGGCGACCACCACATCATCGGGTACGGCGGCCACGTCCACGAGCCGGCGCAGGCGCTGGTGAACGGCGAGTTCTCCTTCGTCGGCAACATCGTCGGCCGGTACGCCGAGCTCCAGGAGCTCGTCGCGCTCGTCGAGCAGGGCGACGTCGACCTCCACACCAGCCGGTACGACCTCGGCGAGATCAACGCGGTCGCCGAGAAGCTCGAACACCGGGAGATCGACGGGCGCGCCGTCATCACGCCCTGAGCCGGTCGGCGGTCCCACGCCGCTCATCGTCGCCCTCGTGTTCGCGCTGCCGACGCTCGCGGGAACGCTGATCGGTCCGCCGGTGATCTTCGTCCGTCGGCGGCACGCGGGCGGGTAATGCGCCGCCGCGACCGCTAACTCCTTGTGACCACGGGCCACACCGATCGCGCATGGACGAGAACGGCGCCGGCGCGTCGGACGGGGGCGACGCGACCGACCCCCTCGCAGGCGAGGACCTCTACCGCGTGCTCGGGCCGGACGGGAGTCCACTCCCCGACGCGTCGGTCCCGGACCTGTCGGACGAGCGGTTCCGCGAGATCTACCGCGACCTGGTGGTCACGCGCCGCTTCGACGAGCGCGCGGTGAGCCTCCAGCGTCAGGGCCGCATCGGGACGTACGCGCCCTGCGCGGGCCAGGAGGGATCGGCGGTCGGCTCGACGCACGCGCTCGCGGCCGACGACCTGATCAGCTACCAGTACCGCGAGCACGGCGCGGTCGTCGTCCGCGACCTCCTCGCCGAGTACCTCCCCTACTGGATGGGCCACGAGTCCGGGACGGAAGCGATCGCGGCGGGCAACGTCTTCCCGCTGAACATCGGCATCGCGGCGCACCTCCCGCACGCGGTCGGCGCCGCGTGGGCGTTCGACCACCGCGGCGAGGACCGCGTCGTCGCCTGCCACTTCGGCGACGGCGCGACCAGCGAGGGCGACTTCCACGAGGCGCTGAACTTCGCGGGCGTGTTCGACACGCCGACGCTGTTCTGCTGTCACAACAA
The DNA here is from genome assembly GCF_003665955.1 of Halorubrum sp. Atlit-28R. Lineage (NCBI taxonomy): Archaea > Methanobacteriati > Methanobacteriota > Halobacteria > Halobacteriales > Haloferacaceae > Halorubrum > Halorubrum sp. Atlit-28R. The sequence goes on from NZ_QPLS01000001.1 coordinate 339,672, forward strand.
CGGCTGGGCCATCTCGATCCCCGAGTCGCGACAGACCGCGAGCGACACGTTCGCGGCGAAGGCGACCGCCTACGGCTTCGACGGCGTCCGCGTCGACGGGATGGACCCGCTCGCGAGCTACGCGGTCACGCGGGAGGCCGTCGAGCGCGCGCGAGGCGAGACGGACGGCGCCGGCGGGGACGAGCCGCGCCCCGTCCTCATCGAATTCGTCGAGTACCGCTTCGGCGCGCACACGACCGCCGACGACCCGGGCGCATACCGCGACCCCGACGACGTGGACCCGTGGCGCGCGCTCGACCCGCTCGACCGCACGGAGGCGTTCCTGCGCGAGACCGGGCGGATCGGCGACGAGGGGGTCGCGGCGATACGCGACGAGGCCGACGAGGTCGTCGCCGACGCCATCGACTTCGCGGAGTCGATCGAGGCCGACCCGCGCGACATGTTCGACCACGCGTCCGCCGAGCTCCCGCCCGAGGTCCGCCGCCAGCGCGACGGGCTGCTCGCCGCCGTCGAGGAGCACGGCGAGGGGGCGTTCTCGCGCGAGGAGTGACGCCGGCGGCGACCCGGTCGCTTCGACGAGGGGCGCGCGGTCGGTCGGCTGGGTCCCGCGATCGCCACCGCTATCGGGCCCTCGCCCCCTGCGAGTCGGCATGGACGACTCGACCCTCCGGCGCCGCCTGAACGCCGTCCTCCTCCTGTTGGCGGCGAACGCGCTGCTGCTGTTCGGGATCGGACTCCGGAACAACACCCGGTGGACGATCGGCGTGGCCGTGCTCGCGGCGATCGTCGGCCTCGGGCGTCGCGCGGGCGACGACGCCGGCGACGGCTCGTAACCTCTCGACGGGGTTCGCCGGCCTACAGGTACTCGGTCGCCGCGCTCGCCGCCTTCCGACCGCTTTCGAGCGCGCCCTGGATCGACGACCACTCTGTGTAGTCGCCGGCGAGCGTCACCGGCCCCTCGGGGTCGTCGACGCTGGGGAGGTCGGCGTGGACGCCCGGCGGCTGCGCGAACTGCGCGAACCGGATCCGGTGGACGTCGAGCGTCTCTACCCCCTCGAACTCGCGGTCCGGGAACCACGCCTCCAGCGCGTCGCGGACGTCCGCGCGGAGGGCCCGGTCGTCGCGCTCCAAGGACTCCTCGCCGAGGAACGTCGCGGCGACCAGCGCGCGGTCGCCCGGGGCGTACTCGGGCGCGACCTCCGACATCGGGACCACGGCGTTCGGCGACTCGCCCGCGGCGTTGAGCAGGATCCGTTTCCCCGTCTCGAACGACTCGCCCGCGGGGAGCGCGTACCAGCCGGTCGTGTTCGGCACACCTTCGGTCGGGACCGACTCGACGTCGGTGAGCCGCCGCGCCTCGGGCGGCGAGGTCGCGACGACGACCGCGTCCGTCTCGCGGGTCGATCCGTCCGCGAGCTCGACGGTGGCGCCCTCGGCGTCGGCCGCACCGCTCCGGAACGGGATCCGGCCCTGTCCGGCGGTCCGGACCGCCTCCACGTCCTCGCCGGTCCGGATCTCGACGCCCGCCTCGCGGGCGCGGTCGGCGAGCGCGGCGGGGAGCGCGGCCATCCCCTCTGCGGGGACGCCGATCGACCCGCGGCCCATCGCGCGGAACGTGTACTCGAAGACGTGCTTCGAGGTCGACAGCGCGCGGTCGAGGGTGATCCCGCCGTAGAACGGCTCGACGAAGTTCTCGACGTAGTCGTCGGCGAACCCCCAGTCCCGGAGGTACTCGCGGATCGGCGCGTCCGGGCCGGCGAAGAACTCGGCCTCGTCGCGGTTCGCGAGGTCGTACCGGAGCGCGAGCGTCCGGAGCTTGTCGGAGAACGAGACCTCGTCGTTCAACAGGGAGGGGACCGCGGACCGCGGGTCGCGGAGCGGGTCGCCGAGGACCGAGCGCGAGCCGGGCCGACAGATCGTCGCGCCGGGCGCGAAGGTGCGTAAGTCGAGGGCGTCGAGCCCGTCCGCGCCGAGTTCGCGGTCGACGCCGGGATAGCTGGAGAAGAGCACCTGAAAGCCGCGGTCGAGCGTGAACCCGTCGACCGTCTCGGTTCGGACTCGGCCGCCGACCCCGGGCCGTCGCTCGTACAGCGTCACGTCCGCGCCCGCCTCGGCGAGCCGCCTCGCCGCGACCAGCCCCGCCAATCCGCCGCCGACGACCGTGGCGTCTCCGTTCATGCTTCGAGTATCGGGTCGCGGGTTTATAAGCGGCGGCGGGATCGGATCGCGGACGTCGCGGTGACCACGCTTTTTGTCGGGGGCGCGCGAGTCCCACGCGTGGACCGCGTCGCGGTCGGTCGGTGGCTGTCCCTCGCCCTCGTCCCGCTCGGCGTCTGGCTGTCGGTCGGCGGTCCGGGCGCGAGCGGCGCGCTCGGCGCGCCGGTCGCCCTGTTCGGGCTGGTCGGGTTCGGGCTGTCGGGCCGGCTGTTCGACCCGGACGCCGCTCCGTCGAGGAGTGCCATCGACGGGCGGGCCGCGGACCTCTTCCAGGTCGGCGCCGCGCTCCTGGCGTTTGCGTTTCTCACCGTCGTCTTGGGACGATTCGAATCTCCCTCGGCCGTTATCGCTTCGCTCCGGTCTCCGGGGCCGCTCGCGCTCGTCGCCATCGTCGCCGGGACGTTTCTCGGCGGCGGGCTGGCGGCTCTGACGCACCGGTGGGGCCGGCTTCGAGCCGTGAGTCAGACGGGTCGGTTCCGAGCGATCGGCGGTGCCGCCACGTTCGGGACCTACCTCGCGCTCCTCGTCGCGGCGCCCTCGGCTGCGTTCCTGTACGCCGCGGTGTACGCGCTCAGTCGGTTGATCGCGCTCTTCCGACTGCCGCCCTCCTCGCAGTGGTGACACTCCGGAGCCGGTGAGCGGTCCGGATTCGACCGTGTCGCGGCGTCGGACTCAGGAGATCATAACCCGACGGCCGACGCGAGCGCCCACGAAGCCCCGCGCCCCGCACAGCACCGCACCTCACGCCTACCCAGCCTCGCGGCTCGGTCGGGGCTCCCTGCGGTCGCCCCTCACTCACCGCGTCCCTCGCGCGTGCGACTCGCGCCCTACGGCCGCTCGTCGGCACGCGCCACCGCGTGTTCGATGCGTCAGTCGAACTGCGGTCCAGTCCCGAGTGCGAAGCGATTAGTCGCCGCCGCCGCAAGGTTCGCTATGGCTGACTTCGAGACCACGCCGGCGTTTCGCGGGCTGGAGAGTCGGGCGTCGGGGCGCGTCCACGAGACCGCCGACGCGGCCGCGATCGACGACGACGAGCGGGCGCGCGGCCTCGACCCCGTCTACGACTACGACGCGGTCGACCCGGACGACCTGTTCGACCCCGCGGCGCGGGGCGGCAGCGGCGACGCCCGGGCCGCGCCCGCGACCGCGAGGGGCCACTGGCGCTTCGACGCGCTGCTCCCGTTCCCGGCCGCGGACGCGCTCACCGCGGGCGAGGGCGCCACGCCGCTCGTGGCGACCGACCGGCTCGCCGGCGAGCTCGACGTCGACGCGGTGTACGTCAAAGACGAGGGGCGGAACCCGACGGGGACCGTCCTCGACCGCGGGCTCTCGCTCGCGATGACGGCGGTCGCGAGGCGGGCGGCCGACGGCGCCGACGTGGAGCCGCTCGTCTGCGCGAGTCCCGGCAACGCCGGGCAGTCGATGGCGGCGTACGCGGGCCGGGCGGACCTGCGCTCGTACGCGTTCGTCCCCTCGCGCTGCGCGTTCTCGAACAAGTCGATGACGAACGTCCACGGCGGCGAGATGCGCGTGGTCGGCGGGCGCTTCCCGGACGCCGCCGAGGCGGTCGACGAGCAGCTGGAGACCGAGTACACCGACCTCGGCGAGTTCGTCACCCCCTACCGCCACGAGGGCGCCAAGACGGTCGCGTTCGAGCTCGTCGCCGACCTCGGCGACGCCCCCGACGTCGTCGTCGTCCCGACCGGCTCCGGCGAGGTCGTCGCCGGCGTGTACAAGGGGTTCGACGAGCTCGACCGGATCGGCGCGATCGACGGGACGCCGAAGGTCGTCGCGGCGCAGGCGGCGGGCTGCGCCCCGATCGCGGCCGCCGTCGAGCGGGGCCTCGACGAGCCCGAGCCGTGGGGGAGGCCCGACACCATCTGCGGTGAACTGGAGATCGCGGACCCCGCCGGCGGCGCCGCGGCCGTCGCGGCGGTCACCGAGAGCGGCGGGACCGCGGTCGGCGTCGACGACGACGACATCCTCGCGAGCGCGGTCGCCGTGGCGCAGAACGAGGTCGTCGAGATGGGCGCCACGGGCGGCGCGGCCCCCGCCGGCGCGTGGGCGCTCGCCGAGGAGGGCTTCTTCGACGGCGACGAGACCGTCGTGCTGCTCAACAGCGACGCCGGGCTGAAGACGCCCGACGTGCTCCGCAGCCACCTGATGGGACAGGGGGTCTAGACGGACCCGTCGGTCAGCGCTCGGTGCGGCTCGCGCGCTCCTCGCCCGTCACTCGCCCCGCGCGAGCAGGCCGGTCGCGAGCAGCGCGAGCGCGGCCGCGACGGCGCCGAACCCGGGCGACTCCGCGCCCGTGTCGCCGGCGCTCTCCCCGTCGCCGCCGTCGGTCCCGTCCGAATCTCCGGTCGTCGAGCCGTCCGACGCGTCGCCGTCCCCGGAGCCGTCGCCCGAGGAATCGCCGCCGTCGGAGCCGTCCCCGTCAGACGAGCCGCCCTCGGCGCCGTCCGTCGACTCGCTGCCGTCGCTCCGTAGCTCGACCACGGCGTTCGACAGCGTCGTCGTCGACTCGATCACGCTGCGCGGCGCCGGCTGGTTGAGGTGGTTCACGTTCATCACCACGTAGCTGTCCTCGGCGCCCGCGGTCGTGCTGGCGTACGGCTCCTGGTCGAGGATCGCGGCCTCGGAGTCGGTGACGATGATCAGCTCGGGGTCCGTCTCTAGGATTACCTCGTCGGAGAGCTGCGGGTACGCCTCGTACTCCGCGGCGGCGTTGTCGGTCCCGCCCGCGGTCATGATCGCGTCGATGAAGGTGTTGTTCGCCGCCACGTAGCCGCCGCCGAGGGGGTAGAGGGCGGTCGGCCGGTCGACGCCGCTGGTCCGCTCCTCGGCCGCCTCCACCGCGTCGTACATCTCCGCGTTGGTCTCGCTCGCGGCCTCGCACGCGCCCACGAGTCGACCGATCGTCTCCGTCTTCTCGGCGATGTCGCCGATGCTCGTCGCCGCCGGGAGGTGATACACGGTCAGCCCCTGCTCGCGGAGCGGCTCGACGTCGGCAGCCGAGGAGTTCGGCGCCAGCACGAGGTCGGGCTCGGTGTCGACGACGCGCTCGACGCTCGCGCCGAACTCGGCGGAGACGTTGGCTCGCTCCTCGGCGCCGTCGAGGTAGAAGGCGAACTGGCTCACGCCGACGACGCGGTCCTGCGCGCCGAGCTCCCACAGCGTCTGCGCCGCCGACGGTGAGATCGTCGTGATCCGGTCGGGGCGCTCCTCTAAGGCTATCGTCTCGCCGGTGGCGTCGGTCGCGTTGTACGGGAAGCCGCAGGCGCCGTCGGTCTGCGCGGCCCCCGCGCCCGTCGCCGCCGCGCCGACCGCCGGCTGCGCGCCCGCGGTGGGCCCGTCGGTCGATATCGTCGACTGTGCGCCCGCCGCCGTCCCGGCGACGCCGCCGATCAGGGCGGTCGTCACCAGCACGGCTATCGCGATCGCGAAGCTGTCTCGCATCGCGTCCATGACCGGACTCGTCCAATAAGTATTTACCTACTACAAGTTGTGTTGGAGTACGCATGCGACCATGGGTTCGGTCGGCGTACTGGTCGGCGGCGGTAGCCGCGCTCCTCGCGGTCGCCGTCGTGGTCAGCGCCGCGATCGGTCCCGTCTCCGTCCCGCCCGAGACCGTCGTGAAGTCGGTGCTGAACGCGCTCGCGGTGCCCGCGGGGATCGAGACGAGCGCCAGCGGCGTCGGCCCGCTGCCGGTCCCCGGCGTCGGACCGCTGACGCTCCCGGGCGTCGACCTCGCGTTCGCGTCCCCGTTCGCGTTCCCCGTCGACTCGGTCCACCAGCAGATCGTGGTGGGCGTGCGGCTGCCGCGGATCCTGCTGGCCGCGCTCGTCGGGTTCGCGCTCGCGGCCGCCGGCACGGTGATGCAGGGCTTCTTCCGCAACCCGATGGCCGACCCCTCGATAATCGGCGTCTCCTCGGGCGCGGCGGTCGGCGCGGTCGCGTACATCGTCTTCCCCGCCGCGCTCTCGGCGACGATCGCCGTCCCCCTCTTCGGGCCGGTCGAGGTCGCGCTCTCGCGCGGCGCCGGGACGAGCCTCTTCGCGTTCGTCGGCGCGCTCGCCGCCGCCTTCGGCGTGTACGCCATCGCGACCCGGGGCGGCCGGACGCCCGTCGCCACCCTCCTCCTGGCCGGCGTCGCGGTCCAGACGTTCCTCGGCGCGGTCGTCTCGTACCTCCAGCTCCAGGCCGGCGAGTCGCTCCGCCAGATCGTCGCGTGGCTGATGGGCCACCTCTCCGGCGCGGCGTGGAGCGAGGTCGCCGTCACCGCCGTCGTCGTGCCGCCGCTGTTCGCCGTGCTGCTCGCGTACGCCCGCGACCTCAACGTCCTCCTGCTCGGCGAGGAGGAGGCCCGAGGGCTCGGCATCGCCGTCGAGCGGACCAAGCGCGTGCTGCTCGCGGCGTCGGCGCTGGTCACGGCCGCGGGCGTCGCGTTCGCCGGCGTGATCGGGTTCGTCGGCCTCATCGTCCCGCACATGCTCCGGCTCGTCGTCGGCCCCGACCACCGGGTGCTGCTCCCGACCGCGGCGCTTTCCGGCGGCACCTTCCTCGTCGCGGCCGACACGCTCGCGCGCTCCGCCCCCGCCGAGTACCCGGTCGGGATCATCACCGCCGCGGTCGGCGCGCCCTTCTTCGTCTACCTGCTCGTGACCCGTGAGGTGACGGAGCTGTGAGCGCGGACCGCCACGCGGACGCCGAGGCGGCGGACGGCGAGGAATCCGTCGCCGAGACGGCCGAGGCCCGACCCGCCGCCGCGCGCGACGGGTCGGCGTCGCTCGCGGGACCGGGGTCGCTCCCGGACACCGCTCGGTCGTTCGGCGACGACCCGCTGCTGTCGGTCGCGGACGTTGCCGTCTCGTTCGGCGACCTCGACGTCGTCTCCGGGGTCGACCTCCGCGTCGAGCCGGGGTCGCTCGTCGGCCTCGTCGGCCCCAACGGCGCCGGCAAGACGACGGTGTTGCGCGCGGTGACCGGGGCCGTCGAGCCGGACGCCGGGACCGTCGAGATCGGCGGCGACCCGGCGGCGTCGCTGTCGGCCAAGGCGGTCGGGCGCCGGGTCGCGAGCGTCCCGCAGGCGACGAACCTCGCGTTCGACTTCCGCGTGCGCCACGTCGTCGAGATGGGGCGGACCCCGCACCTCGGGCGCTTCGACGCGCACGGCGTCGCGGACGACGAGGCGGTCGACGCCGCGATGGCCGCGGCCGACGTCGAGCGGTTCGCGGACCGCTCGATCACCGAGGTCTCCGGCGGCGAGCGCCAGCGCGTCCTGCTCGCCAGGGCCCTGGCACAGGCGGCCCCGCTCCTCCTCCTGGACGAGCCGACCGCCAGCCTCGACGTGAACCACGCGGTCGAGACGCTGGAACTGGTCCGCGCGTTCGTCGACGACGGCGACCGGGGGGCGATCGCCGCGATCCACGACCTCGACGCCGCGGCCCGGTACTGCGACGAGGTCGTCGTCCTCGCGAACGGCGGGGTCCGCGCCGCCGGCCCGCCTGAGGACGTGCTCTCGGCGTCGACCGTCGGCGCCGCCTTCGACGCCGAGGCGTTCGTCGGCCGCGACCCGGCGACCGGCGCGCCCGCGGTGACGGCGTTCCCCCACAGCGACGTCGAGCCCCGGCGCGTCCACGTGATCGGCACGGGGCGCCCGGCGGCGCGCGCCGTCGCCCGGCTGGCGGCCGCGGGCCACGAAGCCTCCGTCGGCGTCGTTCCGGCGGGGGACGCCGCCGCCGGCGCCGCCGCGGACGCGGGCGCGACCGCCGTGACGGCGCCGCCGTTCGAGGCCCCGTCCGCGGCGGCGGTCGCGGCGGCGCGGAGTCTCGCGGCCGACGCGGACGCGACGCTCGTCGTCGGGTCGGAGGGCCTGGGCGCCCCCGACGCGCCGCGCGGCCCGAACGCCGAGGTGGCCGCGGCCGCCGACCGGGTCGCCACGGTCGCGGCCGACGCCGACGGCGCGGAACTGCTCGACGCGGTCGCGGCCGCGACCGCGGACGAGGAGTGAGCCGTCCGCGAAGCGTCACCGTTTATTCGCTCGCCCGCGTCTCGCCGACGATGAGCGTCCCCTGCGTCGCCGTCGACCGCGAGCGCGGCGAGACCGTCCGGAGCCGGCTCGCCGACGCCGACGCCCTCGACGGCGACCACCAGATCGCCGTCGACGGCGACACGATCTACATCCCCGTCGCGGACCGCGATCGGGTCCCGGCCGACCTCGCCGCCAACGTCGTGGAGCGCGACGCGGCGGCCCGGGACCGGCCCACGACGCCCGCGGAGATCCTCGGCTACGAGCCCTCGATCGAGCGGCTGGGCGACATCGTCATCGTCGACGAGGACGACGACGACCGCGCCCGCGAGATCGCGGACGCGGTCATGGCCGCCGACCTCCCCTGCGACACGGTCCTCAACCGCGCGTCGCCGATCGAGGGCGAACTGCGGGTCCGTCAGTGGGACGTGCTGGCCGGGAACGGCACCGAGACGGTCCACCGCGAGTACGGCCACGAGTTCGCGCTCGACGTCGCGGAAGTGTACTTCTCGCCGCGGCTCGCGACCGAGCGGCACCGCGTGGTCGAGCAGGTGGAGTCCGGCGAGTCGGCGGTCGACATGTTCGCCGGCGTGGGACCGTACGCCGTCCCCATGGCCGCCCGCGGCGCCGACGTGGTCGCGTGCGACCTCAACGAGCGCGCCGTCGAGTACCTCCGGGAGAACGCCGAACGCAACGGCGTCGCCGACCGGGTGACGGCCGTCGCGGGCGACGTCCGCGAGATCGCCGAGTCGTGCGCCGACACCGCCGACCGGCTCGTGATGAACCTCCCGCACTCCGCGGACGAGTTCCTCGACACCGCCGTCGCGCTCGCGGGCGACGACTGCGTGATCCACTACTACGACATCCAACACGAGGACGACCCGTTCGGCCCGGGCCGGCGCGCGATCGAGGCGGCCGCCGGCGACGCCTACGCCGTCGACGTCGAGACCGAACGGGTCGTCCGGTCGTACGCGCCACACGAACACAACGTCTGTCTCGACGTCCGGCTGACCCGCGTCGACGGCTGACCGCGCCGGTCGGTCCCGCCCCGGTACCGACGGCACAGACACGTCAGGCCGCTCACTTATGCGTGCCACTCACTACCATGAACGTGTATGAGCGACGCCGAAGACCCCGCGGAGCGCATCGACGAGACGACTACCTGGCCGGACTTAGCGATCGGGCTGTACGACCGGCTCACGGGCCGAAACGCCGAAATACACTATCAGTTCGAGGATATGACCGTCGAGGTGCCGAGCGGGACCGGCGACGACGCCGAGCACGCCGAGTGGCGCGTCGACGGCGGCGTCCGGGTCACCACGCGTGAGCGGGAGTGAGTCCGGGCGGCGCCTCTCGGTCGAGACCGAGGACCTGACGCTCTCGGTCGACGGGGTCGACGCCGCGGTCCGCGCGACCGGCCGCCGGCTGTTCGTCGAGGTCGACAGCGTCGGCGACGCCCTCCGCATCGCCCGGCGGCTCCCGGCGGAGTCCGTCTCGACCCTCGCGACCGCGGAGCTGGTCCGGGGCGGTCTCACCGCCGAGGTCAGGGTCCGCGGGCGGACGGTCGCGGTCGCGGGCGCCGACGCGCGGCCGGGGCCGCTCTCGCACCGCCTCGACGTCGCGCCCGCGGAACTGCGGCTCGCTGGCGTCGTCGGCGCCGGGTACGCCGGGCTCTCCGCGGAGGTCCGTCGCGCGCGGCGGCTGTTCGCGTAACGCGAATCAGCACCCGCGCGAGCGCGTCGGGCGGTCCCGTCGCTCGCGAGGGAGCGTCGAGACAGCGAGAACGCCGCGTCGCCCCGAGGGGGGTCGGGGCGACGCGGCCGGGGCCCGTCACATGACAAGCGGTCGCGGCGGCGGTCGGCGGACCAGAGGCGATTCTGCGCTTGGCGCGTCGGAGACGCGTTTCACACGGTAGCCGCGACGGGACGCTGCTGGGGATGACGGCCGCGTCGAGTCGCCGTGGGGCCGGCGACCGACGTGACTATCGCCGCCCGGTACGGGCTTCGACCGGGCACGCACCGCCGAGGGATTCGATCCCCGCCGTCTCGGCACGCGGGCGGTGTCATCACGTCTGAATTCAAACCCGAACACATATTTAGTCTTTTTCCTTATACGCTTGTGAACAATTTCGCTTTCTTATGAGTATCGAGACAGAATACGGCCCAACACGAGACGATTGTCAGATTACTACCGGAACAATTCGCCGATTCCGTCGCGGGAGTCGGCGCGTCGGATCGCCGCCCCGTCCCCGTTTCGGAACCCTTATTTTTCCGTCCGGGAATTGTCGAATGCGTGCCGGAGTAGCTCAGCTGGCAGAGCGATTCCTTCGTAAGGAATAGGTCGAGGGTTCAAATCCCTCCTCCGGCTCTTCTGACGGTGCGACGCCGAACCGGTGAGCGACGGGACTCCCGACCGCTGACGTGAGCGCGGTTCTCGGAGCCGATCGAGCCGTTCCGATCGTTCGGTCACCGGCTCCCGGAGAACTATTTATATTCTAAAAATAATATTAGGTGTGTGGTTATTTATCACGGAGTCCTATCGGCGTATATGCGACCAGAATACGACTGCGACGGCGAAGAAATGTACGAGTGTTTCAAATGCGGCCGGCGGACCGGCTCGCCCGGCGAGTGCGAGTGCGGGGGCGAACTGCTTCACATCGGTCGCTCGCGGGACCTGTGAGCGTGGCCGAACCGGGCCGTCTCCGGGCCGTCGACGGCGCGGTCAGTCGCCGGTAGCGTCGCCCTCGCCGCCCGCGTCCTCTCCCTCGCCGCCCGCGTCCTCTCCCTCGCCGCGGTTCCCGCCGTCCTCGTCGACTCCGCCCGCGTCTCCCTCCGGATCGTAGTCCGGCAGCGAGAGCACGTTCTCGCGGCCCAGACGGAAGCCGTCGAGGTCGCCCTCGTCGCGCAGCCCCGTCACCACCTGGCTCGTCTTCGCGGCGGTCCAGTCCAACCGCTCGGCCACCTGCTTCTGTTTCATCCGGCCCCCCTCCGACTCGATCAGCCGGAGCACCTGCTCCTCGTTGCTCAACAGGTCGCCGTCGACGGGCCGCGGCTCGTCCGAGTCCGGCTCCGACGCGTCGCCGTCGTCGTCGCCGGCCGTCGGCTCCGCCGTCGAGTCGCTCGCGGCCGCCGCGGTCGCCGCGCCCGAGCCGTCCGCCGGCGCGTCGCCGGTCGCCTCGGTCTCGGCGTCTCCGCCCCCCGCGGGCGCCGCGGGCTCGGCGTCTCGACGACGGTAGGCGACGGCGGCGCCGGCGACGACGAGCGCCCCGAAGAGCGCGGCGACACCGGCGGTCGGGACCCCCGAGAGCGGCCCCGCGGGCGCGACGGAGATCCGCGGCTGGCCGGCGGAGAAGTCGACCGGCCCGTTCCAGACCACGGACCGCTCCCGCACCTCGCTCGGCTCGGGCGTCGTCTCGCCGAGGCGGTACCCCTCCGGCCACGAGACGATCAGCGAGGAGGCGTCGTCGAGGAACAGCCCGTCGACGGCGTCGCCGACGCGGAGCCGGTCGCCGTCGACGGCCGCGAAGTTCGTCCACTCGAACCGGTAGGTCAACACGCCGTACGCCTGCGGGAGCTCGCGCCGCTCGGCGGTCACGGTCGCGTTCGACACGGTCATGTTGCGGCCCGTCGCCGTCTCGGCGGTCTCCGCGGTCGAGGCCATCCGGTCGCGGAACCTGGTCGTGTACGCCGCCGTGTCGTTCTCGACGTCCGCGCGGAGCTGTTCGAACGCCCGCTCCTCCTCGTCGGTGCCGAGCCGGATCCGGTACTCGACGGTCCACTCCGCGTCGCCGTCCGGCCGGACGTCGACCGCCAGCGACACGTCGTCCGGTTCGACGTCCATCTGAGCGAACCCGCCCTCGAACGGGACCGCGCCGGCGCCGCCCGCGCCGAGCGCGAGGCCGACGGCTCCGAGGAGGGCGATGACTGCGAGGAGGATCGGCGCTCGCTGCACGCCGTGAGCGACAGACCGTGTGAATAAATTCCTTCTCATCCCCGACCGACGACGTTCCCAGAACCGAGCGCTCTCACCCGTCGCGCTGCGCCCCGCTCACGCATCGCGGCCCGGGTGGGCGTCGACGACGCCTCGCGGGGACGTCACCGACGGTTCGTCGCCGTCCTGCTCGGATTCGTCGTCGCTCGACTCGTCTCCTTCGGATCCGCGGTCGTCGGACCCGCCCGCCCCAGGTCCGCCGCCGGACCCGTTTCCGTCGGACTCGTCCGGGGGGCCGCCGGGGGCTGCCCCCGGCTCGTCGTCGGCCTCGTCCCCGTCTCTGGGGTCGGACCCGTTCGGGGCGCCGTCCTCGCCGTTCCCGCCCGGCGGTCCTCGGCGTTCGCTTCCGTCGTCCGCGTCCGACTCGCCGTCCTCGCGGTCCTCCTCGTCCGGGGGTCCGGCTTCGTCGCCCTCGCCGGGCCCCCTGTCGTCCGGCGGGCCCCCGGCTTCGGGCCCGCGGTCCTCCGGCGGCCCGCGTCCGGTCCCGTTTCCGGGCGGCCCGCGTCCGGACGCGACCGGTCCGCCAACGCCGTCGCCGGCCACGCCGCGGGCGATGGCGGCGACCTCGGGGCCGCTGAGCTCGCTCGCGCGCTCGCGCAGCGCCGTCAGTCGATCGCCGTCCACGCCCGCCTCGCTGCGGACGGCGGCCGGGAGCTCGGCGGCCGCGCTCGCGCTCCGGTTCAGCCCGCGAGAGAGCGTCTCGATCCGCGCGGTCGTCGTCGCCATCCGCGCGGCGTACTCCCCCTGACTCAACTCGCCGGCCGCGCGGCGCTCGCGCAGCGCCTCCTGCCGCTGCTCCAGCTCCGCGAGGCGCGCTTCGGTCCGGTTCAGTCGCTCCGCCACGACGGCGGCGCGGCTCTCGTTGCTCGCCGCCTCGCGGAGCCCGACCGCGAAGGCGCGCGACTCCACCTCGCCCTCGATCTCGGCGCCCTGAACGCCGACGACGCCGGCGAGCTGCTCGCCGGGACTCAGGTCGAGCGTCGCGTTCTCGGCGCCCGAGTCCGCACCGCTCCCGTTCGGCGCGTCGGTCTGTGCGGTCACCGCTCCCGCCGGCGCGGCGGCGGCGGCGGCCCCCGCGATCACCGCGGCGGCGACGGCCGCGACGACGAGGGCGGCAATCCATCGGTTCATCACCAGCGGGTACGCACTCCGTCCGTATATACCCGGAACTCCGTTAAGTCGGATCAACGCGGATTAATCGCCCGACGTGAGGGAGGCAGTGCGGTCCAGGGGAACAGTCGCGTCGCCGAGGGAGCGATCCCGCAGGGGGCGCGCGGTCCGGACCGATCGCCGTCACCGCGCGAACCCGGTAGCGCAGGCGGCGTCGGCACCGCCGCGGCTCAGTACGTCTTTGCGAAGTAGGCGGTCCGCTCGGCGTCGGCGTCGCACATCGCGCACGTCTCGTCGTGCCCCTCGTCGGCGAGGGGGTCGTCGTCCTCGAACGGCACCATCACGATCTCGGCGGCCATCGGCTCCTTGATCGGCTCCTCACAGGCCTCGTCGCCGCACCACGGGGCCTTCACGTAGCCGCCGTGCTGGCCGAGCGTGCCGAGGATGTCGGCGCGGTCGTCGGCCTCGCGCACGCCGTCGTCGAGGGTCTCCTCGGCGGTCGCGTACAGCTTGGCGTATACCTCGTCGAACTGGTCGCGGACGGTCTCGGCGACCCCGTCGCGGTCGACCTCGACGCTCTCGCCGTCGGGCCGGTGGACCAGGGTGAGCTCCTCGTCGTCGACCTCGTGGGGGCCGATCTCGATCCGGAGCGGGATCCCGTTGAGCTCGTGTTCGTTGAACTTGAACCCGGGGTTGCGCTCGTCGCGGTCGTCGAGTTCGACCCGGATCCCCGCGTCGTCGAGGTCGTCGGCCACGCCCTCCGCGTACGCCAGCACGTCGTCTTTCGTGTCCTCCTGCCAGATGGGGACGACGACGACCTGCGTGGGGGCGACGGTGTGGGGCAGGACGAGCCCCTGCTCGTCGGAGTGGGTCATGATCAGCGCGCCCAGCGCGCGCCACGAGAGCCCCCACGAGGTGGTGTGGGCGGTGCGCTCCTCCTCGTCCTCGTCCGAGTAGGTGATGTCGAACGCCTCCGCGAACGACTGCCCGAGGTGGTGGGAGGTGCCCGCCTGGACCGACTTCCCGTCGGGCATCAGCGCCTCGACGGTCGTCGTCGTGTCGGCGCCGGGGAACTTGTCGTGGTCCGGCTTCTGTCCCTTCAGGACCGGCAGCGCGAGCAGGTCCTCGTAGACGGACTCGTACTGGTCCAGCCGCGTCATCGTCTCGTCCCACGCGTCCTCGCGGGTCGCGTGCGCGGTGTGACCCTCCTGCCAGAGGAACTCCTTCGTGCGGAAGAACGGCTTCGTCTCTGTCGCCTCCCACCGCACGACCGAGCACCACTGGTTCACGCGCAGCGGGAGGTCGCGGTGGCTCCGGACCCACTGGCTGATGTACGGCGTGATGATCGACTCGGAGGTGGGGCGGACCGCCAGCCGCTCTTCGAGCTCTTTGTTCCCCGCCTCGTCGACCCACGCCACCTCGGGGTCGAACCCCTCGACGATGTCCTTCTCGCGTTCGAGGTACGACTCGGGGATGAACAGCGGGAAGTAGGCGTTCTGAACGCCCGTCTCCTTGAACTTCGCGTCGAGGAAGCCCTGGAGGCGCTCCCAGACGGCGTACGCTCGCGGGCGGGTGACGATGAACCCGCTCATCCCCTCGGGGCCGTAGTCCGCGAGCCCCGCCTTCCGTACGACCTCGGCGTACCACTCGCCGGTGTTGTGCGTCTTGGACTCGGTGATCCCGAGCTCTTGGTCGTCGTCGCTCATTACTCTCGAAAGCGGGTGTCTCGGGCTTAAAAGGTCCGAACCCGACCGCCGTCGCCCGCCCTCGCGGCGCGTCGGTACGGAGGCCTTTCGTCCCGGCGCGTCGCCAAATTCGGGTAAACTCGGGACGAGAGTCGTCGGGGTACATGGTCGCTCCGCCCCTCCCACGGGTACGATGTTCCCGACGAAGCGGACCGTCCTGCTCGCGGCGCTGATCGTCGTGCTGTCGGCGTTCGCGGCGACGCTCGTCAGTCAGATCTCGGCGGTCTGAGCCGCGCTCGCGCCCGCTCCGGCCCGCTCCAGTCCGCCGTTCCGTCCGGTACGGTCGGAATCCGCGGAAACGTTATCCGCCTCGCGTGGCCTATCACTCCCATGGACCTGTCGGGGCTGCGCCGACACACGCCGCAGTCGCTCGCCGGCCGGCGGGAGGCGGCGGTGCTGGCGCCGGTGATCGCGCGGGACGGCGACGCCAACCTCCTCTTTACCAAGCGCGCCGCGCACCTCGGCGAACACCCCGGGCAGATGAGCTTCCCCGGGGGCGGCCGCGAGCCGATCGACCGGACGCTGACCGACACCGCGCTGCGCGAGGCCGACGAGGAGGTCGGCATGCGACCGACGGAGGTCGACGTCGTCGGGCGCCTCGACGACACCCGCACGTCGAGCAAGTACGCGGTCCGCCCGTTCGTCGGCGTCGCCCCCGATCGCCAGTACGTCCCGGACGAGTCGGAGGTCGCCGAGGTGGCGGTCCTCCCGGTCGACGCGCTCACCGACCCGGCGAACTACGAGTCGGAGCGCCGCGTCGGCCACCCGGAGTACGGCGACCACCGCGTCCACTTCTTCCACGTCGACGGCTACACCGTCTGGGGCGTGACGGGCCGGATGGTCGTCCAACTGCTCGAACGGACGACCGACTGGCGCGCGCCAGCGGAGCCCGACCGGGTCGTCGGCGCGGACGCAGAGCTGCCGATATGAGGTCCGACGGACCCGTATGGGCAGTTTTACCAGGTTAGCGCAAAATCTACTGCTATGTCCGACCTCGCCGAACGCCTCCGCGCGGTCGACGGCGCGGAGGCCCGGGTGATAGCTCACCTCGGGTCCCTCGATTTCACCGTCGAATACGTCAGGGACGACCTCGCGTCCCGGTACACCGATCAGGACTTGGAGTCCGCGTACCGGCTGATAATGGCGAACCAGGTCACCGGCGACGACTTCAAGGAACTGATCGACGAGTCGTTCGAGGCCCAGACGCTGTTCTTCGAGAAGGTCGTCGTGTTCGTGTTCCCCTCGGCCCGCTACGAGGCCGTCTTCGCCTCGTTCGACCGGACCGAGCCGTTCCCCGTCCTCGACATCATCGACGCCGCCGATCAGTCCTGACCCCCCGCGGCGCCCGACTCGTACCGGCCGCTTACTCCGTCGGCTCGACCGCCAGCCGCAGCGCCGCGGGCGCGCCGTCGGCGAGCGCGGCGACCAGGTCGCGGTCGAGGTCGGCCGCGGCGCCGTCCCCGTCGACGAGGACCGTCCGCTCGTCGTCGGTGTAATCGCTCGTGCGTCCGACCATGGAGCGCTCGTCGAGCAGGGCGAGCCCGGGGTCGCCGCGACCGACGATCCGGTCGACGTGGGCGGGGTCGGCGAGGTCGACCGCCTCGGCGCCCGGCTCCCCGACCGCGACGGTGGCCGTGATCGTTGCGTCCGCGTCCCGGCAGGCCTCGCGGAACTCGGCCGAGAAGTCCCGCGGGGCCCGGTCCGCCTCGACGCCGACGATACAGTCGCCCGCCGGCGTGAGCCAGTCGTCGGTCGTGAACTCGAACGTGCTCGCGTGCTCGGCGGTGACGTGCTCGTGGCCGACCGCGCGCACGACCTCGACGTACGGGTCGTCGGCGGCCGCGTCGGCGTCGCGCGCGACGGGCTCGCTCCGGGCGTCTGCGTCGCTCATGTCCGTCGGTCGGCGGCGGCGCGACAAGTGCGCGTCGCTTCGTCGGCGGGGATCGACCCGCGGGCGGCGGCGGCGCTCCGGGTCACACGTCGGCGCCCTCGGCGAGCGCCGGGACGAGGCGGGCCGGGTTCTTCGCCAGCACGCGGGCCATCAGGTCTTCGGAGACGTCGAGGGTGAGCACTTCCATCACGCCGACGTTCGGGTGGACGTCCGGCGCGCCGGAGCCGAAGAGGACGCGGTCGGGGTGTTCCAAGACGCCGCGTTCGAGCACCTCGCGGTACCGGACCGCGCTCGTGTCGACGTGGAGGCGGTCGTACTCGTCGAGCAGGTCGAGCGTCTCGTTCATCAGGTCGGCGTCCAGCGGGTACCCGCCGAAGCTGCCCAGCACGACGGGGAGGTCGTAGCCGAGCAGCTCCGTCTCGACCGCCTCGGGCGGGAACTCCCGGCCCGCGTGGACGAACAGGGGGAGGTCGGCGTCCTCGAGGCGGGTCAGCACGTCCTCGTTGGGGAGACCGTCGACGTGGGGCGCCAGCGTGAAGCCGTGGAAGCGGTCGTCGTAGGAATACTGCTCGACGTCGTCGGGGCGGGTGTGGTGGTCGTCGCGCTCGGCGCGCAGGTTCCGGACGGCCGACACCGGCCCGGTCCCGGGGTCGCGGGGGCCGTTGAGGCGGGCGAACGCGACGAACGGGCGGTCGATGGAGAGGCGGGCGACGGCGTTGTTCGCGCGGAGGTAGCTCCGCCCGGCGGCGCGTTGCCCGGGGCTCGCGACCGCGCGGACGATCCCGGCCTGGAGCATCTCGCGTTCCAGCCGCTCCGGCGAGATGTCCCGCCCGTGGGTGGCGACCGACGACTCGTCGGGGTCGAGGGTCGCGCGGGTGTCGACGATCCGGAAGTCGTGTTCGAGCCCGAGCATAGCCGCTCTCTATCGGTTCGTCTCGGGCGACCCGCATGTGCCTGTCGGTCGCACGGCGGACGCCCCCTCGCGTTCCCGGACGCGACGGCGACCCACGCCGGACGAACGCTGAAGTGACCGTCCGCCGTCGCGGATCGACACGGAACTCGCGGCGGCGGGCGAGGACGACCTCGACGCCCTCGTCGAGCGGTGGTACGACCTCGCGACGGCGATGGAGTCGCACTCGCCGCTGAACGAGATCACCCACGAAGACGCGGCGGCGGTCGCGGACGACGGCTTCCGGGCGCACCTCGACGACGGCGCGATAACCGACTACCTCGTCGTCGACGACGACGAGACGGTCGGGTTCGTCACCCTCGAAGCGGGCGAGCGCCCCTCTCGGGAGCGGGGGCGGTACCTCGACGTGGTGAACCTCGAAATCGACCCGGAACACCGAAACGAGGGGTACGGGAGCGCGGTCCTCGACCGAGTGACGGAGACGGCTCGCGACGACGACCGCGACTACCTCACCGTCTCCTGCGAGTGGGACAACGACGGCGCGCGACGGTTCTACCGGGACGCGGGCTTCGAGCCCAAACAGGTGACCTACGCGCGCTCGCTCGACTGAGACGCGGGCAGCCCGCGAAAAGGCGCCCCCGGAGGCGTCGCTCCGACCGATCAGGGGCCGGCCGTCGAGACGATCTTCACCACGTCGCCCTCGGTCAGCTCGTGGTCCTCGCCGATCCGGCGCGAGGCGCGCGCGTCGACCGCGTGGAGGTACCCCTCGCCGATGTCGGAGTGGACCGCGTACGCGAGGTCGCGCGGCGTCGAGCCCGCGGGCAGGAGGAAGGCGTCGGGGAGGACGTTGCCCGTCCCGTCCGTCCACTTGCCGGCGTCCTGGACCGGGTAGGCCGTGATCCGGTCGAGCAGGTCGTAGACGGCCGCGTTCAGGGCGGTCTGGACCCCCGTCCCGCCATGGGCCGCCATCGACTCGCGGAGCGCGTCGAGGCCGGCGCGCTGGTCGTCGGAGACGTCGCCGATGATGGCGAACCCCTCGTCGCCCGGATCGTAGTCGACGACCCCGGCCTCCGCGGCGCGGCGCAGGGCCAGTTCGCCGTCGGCGGTCGCCGGGATCACGGGCTTGTCGGTCCCCTCGCGGATGCGCTCGACGGCGCCGTCGGGCGCCGCGTCGACCTTGTTCGCGACGACGACGATGGGCTTGGTGCGGCGGCGGACCGCCCGCGCGAGCGCCTCGCGGTCGTCGTCGGTCCACGCCTTCGGGTCGTCCGGGTACTCCAGCCCGCGCAGGACCGCGGTCACGTCGCGCTCGGTCGCGCCGAACCCCGTGAGCATGTCCGACAGCGCCGCTTCGAGGTCGAAGTCCGGGGCGCGGGACTGCCGCTCGACGCCCTCCCAGTTGCGGTCGACGATGCCCGCGAGCCACAGGTCCATCTCCTCCTCGATGAAGTCCACGTCGTCGAGGGGGTCGTGGCTCCCGACCTCGACCGGCTCGCCCTCGGCGTTCGTCGCGCCGGAGGCGTCGACGACGTTCAACACCACGTCCGCGTTCGTCAGCTCGTCGAGGAACTGGTTGCCGAGCCCCTTGCCCTCGTGGGCGCCGGGAACGAGCCCCGCGACGTCGAGGAGTTCGACCGGGACGTACCGCTTCCCGTCGCGGCAGTTCTCCGCCCCGCAGCGCTCCTCGCGGTCGAGGCAGGGACACTCGGTGCGGACGTAGGTCACGCCTCGGTTCGGGTCGACCGTCGTGAACGGGTAGTTCGCGACGTCGACGTCGGCCATCGTGGCGGCGGTGTAGAAGGTGGACTTGCCGGCGTTCGGCTTGCCCGCGAGCGCGACCGTGAGCATACCCGACGGTCGCGGCCCCGCGAAAAGCGCCTTTCGGTCGGGCGGGGCGAGCGCGCGGGGCTACTTCCGCGCGACGATCCGGAGCACGTCCTCGTCGGCCAGTTCGTGCCCCTTCCCGACCTGCTGGTCGTCGTGTTTCGCGCTCTCGCCGGTCACGCGCGCGAACTTGAACCGCTCGTCGAACTCGCCGCCGAGCTTCTCGCAGGCGTCGCCGACGGTGTCGCCCTCGAACAGGATGAGCGGCTCCTCGTAGTCGACGCCGCGGCCCGGCTTGTCCATGTAGATCCGGATGACGCCCAGCTCCTCCCAGAGGCGCTCCTTCAGCCCGTCGAGGCCGAGCCCCTCCTGCGCGGAGATGAACACCACGTCGTCGGGGTCGAGGTCGCGCTCGCGCAGCTCCTCTTTCACGGTCGGGAGGTAGCTCTTGTCGATGAGGTCCGCCTTGTTGACCGAGACCATCGAGGGGAGGTACTCGCGGTTGTCCATCACGGCGTCGACCAGCTCGTCGATGGTGAGGTCGTGGGGGATCGTCACCTTCGCGTTGACGTAGCCGTACTCGCGGAGGACCTGCTTGACCGTCTCCTCGTCGAGGCTCACCTCGTCGCTCATCGTCACGCCGAGCCCGTCCTTGTGCGTCTTCCGGATGTTGATGTTCGGGGGCTCGGTGTCGAGTCGGATGTTCGTGTTGTACAGTTCCTCGCGGAGCCGGTCGTACTGCTCGATCTCGAAGACCGAGAGCATGAACACGACCAGGTCCGCGGTCCGGACGACCGAGAGCACCTCCTTCCCGCCGCCGCGGCCGCCGGCGGCGCCCTCGATCAGGCCCGGCACGTCGAGGATCTGGATGTTCGCGCCGCGGTACTGCAGCATGCCGGGGTTGACGTCGAGGGTCGTGAACTCGTACGAGCCGACCTCGCTGTCGGCGTTGGTGAGGGCGTTGATGAGGGTGGACTTGCCGACGCTCGGGAACCCGACCAGGGCGACGGTGGCGTCGCCGTGCTTCTCGACCGCGTAGCCGTGGCCGCCGCCGGCGGAGGACTGGTTCTCCAGCTTCTCTTTCTTCTCCGCGAGCTTCGCCTTCAGCCGCCCGATGTGGGCCTCCGTGGCCTTGTTGTAGGGCGTGTTGGCGATCTCCTCGCGGAGGTCTTCGATCTCCTCCTCCAGTCCCATTACCCGTTCCTCGGCCGGTCGGCTCGTTAAAGGTGTTCCTTCGGATCGCCGGTCCCCGACCGAGGATCGGATCGACCGCGAACGCCGCGCGAACCGCCGGTTCGCCGCCGAACGAGTGGTTGGCCCGCCGATACTTCGACACGGTTATATCGGAGACGAGTAACCCACTCACACGCCGAATGCCAGATCCGTCGAGCCTTCGCGACAGTACGCAGATCGTCCTCCCGCGCCGCGCGCTCGACGGGCACCGGGAGTGTCTCGAATCCCGCTTCACCGTCACCGTCGTGGAGGGCTCCGACCAGTACCGGATCATCGGGAGCCCGGTCGAGATCAAGGCCGCCAGCAACTACCTCGCGCGCAACGGCGTCGCGGTCGCGTGAATCACCCGGCGGTCGCTCGCGGATATTCTTGAGCGACGGCCCGCCGCCGCGCCCCTTCGACTGCCGCGCCGGCTGCGAGTTCCGGATCCCCCCGACCGCTGCTGGGGTCCAAACCCTATTGCGTTCCATCCGCCAACGAGGACCGTGATGGACACCAACCGCGAGTGGCTTCTCGCCGAGCGGCCGACCGGCGAGCCCGACGAGGACAGCTTCGAACTGCGCGAGACCGACGTTCCCGACCCCGACCCGGGCGAGCTCCTCGTCCGGGTCCGGTTCCTCTCCGTCGACCCGTACATGCGCGGCCGGATGCGCGACGCCGAGTCGTACGCCGAGCCGTGGGACGTGGGCGACGCGCTCAAGGGCGGCGTCGTCGGCGAAGTGGTCGAGACCGAGAGCGACGCGTACGACGCGGGCGACCTCGTGACCGGCGAGGGGCGCTGGGCCGACTACGCGACGCTCGACGCCGACGACGTCGCGCCGGTCGACCCGACCGTCGCCGACCCGGAGGCGTACCTCGGCGTTCTCGGGATGCCCGGCCGGACCGGCTACTTCGGCCTCCTCGACGTGGGCGAGCCGAAGCCCGGCGACACCGTCGTCGTCTCCGGCGCGGCCGGCGCCGTCGGCTCCGTCGTCGGCCAGATCGCGAAGCTGAACGGCTGTCGGGTGGTCGGCTTCGCCGGCAGCGACGAGAAGACCGACTGGCTCACCGACGACCTCGACTTCGACGCCGCGATCAACTACAAGGCGACGGACGACTACCGGGCCGCGCTCGACGAGGCGGCGCCGGACGGCGTCGACGTGTACTTCGACAACGTCGGCGGGCCCATCACCGACGCCGTGTTCACGAAGCTGAACCTCGACGCGCGCGTCGCTGTCTGCGGTCAGATCGCCCACTACAACGACGAGACGGTCCCGACCGGGCCGCGGAAGCTCCCGCAGCTCATCTCCGTGCGCGCGACGGTCCGGGGCCTGCTCGTCGGCGACTTCGCGACCCGGTTCGGCGAGGCGAGCGAGCGCCTCGCGGGGTGGGTCGCGAGCGGCGACCTCGAACACCGCGAGACGGTCGTGGAGGGCTTGGAGAACGCGCCCGACGCCTTCCTCGGCCTGTTCTCCGGCGAGAACATCGGGAAGCAGGTGGTGCGGGTGTCGGCGGCGGAGCAGTAGTCGCGGCCCGCTCGACCCCGTTACGCGGGAAACGCGGCCCGGCCCCGCGGCGGTCGTCACCGCCGCGAAGGAACCGTCGGCAGGGCTATACGACGCTGAGATGTATCGGCGCGTATGAAATTACTCCGCTGGGCCGCGGTCGCGCTCGTCGGGGCCGTCGTCGTCGTCGCCGCCGCGTACGCGGTCTTCGCGGGCGTCCTGATCGGGTCCGACGTGGCGTCGTACTCCTCGGACGGCGTCACCGTGTCGGACCTCGCGTACGAGGACGCCTTGGACCGAGCCGACGCGGTCGGGTACGAGGTCGAGCGCGTCGGATCGAGCGGCTTCCACCCGGCGGGGATCGCCGAGCTCGACGCCGACCTCGGCCCGGAGTACGAGGCGTTCAGGGTCACGTTCGACCACTCGGAGGCGACGCGGCTGTGGGCCACCTTCTACGCCGACGAGGGCGTCACCGTCGTGACCGTCTTCGCGGACGGCAACCGCGGCGAGTTCACCGTCGACGACCTCCCGCCGGAGGAGTGGCTCGTCGATCGGCTCACGACCCTGTTCGAGATGGACGAGGCGACCGCGGCGGGGGACGTCGAGGAACTACAAGCGAACGTCCGTGACGCCGAGCCCGACGAGCTCGGGGCGGGCGCCCCGGAGATCAGGATCGAGGAGCCGGTCGCGTTCCGCGCGACGTACGACGAGCTGACCGCTCGCGCGACGACGGTCACCGAGCGTTCCGTCCCGGGCTCCGGTCAGCACACCCGCGAGTACTACGCGGGCGGAGCGCGGTTGGGAGCGATCGACTTCGTCCTCTCGCGGGCGACCGTCACGCACGAGGTCGACGGGTACACCTACCGGGTCCACCTCGATTACCACGGCGGGATCGAGGTCGACGCGCAGACGCGCGCCTCCCGGTCATTCGAGGAAGCCGACGTTCGCGCGACCTTCCGACGGATGTTCGAGGAGATGGGGATCCCGCCGGAAACGGCCGACCACCTACGGCTGGAGTACCGGGGGAGCGTGTGGTGAACGAGAAGGCGCCTGCTTCGTTCAGTACGTGCGACTGGTAGGTTCAGATCCCTGCCCGGTACATATTCGCGCCGCTCGCGACGTTGCTCGCGGCGCAAAAACATGGACTCGCGGGGGTCCCGCGAGCGAACGCAGTGAGCGAGTGGGGCCACGCGAGGGAACGACTAAGCGAACGAAGTGAGCGCAGGAGTGGACTCGCGGGGATTTGAACCAGAACCAGACGTGCTCGCTCGCGTCGCTCGCTGCGCGCGACTGGTAGTGTTCAAATCCTCCGCTCGGCACATGTTCGCGCCGCTCGCGACGTTGCTCGCGGCGCAAAAACATGGACTCGCGGGGGTCCCGCGAGCGAACGCAGTGAGCGAGTGGGGCCACGCGAGGGAACGACTAAGCGAACGAAGTGAGCGCAGGAGTGGACTCGCGGGGATTTGAACCCCGGGCCTTCCCCGTGCCAGGGGGATGATCTACCACTGATCTACGAGCCCGCGAACGCATCCGTTCGTTCCCCGCTGGATATATTAAGGCCTTCGACTCGCCGACGCGAGGCGGACCCGATCCGGAGCGCGTCAGATCCGGTCGGAGTCGACGTACACGTCGAGGTCCACGTTCCGTCTCGACCCCTCCAAGTCCTGAACGGCGCGTTCGACGACGCGCTCGGCCTCGTCTCTGATCAGCGGGATCGCCTTCTTCAACACCCAGTCGAACGAGACGAGCCGCGGCAGGTCGAGCGCGTCGGAGCTGGCGGAGCCCGGATCGAACTCGACTTCGAGCGCGACCTCGCAGGGGGCGTCGTCGCTTCGATCGGCGTCGTCGCTCGTGTCGTCGCCCGCGTCGTCGCTCGTCGCGGGCGTCACCCGCCAGCAGCCGCCGGCGTCGATGTCTTTCGTGATCTCCCAGTCGATGCGGGCGGGCGGGTCGACGCCGGTCACCTCCGAACGAGCGGTGTAGGAGATCTTCCACCACGCGAACGTGAGCGCGTACCGGGTCCCGGGCCCGCCGTCGCCGGTGACCGTGCGGACCTCGCGGAGGTACTCCGAGTAGTTCGCGTACTGCGGGAAGTCCAGCAGGAACTCGTACACCTCCTCGGGATCGGCGTACACCTCCGTTCGCACGACGAGTTCGTCCACGTACCCGGGTTCGCGCGGCGCTTATTAAACGGACCGGCGACGGTACGTGTTCGGCGTTTCCGCAGTGATCGGTGTCGGATCCTCACCCGCTCGGTGGTACTCGAGCGACCTCGGGATGACGGAGTACTCCTCCAAAGCCCCAGTCTCTCGCTCGTACGGATTTGGCTTCCCTGCGGCGAACACCGCCAAAGCCCCAGCCGCGAGGACTCGCGCGGCTTGCTGCGCTCCTCGCTCACTCCGTTCGCTGTGGTGCTTACTGCGCCGTGCTTCGTCCTCGCGGCTGCCCCTTTGAGTCCCACCCCGCACCGCGACCGCACCTCACGCCTCCCCAGCCTCGTCGGGCGCCATCGCTTCGCTCGGCGCCCGACTCCCTCGCGCGTGCTCCTCGCGTCCGTCGGACGCTCGGAGGCACGCGCCACCGCTCCCAGAAAGGAATTCCTGAACCGCGAGGAGGCGAAAGGGCGCGATCAGCGGAACCCGGAACGGGCCGCCGAAGCCGCCGGATACATGCGGGTCGCGGCGCTCGTACGCCCATGGCTGCCGACGAGCGCAACGCCTTCGAAGTGTACCGCGACCGGGTTGATCGCCCCCTCGGACGGCTGTTCCGCGAGTACGGGGCCTCCGAGGCCCACTGGCTCGCGGTCGGGATGGTCGCCAACATCGTCGCCCGGGTGGCGGGGCTGATCCCGCCGGTCGTCCTCGGCGTCGCGATCGACGCCGTCTTCACCGGCACTGGCCCCTACACGCTCCCGATCGTTCCGGACGCGTGGCTCCCCACCAAAGACGGCGCGCAGTTCCGCCTCTCCGTGCTGCTCATCTTCGGGTCGTTCGTCGTGACGGGCGTGTTCACGTACGTCTACGGCATCGCGGCGAACAACTTCGCGCACCGCGTGATGCACGCGGTCCGCACCGACTCCTTCGACCAGATGCAGCGGCTCGACATGACCTTCTTCGACGACAAACAGACCGGCGAGGTCATGTCCGTCCTCAACAACGACGCCTCGAACCTGGAAGTCTTCCTGGACAACGCCCTCCAGAACTCCGCCCGCCTCGGCGTGATGCTGGTCGGGATCGCGGGCGTCCTCGTCTACTACAACTACGAGCTAGCGGTCGTCACCCTCGCCGCGATCCCGCTCATGCTCCTCTTCACGGTGTGGTTCATGCGCGCTGTCGAGCCGCGGTACACCGCCCAACGGTCCGTCGTCGGCGACCTCAACACCGCCCTCGAGAACGCGCTGTCGGGCGTCGAGCTGGTGAAGACCTCCAACACGGAGGCCCACGAGAGCGATCGCGTGGAGGACGCCTCGTTCTCGTACTTTCAGCGGACGATGTCGATCCTCCGGCTCAACTACGTCTACCGCCCCGGGATGGAACTGCTCGCCGGGCTCGCCTTCGCCGCCACCTTCGCGGTCGGCGGCTACTGGCTCGCGAACGGCCCGCCGGGCCCGTTCTCCACGGAGCTGACCGTCGGGACGTTCGTCACTTTCGTCCTCCTCACCCAGCAGTTCGTCGCCCCGCTCGCCGAGGTCTCGAACATCATCGACCAGTACGAGAACGCGAAGGCCTCCTGCGAGCGCGTGTTCGGGCTGCGCGACATCCCGGTCCGCATCGAGGACGCCGACGACGCGGTCGAACTCGGCGGCGGTGCCGAAAGCGACGGCGGTGCCGAAAGCGACGGCGGGGCCCGAAACGACGGCGGCGTGACGCCGGCCGGCGACACCGACCGCGGCGGCGTCGCGGGCGCGGTCGAGTACGACGACGTCTCCTTCGCGTACCCCGAGAACGCCCTCGTCGACCCCGCGGACGCCGAGGAGGAGGTCCTCAGCGGCGTCTCCTTCGCCGCCGACCCGGGCGACACCGTCGCCCTCGTCGGCCCGACCGGCGCCGGGAAGTCGACGCTGCTCAAGCTCCTCCTCCGGCTGTACGACGTGACCGACGGCGCGATCCGCGTCGACGGCCACGACGTGCGCGACGTGACCGCCGAGAGCCTCCGCTCGTCCGTGGGCTACGTCGCGCAGGACACCACGCTGTTCGACGGCACCATCGCCGAGAACATCCGCTACGGCCGGTTCACGCGGATCGAGGAGGCGGGCGCCGAGGGCCTCGACGAGGACGAGGTCCGAGAGCGCGTGGTCGAGGCCGCGAAGGCCGCGGAGGCCCACGAGTTCATCTCGTCGCTGCCGAACGGCTACGAGACGCGGATCGGCGAGCGCGGCGTGAAGCTCTCCGGCGGCCAGCGCCAGCGACTCGCCATCGCGCGGGTCGTCCTCCAAGACCCCGCGATACTCATCCTCGACGAGGCGACCTCCGCCGTCGACACCGAGACCGAGATGCTGATCCAGCGCTCGCTCGACCGGCTCGCCGCCGACCGCACCACCTTCGTCATCGCGCACCGCCTCTCGACGGTCACCGACGCCGACACCGCGCTCGTGTTGGAGGACGGCGGGGTCGTCGAGCGCGGCACCCACGACGAACTGCTCGCCGCGGACGGGCTCTACGCGAAGCTCTGGGGCGTTCAGGCCGGCGAGATAGACGAACTGCCGGAGGAGTTCGTCGAGCGCGCCCGCGAGCGCCACGTCGACCGCGCGGTCGAGCGGGCGACCGAGAGCGAGGTCGACCCGGAGACGCTGGAGTAGCGGGCGGCGCTCGTTTCGCGGCTCAGTCGTCGCTCGACACCTGGCCGGTCGCGTCGGCGTCGGCGCCCGGCACGGCGGCGGCGGGCGCGGGCGGCTCGTCGCGCACGTCGACGCCCGTGCCCTCCGCGATGACCTCCGCGTACGCGTCGGGGAAGACGCGGACGAAGTCGTCGAGCGCGGCCTCCCAGTCGTCGAGGAGGTCGGCCGCGCGCTCGCTGTCGGTGTACGCGCGGTGGTTCTCGACGAGCCGGCGGAGCATACGCTCGTCCGACCCCTCCAGCGTCTCGGAGACCGACACCATCCCGCGGTTGACGCGGTCGTCGAGGCGGTCGTCGGGGTCGTACACGTAGGCGATGCCGCCGGACATCCCGGCCGCGAAGTTGCGGCCCGTGTCGCCGAGGACGGCGACGACGCCGCCGGTCATGTACTCGCAGCCGTGGTCGCCCACGCCCTCGACGACCGCTTTCACGCCCGAGTTGCGGACGCCGAAGCGCTCGCCGGCGACGCCGTTGACGTACATCTCGCCGTCGGTGGCGCCGTACAGACAGACGTTGCCGGCGACGACGTTCTCGGTCGGGTCGTACGCCGCCTCGGCGGGCGTGTCGATCACGAGCCGCCCGCCGGAGAGCCCCTTGCCGACGTAGTCGTTGGCGGCGCCCGACAGTTCCATCGTGATCCCCGGCGCGAGGAACGCGCCGAAGCTCTGCCCGGCCTCGCCGTCGAACCGGCAGGAGATAGTGTCGTCCGGGAGCCCCTCGCCGCCGTGTTCGGAGACGACGCGGTTCGAGAGCGTGGCGCCGACCGCGCGGTCGACGTTGCGCACGTCGCGGGTGAGCGCGACCGGCGCGCCGTCCTCGATGGCGGGCGCGGCCTCCTCGATGAGGTCCCAGTCGAGCAGGTCGTCGATACCGCCGTGGGCCTGCTCGCGGACCTTGGTGCGGGACTCGCCCGCGGGCTCGGCGATGACCGCCGAGAGGTCGAGGTGCTTCGCCTTCTCGTGGTCGGTGTCGCGCTGGGCGAGCAGCTCGGGGCGGCCGATGAACTCCTCAAGCTCCGTGTACCCCTGCTCGGCCATGATCTCGCGCAGCTCCTGCGCGATGAACGTCATGTAGTTGATGACGTGGTCCGGCTGGCCGGGGAACCGCTGGCGGAGGTCCTCCCGCTGGGTGGCGACGCCGACCGGACAGGTGTTCTCGTGGCACTGCCGGGCCATCACGCAGCCCGCGGTGACGAGCGACGCGGTGCCGAAGACGTACTCCTCGGCGCCGAGGGCGGCCGCGACCGCGACGTCGCGGCCGGTCCGCAGCCCGCCGTCCGCGGAGACGCGAATGCGGTCACGGAGCCCGGTGGCGCGGAGCATCTGGTTCGCCTCCGCGAGCCCGAGCTCCCACGGCAGGCCGGCGTTCTTGATCGAGGTCTTCGGCGAGGCGCCGGTGCCGCCGTCGTGGCCGGAGACGTGGACCACGTCGGCGTTCGCCTTCGCGACGCCGGCCGCGATGGTCCCGATGCCGGCCTCCGAGACCAGCTTCACGTTGACGTCGGCCTCGGGGCTCGCGGCCTTCAGGTCGAAGATGAGCTGCTTGAGGTCCTCGATCGAGTAGATGTCGTGCTGGGGCGGCGGCGAGATGAGCCCGACGCCCGGCGTGGAACACCGGACGTGCGCGATCATCTCGTTTACCTTCTTGCCCGGGAGGTGGCCGCCCTCGCCGGGCTTCGAGCCCTGCGCCATCTTGATCTGGAGCTCATCGGCGCTCGCGAGGTACTCGGAGGTGACGCCGAAGCGGCCGGAGGCGACCTGCTTGACGGTACACTCCTTCTCGGTGTCGAACCGCTCGGGCGGCTCGCCGCCCTCGCCGGTGTTCGACTTCGCGCCCAGCCGGTTCATCGCGATGGCGTTGTTCTCGTGGGCCTCCGGCGAGATGCTCCCGAGGCTCATCGCGGCCGTCGAGAAGCGCTCGACGATCGACTCGACGGGCTCGACCTCCTCGACCGGGACGGGGTCGCGGTCGGAGTCGAACTCCAAGAGCCCGCGCAGCGACTGGAGCTCCTCGGTCTGGTCGTTCACCAGCTCCGCGAACTCTTGGTACTGCTCGTAGTCGCCGCCGCGGACGGCCTGCTGGAGGGTGCCGACCGTCTGGGGGTTCCAGCCGTGTTTCACGCCGGACGAGCGGTGCTCGTACTCGCCGATCGTCTCCAGTTCGGGGTCGGCGCCGAACGCCATCACGTGGCGCGTGCGCAGGTCGTCTTCGATCTGCTCGATCCCGATCCCCTCGGTGCGGATCTCGGTCCCCTCGAAGTACTCGGCGACGAACTCGGAGTCGAGCCCGACCGCCTCGAAGATCTGGGCGCCCTGGTACGACTCCATCGTCGAGATGCCCATCTTCGCCATCGTCTTGAGGAGGCCGTCCTCCAGCGCGTGGCGGTACGCGGCGAGCGCCTCGTCCTCGTCGGCGCCGTCCGGCCCGGCGACCACGTCGGCGATGGAGGCGTACGCGAGGTACGGGTCGACGGCGTCGGCGCCGTAGCCGACGAGCGTCGCGAGGTGGTGGACCTCGTGGGGCTCGGCGGACTCGACGACCACGCCCGCGCGGTTGCGGAGCCCCTTGCGGACGAGGTGGTGATGGACCGCGCCGGTCGCGAGCAGGCTCGGCACCGCCAGGCGGTCCGGGCCCACCGCGCGGTCCGAGAGGACGACCACATCGGCGCCGTCCTCGATGGCGGCCGCGGCGTCCTCGCGGACCCGGTTGACGGCGTCGACGAGCGACCCGTCGCGGTCGTAGGTGACGTCGACGACGACGGAGGTGAAGCCGGGGCGGTCGGCGGCCCCGTCCGCGTCGCCCGGGCTCCGCTCGCCCGGTCCGGGCAGGTCCCGGAGGGCGGTCGTCTCGGCGTCCGTCAGGACCGGGGAGTCGGCGACGATCTGCTCTGCGTGCTCCGGCGTCTCGTCGAGGAGGTTGCGCTGGTTGCCGATGCGCGTCTCAAGCGAGGTGACGAGCTCCTCGCGGATGTAGTCGATCGGCGGGTTCGACACCTGCGCGAACAGTTGCTTGAAGTAGGTGAACAGCGGGCGGTCCACGTCGGCCAGCACCGAGAGCGGCGTGTCGTCGCCCATGGAGCCGACCGGGTCCTTCCCGTCCTTCGCCATCGGCTCGACGAGGTGGTTCAGCGAGTCGGTCGTGTAGCCGAACGCGGCCTGGTGGGCGCGGACGGTGGGTTCCGCGTCCACGTCGTCGGCGTCGTCGCCCTCGTCGACCGAGTCCGCGCCGATCCCGGCCGCGGCGTCGTCCTCCTCGGTGAGCGCGTCGAGGTCGACTTGGCCGTCCTCGACCCACTCGCCGTACTTCTCGTCGGTGAGCGCCTCGAACACCTCGTCGTCGGGGACGATCCGGCCCGCCTCGGGGTCGGCGACGAAGATTTCACCGGGCTGGAGGCGGCCCCGACGGCGCACGTCCGCGGGCTCGGTCGGGAGCGCGCCGACCTCGCTGCCGACGACGAGGCGGTCGTCCGTCGTCACCTCGTAGCGACACGGGCGGAGCCCGTTGCGGTCCAAGACGCCGGCGACGCGTTCGCCGTCGAAGCCGATGACGAGGGCGGGACCGTCCCACGGCTCGACGAGGGAGGCGTGGTAGTCGTAGAAGTCCGCGCGGTCGTCGTCCATCAGGTCGTCGCCGCGGAACGCCTCCGGGATCAGCATCCGGAGCGCGTGCGGAAGGTCGCGGTCGGTATGGAGGAGCAGTTCGAGCGCGTTGTCGACGCTCGCGGTGTCCGACTGGTTCGGGTCGTCGATCACCGGCTTGATCGTGTCGAGTTCGGCCCCGAACGCCGGGTGTTCGAGGTCGTTCTCGCGGGCCCGCATCCAGTTGACGTTGCCGCGGATCGTGTTGAACTCGCCGTTGTGGACGATGTTGCGGTACGGGTGCGCGAGGTGCCACGCGCCGAGCGTGTTCGTCGAGAACCGCGCGTGGACCAAGGCGACGTGGCTCGCGAAGCGCTCGTCCGCCAAGTCGGGGTAGTAGTCAGCGAGCTGCGAGCCCTTCAGCAGGCCCTTGTAGACGACGCGCTGGCGGTCGAGCGAGCAGACGTAGAAGCGCCCCGCGCCGTCGACCTCCGAGACGGCGTTCTCGATCTCGCGGCGGGCCGCGTACAGCGCGCGGTCGAACCCGAGCAGGTCCGGGTCGGCGTCGTCGGGGCGGTTCCCCTCGCTAGTGAACCGCTGGGCGAGCCCCGCGCCCTCGACGGGCGCGACGAACACCTGCGACACCTCGGGCTCGGAGTCGAGCGCCGTGGCGCCGAGGTCGGCGTTGTCGGTGGGCACCGAGCGCCACGCGAGCACCTCCAGCCCGTAGACGGCGCACACCTCGGCGATGACGTCGTGGATCTCCGCCTGGACGCCCGGCTCCGGCGGCATGAACACGGAGCCGACAGCGTACTCCTCGGGGAGGTCGGCGTCGACGACGTCGCGGAAGAACTCGTCCGGCCGCGCGACCATGATCCCCGCGCCGTCGCCGGTGTTCTCCTCGGCGCCGGTCGTCCCGCGGTGTTCGAGGTTTTCGAGCAGTTCGACCGCGTCCGCGACGGTGTCGTGCGACGGCGCGCCGTCGAGGTCAACGACACCGCCGATGCCGCAGTTCGACCGGTCGTCCGTCGGTGCCGCGAGCCCCCCCTCCTGACCCGAGGACTCCGAGTCGCGTACGCCCCGGGTGGTACTACGTGACTTGGTCATACACCTCCCTACGGATGAACAGTTAAAGGTATGACCCTGATAGGGGTAGGATCCATCGTACACACATTAGGGAATATAAGGTAATTATTCATCACGGGTGGTGAACAGATGACACACCACCAAAACCAGACAGAACTATCGGATTTTCAGTCCGATAATTGACGGAATACCCCATAACACACCGCGAACGTTTCAATCTATCCGAGTAGAGTGGTGAAACGTCCAGCTCGAAATTACTCTCGAAGAGGGACGAACGAGCCGTTGATGTCCCACTCGTGGATACAGTAGACGTTACCGGGGTCGTCCGCGATCCGCCACCCCTCCACCTCGTCGTCCCATCGCTCCTCGCGCCCGCAGAGTTCGCACGCGCGCTCCTTCGGCGGTGTGATGGTCACGCCCATGACCGAACGGAAGGCATCAGCGACGAAAAACGTACCGACGGTCGGCCACCACGGAACTGTATCGCGACGCGATCCGACGGCTCGTCCGAACGACGGCGACGCCCGCGCTCACGCCCCGCTCCCGCGGCGCCGGGCGAGCAGCGACGCCCCGGCCACCGCCGCGAGCGACGCGGCGGGCCCGAACCCGGGGAGGTCGTACGCGGTCGATCGGATCGGCGCGTCGTCGTAGCCCAGATCGCTCGCATCGGCCTCGTCCGAAGGCGGTTCGCCGGACACAGACGATTCCCGGAACTCGCCCGAGTCGCCGGGGGCGGCCGACGTCGCACCGCCGCCATCACCGGTCTCGGTGTCGCTCGACGGTCCGTTCTCGCCGTCGCCCGGCCGTCCGTTCTCGGGGCGGGAGTTCGCCGCCGCGGAACCGTCTGGCCCGGGTTCGAGCCCGCCAGGTCCGGAAAGCTCCGCCGGTCCCGCGGCCGGCGGGATCTCGGACGCTCCGGGGGCGATCGATACGCCGACGCCCGGCGGCCGCGACGGCCGGCCGAGATCCGAGCCGGTCGGTCCGTCGGGTCCGTTGTTACCGCCGGCATCGGTGGCGGCAGCGTCGTCGGGCCCGACGGAGCCGTCCGGACCGTCAGCCGAACCAGTGTCGGGGGACCCACCCGTAATCGAACTGCTACCGGCCGATCCGCCACCGGTTGAGCCACCATCGGTCGAACCGCTACCTGCCGAACCGCCGCCGGCCGAGCCACCATCGGTCGAGGCGCCGCTCGTGTCTGAGGTGGTCGGCGCACCGGGCTGACCCGACGACCCCGTCGCGACCGACGCGGTCGTCTGGGTGGAATCGGCGGTCGATTCGGCGCTCGTTTCCTCCGCAGCCGGATCTGCGACGTAGGTCAGCCCGGTCGTCACGCGGTGCCTGTCGTCCGCCGCGGTCCGGCGGAGTCGATCGTCGTCCACCCGAAAGGCGGCCTCGAACGTCTCCCCGGGGTCGGGGATCGTCTCGGTTCCGAACGCGCGGTCGCCGGCGACGACGAGGTACAGGCCGTTCCGGTCGAGGTGGACTGCGGACTCGTTCGGCGTGTGACCGATCCCGCCCCCGTCAGACCCGTTACTTGCGTCCGTGGCCGTCGGTTGGACCCCGAATTCGAGGCCGTCGAGTCGGTCGAGATCCGCGCCACGCTCCAGTGATCCGTTCGCGGTCGCCGCGAGGCCCGTGAGCCCCGTCGCGTTCACCGCGTACACGACGGTGTCGTTCGCAGTCGCGGTCGTCGCCTCGGTGAGCGTTCCGTCGGCGATCGCCTCCCGGACCGCGGTCGCGTGCTCGAAGTCGTCGGGACCAATTGCTTGCGTCGTGTACGCGGTTAGATTGTTCGTCGATCGGGGTTCCACGGTGACCGTGGCGGTGTCGTTGGCAACCTCGGTGCCGTGTTCCGACCGGAGTGTGAGGTCGTAGGTCCCGGGAGTGAGCGACCCGGAGTCCCCGTTGACCGACTCGACGCCGATACCGGTGCCTGCCGTGACGAAGTCCGACCGGGATTCAGTCGACGCGTATGTGTTAATCGTGACGGGTGTCGGGCCTGTCTTGTTGGTTGTCAGGTTGAGTGTTGTAGAAGAATTACCATCCGTACTAGAAAATGTCATATCTAATTTTGGTACACTATGAGACAGAGAGATCCGCATTGGACTTCCATAGTTTGACTCTTCAGTAATATTCTTCAGAGTAACGCGTTTTCTGTCCTCTCCAATAATTTCAAACTTCTCTGAATTCCCTCTATCTGAGTGGACGTAGTATGTGCCAGTAGAGAGCGTTGACGTATTATATCCGACTTGTTGGGAATTGTTCAACTGTGTTCCTATGGATACAATCCGAGAGTTTCCGTCCTTCCCTACTTTATGAAGCTCAACAGACCTCGGATTTGATGTGGAATTAAACAGAACTGTTTGTCCGGAGTATACGGGCGTGTTTATAGACTGATTGCGGTTGATTTGGACGGTATCTGTATTTGACCCAGTTGTGTGAACAGACTCAATGATAATTACTCCCCCATCGGCGACGCCATCAGAGACAAACTGTTGATTAAGATCAGAGTTCCGAAGCGGTTCCGCCTTTTTTACAGATACCCAGTTACCAGCACTATGTCCTAGTGCTAATTGAATGGACGCAGCATATCGGTTGCTACGGAAAATTCCACTTTGTGAGGCTGTGGTATTGAAATTGAGAGGGATATCCTCACTCCATCCCGTTAGAACTCTTGAGCGAGCAATAACTTGATCATGTAGGATATGACCAGTTGAATTGACAGGGTGTAGTGAAATTATGTATGGAGTCTCATCGTTGATCGTGTCTGAGACCTTAGCTCTGGAGATAACGATGGTCTCTGTTTGTGGTTTATTATATGACGAATTATTGAAATTTATATAGGAATTAACTACTCGACCACTAGCGGATGAAAGAGCTAATTCGGTTACCTTAGTGGGTAAATAATCTCCAATGTCATAATCTGAAGTATCAATCGAAGAGTTAGCTATGAGATATCCAGTGACATTTCCACCAGGGTTGGACAGATCAACAGAAATAGAATCTTCGCTCATAAGAACCTCTTTACGAAGATTTTGAACACCGATTATTTCGTTATGTTCTCGTTTTGTGATGAATAGGGTTGAATTTGTGTTCCCGCTGAGATTATCAACAGTTACACCGACAGCCGTCCGGAAGTCCCGATGGAGTTGTGTTGACCCGGTCGCTTGATTGTGAATTCGGATATTACCATCTATTATTTGAAATGAGCTTGTACTCTTTCGTTCGGTAAGGTTGGTAGATGAGAAATCAGTCTTGTTAGTGACTGTGATTGGATATCTTATGTTTCTCGAAAGTTGTGCCTCATCTGTGTTAATTCCAGATATTTGGACAGAGTCAATATGTATTGAGCGACTCGATCTATTCGGCCGTATCGTAGCGGCTAGGAGAGTCGTATCTTCAGTATCTAATTGTGAGGTATTAATTACGGATCCGTTTTGGATACCATTGATTGACATTGAAACTGAAGAAGTGTCTACTCCATTTGACTCAATACTAGCTAAATCCACATACAGTCTTATTTTTCCGTGAGTGTCTGATGTATTCAAAACTAGAATTTCAACATTATTTATTTTTTGCCCAGACTGACCTATTCGGATAGATTCCGGGTCACCAGTGCTGTTTAAAGTGGGTTTATGATTATTTGCTTGAGCATCAACGATGCTCGTTCCCAGTAGTACGATAACAGAACCGATCACGAAGCAAACGACAATACCGGTCCACAGCCATCGAAGCGATCGCGTCCGGATCATAGCCAACGAACCGCGGATGCCAGAGCTGTCGCTCCCGGGGCAGCACGGCGTCAGTGGTCGCCCAGCCTCCGCGAAGCGGCTCTTGTCGCACCGCGGGATCTCTTACTCGAACCGATCGGTTATAAGTGGCTTACGAAGGTGAAAGCTTCCGCTCGAAGAAATAATCGCAAGAAAGCGGCGTCGCGAGAGGGCTGCTTCGTAGAAATTCACGGGCGATGTATCCAGGGCCAGACAGAACGGGAAACGAGGACTGGGTGGTCGCCGAAGCGGGTCAGTGTTCGACCGCTTCCATCATCGCGAGCAGCTGTTCGGACTGCTCGACCTCGACCGGGTGGAGCCCCACCAGCGCGATCACGTCCTCGCTGTCCGCGTCGGCCGCCTGGTGTTGGATCGTCGTGAGGTAGAGGAGGACGGGGATGTCCTCGACCGACCCGCTCTGGCCGTTCGAGCCCTCGACGTCCGCGCTAACGGTCGTTTCGAAGACGGAGATGGTCGCCTCCTGATCGAGGATCGTCCGCGTCTCCTCGCCCCGCGCCTCGATGTCGTCCGTCTGGATGTCGGCGTTGCCGCCGCCGACGTCCTGCTGGTTGACCTGGTTGAGGAGCCGGCGGATGAGCTCGGCGCCCTCCACTCGGACGAGCGGATTGACCGACTGGCCGGCGACCGACGCGTTCGGGGTGCTCGCCACGAACAACGCCGACTGGGTCGTCGGGTTGACGTACCGGGCGACCCACGTCGTCGCCGTCACCCGCGCGTTCACGCCCGTGACGTTGAACTCGCGGTCGATGCTGAACGACTCCGGCTCCTGACCGTTGTATCCGGAGTCACTGTACGCGCTCTCCGGGACGCGCGCCGGTTCCGCGTCGAACTCGTAGCTCCCGTCCTCGCCGGCGCATCCCGCGACCGCGACCGACGCCGAGGCAGCCATCGCGGCGAGCAGTCCACGTCGTTTCATACGTACGGGTAGGTCCACACAGTTCTTTAACACTATCGGCGAGGGTATCGGCCGCGAGAACGTCGGGGTCGAAGGCACAAAGTTCACGTCGGGGCGTGCGCGACGTGAGGCAAATGGAACGCCGAGGACAAACCGGGCTGGTGGAAGCGCTCTTCTTAGACGTTGTTCGCCTCCACGAGACGTGGATGGAGGTGGTCTTCCCCCGACAGCTCGACCCGAGCGCCGTCCTGGGAAAGTGGAAGCCCGAGACGACGGTTCAGTCGGTCGGCTACTACCTCTGGGCGGTGCTCGGCGCGCCGCTCGTCGCGGTCGCGTACCCGCTGTTGCTCGTCGGGTTCGCCACGCGCTACTACGCGGCGAAGCTCGACTCGGCGGTCACCCGGATCGGCGTCGCCGGTGCGGTGCTCGTCGCCGCCGTCGTCTGGGGGACGCTGACCGTCATCACCCACCTCCAACTCCCGTTCGACGCGGTGATCGCGGTCGGCGCCGCGAGCGCGGTAGCGGTCGTCTCGGCCGCGCTCGCCGCCGGCTTCTCGAAGCTGGGCGGACGGTTCGTCAGCGTCCTGCTTGCGTACCCGTTCGCCATGACGACGCTGTTCCTGCCGCCGGTCGTCGCCGCGCTCGTCACGCCGACGCTGGAGGAACTGATCTTACCGCCGAGCTACGACCTCGCGCGGTGGATCCTCGACACGTTCCTCTCGGTGGGCGGCATAAACGAGATGCTTCGAGGCGCGTTCGACCTGGAGACGTTCGGCGAGCAGTGGGGGCTCCCCGGGCTGGGCTACGTGCTGATGTGGATCGGGATCTCGGTGCCGCTCGGGTGGTTCCTCGGCCTGCTCGTCGCGCTGGCGAACCTGATCCGGCCGGCCGACGACGCCTGATCGGGTCGGGGGTCGCCTGAATCGGAGCGACCGTCAGTCGGCTGAACCGGATCGGTCGTCGATCGATCAGTTCTCGGGTTCGTATCCCTCGCTGGCCGCCTCGAACGACGACGCCGAGCGCTCGGTCTCCCGGCGTCGCTCGCGCTCGGCGATCGCCTCGGGGTCCGGTCTCGCGTCGTCGTCGATCCGAGCGATCGAGTTGTGGACCTTGGCGTGACACCAGCGACACAGGCCGACCGTGATCTCGTGGGAGCCGTCGCCGCCGTACGAGAGGTGGTGTTCCTCGACGAGCGGCCGGGAGTCGTCGTGGGCCAGGCGCACGTCCGCCAGCCCGCACCGGGCGCAGGTCTTCGCGTCGGTCGTCGACCGGTAGTGCGGGCACGCGCGCCACGCGCCGTCGGCGCCGACGTGGCAGTCGTAGCCGTCGGCGCGGCGGGCCGCCGCGAACTCGGGGTCGTCTCCGGACCGCGTCAGCGCGAAGCGACACCGACCGTCGTCGGTGAGGTGGTCGCAGACGCCGGCGACCGCGTAGGGGTCGTCGACGCCGACAGGAGTCCCGTCGGGGGTGCGCTCCATACCGGCAGGTAGGGGCGGACTCACTTCAATTCGGTCGCCTGAAGGCGGGAACGGAGCAGCGAGGGAGACGCGGCGGCCGGGGTGCCGACGGCTCAGACGAGGCTGGCGCCGTCGAAGTCGGTGCGGCCGTATTCCACGTCGAGGAGTCGGAGGAGGGTCGGGGCGACGTCGAGGAGGTCCGCGTCCTCGACCGTCGCGTCCGGGTGGTCGACGAACAGCGCGGCGTCGT
Source organism: Halorubrum sp. Atlit-28R (assembly GCF_003665955.1). Taxonomy (NCBI): domain Archaea; kingdom Methanobacteriati; phylum Methanobacteriota; class Halobacteria; order Halobacteriales; family Haloferacaceae; genus Halorubrum; species Halorubrum sp. Atlit-28R. The sequence goes on from NZ_QPLS01000001.1 coordinate 378,000, forward strand.
CGAAGGCGTGCATCCCGGACCGTGGACCGTCGGGATCGAACACCTCGTCGTGCGGGCGGAACCCGGACTTGAGGTCGAACCCGTCGTTCGGGAGGACGACGAGGTCGGGCGCGATGGCGGCGTGATCGCCGCGGAACACCGTCTCGCGGTCGACGACGCGGTCGGCGACGGGATCGCCGTCGGGGCCGGTCCACGACTCCAGCGCCTCGCGCAGCTCGGCGCGCGTCTCCTCGTACTCGGACTCGGGGACGACGCCGTTCGGCTCGCGGCCCTCCACGTTGAGGTAGAAGCGGCCGGGGACGAGCGAGTACGCGCGGGTGTCGTCGGTGACGTCGCCGAGCGCCTCGTGGTCGTCGCCGTCGTAGGAGAGCCACCCCTCGCGTTCGAGCCACTCGTTACAGTAGACGTCGTACCGGAGGCGGCGGAACCCGTGCGTGGAGCCGACGACGAGGGTGACGTCGTCCGGGAGCGCCTCGCGGATCGAGCCGACGTGCTCGTCGAGCGCGGCGTGGAAGGCAAGCAGCTCCTCGCGGTACGTCCCGCTGTCCTCGTAGTCGCCCCAGAGGAAGTGGTTGACGCGGTCGGGGGCGGTGAAGACGCCGACGAAGAGGTCCCAGTCGTCCCGCTCGACGTAGCGCTCGAAGGCCGCGGCGCGCGCGTCGAGGGTCTCGCGGGCGTGCTCTATGAACGCCGTCTTGTCCGGCTTGTGGCCGAGCTTCGCGTTGACCGACAGTCGATAGTCGCTGCCGGTCAGGTACTCGCGGAGCTCCTCGGGGGTGGCCGCCGCGTCGAGGTCGGGCGAGAGGTAGCCGGAGACCATCCGCTGGACGGTCCGCTGCGGCGGGAACGTGACGGGGACGTTCATCACGGTCGCGTCGAGGTCCGCCTCGGTCGCTCGGTCCCACACCCGGGGTGCCTGGACGTCGCGCCCCATCGGCACGTAGGTGTCGTAAGACCCCACCTCGCGGTCCTGAAAGCCGTACACGCCCGTCTCGCCGGGGTTTTTCCCCGTCGTCAGGCTCGGCCAGCACGCGCTCGACTCCGCCGGCACGATGCTGTCGATCCGTCCCCCACCGCCCTCGTCCGCGATCGCCGACAGCGCCGGGAACGTCTCCGGGTTGTCGGCGACGAGCCGGTACGAGAGGCCGTCGATCCCGATGAACGCCACCCGCGGCGTGTCGCTCCCTCGCAGCCGGTCGAAGAGACCCATACACACTCATCCGCGGTCGAGGGCAAAAGGATTGACATCGGACGCGCCGCGAAACTCCGGGTCGCCGCCCGCGAGAGGCGGGGGTCGTCGGCGCCCGAGGGGCGGCTCGTCTGTTCGCGAGGCCCGGACCGCCGACCGGCTCGGGAGGGTTTTTGTCCGTGACTCGCGGAGGGGCCGGCATGGAACACAGACGCGCGATGCTCGTCGACGCGTTCGCCGCGGAGCCGCTGGCCGGGAACGCCGCCGGCGTCGTCCCCGACGCCGAGGGGCTGAGCGACGGCCAACTGGCCGCGGTCGCCGCCGAGCTCGGCGCTTCGGAGACCGCGTTCCTGACCGACGGCGACGACGCGGCCGACGACCGGCTCCGCTACTTCTCGCCGACCACGGAGGTCGACCTCTGCGGCCACGCCACGATAGCGACCTACGGCGCCCTGTTCGCCGAGGGGGCGATCGACGGCGGCGAGCGTACGCTCCGCACGAACGTCGGCGACCTCACCGTCTCGGTCGACGACGACGGCACCGTCTGGATGCGACAGCAGGCGCCGAGCGTCGAGGTCGTCGACGTCGACCTCGACCGGGTGGCGGCCGCGCTCGGCGTCGACCCCGCCGCGCTGCGCGACGTCGGCGCGGACCTCCCCGTCGCGGTCGCGTCGACCGGCCTGCCGTTCCTCGTCGTCCCGGTGAACTTCTTGGAGCGGCTGGGCGAGGCGGATCCGGACGACGACGCGGTCGAAGCGCTCTCGGAGGCGTTCGACGTCGCGGGCGTGTACGCGTTCTCCTTCGACGCGCTCGACGCGGACTCGACGCTCCACGGCCGGGCGTTCGTCCCGTCGCTCGGCATCCCGGAGGACCCGGTCACGGGGACCGCGAGCGGCGCGGTCGGGGGGTACCTCCGCCACGTCGACGCCTTCGACGGGGACGAGCCCGACGAGCTCCGGTTCGAACAGGGGCACTTCCTCGACCGGCCCGGGCACGTCCGCGTTCGCGTGGAGGCGGACGGGGTCCGCGTCGGCGGGCGGGCGACTGTCGCGCTCGACGGGGAGATCCGGATCCCCGACGACGAGGACGACGAGATCATCGAGGCCTGATGCGCCGGAACGCGGGCGTCCGAGACAGAACGTTTAGGATCGCTCGCGACGTACGGCGGGTATGAAGTTCGACCTTCCACGCGCGGCAGCGGTCCTCGTACTGATCGTCGCGGTCGGCGCCGGCGGCCTCATCGGCGCGAACATGATGCCGCTCCGGACGACGCTGATGATGGTCGTCCCGTCGATGCTCGTCTTCGGGGCGCTCGCGTTCGCGATCGGCGTGAAACACGGCGAGTTCCGGGCCGGACACGCCTGACCCGGGGCGGGCGGCGAGCGGCGATCGACCGGTGACGACGCCCCCGAGCGACCGGGGATCACGACCCTTTTGAAACGCCGTTGCGAACCGGGAGCCGTGCTGCCCGGGTCGCCACTCCTCGAACTGCTGTTGATCGTCGGCGGCGTCGCCCTCCTGTACGCCGGCGCCGAACTGCTCGTCACCGGCGCGCGGGACCTCGCGCTCGCCGTGGGGCTGAAGGCGTCGACCGTCGGCGTCACGGTCGTGGCGTTCGCGACGACCGCCCCGGAGCTGTTCGTCTCGCTGCTCGGCGCCGTCACGGTGTCGACCGACATCGGGCTCGGCGCCATCGTCGGCTCGAACATCGCGAACATCGGGCTCGTACTGGGCGTCTCCGCGCTCATCCGCCCGCTCGACGTCTCCGACACCGTGTTCCGCCGAGACGTTCCGTTCATGGTGTTGGCAGCGCTGCTGCTCGTCGCGCTCGGCTGGGACGGCCGGATCGGTCTGGTCGACGGCTCGGTGCTGCTCGCAACGCTCGCCGCGTTCACGGCCGCGGTCCTGCGGCGCGTTCAGGCGAACCAGTCGGCGATCTCCGACAGCGAGCGCGACGGCATGCCGGACGCGGAGGTGCGCGACGCCGCGGCGGTCGTCGGAGGGATCACCGCGCTCGTCCTCGGCTCCCGGTGGCTGATCGACGGGAGCGAGTCGCTGCTGGCGGCCGCCGGGTTCTCCGACATCTTCATCGGGCTCACGGTGCTGGCGCTGGGGACGTCGCTGCCGGAGCTGGCCGCCAGCGTCGTGGCCGCGGTGCGCGGCCAGGCGGAGTTCAGCGTCGGCAACGTCGTCGGGTCGAACATCTACAACATCCTCGCGGTCATCGGGATCGTCGCGGTGGTGACGCCCGTCGGCGTCGCCCCCGGCGTCCGCGGCTTCGAGTTCCCCGCGCTGCTCGCGTTCACGGCCGGAATCGTCGCGATAATGGCGTACCGCGAGCGGATCACCCGACTCGACGGCGCCGTTCTCACCGTCGGGTACGGGGTCTTCGTGTACCTGTTACTTCCGTAGCACGGCGTGCCCGGTTCCGGTCGGGGCGTCCGCGGCGGGGCGGCTTCTGGGGTCGGAACCGACGGGTATTCGGTCGCGGGCGGCCGAGCCGATGCCGTGATAGCGATCGTCGTCAGCCGGGCCGACAGCGCCTCGGCGCACATCGGGGAGCGGCTGCTGGAGGTCGGCGACTGGACGGCGCGCGAGGACGGCTCGCGCCCCGACGCCGACGGGGGCGGGACCTACTACCGGACGGAGGGGTTCGAGCTCCGCGAGTTCGACGACCTCCACATCCGGCTGTCCGACCCGACCGCGGCCTTCGACTGCGACCCCGCGTTCCTCGCGTTTGTCTCCAGGCACTCGGGCGAGACCGGGCGACTCCTCACCGCGCACGTCACCGGGAACTTCGGCGGCGCCGAGTACGGCGGCGAGCCGGAGTCGCTGGCGCGGGCCGCGCCGGGCGCCGAGAAGCGCGTCGTGGAGGCGCTCGCCCGGCGCGCGCCCGACGGGTACGAGGTCGGCATCGAGTGTACCCACCACGGCCCGACCGACGTCGCCGTCCCGTCGCTGTTCGTCGAACTGGGGTCCGACGGGCCGCAGTGGGAGGACCCGGACGCGGCCCGGGCGGTCGCGCGGGCGGTCCTCGACCTGCGGGGGACCGGCGCGGACCTGACTGCGGACGGCGACCCCGCGGCGACCGACGCGGGCGACGCCGGGAACCGACCCCGCCACGTCGTCGGCTTCGGCGGGGGCCACTACGCGCCGCGGTTCACCCGGATCGTTCGCGAGACCGAGTGGGCCGTGGGGCACGTCGGCGCCGACTGGGCGCTCGGAGAGCTCGGCGCGCCCGACGCCAACCGCCGCGTGATCGAGGCCGCGTTCGAGCGGAGCCGCGCCGAGCGGGCCGTGATCGACGGCGACCGCCCCGCCCTCGCGGCGGTGATCGAGGACCTCGGGTACGGGGTGGTGAGCGAGACGTGGGTCCGCGAGGTCGGCGACGCGCCGCTCGCGCTCGTCGAACGGCTGGAGGCCGAGATGGGGTCCGTCGACGACGGCCTGCGGTTCGGCGCGGTCGCGCTCGGCGACGGCGCGCTCGACCCCGACTCGGAAGCGGTCGACGGCGATAGCGACGCGGTCCGCGTCCGGGACCTCCCGGCGGACCTGCTCGCGCGGGCCCAGGGGCTCGACGCGGACGCGGCGCGCGCGACGGTCGAGCGCGCCGCCGTCGCGTTCGACACGGAGCAGGGCGGCACGCGGGCGGCCGGGCGCGTCGCGTTCGCGACGGCCCCGGAGGCGCCGGGCTACGCGGACCTGATCGAGGGGCTGGTCGACGTGCTTGAAACGGGGTACGACGCGGTCGAGGTGTCGCCGGAGGGGGGCGCGGTGGTCGCCCGGGAGACGGCGTTCGACCCGGCGCTGGCAGCCGAGCGAGGCGTCCCGGAGGGACCGGCGTTCGGGCGGTTGGCCGACGGAGAGGCCGTCGAGGTCGACGGGGAGACCGTCGGGCCGGACGAGGTGTCGCGGACGCGCGCGGACCGGTTCCCGATCGACGGCGACGCGCTCGACTGATTTATAAGAATCGTCGCGTTCGGCGGGCGCGGGCACGGCGCCCGTACTTTCGCCGGTCGACGGCGGACGCCGGTGATTTCGGCGTCCGACTCGCGTCAGACGAACGGGCAAAAATAAATACGTCCGGGTCGCAACCTCACCACATAATGGACTCCATCGTTGAGGACGCCATCGACGAAGCCGAAGAGGCCCCCGCAGACGACGCCGGGGGAGCCGGCGAGAGCGCCGCCGGGGGGAGCGCCGGCGCGCCGCCGCAGACGGGGACGATGACCGACGACGAGCTACAGGACGTCCTCCAGGATCTCCAGACGAACATCACGGTCGTCGGCTGCGGGGGGGCCGGCGGCAACACGGTCAACCGCATGACCGAGGAGGGGATCCACGGCGCGAAGCTGGTCGCCGCCAACACCGACGTCCAGCACCTCGTCAACATCGAGGCCGACACGAAGATCCTGATGGGCCAGCAGAAGACGCAGGGCCGCGGCGCCGGCTCCCTCCCGCAGGTGGGCGAGGAGGCGGCCATCGAGTCCCAAGAGGAGATCCAGGACGCCATCGACGGCTCCGACATGGTGTTCGTCACCGCCGGGCTCGGCGGCGGCACCGGGACCGGCTCGGCGCCGGTCGTCGCGAAGGCGGCCCGCGAGTCCGGGGCGCTCACCATCGCCATCGTCACGACGCCGTTCACCGCCGAGGGCGAGGTCCGCCGGACGAACGCCGAGGCCGGCCTCGAACGCCTCCGCGACGTGAGCGACACGGTCATCGTCGTCCCCAACGACCGCCTGCTCGACGCGGTCGGGAAGCTCCCCGTCCGGCAGGCGTTCAAGGTGTCCGACGAGGTGCTGATGCGCTCGGTGAAGGGGATCACGGAGCTCATCACGATGCCCGGGCTCGTCAACCTCGACTTCGCCGACGTCCGCACCGTGATGGAGAAGGGCGGCGTCGCGATGATCGGCCTCGGCGAGTCCGACTCCGACTCGAAGGCGCAGGACTCGGTGAAGTCCGCGCTGCGCTCGCCGCTCTTGGACGTGGACATCTCCGGCGCGAACTCCGCGCTCGTGAACGTCACCGGGGGCACCGACATGTCCATCGAGGAGGCCGAGGGGGTCGTCGAGGAGATCTACGACCGGATCGACCCCGACGCGCGGATCATCTGGGGGACCTCGGTCGACGACGAGCTTGAGGGCGAGATGCGGACGATGATCGTCGTCACCGGCGTCGAGTCGCCGCAGATCTACGGCAGCAACGGCGAGCCGCCGGAGGGCGGCGCGCCGAGCGACGTCGAGGACATCGACTACGTGGAGTGACGGACGCCGAGCGGGCGGGTCGGTGGCCGCGCGCCGGGACGGCGCCGTCGCCGCTTCGGGGGCGCATCAAAAGGTAAAAACCGTCTCGTCTCGAATCCGCAGGTAACATGGACGTTCCGTACGACCTCAACAGCTACATTCGGGTGCTGAAGCTGGCGAGCACGCCGAGCACCGACGAGTTCCTCCAGGTGTCGAAGATCGCCGGCGCCGGGATCCTGCTCATCGGGTTCATCGGCTTCCTGATGTTCGCGATCATGAGCCTCCTCCCGGGGGTCGGCGCGTAATGCCGATCTACTCGGTCAAGACCACGGCGAGCCAAGAGCGGACGGTCGCCGACATGATCGCCGAGAAGGAGGCGCCGGAGATCCAGGCCGTCATCGCCCCCGACCAGCTCACGAGCTACGTGATGGTCGAGGCGACCGACGGGACCGCCTTCGGGCGGATCCTCGACGAGATCCCGCACGCCCGCGGCGTCATTCAGGGCGGCGACGGCCCCGCCGAGAGCCCCTTCTCCGAGGTCGAGCACTTCCTCTCGCCGACCCCGGACGTGGAGGGGATCGGCGAGGGCGACATCGTCGAGCTGATCGCGGGCCCGTTCAAGGGAGAGAAGGCGCGCGTCCAGCGGATCGACGAGGGGAAAGACCAGGTGACCGTCGAGCTGTACGAGGCGACCGTGCCGATTCCGGTGACGGTCCGCGGCGACCAGATCCGCGTGCTCGACAGCGAGGAGCGGTAGCTCCCTCCTCGCGCCGGCGGCGCGGAAACGGGGCGACGCGGTGCGCGTGACGGCGTCGGTCTGACGGCGATCTCGCGCGCAACGACAAGGGCTTTATTCGACGACGACCGACCGGACGGATATGCTCGGCCACGGCGTGCCGGCGGTGTTGAGCGTGATCCCCGACACGTTCACGTTCGCGTGGGTCGTCGCGATCCTCTTCGCGACCTCGTGGGCGCTCGACAGCCGCGGACTCGCCGCGGGGCGCGTCCTCGCGGCCGCGACGTGGGCGCTGTTCGGGCTCTTCTGGCTGTCGACGGTGCCGTACTTCGCGTTCGAGCACCAGAGCTACGTCGAGTCGATCCTCGCCCTGGTCGGCTTCCCCGCCAGCGTGTACGCGGGGTACCTCCTCTACGACGGGCGGGCGTCGCTTTTCACCCTCACCCGGGCCATCGCGATCATGTTGTTCATCTACCTCCCCTTCGAGACCATCCCGGCGTTCACCGTCGCCGGGGTCGCGGTCCCGGAGCCCCGTCGGGTCCTCATCGAGGTCGTGGCGTCACAGACCGGCGCGCTCATCGACCTCCTCGGCTACGCGCCGGAGGCGGTGGCGAGCAACGAGGGGTACGACGCGGCGTACTCGTGGACGCTCGACGACGGCCACACGGTCGTCATCCACATCGTGCTGGCGTGTACGGGGCTCGGGAGCATGGCCATCTTCGGCGGGCTCGTGGCCGCCGTCGAGGCGCCGCTCACGAGGAAGCTCCGCGCGCTCGCGGTGTCTATCCCGCTCATCTACGGGCTGAACATCCTCCGGACGACGTTCATCTCGGTCGTGTCCGGCAACCAGTACATGCACTGGTACCCGGACCTCGTGATGACGATGTTCGGCGCGACCGACCCGTACCGGGTCTCCTTCCTCATCTCCGACCGGATCATGAGCCAGCTGTTGGCGGTCGTGGCGCTCATCGCGATCACCTTCCTCGCGGTGCGCGAGCTGCCCGAGCTGGCGGTCATCCTAGAGGACGTGCTCTACCTCATCACCGGCGAGGAACACGACCTGACGGAGGCGCTCGACCTCCCGCGAGAGCCGACGAACCGGTAGCCCGGCGGCCTCTCGACGGTCCCGGTGGGGCGGTCGCGTCCCGGAGAACTGCCAAGAATAAATAGGACTATATAGCAAGCTATAGACGTTGGCGACGGGTACGGGCGAGCATGACTGCGGCGACGCGCGGCGGATCCCCCGGTCCGCGTCGAGGGACGCGGTCGCCACGGGGTGATCGGCGGTGATCGGCGGCGTCGACCCGTTCGTCTACCTGGAGACGAACGTCGCGAAGCTGGTGTTGGCGACCGCGCTCGGCATGTTCCTCGGGTTGGAGCGAGAGTGGTCACAGAAGTCGGCGGGGATCCGGACGTTCGCGCTGATCAGCCTCGCGGCGGCGGTGTTCTCGCTCGTCGGCGAACCGGGGCTCCTCGCCGTCGGCGGGGTGCTGGTGGTCGCCAGCGCGGTGCTGCTGGCGGTGCGAAGCTTCGTCGAGGCCGACGTCGACGGGCTCTCGCTGACCACGTCGGCGTCGATGCTCGTCGCGTACGGCGTCGGCGTCCTCGTCGCGGCGGGGCTGTTCATCGAGTCGGTGACGGTAGCGGTGCTGTCGTCGCTACTCCTGGTGTTGAAACGCGAGCTCCACGCGTTCGCGTGGGGACTCTCCAGAGAGGAGGTGCGCAGCGCCGTGGAGTTCACCATCCTCGCGTTCGTCGTCTTCCCGCTCCTCCCCGCGGAGACGGTCGACCCGTGGGGGGCGGTCCAGCCGCGGCTGGTCTGGTCGCTGGTGGTCGCGGTCAGCGCCATCGGGTTCGTCAACTACGTCCTCGTCAAGCGGTACCAAGGCCGCGGCTACGCGGTGACGGGCTTCTTCGGCGGGCTCGTCAACTCGACGGCGGTCGTCGCCGAGATGGCCGAGCGGGCGAAGGGGCGCGCGGCCATCGGCGACGTCGCGGTGGGCTCCATCCTCCTCGCGAACGCGGCGATGGCGTTCCGGAACGCCGCCGTAGTGGCAGTCTTCGTCCCCGAGGCGGCGCTCGTCGTCGGCGTCCCGCTCGGCGCGATCACCGTCGCGGGGTCGGCGTCGCCGTGCGGCGGAGCGACTGGCGGACGACGATGGAGGCCGAGCTGGCCTCGCCGTTCAGCCTCGGGAACGCGCTCACGTTCGGCGCGCTCTTCCTGACCGTGCTGCTCGTCTCCGCTGTCGCCGAGGAGTCGTTCGGCGCGAGCGGCTTCATCGTCACCTCCTTCCTCGCCGGCCTGGTGTCGTCGGGGACCTCGACGGCCACGGCGGTCTCGCTGCTCGGGACCGGACAGATCGGGGTCGAGACCGCGATCGCGGGCGTGATCGCCGGCACCGCCGCCAGCGTCCTGATCAAGACCGTCTTCGCGGCGAGCATCGCTCGGGAACTCGTCCGTCCGGTGTTCTTCTGGAACCTCCTGCTGATCGCCGTGGGGGTACTCGCCGGAATCCCGGTGTTGCTGTTTTAAAACGCCTCGGCGGACCCGCTCCGGCGCGGGTCGGGGCGCGCCTCACGAGAGGTGTTCGGCGATGTCCGTCGACGAGACCATGCCGACGTAGTCGTCGTCGACGACCGGGAGGTGTTTGACGCCGTACATCGTCATCATCGCGGCCACCTCCTGCATCATGAGGTCGGGCGTCACCGTCTCGACGTCCTCGGTCATCACGTCGCGGACCGTCGTCGCCTCGGGGTCGCGCCCGTCGGCGACCGCCCCGACGACGTCGCTCTGCGTGACGATACAACCGCCGCCGGTGGTCACGACGAGGGCGCTGATGCCGCCGTCGCGCATCCGCTGAGCCGCCTCTCGAATCGGAACGTTCGCTCCGATCGTCTCCAGCGGCGTCGACATCACGTCCGCGACGCGAGTTCTGTCGTCGAGATCCATGCCACGACGTGTGATACCGCGTGTCATTACTCTTCCGGAACCCACAACGCGGGGCGGGCGCGATCCCGTTCGGGACGGCAGAAGAGCGGCGGAACGCGACGCTCTGAGGGGGGCCGTCAGCGCGCCTTCGAGAGGTGCGCCGTGAGGTCCGTCGTCGACACCATCCCTATCGGTCTGCCGTCCCCGTCGGTCACCGGGAGGTGGGTGTATCCGTGCGCGGTCGGCGCCGCCAGCTCCGCGACGGTGTCCTCGCGGCCCACCGTGACGACGTCGGTCGTCATGAACGCTTCGACCGGCGTCCGGTCTTTCGGGTCGTTGTCGCGGACGAGCCCCACGAAGTCCGTCGCGGTGATCAGCCCGGCCAGCCGTCCGTCGGGCTCCACGACGAGGATCGAACTGACGCCGGTGTCGCGCATCCGCTTCGCCGCGTCGGCCGCTGGGGCGCCGCGTTCGATCGTGGTGAGGTCGGTCGACATGAGCCGATCGACGAGTACGTCGTTCATGTCTCGTGGTAACGCTGGGCACGGTTATCAATTATCCGGTCGGAGGGCCTGTTCGCGTCGAGCGACACGGGTTCGGGCCCGGCGAGGGACGGAGACGTCCCGGACCGCCCGACGGCTCACTCCTCGACGAGGGCGTCCGGAGCGTCCGCGAGGCCGACCAGCGCGTCCGCTTCGACGTGGTGGAGGTCGCCCGGGATCACGAGCAGGTGGAGCGGGTCGCCGAACTGGCGGTCGGCGAGCGCGCTCAGGCGGTCGGCGGCGACGACCGCGTCCGGCGACCCGGCGCGGGCGACGGCGACAGCGAGCTCGTCGGCCCACCCCTCGGCGAGCAGTTCCGCGGCCGCGTCGGCCGTCATGTACTCCTCGTGGTCCGGGTCGGGGCCGCTCGGGCCGGTCCCGACCTTGATGTCGAGGTAGACGACGGTGTGGAGCCCGCGCTCGCGGTTCGCCTCGACGGTCTCGACCACGCTCGCGGGCACGTCGTCGCCGCCGTGCGCGTACGGGAACGGCAGCGTCGTCGCCTTCCCGAACCGGTAGTTCTGGAGCCCCGTCAGGCTCGACGCCGCGGACTGGGCGGTGACGCCGTGGACCACCCGCGTGTCGATGCCGCGCTCCTCGGCGCGGAGCCGGAGGTCGGTGTGGGTGGTCGAGATCATCGTGTCGCCGGCCGTGAGGAAGGCGGCGTCGCCGTCCGCGGCCGCCTCCAGGATCGGCTCCGGATCCCGTTCCACGCCGGCGCGGTCGCGGACGGCGATGTCGACGTCGTGGTACGCCTCCAGGTCGGCGACGTCGGCGCCGATCAGCCGACTGGTGTAGAACTCCGCGAAGACCCGGTCGGCCGCCCGCAGCGCCTCGCGCCCCTCGACGGTGACGGAGCGCTCGTCGTAGAGGCCGAGCCCGATGAAGGTGAGCATGGGTGCGTTCGGCGCGCGGCGGCCTAAAAAGACGCGGAAGGGTCGGCAGCGACGAAACCGAGGGCGGGCGCTCGGATCGGCCCGGCGGACGGGCGACGAGCGCCCGAGCGCCCCTTATAGACCTTCATGATAGTCCCTTGGGATTCCATAGCAAGCCCTAAGAGGGAACCAGCACAACGTTCCGCTACGAGGCCCAATCGGGCTCACATACCACTATGACTGACGACGAACTCATCTGGCGGATATCGGGGGGATCCGGTGACGGGATCGCTTCCACCAGCCAGAACTTCGCGAAGGCCTTGATGCGATCGGGGCTCAACGTCTTCACGCATCGGCACTACCCGTCGCGGATCCGCGGCGGCCACACCTATACCGAGGTCCGCGCGTCGGCGGACCCCGTCGAATCCCGGGGCGACGGCTACAACTTCCTGCTGGCACTCGGCGACTCCTTCGCCCGTAACCCGCAGGAGGAGGCCGTCTACGGCAACGAAGAGATCAAGCCGCTCTCGGAGAACCTAGACGAGCTCCGCGAGGGCGGGGTCATCGTCTACGACGAGGGGCTGTTGGACGCCTCCGAGATCCCGAACTTCGAGGAGCGCGCCGAGGAGAACGACTGGCACGTGTACCCGCTCGACCTCCGCGGGCTCGCCCGCGACATGGGTCGCGAGGTCATGCGCAACACCGCCGGCGTCGGCGCGACCTGCGCGCTGACCGGCATGGAACTCGACCACGTCGAGGACCTGATGCGCGACGCGATGCCGGAGAAGATCCTCGAACCGAACCTGGAGATCCTCGAGACCGCGTACGACCAGGTCCGCGAGGAGTACGACGTGGACGCCCCGGACGTGTCGGTGCCGACGGGCGAACACGACGAGACCCAGCTGCTCATGTCCGGGTCGGACGCCATCTCCTACGGCGCCATCGACGAGGGCTGCCGGTTCATCGCCGGCTACCCGATGACGCCGTGGACCGAGGTGTTCACCATCATGACGCAGAACCTGCCGAAGCTCGGCGGGATCTCCGAGCAGGTGGAAGACGAGATCGCCGCGGCCGCGCTCGCGGTCGGGGCCTCGCACGCCGGCGTCAAGGCGATGTCCGGCTCCTCCGGCGGCGGGTTCGCGCTGATGTCCGAGCCGCTCGGGCTGGCGGAGATGACGGAGACGCCCGTCGTCCTCGTCGAGGCCATGCGCGCCGGCCCCTCGACCGGGATGCCGACGAAGCCGGAGCAGTCCGACCTCGAACACGTCCTCTACACCTCGCAGGGCGACTCCCAGCGCGTCGTCCTGGCCCCGGGGACCGTCGAGGAGGCGTACGAGCAGTCGCGCATCGCCTTCCGGCTCGCCTACGAGTACCAGATCCCGACGATCCTGCTGTACGACCAGAAGCTCGGCGGCGAGCTGACGAACGTCCCCAAGAGCCACTTCGACCGCGATCCGAACCCGGACCTCGGGAAGACGCTCTCGGAGGACGCGCTCGCGGACGAGCCGCACTCCGGCGACGGGAAGTTCCACCGCTTCCAGCACGACGTCGACGACGGCGTCTCGCCGCGGTCGGTGCCCGGGCAGAAGGGCGGTCGCTTCCTCGCGACGGGCAACGAGCACGACCCGACCGGCCACATCAGCGAGTCCCCGGACAACCGGGTCGCGCAGATCGACCGGCGGACCCAGAAGCTGGAGGCGATCCGCGCCGACCTCGACGGGGAGGACACCGGCTCGTACGCCGGGCCCGAGGACGCCGAGTACGGCATCCTCACGTTCGGCAGCCAGCAGGGCACCGTCGAGGAGGCCGTCGGTCGGCTCAACGAGGCCGGCCACTCCGTGAAGTCGTACGGGGTCTCCGACATGCTCCCGTTCCCGACCGAGCAGGTCGAGGCGTTCGTCGAGAGCGTCGACGAGGTCCTCGTCGTCGAGATGACGGCGTCCGGACAGTTCCGCGGGCTCGTCCAGAAGAACCTCGGCCGCTACGGCGAGAAGCTGTCGAGCCTGTTGAAGTACAACGGGAACCCGTTCGAGCCGGCGGAGGTCGTCGACGGGTTCGAGGCCGCGATCGTCGAGGGCGACGGCGACGCGTCCGGCCACCAGACCACGTTCGTCCCAGCCGCAGGTGACTAACCAATGAGCACGTTTTCAGCGATCGGAGAGGAGCGGGAGATCGACCGCGACGAGTACACCCCCGGCGTGGAGCCGCAGCCGACGTGGTGTCCGGGCTGCGGTGACTTCAGCGTCCTGAAGGCGCTCAAGCAGGCGCTGCCGGAGGTCGGGCGCACGCCCGAGGAGACCCTGCTGTGTACCGGGATCGGCTGTTCGGGCAAGCTGAACAGCTACCTCGACACGTACGGGTTCCACACGATCCACGGGCGCTCGCTGCCCGTGGCCCGCGCCGCGAAGCTCGCGAACCCCGACCTCGAAGTGATCGCCGCCGGCGGCGACGGCGACGGCTACGGGATCGGCGGGAACCACTTCGTCCACACGGCCCGGGAGAACCACGACATGACGTACATCGTGTTCAACAACGAGATCTTCGGGCTCACGAAGGGGCAGACCTCCCCGACCAGCCCGAAGGGCCACAAGTCGAAGACGCAGCCCCACGGGAGCGCCAAGGAACCGATCAAGCCGCTCTCGATGTCGCTCAACGCCGGCGCCTCCTACGTCGCCCGGACGGCCGCGGTCAACCCGAACCAGGCGAAGGAGATCCTCATCGAGGCGATCGAACACGACGGGTTCGCGCACGTCGACTTCCTCACCCAGTGTCCGACCTGGAACAAGGACGCGCGCCAGTACGTCCCGTACATCGACGTCAACGACTCCGACGACTACGAGTTCGACAAGACGGACCGCGTCGAGGCCCAGGAGATGATGCGCACGACCGAGGAGGCCCTCTACGACGGCGAGGTCCTCACCGGCCGCTTCTACGTCGACGAGGACCGTCCGTCCTACGGCCAGGAGAAGCGCGAAATCGGCGAGATGCCCGAGGAGCCGCTCGCCGAGCGCTACTGGGACGACGACTACGAGTGGGAGCGCTCCCACGACATGTTCCTCGACAAACACGCCTGAGCGGGGCCGTCGGTCGTTGACGGCGCGGTGAATCCGTTTTTTGATTCGCAAGGTATTTTTTCATTGGTGACAAACGGAGTGATATGAGTACGGTATCGACGGAAGAGCGGATCCTCTCCGTGTTAGAGGAGGACGCGCAGGCGTCCTGCGGGGAGATCGCCGAACGGGCCGACGTCTCGAAGCCGACGGTGCGGAAGTACATCGACCGCCTCGAAGAGCGGGGCGTGATCGTCGGCTACTCCGCGGAGGTCGACCCGAAGAAGCTCTCGTCGCAGTCGATCGCCATGGTCGGGATGGACGTCGACTCCGGACAGTACGTGGAGGCGACGCGCGAACTGAAGTCGCTCGACGAGGTCCAGGCGCTGTACACCTCCTCGGGCGACCACATGCTGATGGCCGAGGTCCGCGCCGGCGACGGCGACGAGCTCGGCGAGGTCATCTCCGAGAAGCTGCTCGGCGTCGAGGGCGTCACCGCGGCCCACCCCTCCTTCCTGCAGGAGCGACTGAAGTAGGCCGGCGGCCTCAGACGAGCGTCCGCGGGGCCGCGACCACCACGTCCTCGTCGCCGACGGGGCTCCGGCGGGTCCCGCGCGCCTCGAAGCCGTGTGCGACGAAGAACTCCGTCGCGCTCGGTCTGTCCGCCGGCACCGTTGCCCGGAGCGTCTCGACGCCGCGGTCGGCGAGCGCGCCGCCGACGCGCGACAGCAGCTCCCCGGCGATCCCCTCCCCCGCGCGGTTCGGGTGGACCCACAGCGCCAGTAGCTCCGCTTCGGCGCCGTCCGGGTCCGGGTGCGCGATGGCGAGGCCGACGGGGCCCTCCTCGTCGTGTTCCATCAGGAACGACCACTCGGCCTCGGCGGCGGCCTCGCGGACGCCGGCGGCGGAGACGTCGAGCAGCGGTGCGCCGATGTCGTCGAACACCGTCTCCTCCCGGGCCCGCGAGACCGCGGTGCGAAGGGCCTCGGCGTCGTCGGCCCGAGCCGCCCGAACATCCATGTTCAACTGTGAGTAAAGAACGCACCTATAGGTTTCGGGGTGCGAATTGTTCCCACAGTAATTCGCGTCGCGGAGGCGACGCCCCGGCGGTGCCGTTGTCGTCGGTTCGAGCCAGCGAGCGCGGGCGCTGAGGGCTTCGAAACCGAGCACTCGGACGCTCGAAGCGGCGTCTTCGGTCGGGGAGGCCTACGCGACCGGGTCGACGCCGATGGTGAGCGTGACGTCCTCGACCTCCCACTCCTCGACGAGGCCGTCCTCGGCGTCCGCCGCGTCGGTCGGGTCGTCGAACCAAGCGTCGGCGCGCACTTCGCCGGCGATGAGGTCGGCGTGGTCGTCCACGAAGCCGGCCACGCGGTCGTCGTCGACGCCGACGCCGACGCGGATCCGCGCCTCCACGTCCAAGTCGAGCTCCTTGCGCATCTCCTGGATCCGGCGGATCACGTCGCGGGCGTACCCCTCGGACTCGATGTCGGGGGTCAGCGAGGTGTCGACGTAGACGGTGCCGCCCTCGAAGTCGGCGCCGGAGACGTGCTCCGGGGGCTCAGCGACGTACTCGACCATCTCGTCGTCGAGGTCGACGGGCTGGCCGTCGACGGTCACCTCGCCGCTCTCGACCGCCGCGCGGTCGGCGCCCTGAACCGCCTCCATCACCTTCTGGGCGTCGCCGCCGAACGCGGGTCCGATGGCCGCCATCTGCGGCTCCGCGGTCTCGACGAGCTCGTCGAAGGCGTCCGTGACGAGCACCTCGCGGGCGTTGACGCGGTCGGCGATCAGCGCTTCGAGCCGGTCGACCGCGGCCGCGACGGTCTCGTCGGCCGTCTCGACGACGACGCGCGGGACGGGCCAGCGGAGCTTCCGGCCGGCCTGCTGACGCGCGTTCGCCGCCGCCTCCTCCACGTCGCGGAAGACCGCCACGTCGCGTTCGAGGTCAGGGTCGCGCAGGTCGGCGTCCGGCTCGGGGTACGACAGCGCGTGGACGGTCGTCGCCGCGCCGTCGAGCCGCTGGTACATCCGCTCGGTCAGGTACGGCGCGATCGGCGCGAGCAGGCGGATCACCTCGTCGAGGACGGTCGCGAGCGTGGCGTAGGCGCCGCGCTTCGAGGCGGAGTCGGCCTCCTCCCACATGCGGTCGCGGACCGCCTTCACGTAGAACCGCGACACGTCCTGCGTGACGAACTCGATGACGGCGTTGACCGCGTCGCTGACCTGGTAGTCGTCCCAGGCCTCGGCGACCTCGGCCTCCACGGACTGGAGCCGCGAGAGCACCCACTCGTCGACGAGCTCGAGCTCGCCGTCGGAGAGGTCCGCGTCGGCGGGGTCGTAGCCGTCGAGCTCCATGTACTCCAGCGGGAACCGGAACACGTTCCAGAGGATGTTGAGCTTGCCCTGAATCTCGCCGAGCCCGTCCCACTCGAACGCGAGGTCGACCCCCTGCTGGTCGTGGCTGAGCAGGTAGGTCCGGAGCGGGTCGCGTCCGGCCCGGTCGATCGCCTCCTCCGGCGTGACGATGTTGCCGACCGACTTCGACATCTTCCGGCCGTCCTCGTCGTTGGCGAAGCCGTGCATCAGCACCTCGTCGTACGGGATCTCGCCGACCGCGGCGGTACCCATGCCGAGCTGCGACCAGAACCAGCCGCGGGTCTGGTCGTGCGCCTCGATGATGAGGTCGGCGGGCCACAGCTCGTCGTGCGCGGCCTCGTCGCTCGGGTAGCCCAGCGTCCCCCACGAGGCGACGGAGGAGTCGAGCCACACGTCGAACACGTCCTCGACGCGGCGGTACGTCGTCCCGTCCTCGACGATAGTGAGGTCGTCGACGGAGGGGCGGTGGAGGTCGATCGACTCGGGGTCGACGTCCTCCTCGACGCGCTCGGCGAGCTCCTCGCGGGTGCCGATCACGATCATGTCCTCGTCGAGGTCGCCGGCGTCGGCGTCCTCCGGCACCCAGATGGGGATCGGGATCCCCCAGTAGCGCTGGCGGGAGACGTTCCAGTCGGGCGCGTCCTCGATGAAGTCGCGGAACCGGTTGTCGCGGGCCCAGTCGGGGTGCCACTCCGAGTCCTCCATGTTGTCGAGGAGGTCGTCTTTGACGTCCGTGATCGAGATGAACCACTGGTCGGTGACCAGCTGAACGATCCCGGTGTCACACCGCCAGCAGTGGCCGTAGCTGTGGTCGACAGTGCCGTGCGCGAGCATGTGTCCGTCGGCGACGAGGTCGTCGACGATGTCGTCGTTGGCGTCGCGCACGAACTGGCCGGCGTACTCGCCGGCCGCCTCGGTGAACTCGCCGTTCGGCTTCACGGGGCAGTGGATGTCGAGCCCGAGCTCCGTGCCGCGCTGGAAGTCCTCCTCCCCGTGGCCGGGCGCGGAGTGGACCAGTCCGGTCCGGTCGGCCTCCACGTAGTCGGCGGCGTACACCCGACCGGCGCCCTCGAAGTCGGGGTACTCGGCGACGCGGTCGGCGAGCGGGTGGTCGTACGCCCAGCCGACGAGCTCGTCGCCCGTCAGCTCGGCCTCGACCTCGTAGTCCTCGTAGCGCCCTTCGCCGAGCACGTCCTCGACGCAGTCGGCGGCGACGTAGATGAGCTCGCTCTCGCCGTCCTTCTCCGCGCGGACGGCGTTGTAGGTGAGATCCTCGTCGACGGCGACGAAGGTGTTCGCGGGGATGGTCCACGGCGTCGTCGTCCAGATGACGAGGCTCCCCTCGCGGTCGGCGAGCGGGAACTTCACGTAGACGGAGGGGTCCTCGACGTCCTCGTACTCCACCTCGTTGTTTGCGAGGCCGGTCTCGCAGCGCGGGCACTGCGAGATGGACCGCTTCCCCTGCTCGACGAGGCCGTTGTCGGCGACCTCGGAGAACGCCCACCAGGCGGCCTCCATGTACTCCGGCGAGATGGTCTCGTACGGGTTGTCCCAGTCCATCCACGCGCCGATGGATTTGAAGTCCTCGTCCATCGCCGCCCGGTTCTCCAAGGCGAACTGCTTACACTTCTCGATGAACGCCTCCATCCCGTACTCCTCGATGTCCCGCTTGTTCTCGAAGCCGAGCTCCTCCTCGACTTTGACCTCGATCGGGAGCCCGTGCATGTCGTAGCCGGGGCGGTCGGTGACGCGGTGGCCGGTCATCCGCTTGTACCGGATGACGGCGTCCTTCAGCGTCTTGTTCCAGGCCGTCCCGAGGTGCATCTGCCCGGAGGTGTACGGCGGGCCGTCCACGAAGAAGAACGGCGGGTCGTCGGCGTGCGCCTCCTTCGCCGCCTCGTAGGCGTCGTGGTCGTCCCAGTACTCGTCGACCGCGGACTCGACGTCCGCGGGCGCGTACTGGTCGTCGATCTGCTCCATACGCGTTGGTCTGCGCGCGCGTATTTGAATACGGCGGAGTCGTGGGAACGGTTCAGCGGCGGCGAGGCGGGACAAGACACTTCTCCCGGGAGGCGGACGCAGCGAACATGGAGACGCCGCGACTCGCCCGCGAGAACCTCGGGTACGCGCTCCTCGGCGGCCCGGCACTGGCCGCCGCCGCGTACCTGGCCGGCGCGTGGCTCGCCGGCACCGGCGCCGGCGTCGCCGCCGCAGTCGCGGCGTACGCCCTCGGCTGGGCGCTCGCGGCGCGGGGGTCCGGGTCGGCGTCGGAGCGGTCGACGTCCGAGCGATCGACCGCGAACGCGGACGACGGCTCGGACCGGCGCGAGCGGGAGGCCGAGGCGGGGAAGAGCGGCTACGGCGGCGGTGGCGGCGGCGGGTAGCGGAGGCGGTTTCCCGGCCCCACTGACCGTCAGATCGGCCGGGAAAGCGAGATTCAGGCCCGCTTACGGCAAGTAATCGGGTCATACCTATACTGACCGACCGCGTACGCCGCGTATGAACGTCGCACGTTCGACGCTGGTCACCGCGGCAATACTGTTCGTCGCGGTGACCGCGACCGGCGGCGCGTTCGCCGCCGACCCGGTGACGCTCACCGTCTCCGTGACCGATCGGGACGGCGACGCCGTCGCCGGTGCGACAGTCGAGGCGACGTGGGAGACCGACGCCGGTGAGACGGGGACCGCGTCCGGGACGACGGCGAGCAACGGGAACGTCCTCCTCGACGTCCCGGAGGGCGCCGGCGTCGAGTTGGACGTCGACGACGACGCTTACGTCCGGAACCGTCCGCTCCGGGTCGAGAACGCCAGCGAGACGACCGTGGACCTCGGGGTCTCACGGAGCGGCACCGCGACCGTGACCGTCGTCGACGGGGAGAACCGGTCGCAGCCGGACGCGACCGTCCGGGTCCGCGAAGGCGGGCGGACGATCGACCGGGGCGAGACCGAGGCGGACGGGCGGTACGAGACGGCGCGCCTCGAACGCGGCGACTACGAGGTCGTCGTCGTGAAGCCCGGGTACCTGGAGGCGTCCGTCCCCGTGACCGTGGGGGACGGCGGCGAGGCCCGGGTCGCCGTCGAGCGAGGCGCCACGACGCTCGACGTGCGGGTCTTCGACGACCACTTCGACCCGCCGGTCCCGATCGAGACGGGGGCGGTGCGGGCCTCCTCCTCGGTGTTCGACGGGCGGGTGAGCGTGACCGACGGGACCGCATCGCTCACCGTACCGGTGAATGCCGTCTACACGGTCGCGGTCGTCAAGAACGGATACGACGCCACGTCCGAGCGGGTCAGGGTGGAGGAGTCGGCGGTGAGCGTGAACGCCACCGCGCAGCGCAGCGCCGCACTCGTCGCCGAGCCCGCGAACGACCGCGTCCTCGTCGGGGAGACGACGCGCGTGACCGTGCGGAACGCCTACGACGAGCCGGTCGGTGGTGCGACCGTCGAACTCGACGGCGAGGCCGTCGGGGAGACCGACGACCGCGGCGAGTTCGAAGTGACGATCCGGACCGCCGGTGACCGGACGCTCGTCGCGCGGGACGGCGACACCGTCTCCGAACCGGTGACGGTCGTGGGCGTCGACGAGTCGGCGACGGACCGCGACGACGGGAGCGCCGACGACGCGGACGGCGACGCGTCCGACGGCGACTCGTCGAGCGGCGACGGGACCACCGACGACGAGAACCCCGGATTCGGCGTCGTCGCGGCCGCGGTCGCTCTCCTCGCGCTGTCCGTCGCGGGCCGGACCCGCGGCCGGTGAGGGCGTCGCGGCGGCCGTCGGGAGCGACCGGCTGACGAGCGCCCGCCGGCCCGCCGGGGTTCCTCAGCGGGAGTCCGGGGCCACGTCCGCGAAGTAGTCCGCGAGCCGCTCGGCCGCCTCGGTCGCGCGCGGCGTCACCAGCGCGAACCGGATCCACTCGTCGCGGGCGGTGCCGAACGCCTCGCCCGGCATGCCGGCGACGCCCGCCTCGTCGATCAGGCGCTTGACGTTCGCCATCGTGCCGGGGAATCCCTCGAAGCGCGCGAGGACGTAGAAGGCACCCTCCGGGCGGCTGTACTCGGCGCCGGCCGCGTCGAGGGCGTCGGTGAAGGCCGCGACACGGTCGGCGAGCAGCTCGCGCGACTCGGCGTAGTAGTCGTCCGGGGTCTCGGCGAGCGCGTGGTAGACCGCGTACTGGGAGGGACGGGCCCCGGTGACGTTCACGAGCATGTGACGGGTCTTCGCGTCGCCGACGTGCGCCTCGGGGAACACGCCGTAGCCGACCCGGAGCCCCGTGATCGCCATCGACTTCGAGAAGCCGCTGGTGACGATCACGCGCTCGGAGTCGAGGGTTAGGGCCGACTCGAAGGAGCCGGCGAGGTCGAACTGACCGTACACCTCGTCGACGACGACCACGGCGTCGACCGCCTCGGCGACCGCGACGACCTCGCGGACCGCGTCGAGGTCGTAGACGGCGCCGGTCGGGTTGTTCGGGGTGTTCAAGACGATCAGCGCGGTGTCCCCGCTCGCGGCCTCACGGACCGCGTCGACGTCGAGGCTCCCGTCGCGGGCGGTGGGCACGAGCGTCGGCTCGCCGCCGAGGAGGTGGGTCTTCCCCGGGTAGTACGGGTACACCGGGTCCATCAGGAGCGCCTCGTCGCCGGCGCCGCGGTCGAGCGCGCGCGCCATCGCGAGGTAGTTCGCCTCGCCGGTGCCGTTGGTGACGACCACGCGCTCGGGGTCCACGTCGCGGCGCTCGGCGATCGCCTCGCGGAGCTCGCGGAGCCCGTCGCTCGGCGGGTACTGGAAGTCGGCGGGCGGCAGGTCGGCGTACTCGCGGAGCGCCTCCCGGAGCGCGGCGGGCGGCTCCCAGTCGGGGTTACCGCTCACCATGTCGATGACGTCGCCGTCGGCGGCCGCGGCGTACCGCATCACGTGGAAGAACTTCGGCTCCTCGTACTCCATACGGTCGGGTCGGACGCGGTCGCCGTGGCTCTTTCGACCCGAACGCCGGGGCCGCCGACGGGGGAGGCGCGGCGTCCCACCGAGTCACCGCGATCCGGTGGTTTGACCTGCCGACCCGCACACGGGGAGACATGAACAAACGCGGCCACGTGCTCAACGGCCTGCTGCTCGCCCTCGGGCTCGGCTTCATCCTCGAACCGGGGCTCGACGCGGCGACCGCGACGACCGTCGCCGAGATCACCGTTCCCGTCGTGTTGGGGGCGCTGTTCCCCGACGTCGACACCGCCTTCGGGCGCCACCGGAAGACGCTCCACAGCCTCCCCGTGCTGGCGGTGTTCCTCGCGTACCCGATCTTCTTCGGGAACCTCCAGTACGTCTGGATCGGCGTGTTGACTCACTACGTCCTCGACGTGGTCGGGAGCCGCCGGGGTATCGCGCTGTTCCACCCCCTCTCGGACCGGGAGTTCGGATTCCCGAGCGGCGTGACGACGAGCAGCAAGTACGCCGACCTCGTCACGGTGGTCATCACCGCGATCGAGCTGGCGGGCTTCTGGGCGATCCACACCTACGTCGTCAGCCTCGATCTGGACCTGTCCGCCGCGTCGGAAGCCGCGGCCGGATTCGGACTGTGAGCGCGACGCGCTACTCGTAGACGCTCACGTCGTCGAACCGCCCCTCGTAGGCGACGTTCGACGGCAGGGTAGGCTCGTTTCCGGAGAGGAACATCCGGTCGAGCTTCGCCCACGTGTTCTCGTAGCCGAGGTGTGCGAACTCGACGAGCCCCCGGAGTCGGTGGCCGACGCCGCCGCGGTGGATCACCGTCCGCGGGCGGCGCTCGCGGAACGCCTCGGCGACCGCCGCGGCGTCGTCGAGGTCGCCCCCGAAGGCGGTCCACGCCTCGCCGACCGTGCCGGGGAGGTGGGCGTACGACGAGCCGAAGCCGGCGCAGCCGGTCTCCGACGCGGTCCGGCGGGCGCGGGCGTTCTGGTGGGGGAGGAGCTTCGTGTTGTACGTCTCGACGGCGTCGATCCGGGCGGCGTGCGCGTCCACCTCGGGCCGCGTGAGCGAGATGGTGGCGAACCCGGGGTGCGGGACGAGGACGGCCGCGTCCTGGCGCTCGAACTCGGCCATGGCGCCCTCGAAGGTGATGTAGTCGGGGACCGGGTCGGAGAGCCCGAGCGCGAGGAGGTGCCGCCGGTTCCCCCAGTCGCCGGTGAACACCTCGCGGGCGGGGACGACGGTCAGCTCGTCGTCGCTGTAGCGGGCCGCGCGCTCGCGGACCGTCGGGAGCCGCGTGAAGTGCGGCGCGTACACGAGCGCGTCGATCCCGCGGGCCTTCGCGCGGGCGACGACCTCGTCGTCGAGCACCTTGACGTGGGCGTCGACGCGCGTTTGCGATCGGGTCACGGTCGCACGGTCGTCGCGCCCGCGCAAAGGCGTATCGTTCGACGACGACGGTGCCGCGGCCGCGGGTCGGACCGCGCGGCGGCGGCCCGTCCCGGCGTCTCGCCGAGTTGGGAAACCGTTAATCCCCCTCGGGCGAGTGTTCCCGGTATGGCTCCTCGCTGGACGTGCGGCATCGGCGACTGCGACGCCGCCTTTGACGACGTGGAGGCGGCGATCGTCCACCAGACGAACGACCACCAGCGCCACGAGTGCAAGGTGTGCGGCACGATCGTTCCGGACGGCTACTTCGCGATCCGCCACGCGTTCGACGAGCACACCCGCGCCGAGTTCGTCCGCGCGTACGACGCCGACTCCGCGGCGGTCCGGCGCCGCGAGGAGATCAAAGGCGAGATCGAGGCCGCCGCGGACCTCCAGCGCGTCGTCGAGGAACTCGACCGGAACGTCTGAGGCGGATCTGTCGTCCCCGAGCTACAGCACCCGCTTCCCGAACGCGCTCGCCGCGAGCTCCGTCGCCAGCTCCGCCGTCTCGTTGTGCTGGTCCAGCGTCGGGTTCACCTCGACGATCTCCATCGAGCGGAGCGCGTCCGTCTCGTCGACGATCTCCATCGCGCTGTGCGCCTCGCGGTAGGTGACGCCCCCGCGGACGGGCGTCCCGACGCCGGGCGCGGCGTTCGGGTCGAGCCAGTCGAGATCGAGGCTGACGTGGATCCCGTCGACGCCGGCCGAGGCGACGTCGAGCGCCTCCTCCGTGACCTCGGTTATCCCCCGCTCGTCGATGTCGGACATCGTGTACGCGGCGAAGTCGCGCTCGCGGATGAGCTCCGCCTCCGCGCCGTCGACCGACCGCAGCCCGACGAGGGCGACGTTCTCCGGCGAGAGCCCCGGCGCGGTCGCCCACTCGGCGTCCGCGAACTCGCCGATCCCGAGGGCGGCCGCCAGCGGCATCCCGTGGACGTTGCCCGACGGCGTCGTCGCGGGCGTGTTGAGGTCGGCGTGCGCGTCGAACCACACGGCGCCGATGTCCGCGTCGCGCGCGGAGCCGGCGAGGCTCCCGATGGCGATCGAGTGGTCGCCACCGAGCGCGAGCGGCACGTCGCCGGCGTCGAGCGTCGCGGCGACCTCGTCGCCGAGCTCCCGGCACACGTCGGCGGTCTCGCGGAGGAACTTCGCCTCCCCGACGCTGGGCGCGTCCGCGTCCGGGTCGCGCTCCTCCGCCCGCGGGACGGGGAGGTCGCCCGCGTCGACCGCCTCGACGCCGGCGCCGGCGAGCTGGTCCGCGAGCCCGCCGTACCGGATCGCCGACGGTCCCATGTCGACCCCGCGTCGGTTCGCCCCGTAGTCGGTCGGCGCGCCGATAATCCTGACCGTGGTCATACCGGGTACGCGACGCCGCGGCGCTTGAATGGTGGGGATCGACGCGGCCGCGGCCCGCGAGGGCGGCGGAGAGCGCCCGATTCGCCTCGCCGGATCGGACACCGTTTTGCGCCCGGGCCGCCACGGGGCGGTCATGGGCAGTTCCGATCCCTACTCGGTCGAGCCCGGCGACATCGAGCCGATCGGCGCGACCATCGCGGTCGCGTTCACCGGCGCGGCGATCGGGCTCGTCGGCGCCGCGGTGTCGTTCGTCGCCGTCGACTTCGGGCTTGCGCTGATCGGCGTCGGCGTGGTCGTCGCGCTGTCGAGCCCGCTCGCGTACGTGCGCATGAAGCGGCTGCGCGGGGAGTAGCCCCGGAACGCGCAGCGCCGGCTGTACCCGGCCGTCGAGGCGGTTTCACACGATCATTTATAAGCGAATTCCATCGCATTTAAGCGGGGGCGTCGTGTATTCGAGACCATGTCATCGATCGAGCTCACGTCGAGCCAGAAGAGCATCCTCACGGCCCTCATCAACCTGTACGGGGAACAGGAAGACGCCGTCAAAGGCGAGGCGATCGCCGAGGAAGTCGACCGCAATCCCGGGACGATCCGGAACCAGATGCAGAGCCTCAAGGCCCTCCAGCTCGTCGAGGGCGTCCCCGGTCCGAAGGGCGGCTACAAGCCCACCTCGAACGCCTACGAGGCGCTCGACATCCAGCGCATGGACGAGCCGGCCGACGTCCCGATCTCCCACGAGGGCGAGCAGGTCGAGGGGACCAACGTCGACGGGATCGACCTCTCCAGCGTCCACCACCCCGAGCTGTGCCGCGCCGAGATCCACGTCCAGGGCTCGGTCCGCGACTTCCACGAGGGGGACAGCGTCACCGTCGGCCCGACGCCGCTCTCGAAGCTCGTCATCGACGGCACCGTCGACGGCAAAGACGACACCGCGAACATTCTCATCCTGCGGATCGACGACATGCGGGCGCCCGACGAGCCGGCCGAACACTGATCTAGAAGCGGGACTCGTCTACCGGTTCGAGAAATCCTCGGAGAGCGCGGACTGATTTGTCGACGGCCGGAGTCGAGCGTCGGAGGCCGAAGGCACGTCGACGAAAGGCGTCGCCCGCGCTTACATGTCGCCGAACGCGCTGACGCCGCGGCTCGCGGAGGAGACCTTGGCGATCCAGCGCGTGGCGATGGCCTTCTTCAGCAGCTTCGCGGGCTTGCCGCCGAACGTCTTGATCGGCATGCCCACCACGTCGTGGGCGACCGCCTCCTCGCCGACGGAGACGACGGTGCCCTTGTCCTCGTGGGTCCACGAGCGGAGCGGCGCGCCCCGGGCGGCGCGCGCGAGGTTGGCACCGGCGACCTCGGCGGCCTGCCAGGCGGCCTGCGCGGTCGGCGGCGCCACGTCGTCCTCGCCCTGCTCGACGAGGGCGGTGTCGCCGATGGCGAACACGCGGTCGTCGCTGGTGGCGAAGTCGGAACCGGCGTGGACGCGGTTCGAGCGGTCGTCCTTGTCGACCTCGACGTGCTCCAGCTCGGGCTGGCCCGTAATTCCGCCGGTCCAGATCAGCACGTCGTAGCCCAGCTCCTCGGGCTCTTCGTCCTCGCCGCCGCCGAGGTAGACAGCCTCCTCGTCGGCCTCCGAGATGAAGTCGCCGGTGAGGATGTCGATGTCGGCGTCCTCGAGCCGCTGGCGGAGCGCGCCCTGGATCTGCGGGTCGTTACCGGGGAAGACCTCGTCGAGCCCCTCGACGAGCTTGATATCGAGCGGCGCGCGGTGCTTGTCGCGGTACTCGGCGATCTCGCCGGCCGTCTGGATGCCGGAGAGGCCGGCGCCGCCGACGATGACCTGCGCGGGGTCGGAGCGGGTCGCGTCCGCGGCCGCCTCGCGCACGTCCTCGTGGATCGCCTTCGCGTCGTCGAGTCCCTTCAGCTGGCGGGCGTTCTCCTTCAGGCCCTCGATGCCGAAGAACGCGGTCGTGGAGCCGACCGCGAGGAGGAGGTAGTCGTAGTCGACGGTCGTGCCGTCGTCGGTCTCGACGACGCGCTCGTCGGTGTCGACGTCGACGACCCGGCCCTGAACGAAGTCGGACTCGGGCGACTTGATCTCGTCGACGGGGATCGTGATCTTGTCCTCGACGGCGGGGTTGCGGATCGCGCGGTGGACCTCGTGTAAAACGAGGTGGTAGTCGTGTTCCGAGATCCACGTGAGATCGGCCTCGCCCTCGCCGACCTCGTCTTCGAACGCCTTGACCGCCCCTGCGCCGGCGTATCCCGAGCCGACGACCACGACCTGTGTACTCATGTCTGCCGCTCCGCGGCGCGCGGGTAAAGTCGCTTTGGAACGGTCGCGATCGGCGGTCCGGCCCGCGGCGGGACGGCGCGTTACAGCGAGAGCCCGGCGTGCCAGCGGTCGGCGCCCGCCTCCCGCTTGACCTCGTCCATGCGCGCGAGCAGCTTCACCGCGAGGCTCGCCGTCTCAGCCGCGCGCGACTCGCCCTCCGTCCGGAACTCGCCGGTGACGCGGTTGGCGTAGACGGAGCAGACCGCGCCCGCACGGAGCCCGTACACGTTCGCGATCGTCAGGATCGCCGACGCTTCCATCTCGATGTTCTTCACGTTCGCGTCCCGGAGCTCCGCGACGAGTTCGTCCGAGCCGGCGGCCTCGAACCCGTCGAATCCCGGGCGCCCCTGCCCGGCGTAGAAGGAGTCGGCGCTCATCGTCACGCCGGTGTGGTAGTCGTGGCCCAGCCGCTCGGCGGCCGCGACGAGCGCGGAGACGACCTCGCCGTCCGCGGCAGCGGGGTAGTCCTCGCGCACGTACTCGTCGCTCGTCCCCTCCTGTCGGACGGCCCCGGTCGTGATGACGAGGTCGCCCACGTCCATCTCCGGCTGGATCGCGCCGCAGGAGCCGACCCGGATGAACGTGTCGACGCCGACGCGCGCCAGCTCCTCGACGGCGATGGCGGCCGACGGCGAGCCGATGCCGGTGGAGGTCACCGAGATGGGCGCGCCGTCGTAGGTGCCGGTCGCGGTGCGGTACTCGCGGTGGCGCGCGACCTCCTCGTGGCCGTCCCACAGCGCGGTGATCTTGTCGACTCGCTCGGGGTTGCCGGGGAGGAGGACGGCGTCCGCGACGTCCTCGGGCGCGGCCTCGACGTGGTAACCGGCCTCGTCGTTCGGGTCCTCGCTGTCGTCGGTCATGTCTCCGCCCTTCGTCGAGCCGTTTAAAAGTAGTTCCGTCTCGGTCGCCCGCCGGCGTCACTCCCGGCTGGCGTCGTCGAGCGTCCCCTCGCTGATCGTGTTCGGGAGGAGTTCGCCCAGCGTGTACTCGGTCACGGCGTCGCCGCCCTCGTCGCAGGCGACGACGAGGTCGTCGGCCGCGAACTCGGCGAGCGTCTGCCGGCACATCCCGCAGGGCGTGACGCCGTCGCGGACGCCCGACGAGACCGCGATCCGGTCGAACTCGCGGTGGCCGTTCTTCACCGCCTCCGCGAGCGCGACCTCCTCGGCGTGGAGGCTGTTGGAGTAGTTGGCGTTCTCGATGTTACAGCCGGTGAACACGGTGCCGTCAGCGGTCCGCAGCGCGGCGCCGACGCGGTACTCGGAGTACGGGACGTGGGCGGCGTCCAAGGCCTCGCGCGCCGCGGCGATCAGGTCGTCCATACCGGCGCGTGACGCGGCGGGCCGATAACTGTACTGTGTCGCGGTCGGGGGCGGGCCCGCGGTCCGGTCAGGCGCGGTCCACCCACGCCGAGAAGCCGCCGTCGATGAGCGTGTCGGCCTGCTGGCGGATGTACTCGCGCTGGGTGTCGACCACGGCCGTCTCGAAGTCGTCGCCGTCGTCGAGGCGGGCGCGGACGCGGTCGCGCTTCCAGCTGGCCGGGGTCGTCCGGTTGGCCACGCGCCACCGGAGCGGCGCGACCCACTCGGCGGCCTCGTCGGCGGCGCAGCCGGCGGTCCGGAGCCCGGCCTCCGCGTGGTCGAGGAGGTCCTCGTACAGCGCGTCCGTGTCCGTGGTGTGCTGGCCGTCCGGACCGATCCACTCCATCTCGGCGTCGAGCCCGTCGGCGACCGCCGCGTAGAAGTTGTCGCGGGCGGTCTCCCAGTCGAGCCCGATGACCGGGTGTTCGCGCTGGGCGAGCGACTGCAGCAGGCCCGCGAACGCCCCCTGGAACGCGATGGAGTCGCGGACCGTGGGCTGGCCGGGGATCGGGCGGAACTCGATGCGCGCGTTCGCCGCCGAGCGGCTCGCCCCCTCGAAGACGGGCCGCACCCACCGCCAGTAGCTGCCGTGTTTGGTCCGGAACGTCGCGAAGTCGTCGTCGAACCGGTCGCTGCCGCCCGGGTCGGGCATCGGGATCAGCGTCTCGTCGGCCGCGATGCGGTCGACCGCGGTCTCGACGTCGCGGAAGTCCCGCGGGAACCGCACCTTGTCCGCGTCGGTGCGGGCGTTGAGGACGGACTCGAACACGTGGACGCGGTTCTCGGTCGCCCCCTCCGCGAGGATCCGCTCGCCGTCCCAGCCGTCGTCGTACAGGTCCGGCGGGAAGAACGGGGAGTTGACGCCGAGCGCGAGCAGGGGGCCGGCGATCCGGAGCGCGTACCGGAAGTGCCGCGGTAGCGTTTCTGCGTGCGCCACCTGATAGTGCGGCTGGATCGACGTGATGAGGCTCTCGGGCATCACCGTGTCCGCCGCCAGCGACACGCCGGGGGCGGAGAGCTCGACGCGGCTGCCCGCCGACCGCGCGTCGTCGGGTCCGTCCCCGTCCGCCGCGTCGGGGTCCGCGTTCGCCATCGCGTGGTAGCGGACCGCGTCGCTCATGTTGACCGCGACGACGACGCCGTCGACCTCGACGCTGTCGGTGAGGTACCCCTCCGCGGTCTCGCCCGCGGGCGGGATGGTCCAGAGGCCGTCGGAGACGAGCCGCATCCCCTCGACGCCGGCGGTGTTCTCCGCGGCCTCCAGGCGCGCGCGGACCTCGGCGAGCTGCGCTCGGAGCCCGTGGTCGGAGAGCGGCTGCGGGCTCGTACACATCTCGGCGTTGTGGAGCCCGAGCTCCTTCTCGAAGCCCATCAGCTCCAGCAGGCGGCGCGGCACGCGCATCAGCGCGTACTCGCCCGCCCGCGACTCCTCGCTCCACCGCCCGTCGCCGACCGCGTAGAACTCGTACTCGAAGCCGACGATCGACTGGTGGTTGTCGAAGGAGCCGTCGCGGAGCTCCTGTTTGACGATCTCGGCCTCCTCGGCCGCGCGCTCGGCGAACGCCTCGGCGTCGACCGAAAGCGCCTCCCGGACCCCGTCGGCGAGCGCGGACTCGGTGGTCATGCGACCGGGGAAGGAGTCGGCGAGGTAAAAAGGTCACCGGCCGCGAGAGCGTACGGGTCGAGTTCCCACGACGGCTCCGCCCGGCCCGCGCGCCTACTGGTTCGCCGAGCGCGCGTCGAGCGCGACGGGGATCGAGCGGCTCGCCACGTCGCCCGCGAACGCCTCGCCGTCCGCTTCCAGCAGGTCGAAGGTGTCGTAGTGGACCGGGACGACGAGGTCCGGGGCCATCGCCTCGGCGAGGTCGGCCGCCGCGCGCCGGTCGGCGACGATGCCGCCCCCGCCGATGTTCGCGAGGAAGACGGAGACGTCCAGCTCGGCGAACCCGTCGAGCGCGTCCGAGTCGCCGGGCCAGAAGACGGTGCGGCCCCCGAGCGACAGCAGGTAGCCGCAGCCGAAGCCGGGCGGGTGCGCGACCGAGCCGTCGGCGTCGGCGTTCGGTCCCTCGGAGTCGTTGTGGGCGGGCACGGACCACACCGTGACCTCGCCGGCCGGCGTGTCGACGTCGACGCGGTCCTCCTCGCCGACGCGGACCACGTCGTAGTCGGCCGCGAGCGCGTCGATCGGCTCCACGTCGCGGTCGATGCCCGCGGGGTCGACCGCCTCGTAGATGACCACCGTCGCGTCCTCGCTCGCGACCGACCGGATGCCGTCGCTGTCGTAGTGGTGGTCGTGGGTGACGACGACGAGGTCGCCGTCGCGCGCCCAGTAGTCGTCGAGGACGCCGTACCGACCGGGGTCGGTGTAGGCGACCGGCCCCCCGTCCGTCTCCAGCCGCGCCGTCGCGTAGCCGAGCCACTCCACGGTGAGCTCCTCGAATCGGACCGTCATGTCACGGGGTCCGGCCGCGGGCGCCTTGAGGGTGGCTATCGGTCGCGGTCGCCGGCGTCGTCGCCCGCACCGCGCGTCCCGCCGGCCGCGTCGGGCCCGTCGTCGATCACGACCAGGTCCCACGCCGCGGCGAGCGCGTCGTCGCCGAGCGAGCGCCCCAGCGCGTGCTCGGGGACGAGCGGCATCGGGACCGGGACGTATCCGGCGTCGCGCATCGCCCCGAAGCCGCCGAGCGTCTCGACGACGGCCCCGTCGTCGCCCCGCCGGACCCGGAACCGCTTGTCGTCCGGGTCGCGGCGGTACGCGAACGGGAACGCCGCGTCCGGCGGCGTCCGGAGGCTCTCGGCGCCGGCGAGGACCGCGACGGGAGTCCCGTCGACCTCGCAGACGAGCCGCGGGACGACCGGGCGGCCCGCCTCGTCGACCGCGGCGGCGTCGACTCCCGAGTCCGCCGTCACCGGGCCGACCGGGGTGTCCGTCTCGCGCCACGCGAACGTCGGGTCGCCGAGCCCCTCGGCGCGAACGCAGGCGTAGCCGCCGCCGGCGACCGGGATCCGGTCCGGACCGAGGTGGAAGGTCCGCCGGCCGTCGCGGCGCGCGGCCAGCAGCGGCGGGTCGGCAAGGAGGTCGCGCACGGCGGCCGCGGTGGCGTCGTCGCGAGCGACGAACAGGACGCTGCGGTCGCGGTCGAGCGCGTGGCCGAGCCGCGAGACGATCACGGTCGGCGTCGCGTCGTCGGGCGCGAGCGGCTCGACCGCGATCCGCTCGTCGCCGCGGGTCGCGACCGCCGGGGGCTCGACGCCGCTCTCCGGGCGGTCGACCGCGAACCCGTCGCCGGCGAGCCGGGCGGCGGCCGCGTCGGTGAGGTCGCGCCGCGTCGCGTCCCCGAGCGGGCCTGGCATGGGCGTCACTACGCGCCGAGGGGTCAAGGGGTTTCGCGTGGCGGAACGCCGGGCGCGGTCGCGTCGCCGCCGGCCCGCCGACCGCGGCTCACTCGTCGCCGGCGAGCCGGCGGACCCGCGCGAGCGAATCGGCGTCGCCGACCCCCTTGTCCTCGCGCACGCCGACGAACCGCGGGAACCGGAGGGCGTAGCCGGCCGAGTACGTCGGCGATGTCTGGATCTCCTCGTAGCCGACCTCGACTACCAGTTCGGGGTCGAACGCGACCGTCGTCCCCGTCTCCTCGACGACGTGCGGCGCCAGCCGCTCGGTGAGGTCCGCCAGCGTCTCGTCGGTGATCCCCGTGGCCACCTTGCCGACCGTCGCGTACCCCGCGGGCACGGGGGCGTCGGCGTCGCGGTCGGCCGCGTCACGAGCCGCCGTGTCACGGCCCGCTGCGTCGCTCGCGTCCCCCTCGTCGTCGCGGACGGCGAGGAGGAACGTGCCGAACAGCTCCGCTCGGCGCCCCTCGCCCCACTCGGCGCCGACGACGACGGCGTCGAGCGTCTCCACGTCGGGCTTGCGCTTCAGCCAGTCGCGGCCGCGGTCGCCGGGCGTGTACGCCGCCTCCGGGTTCTTCAGCATCACGCCCTCGTGGCCCGCGTCGAGGGCGGTCCGCTCCGCGGCCGCGATCGCGTCGGGGTCGTCCGCGAGCGTGAGCTCCGCGGCCGCGTCCGGGAGGACCCCGCGGAGCCGGTCGTGCCGCTCGCGGAGCGGGCGGTCGAGCAGGTCGTCGCCGGCGGCGTGGAGGCAGTCGAACGCGTGGAGCCGCAGCGAGACCGCCTCGCGCATGCGGTCGACGTCGTGTTTCCGACGGAAGCGGCGCAGCACCTCCTGGAACGGGAGCGGGTCGCCGTCGTCGTCGACCGCGACGACTTCACCGTCGAGGATGACCGGGACGTCGACGCGCTCGGCGACGTACTCGACGATCTCGGGGAGCGCCTCGGTCACGTCGTCCATGTTCCGCGAGTAGAGCCTCGGGCCGAGCGCCTCGTCGCCGCCGGCCGCGGCGTCGCCGCCGCCCGCTCCGTCGTCGCCTCCGGGGTCGTAGTGGACCTGAACGCGGGCGCCGTCGAACTTCGTCTCGACGGCGACCTCGCCGAAGGCGTCGAGCGCGTCGGTCGCGGTGCCCGCCTGCGCGAGCATCGCCTGGACCGGTCGGCCGACGCGCAGCGACTCCTCGCGGAGCCCCGCGACCCCCTCGTCGCGGGCGCGGACCGCGACCCGGCCGTAGTCGTTCGTCACCTGGAGCGCCCGCTCGACGGCCGCGACCGCGTCGTCGGGCGCGGCGAGTTCCGAACCCGCCTCGTTCGACGACTCCTCGGCGGTCGCGGGCGACGCGAGAAACGCCTCGGCGACCGCGTCGCGGACCGTCCCCTCGCCGACGCCGAGCCGCATCTCGCCGAGGACGAGGCGCGCGAGGAACGCCGCCTCGCTCGGCGAGCAACGCGTGAACAGGCCGAACAGGGCGTCCCGCTTGCGCGACTCGCTTCCCTCCCCGCTCGCGGCCGCGAGGTCGCGCAGCTCCTCGTCGAGCGCGGCCACCGTGAGCGCGTCGCGGCCGCTCCCGAACGCGGCGAGCCCCCGCTGGTCGCCGAGGTCGTACTCGGCCGCGACGGCGCCGATCTCGCCGCGCTCCGCGAGCCGGCCCTCCACGTCGGCGGCCGAGACGTTCTGCCCCGCGGCGCGGGCGATCGCCTCGCGACAGAGCGCGGGCCCGACGTCGAGGGTCCGCGTGTCGTGGGCGGGGAAGACGCGACCGAGGAGGAAGCGGACGACGACCGGGAGGTCGTCGGTCGAGCCGTCGTCCGCGGCGCCGTCGGCGTCCGCGAGCAGGTCGGCGACCGCGAGCGTGGTCTCGATGTCGCCGTCGTTCGCGGCCACCCGTTCCGCCCGTTCGGCCAGCGCGGCGAACTCCATACGCGTCCGGTCGGTGGTCGGGGGGCAAAAGCGGCCCGATGCGCCGTGCGCGGCGGGGCGCGGTGGGCGAGCGGATCCGCGTCGCGGCGGGGGACGCCGGCGGACGGGAGCGGCGGGGAACCGCTTTTCACCTCCGGTCTCGTACAGGCGTTCATGTACGTCCGCGACGCCAAAAACCGTGACGAGGCGTGGTTGTTGGACGCCATCGAGCAGCTGGGGCTCGACGACGTCGCCTTCCGGTCGCGGGACTACGTGATCGCGGTCGACGAGGAGTCCGGCGACCGGGCGGGGTTCGGCCGCCTCCGCCTCCACCGCGGCGACGAGGACGAGGCCAACCGGATCGAGCTCACCGGCATCGGCGTCCTCCCGGAGTGGCGCCGGCGCGGCGTCGGGGCGCACGTCGTCGAGCGCCTCGTCGACACCGCGGCCGCGGACGGGTTCGAGACGGTGTACGTCCTCACCGACCAGCCCGACTACCTCGCGCAGTTCGGGTTCGAGCGCGTCGACACCGACGACCTCCCGCCCGCGCTCTCGGACCGCCTGACGGAGAAGCGGGAGTTCCTCGGGGGCGGGGTCGTCGGCCTCGAACTGGCCGTCGACGCCTTCGAGATGCCGAGCGCCCTCCGGAAGGCGTTCAAAGACGCCGAGCCGACCGGCGACGACGAGCCCGAGGAGTCCGCCGAGGACTTCGGCATCGACCCGGACTCGGCGACGTACAAGTACGACACCGGTCGCTGAGTCGCGATACAACTGCTTTTGAGGTCGCGGTGGCGCGTGCCGGCGAGCGGCCGCCCTCGGCGACCGCGAGGAGCACGCGCGAGGGACGCGGCGACCGTAGGGAGCCGCGAGGCTGGGGAGGCGTGAGGTGCCGTGCGGTGCGGGGGCGGGACTCGAAGGGGCAGTCGCGAGGCCGGCGCACGCGACGCAAGCACCGCAAGGAGTGAGCGAAGCGAACGACTGAGGAGCACAGCGAGCGTGCGCCGGCCTCGCGACCGGGGCTTCGGAGTGGTTCGGTCCGGTAGTGTCGGGTCCGCATCGCCGAGCGACTGGGGCTTCGGCGGTGTTCGCGGTCGTGGTATCGGCGCTCACACCGACGAACGGAACGCCGCAGCGTCGCCACTCCTCGAACGAAACGAAGTATGAATGGCGGACAGGCGGGGTAGCCCGACGTTCCGTCACGGGGTATCCCGATTGCCTCCTCCACCCCGCGACCCGACGAGCGACGGGCGTCCGGCGGTGGGCTGCTCGCTTCCGCGCCTGACCCGGTGTCGCCGACGAACCGCGACGGACCGCTCCTGCGAGCGGGCGCCACGGACCGCTGTCCCCGGCGGACGAGGCTTCCACGTTGGCTCTCGGGGCCCGTGCCGGTCTGACCGGACGTGCCCGCTGTTCGGTCCCCGCTGAAGACTGCCTCACGGGTTACGAGCGGGGCCTAACCGCCCGACCTAGTCCGTTCGACGATATTCGGGTGCGGCATAAGGGCCTTTCGTTCGGCGGGCGCCGTCGAGGCGGGTCAGGGCGGGGCGGGGCGAGCCGTCGCGGAGCCGGGGGCGCGACTACGTCAGCAGGCCACGAGCGTACGCCGCGGCGGCGAGCGGGACGGGGACGGAGAGCGCGACGACGGCGCGCGCGTGCCACACGAGCCAGAGGTGGTCGCGGAACACCGGGCTCGGCTCGACGGCCAGCGCCCAGCTCGCGGCGCTCGCGGTCGTGGCGACGCCGAGGACGACCGCCACGCCCGCGAGCGTTCCGGGGTCGACGTTCCCGCGTTCGACGGAGGCGATGACGACCGCGGACAGCAGCGCGAACAGCGCGATCCCGCCCCAGCCGACGACGCCGGAGGCGTAGTACGTCGCCAGCTGCGACGTGTACTCCGGCCCCGTGATGAGCGCGTACGGCGCGACGAGCGCGACGACGGTGACCACGGCGGCGGCGATCCCGACGCGACGCGAGACGGCGCGGAGGTCCATACCGACCCTCGGGACGGCGCCGCGGTAAAAGGACCGGATCGGTCGCGGCGGGCCGGCGGGGCGGGCCGACGCGACGCGCGATAGAGGAGGGCGGCTCGGTGCGCCCCGTTCCCGTAGGGTTTTGCCTCATCGGCGCCCATCGTGTGGCATGACACTCGACGTCGACCCGCCGGATCCCCCCGAACTCGCCGCCGTCGACCCGAACGAGTACGAGGACGCCGAGGTGGCGGGCGGCGAGTACCGCCGCGACGAGCTCGAGGCGTTCCTGCGCGAGGGCGCGTGGGAGGAGGCGTTCGGGGAGTGGGCCGCCGGCAGCGACATGGACGAAGACGACTGGCGGATCGCCGTCGACCTCGGTCTAGTCTCCCGGTTCGACTTCTTCTGGGACGACTTCGCCGACCGCGTCGGCTACCACGCGCCGGGGCTCCCCGAGGACTGGAAGGAGCGCGACCTCCACCCCGAGCTCGACTCTTGGGGCACCGTCTCCGCAATCAACGCCGGGCTCACGGAGCTGGGACAGATCGTCTGCGAGACGCTCAAAGAGGAGTACATCGACTGGGAGGCCGACTTCGAGGCGCCGGACGACCTGCCCGACTTCGAGACGTAGCCGGCGGCTCGCGCGGGGTGGCTAAAGCGTGGCAGCACCGGCGGGGAGCGTACGCGGGAGGGCGCCGTCCGGGCAGCCGCGACTACCCGAAGTTCTCGACCTTCGCGGCGTCGGCGTCGCCGCCGGCCGCGTCGACCGCGGTCTCCGCGTCCGCGACGAGGTCGGCAAACCCGTAGACGAACACCGTCTCCCCGGTCGTCCCGGTGAGCACGTCGGCGACGGCGTCGGTCAGGGGCTCGTCCGCGTCGAGGAGGCGGACCGCGGCGCCGCGCTCGCGGAGCGCGTCGATCCGGTCGGCGTGGGCGACATCGTCGTCGCGGTAGACGACCGCGGCCTCGGCGCCCTCGTCGAGCGCGCGCTCCGCGATGGCGACCGCGGGGCCGACCCCGGGACCCCCCGCGATCACGACGGCGCGGGGCTCGCCGTCGTAGTGCTGGTCGCCGAACGGGCCGGAGAGGGTCATCTCGGTGCCGGCCTCGGCGTCCGAGAGGAACGCCGAGAAGTCGCCGCCCTCGTCGGGGTCGATCCCGACCGTGACCTCGAACGCCTCGCCGACGCGGGGCGACGAGAGGGTGTAGAAGCGGGCGACCGACTCGCCGTCGATCTCGGTGCCGAGCTTCACGAACTGTCCGGGTTCGGCCGCGAACCCCTCGGGCGCGGTGAAGCGGAGGGCGTACGTGTCGGGCCCGACCGACTCGACCGACTCGACCGTCGCTGTCGTGTCCATACTTCGGATCGGCGGGGGAGACACAAACGCCTTCCCGTCGGCGTCGGTCCTGCCCGTGTCGAAACCGGTTCCGGCGGGGCGCCTCAACCGACGCGTCCGGGGCAGCGCGGACGCGCTCGTCCGTCCGAGTCGACGCGCCCGTCGCGGCGTCGCGGGGCCCGGCCCGACCGAGAGTATTCGACGGTCGTCGAAAACCGGTCCGACGCGAAGGGTCGATCGTGAGGAATATGGTGAACGTATGTTTGATTATACCCCAGTTAAATCCGATATAGCAGCTTAGAGGCGACAATATTCGCGAGAGTGGACACGTTCGTCCAGAAACGCCTCGGTGGCTCCTTCCAGAAGCCTTTTCATGAGTCCGCCGGAACCTTCCCCATAGCACATGGCTGCGGATTTCAACTGGGCTGTCGGCGGGGAGGCCGGCGACGGCATCGACTCGACGGGGAAGATCTTCGCACAGGCGCTTTCCCGCGCGGGTCGGCACGTGTTCACGTCGAAGGACTTCGCATCGCGGATCCGAGGCGGGTACACCGCCTACAAGGTGCGGACCTCCGTCGACAAGGTACAGAGCGTCGTTGACCGACTCGACGTGCTCATCGCGTTGACGCCCCGGACGATCGAGGAGAACCTCGACGAGCTCCACGAGGGGTCGGTGATCATCTACGACGGCGAGCGGACGACGATGCAGGACGTCGAGATTCCCGAGGGGATGATCGGCCTCGACGTGCCGCTCAAGAGCCTGGCCGAGGAGGCCGGCGGGGCGATCATGCGGAACGTCGTCGCGCTCGGCGCCGCCTGCGAGGTTGCGGAGTTCCCCATCGAGAACCTCGACTCGGCGCTGGAGAAGCGGTTCAAGGACAAGGGACAGAAGCTTGTCGACAACAACAAGGAGGCCGCCCGCGCGGGGCAGTCGTACGTCGCCGAGGAGTACGACCACGAGTTCGACTACTCGCTGGAGACCACCGACGAGGACTACGTCCTCCTCAACGGCGACGAGGCGATCGGCATGGGCGCCATCGCGGCCGGCTGCCGCTTCTACGCCGGCTACCCGATCACGCCCGCGACCGACGTGATGACGTACCTCACCGGCCGCATCGAGCGGTACGGCGGCCACGTCGTCCAGGCGGAAGACGAGCTGTCGGCGATCAACATGGCGCTCGGCGCGGCCCGCGGCGGCGCCCGCGCGATGACGGCGACCTCCGGGCCGGGGATCGACCTCATGACCGAGACGTTCGGGCTCATCGCGACCTCGGAGACGCCCCTCGTCATCTGTAACGTGATGCGCTCGGGCCCCTCGACGGGGATGCCGACGAAACAGGAGCAGGGCGACTTGAACAGCATGCTGTACGGCGGCCACGGCGAGGTGCCGCGGTTCGTCCTGGCGCCGACGACCATCGACGAGTGCTTCTGGAAGACGGTCGAGGCGTTCAACCTCGCCGAGAAGTACCAGGTCCCCGTCTACCTCACCGCCGACCTCTCGATGGCGGTCACGGAGCAGACGTTCACCCCCGACACCTTCGACATGGACGCGGTCGAGGTCGACCGCGGGTTCGTGGTCGACGAGGCCGACATCGACGACCACATGAGCGAGTCCGGCGGCTTCCAGCCCCACGAGATCACCGACGACGGCGTCTCCCCGCGGGCGTTCCCCGGCACGGCCGACGGCGCGCACATGTCGACGGGCCTCGAACACGACGAGCAGGGCCGGCGGACCGAAGACACGGAGATGCGCGTCGCGCAGGTCGACAAGCGCAACCGGAAGGTCGAGACCGCCCGCGAGCGCGAGGCCTGGAGCCCGCGCGAGTTCGGCGACGCGGACGCCGACACCCTCGTGATCACGTGGGGGTCGAACGAGGGCGCGCTCGCCGAGGCCGTCGAGTTCCTCGACGAGGACGGCCTCGACGTGCGGGTGCTCTCGGTCCCGTACGTGTTCCCCCGGCCGGACCTGACCGAGGACGTGGCGGCGGCGGACGACGTCATCGTCGTGGAGTGTAACGAGCAGGGACAGTTCGCGGACCTCGTCGAGCACGACGTGCTCGAACGGGTCGACCGCGTGAACAAGTACAACGGCGTGCGGTTCAAGGCCGACGAACTCGCAGCCGAGATCAAAGCGACCCTCGAAGCGGGGGTGGAGGCGTAACCAATGAGCTCAGACATTCGATTCACCGACTTCAAGTCGGACAAGCAGCCGACCTGGTGTCCGGGATGCGGCGACTTCGGCACGATGAACGGGATGATGAAGGCGCTGGCGGAGACCGGGAACGACCCGGACAACACCTTCGTCGTCGCGGGCATCGGCTGTTCCGGAAAGATCGGCACGTACATGCACAGCTACGCGCTCCACGGCGTCCACGGCCGCGCGCTGCCGGTCGGGACCGGCGTCAAGCTGGCGCGGCCCGACATCGAAGTGATGGTCGCCGGCGGCGACGGCGACGGCTACTCCATCGGCGCGGGCCACTTCGTCCACGCCGTCCGGCGCAACGTCGACATGACGTACGTCGTGATGGACAACCGCATCTACGGGCTGACGAAGGGGCAGGCCTCGCCCACCTCCCGCGAGGACTTCGAGACCTCGACGAGTCCGGAGGGACCGAAGCAGCCGCCGGTGAACCCGCACGCGCTGGCGCTGGCCTCCGGCGCGACGTTCATCGCGCAGTCGTTCTCCTCCGACGCGCTCCGCCATCAGGAGATCATCCAGGAGGCGATCGAACACGACGGGTTCGGCTTCGTGAACGTCTACTCGCCGTGCGTCACGTTCAACGACGTCGATACCTACGACTACTTCCGCGACTCGCTGGTCGACCTGAAGGAGGCGGACCACGACCCGACCGACCGCGAGGCCGCGAAGGACGTGATCCTCGACAACGAGAAGGAACACCAGGGCGTCATCTACAGGGACGAGTCGTCGGTGCCGTACCACGAGCAGCACGGCGTCGACGAGGACATGTCCGTGCTCCCGGACGGCGCCCCCGAGGGCGCGACCGACCTCGTCCGCGAGTTCTACTGAGCCGGGTCGCGGGCCCGCCGCCGGGCCACGGACCGACCCTCGCGAACGGGTCCGCCTCCCCCCGCGATCGGAGGGTCGGAGCCGACTTCGAACGCCCGTCGAACCCGCCCGCATTCCGACCTCTCTCGACGGCCAAAACCGGGCGAACGAGCGGGTTCGCACGTATTTTCCGTCGGGTTTCAGCAAGCCTAATTAGGAGGGTCCGCAACTGGCGTGTATGGTTGATCGCTACGACGTCGCTATCGCCGGCGCCGGGCCGGCGGGCGCGCAGTGCGCCCGCGACCTGGCGACGCGCGACTACGACGTCGTCGTCTTAGAGACGGAGTCGGAAGACGAGTTCCCGCGACAGAGCAACAAGTCGACCGCCGGCACGTTCCCGTCGATGATGTCCTCGTTCGGGATCCCCGACGACGTCGTGATGTCCTACACCGACGACGTGGTGCTGGAGTCGCCAAACGAGTACTACGAGAGCTACCAGCCCGGAGCGGTGTTGGAGTTCGCGGAGTTCAAGCGGTTCCTCGTCGAGGACGGCCGCGAGAACGGCGCCGAGTACCGATTCGACGCGCGCGTCTCCCGACCGATCCTCGACGACGACGGCGTCATCGAGGGGGTGCGGTACAACGGCGACGAGGAGCTGTACGCCGACGTGGTGATCGACGCGACCGGCCCGGCCGCGCCCCTCGCGAGCGCGCTCGACGTCGTCGACCTCGAACGCGAGAACCAGGCGATCGGCATCGAGTACGAGATGGAGGGCGTCGAGATGAACCACCCGGAGTACGCGGACCTCCGACGGGCGATGATGCTCCGCCTGGACCACGACATCGCGCCGGGCGGCTACTCGTGGATCTTCGCGACCGGCGAGGACACCGCGAAGGTGGGCATCTGTTACATCCAGAACGACCGCCACCGCGAGTTCGCCGAGGCGGGCAAGACCGTCGACGGCTACCTCGACGACTGGGTGAGCCGCGACCCGCGGTTCGCCGACGCCGAGCGCATCGACGGGAAGGTCCACCGCGGCTCCGCACACATCCAGATGCCCGACGAGATGCACACGGACCGCTTCCTCGCGATCGGCGACACCGTGCCGACCATCGACCCGCTGTGGGGCGAGGGGATCCACAAGGGCATGAAGTCCGCCCGCGCCGCGGCGGCCACCGTCGACCGATGCCTCACGGACTCGGAGCGTCGCCTCGACGCCGAGAGCCTCGCGGTGTACGAGCGGCTGTGGCACCGCGACGTGGCCCCGCGGATGAAGGCGCGGCTGATGCTCACGCGGCTGCTGTACCTGGCGCCCAACGAGCGCTACGACCGGTTCATGCGCGACCTCAAGGAGGCGGAGGAGAACACCCTCGAACGGGCGAACCAGGGCGACAAGCGCGCGATGGCGAAGCTGCTTCACCTCGACGACATCCCGCTGCTCACGAAGTTCGCCCGCGAGCGACTCGACGTCTGAGACGCGTCGGAGAGTCCGCGACGCCGAAGGCGAAAAGTGCGTCGGGCGACGGACCGCGTCGGGCGCGGTCGCTATCGCTCGTCGACGGGGACGAACTCGGCGTCCTCGGGGCCGGTGTACCGCGCGCGCGGGCGAATGAGGCGGTTGTCCTCCTGGTACTCGGCGACGTGAGCGACCCACCCGCCGACGCGGCTCATCGCGAAGATGGGCGTGTACATGTCGAGCGGGATGCCGAGCGAGTCGTAGACGGAGCCGGAGTAGAAGTCGACGTTCGGGGCGATCCCCTTCTCGACGAGCCCCTGGTCGGTGAGGTACTCCTCGATGGCGGTGGTGTAGTCGAGCCACTTCGTGTCGCCGGACGACTCGGCGAGGTCGCGGAGCTTCTCTTCGAGGATCTTCGCGCGGGGGTCTTTCACCTTGTAGACGCGGTGCCCGAACCCGGGGATACGGCCGCCGTCGTCCTGCCGGTCTCTCACCCACTGGACGGGGTCCTTCGCGGAGGCGTCGATCTCGTGGAGCACCTCCATCACGTCCTGATTGGCCCCGCCGTGGAGGGGGCCGGAGAGCGCGCCGATGCCGCCGGTGACGCCGGAGTAGACGTCGGCCATCGTCGAGCCGATCACCATCGCGGTGAACGTGGAGGCGTTGAGCCCGTGGTCGGCGTGAAGCGTGAGCGCCATGTCGAACGTCTCCTCGCTCACCGCGTCGGGCTCGGTACCGGTAAGCATGTAGAGGAAGTTCCCGGCGTGCGAGAGGTCGGGGTCGGGGGCGACCGGCTCCTCGCCCTGACGGACGCGCTCGAACGCGGCGAGGACCGTCGGGATCTTCGCCGTGATCCGGCGGCCCTGACGGAGGGTGGCCTCGCCGCCGTCGCCCTCGGCGTCGGGGTCGTACGCCGACAACATCGACGTCGCGGTCCGGAGCGCGGCCATCGGCCGCTCGCCGGCGTCCGCGAGCGCGCGGACCGTCTCGATGACGTCGTCGTCGACCTCGCGCTCCGCCGCGAGGTCGGCGGCGAACGAGTCGAGCTCAGCGGCGCCGGGGAGCGAACCGTGCCACAGCAGGTACAGCACCTCCTCGTAGCTCGCGCCGCGCGCGAGGTCCTCGATGTCGTACCCCCGATACACGAGCTTTCCGACCTCGCCGTCGACGTAGCTCAGATCCGACTCCGCGACGAGGACGCCCTCGAGCCCGCGTTTTAACTCATCTGCCATACCCCGAGTTGTCAAGGCCGTCAAAAAAGCGTTATCTTTCAGGAGGGATACGATACGACGATCGTGGTACACCGCCGCGTCGTCCGACGACGTGACAGCGTTCGGAAACGTCCGGCTCGCGGCGCGACCGACCGGGGACGGCCTCGCTTACCGCGCCGGAACGACCGTCACCGTGCGGTTCCGATCGATCGCGTCCTCCAGTTCCTCGGCGATGGCGGAGCCGCGGGAGACCTGGACCTCGCCGCCGCGGCCGACGGTGGCGGTGAAGAGGTACTCGCCGTCGGCGCGCACCTCCACCGTCTCGCCGACGCCGTCGTCGACGTCGATGACGACGTGACGCGAGGTGATCTCCGGCGCGACCACCGTGCCGCGCTCGGCGCCGACCTGCCCGTCGCCGCGGCCGTTGTCGGCGGCGCCGCCCGGGCCCGACCCACCGGGCTTCTCGTCGTGCGTCCGGACGTCGATGTCGATCCCGAGGCGGTTCTCGATGTCGGCGATGCGGCCGCCGCCCTTCCCGATCACCGTGCCGATGTCGCCCTCGGTGACGTAGACGACCGCCTCGTCGTCACCGTTGAGCTCCACGTCGACGTGGCCGTGCGCGACCGACTTGATCTCGCGTTCGATCTCCTTTTTCGCGATGCGGCCGACGCCGGAGTCGCCGTTCGCCTCGCCGCCGTCCTCGTTCAGCGGCACCGTGACGACCTGGCGGTTGAACGTGTAGATCTCGTACTCGGGCCGGCCCGTCTCGAAGTTCGACACCTGGATGACCGGGCGGGCGAGGTCTTCGGCCGTGAGTCCGGCCGGCACCTTCACCTCGGTGGTCACGTCGTAGACGGTGTGGACCTCGCCGGCCTCGATGTAGACGACGGTGTCGACGATCTGAGGTATCATCCCGAGCTCGACGCGGCCGACGAGCCGCTGGAGCGCGTCGATGGCGCGGGAGGCGTGGACGACGCCGACCATCCCGACGCCGGCCATCCGCATGTCCGAGAACACCTCGAAGTCGTTCGTCTTCCGGACCTCGTCGTAGATGGTGTAGTCGGGGCGGACCAAGAGGAGCGAGTCGGCGGTGTTCTCCATCGCGCCGCCGAGCGCGCCGTACTGCGTGATCTCCGGGCCGACCTGGAGGTCGCGCGGCTTCTCCATCGTCTTCACCGCGTAGTCGCTGTCGTTCAGGAACTCGGCGACCGCCTGCGCGAACGTCGACTTCCCGGCCCCGGGCGACCCGGAGATGAGCACGCCGCGCTTGCGCTCTTTGAACCGCTCGCGGAGCTCGTCGGCGAACTCGTAGTCGTCGAGGCTCGTCTTCGCGATGGGCCTGACCGCCGTGATCTCGATGCCGTCCGCGAACGGCGGCCGGGCGACCGCGATCCGGTAGTTGCGGAACTGGACGATGTCCATCCCGTCGTCCGAGAGCTCGATGAAGCCCTCGTTCGACTGGCGGGCCAGGTCGACGATCGAGTTGGCCCACTCGCGCATCTGGGCCTCCTCGCTCGGCTCGTCGGCGATCTCGACGTAGCGCATCTCGCCGAGGCTCCCGCGCTTCGCCTTCGGGACGGTCCCCGTCTTGAGGTGTACCGACATCGTCTCGTCGGTGAAGAAGTCCTGTATCGGGAGCTCGTCGACGACGCCGCGGGCGACCGGCTCGACGTACTCGACGTCGAGCCCCTTCGCGCGGGCGACCTCGGCCTGGACCACGTCGCTCGACAGCAGCGTCGCGTCGTGGTCGGCGGCCAGGTCGCGGATCAGCGCGTCCACGTCGCCCTCGTGGGCGTTCGAGCGGGCGTCGCCGCTCGCGCGCTCGCCGACGTACCGCAGCTCGATCCGCCCGTCGTCGGCGTAGTCGGCGAGCCGCTTCAGCTCGCTCAGCCCGTCCCAGCCCGATTCGAGCCCGTCGTTCGCCTGCGACTCGAGCTCGCCGACGACCGCCTCCGGGACGAACACGGCGACCGACTCGTAGGTCCCGTCCGCGACGCGTTCGGACACGCGGCCGTCGACGACCGCGCTCGTGTCCGGTACTACGTTCATACCGAGGTTCGGGACGGGAACCGTATAAGCGTGTTCGACCGGGGGCCGCGTCGGCGACGGGGAGGAAGAGACCGACCGCGGCCGCCCGTCCCGGTCAGTCGTCCGCGGCGGCGGCGTCCG
Source organism: Halorubrum sp. Atlit-28R (assembly GCF_003665955.1). Classification (NCBI taxonomy): domain Archaea; kingdom Methanobacteriati; phylum Methanobacteriota; class Halobacteria; order Halobacteriales; family Haloferacaceae; genus Halorubrum; species Halorubrum sp. Atlit-28R. The sequence continues at coordinate 422,801 of NZ_QPLS01000001.1, forward strand.
CGCGCTCGGCCGCCAGCCGCTCGGCGGAGGCGGTGAAGTTCTCGAACAGCGCCTTCGCCTCGCAGGCGGCGTCGTACGCCTCGGGGGTGATCGCTTCCAGGACGGCGTCCACGCGGGCGTCGCCGATCTGGTCCCGCTTGCCGTCCGTCACGTCGCGGGCGGTCTCGACGTCGTACTCGGGGTGGAACTGGACGCCCCAGCAGTGCCCGTCGCGGAACGCGTGGACGCCGCGGTCGTTCTCGGCCAGCAGCGTGGCGGACGGCGGCAGTTCGACCACCGCGTCGCCGTGGGTCGTGAAGGCCGTGAACGACTCGCCGATCCCCTCGAACAGCGGGTCGTCGCGCACCTGCCGGATCTCGTTGTAGCCGATCTCGAAGCCGTCCATCCCGGCGACGCGGCCGCCGAGCGCCTCCGCGAGCACCTGATGGCCGTAGCAGACGCCGAGGACCGGGACGCCGGCGTCGGCCGCCTCGGCGACGTAGTCGACGAGCGGGGGGATCCACGCCTCGTCCCAGTAGACCGACGAGCGCGATCCGGTCACGACGACGCCGTCGAACTCGGTGTGGTCGGGGAGGTCGCCGTCGACGGCGTCGAACTCGACGAGGTCGGCGTCGATCTCGCGGCGGAAGTTCCGACGGGTGTTCGCGCCGTCGTGGGCGGCGTTCAACAGGGCGAACCGGAGGCGGGTCATCGACCGAACGGAGATCCGAGAGTCACAAAACGGTTGCGGCGCCGGACGTGCCGGCCGCCGACGCGGACGCCGCGCTCGCTCGTCGACGCGCGGCCCTACGCGAACGGGTCGCCCGCGTGTTCGGCGAGCCACCCGACGAGCAGGTCGTTGACCGCGGCCGACGCCTCGACGCCGACGAGGTGTCGGGCGCCCTCGATCGAGTGGAACTCCCCGCGCGGGAGCCCCTCGGCGAGCGTCTCGCCGGCCGTGACCGGGCAGGCGGTGTCGTCGGTCCCGTGGACGACCAAGGCTGGGGTCGTGACCTCGAAGAGGTCGTCGGTCAGGTCGAACCCCTCGACCGCGGCGCGGTGCGCCGCGTACGTCTCGCGGTCGGCGTCCTCGGCGAGGCGCCACTCCGCGATCCGCGAGAGCGCGTCCGGGTGCGCCTCCCGGAAGTCGGGCGAGAGCAGCCCGGAGAGCGACCCCTCGACCGCGGCCGGGTCGCTCGGGTCGGCCCAGACGCCGGCGGGGTTGTACGCGTCGCCCGCGGGCGGCGTCCCGATCAGGGCGAGGCTCGCCGGCCGCGAGGAGGCCAGCGCCGCCGTCAGCGCGACCATCCCGCCGAGGCCGTAACCGACGAGGTGGGCGTTGCGGATCCCCTCGGCCGCACAGACCGCGTCGAGGTCGGCCGCGAGCGCCTCGACCCCGTAGGGGGCGGGCGGGGCGTCCGACCGGCCGACGCCGCGCGTCTCCGGCGTGACGACCGTGTGCGGGCCCGTCAGCGCGGCGTGTTGCCAGCCGAACTGCCACGCGCCGAGGCCGACGTCGCCGCAGAACACGACCGCCTCGCCGGAGTCGCCCGCGTCGGGCGCGTCGACCTCGTAGCGGATCTCGACGCCGGCGTTGGTCGCGTGGGGCATGGCGGAGTCCGTGTGGGGCCGTCAGGCCTCCTGGAGGCTGCGGAGGACGTCTGGCGCCGCGTCGAGCGCGTCGTCCAGCGCGTCCGCGTCCGGACCGCCGCCCTGCGCGAAGTCCGGCGGGCCGCCGCCCCCGCCGCCCACGCGGCCGGCGAGCTCCGAGACGACCTGCCCGGCGTTCACGTCGACGCCGTCCGGGACGCCGACGACGAAGCTCGCGGAGCCGTCGGCGCCGCTGCCGATCACCGCGACCTTCCCGCCGTCGACGTGGGCGTTCGCGGTCGCGCGCAGCTCGTCGGCGTCGCCGTCGAGCCGCTGGATCACCGCCGTCGTCCCGGCGACCTCGACCTCCTCGGCGTCGGCGCCGCCCGACGCGCGCGCGGTCGCCAGCTCCTCTTTGAGCGACTCGATCTCCTTCCCCCGCGCCTTCCACTCCTCGAAGAAGCGCTCGGCGGTGTCGGGCACGTCGAGGGGGTCGACGTCCAACACCTCGGCCGCGTCGTACAGCGCGTCCTCGGTGCGCTGGGTCGCCTCGACCGCCGCGGCGCCGGCCGCGAAGGCGATCCGCTCGACGCCGTCCTGGACGGGCTCCGTCTTCAGCACCTTCACGGCGCCGATCTCGCCGGTCCGGTCGACGTGGGTGCCGGCGCAGGCCTGGACGTCCGCGTCGCCGACGTGGATCAGGCGGACGTTCGTTCCCGGCGGGACGCCGCCTTGGTACAGGTCGAAGCCGTGCTCGGCCTCCGCCTCGTTGCGGTCGGGCCACTCCTGCCGGACGGGCACGTCGTCCCGGATCAGCTCGTTCGCGACGCGCTCGATCGCCTTCACGTCCTCGCGGGTGACGCGCTCGAAGTGGCGCACGTCGAGCCGCGCGGAGTCCGTGCCCTTCTGGGCGCCCGCCTGTCGGACGTGGTCGCCGAGCACCTGCCGGGCGGCGTGGCCGATGAGGTGCGTCGCGGTGTGGTGCGCGCGGAGCCGCTCGCGGCGGTCGCCGTCGACCTGTCCCGTGACGAACTCGCCCTTGCCGGGGTCCGCGTCCGCGCGGTGGAGGACGACCCCGTCGACCTCCTGGACGTCGGTGACGTCGACGGTGGTCTCGCCGACCGTCAGCTGGCCCCTGTCGGCCGGCTGGCCGCCGCCCTCGGGGTAGAACATCGTCTGGTCCAAGACCACGTCGTACCCGTCCTCGGCGTCGAGCACGTCGAGGACGACCGCCTCGAACTCGGTGCGGCCCTGGTCGTCGTAGAACAGCTTTTCCGTCTCGGGGAGGTCGGCGAGCCGCTCGTCGCGCTCGTCGGCCGCCGCCGCGGCGACGCCCTCCTCGTGCCGGTCGGCGACGAGGGCGTAGAAGTCGTCGGGCACGTCGACGGTCGCGCCGCGCTCGTCGGCGATGTCGGCGACCATGTCGGGCTGGATCCCGTGGGAGTCGTACAGCTCCAGCAGCTCCTCGGTCGGGATCGGCTCGCCGGTGCCGGCGTACTCGTCGGCGAGCTGCTCGACCTTCCGGGCGCCGCGCTCCAAGGTCCGCTCGTACTTCCGCTCCTCGCTGCGGACGATCTCGCGGATGGTGTCGCGGTTCTCGTAGCCGAGGCGGTCGGCCTGCATGTCGACCAGCTCGTCGAGGGGCGCGTCGACGCCCACCTCGTCGACGAGCCGCTTCATCCGCCGCAACACCATGCGGGCGAGGTAGCCAGTGCCGACGTTCGAGGGGACGATCTCGTCGCCGAACATGTACGCGAGCGTCCGCGAGTGGTCGGCGATGGCGTAGATCGATTCGAGCGGCTCCACCAGCTCGCGCAGCCGGTCGACGTCGACGTCGAGCCGGTCGGCGATCTCGCCGCGGGCGGCCTCCACGTCGTCGACGTCGTCGATGTCGAGCCGGCCGGCGAGCTTCGCGGCGCGGTGGACGATCTCTCGCTCCGCCTCAGTGTGTTCGATCCCGGCGTTGTCCTTCAAAAAGTCGATGGCGTCGGGGTACACCGCCTCGTACACCGTCGCGGTCCCCTGGCTCATCCAGGTCCACCGCTCTAACCCGTACCCGGTGTCGACGATGTAGGTGTCCATGAACGAGTACGAGTTCCCGTCTTTCATCTCGTAGTCGCCCTCGGGGTCCTGTTCCATACACATGAAGACGAGCGTCGCCAGCTCGGCGCCCTTGTAGATGACCTCGATGGCGGGGCCGGCGTTGCCGCCGCCGACCCACGGGTCCTCGATGTAGGTGATCTCCGAGAGGTCCGCCCCGAGGCTCTCGAACAGCTCGTCGCAGTACCGGACCGTCTCGTCTTTCCAGTACACCTCGCCGTGGTAGGCGTACTCGTCCTCTCCGACCTCCTCGCGCGTGTTGAACGCGTGGTGGGCCATCATCTCGAACGCCATCGTGTGCCGGCCCGTCTTGCCGACGTTGTCGATGTCCTGCATCCGGATACAGGGCTGTGAGATGGTGAGGGGGTTCGCCGGCGGCGGCGTCTGCCCGGAGGTGACGAGCGGCTGGAAGTCGTAGATGGACGCCTGGGTCAGGAGGACGTCGTCGCGCCAGCGGTTGGCGGCGACCGGGTACGGGTCGATCCGCTCGTGGCCGTGCTCCTCGAAGAAGGAGAGGAACGCCTCGCGCATCTCCGACAGCGACCGGGCCTCCGGGAAGCCGGGATCGTCGATGAAGCTGTAGTCCTCACAGGGCGGCTCGCCGCAGAGTTCTCGCTCCGCGTCGCGGGTCCAGAAGTGCGCGCCACAGGAGGGACACTCCTTGCGCTCGAACCCCTCCTCCTCGAAGTAATCGAGACGGTACTCCGCTTCGAGATCGCTCATTACACGAACGTGGCCCGTGTTGCTCCAAAAGGGTTCCGGGGTCGCTCGTCGGCCGCGACGCGCCGTTCGCCGCCGCGAGCCGGCGCCGACCGACGGTCCTCAGGGGGAACGCCGCTGACCGGTCGGAAATGGCCGACCGCGTCGGGATTCGTCGATCGGTAAGAAGATTTATACTCTCGGCGGTGCGTATCACGTACAATTGTGACTTCTGCGCTGGGCGAGCGCGCGTCGGTTCTCGTCCTCGGCGGTGCGTCTGGACTCGCCGACGACCTCGAGGCCCGCCTCGGCGCCGACGCCCCCGGCGGCGAGGACGGTGAGGCGGTCGAGACGCACGCCGCCGACGCGGCCGCCACCGACGGTTCGCGCCTCGCCGGGGCCGACGTGACGGTCGTCGCCGACGAGGCGGGGCTCGGACGGGTCCGGTCCGCCGACCGCGTCGGTTCCGTGGTCGCCTTCGTCGACGACCCGGCCGGCCGAGTCGCGACCGACCCGCTCGTGGACGCGGTCGCGCGGACGCCGGAGTCGCTCTCGGAGACGGTATCGTGGCTGCTCGCCCGGGAGCGGCGGTCCGTCGTCCGGACGGACCCGACGCGGACCCCGTCACGGATCGAACAGCTCAACGCCGGGATGACGGAGCTCGCGGCCGTCAGGTCGGTCGACGAGGCGTACCGGGCCGCCATCGCCGTCGCCGAGCTGGTGTTCCCGGAGTACCGGGCCGTGGTCGCGGTTCGCGACGGCGAGTGGGTCGAGCCCGTGGTCACCTCCAGCGGGACGCCCGTCGAGGACTGTAACCGGGTCCGGGTGGGGACCGGCGTGGCGGGGCAGGCGGTCCAGACCGGCGACGTCTCCGTCGCGCCGAACCCGACCCCCGAGAGCCGGTACGACGCGCTGCTCACCGTCCCCGTTGGCGAGGACGTGGTCTTCCAGCTCGCGGCCGACGCGAGCGACGACGCCGACGCGTTCGACGACGCCGACCGCCGGCTGGCGGAGCTGCTCGGCTCCCACCTCGAAGAGACCCTCGACCGGATCGACGTCACCGAGACGCTCAGGGCCGAGCGAGACCGCCTGCTCGCGCTGTTCACGAACGTACCTGACCCCGCCATCGCTTACGACTACACCGACGGCGACCCGGTCGTCCGACAGGTGAACGAGGCGTTCGAGGCGACGTTCGGGTACGACCCAGAGACGGTGATGGGCGAGTCCATCGACGACTACATCGTTCCCCCAGAGGCCGACGCGGAGGCGGAAGAGCTCAACGAGCAGCTCCAGCGCGGCGAGAACGTCCGACGGGAGGTCACGCGGGTCACCGCTGACGGGCCGCGACACTTCATCCTCCACGTCATCCCGATCCACCTCGACGCCGCGAACGCGGCCGGGTACGCCATCTACACCGACGTCACCGACCGGCGCGAGCGCGAGGAGACGCTGCGGCGACAGAACGAGCGGCTCGACGAGTTCGCCTCCATCGTCTCCCACGACCTCCGGAACCCGCTGTCGGTCGCGGACGGGTACGTCGACCTCGCCCGCGAGACGGGCGACGTTGACCACCTCGACAGGGTCGCCGACGCCATCGGACGCATGGACGAGCTCGTCGAGGACCTCCTGTCGCTGGCCAGGGAGGGGCGGTCGGTGGGCGAGACGGAGCCGGTCTCGCTGGCCGCGGTCGCGCGCGAGGCGTGGGAGGGCGTCGACACGGACGTCGCGACGCTGACGGTCGGGTCCGACGCGACCCTGAAGGCGAACCGCACGCGGCTGCGCGAACTGTTCGAGAACGTCTTCCGGAACAGTGTGGAACACGGGTCCGCGAGCAGTCGGGCAGAGCCCGACGACAGCGTCGAACACGGTCGCGACGCCCCCGACGAGCCGCTCTCGGTCCGGGTCGGGGCGGGTACCTTCGAGGGGGACGACGGGAGCCCCGCGAGCGGCTTCTACGTCGAGGACGACGGCGTCGGGCTCCCGGAGGCGGACCGCGAGCGCGTGTTCGAGAGCGGGTTCACGACCGACGAGTCGGGCACGGGACTCGGGCTCGCAATCAGCGAGCGCATCGCCGAGGCGCACGGCTGGACCGTCGAGGCGACGACCGGCGAGGACGGCGGCGCCCGGTTCGAGTTCCGAACCGACTGAGCGGCGCCGAGCGCGCGGCGGTCCGAAACGACCTTACGCCGCGCGCGAGGGGATCCGGTATGGTCGAGAACGTCGTCTACCCCGCCTACTTCGACGCCGAGCTGTCCCGCTCGGAGGGGCGCCGCGTCCCGACGGATCTGGCGGTCGAAGCGCCGACCGTCGACGAGATAGCGAAGGCCGTCCAGCAGGTCGGCTACGACGCGGTCGTCGAGCGCGACGCGACGTACTCCCGGGAGTTCGAGGCCCGCGGGTACGTGGCGGTCCAGGGCACCGACGACACCGCGAAGAACGACCTCGTCCAGGCGATCGCCGCCTACCTCGGCGTGCTCCGGGAGTAACCGTGCGGCGCGTCGGTACCGTCGTCCGCACCGCCGGCGGGCTCGCGATCGCCCGCGGCGATCCGGGCGCCGAGCCCCCGCGGATCGGCGCGAGCGTCGTCGACGAGTCGCTCTCGACGGTCGGCCGCGTCGTCGACGTGTTCGGGCCGGTCGATCGCCCCTACGTGGCCGTCACGCCCGGCGACGGCGTCGGGCTCGCGGACCTCCTCGGCGGCAAGCTGTACGCGCGGTAGCGCCCCGAGCGGCGCTACGCCTCCGTCGCGTCGGTCACGTCGAAGTCCGCGAGCGTCTTGTCCGTGCGAGCGATCCGCTCCGCGACCAGCAGCTTCTCCCGGCGTTCCAGCCGGTCCCAGTCGAACTCCGACGGCGGCGACGCCTCGAGCGACTCGAACTGCTCGATCACCGCCTCGTTCGCGAACCGCTCGAACGACTCGCAGCTCGGACAGGTCATCGAGAGGTGAGAGGTGTCGAACGAGCGCGTGACGGTCTCGTCGAGGCAGTTCAGACACCGGTAGGTGCGAGTCCGGGACACGACCGTACCGAGGGGCCGAACGGACGAATATCTGTGGGCGCCGGCGCGGGGGTCGCCGACCGAAAGCCGCCGCGTCGGTCCGACGCCGCGACGGTCGGCGCCGTCGCTGGGGGCGTGAGACGCGTGGAAAGAAGAGCGGTTCCGCGGCCGCTCTAAAACAGCGCGGAGGCCGCCGCCTCGGCCGTCTCGATGACGGGGCCGAAGCCGGGCAGGAGCAGCACCGTCGCGACCGCCGCGAAGACGACCGCGGCGTACAGCGCCGTCGGTCGCACGTCGATCGCGTCGAGCGCGCTCGGCGACTCGGGGTCGTCGAGGAACAGCGCCTTCACGACCCGGCTGTAGTAGTACAGCGACACGACGCTGTTCACCGCGCCGAGGCCGGCCAGCCACAGGAAGCCGTTGTCGATGGCCGCCTGGAACAGGAAGTACTTCGAGAAGAACCCGGCGAACGGCGGGAGCCCGGCCAGCGAGAACATGAACACGGCCATCGCGACGGAGGCGACCGGCGCGCGCCGCCAGAGCCCCGCGTAGTCAGCGAAGGTCCGGCCGACGCCCCACCGCTCCGCCATCGCGACGAAGAGGAACGCGCCGGTGTTCATGAACCCGTAGACGAGCAGGTGCGCCATCGCGGCGCCCATGACCGTGCCGTTGGCGGGGCCGTCGACCGTGAGCGCGGCGACGCCGATGAGCGCGTACCCGGCGTGCCCGATGGAGGAGTACGCGAGCATCCGCTTGACCTCTTCCTGGACCGCGGCCGCGAAGTTGCCGAGCGTCATCGTGACGGCCGCGAGGACCGCGAAGGCGAGCATCCAGTCGACGTTCGCGGACACCGCCATTTCCAGCGGGAACGCCTCGGTGAACACGCGGAACGCGACGACGAACCCGGCGGCCTTCGAGGCCGACGAGAGGAACGCGCTCACCGGCGCGGGCGCGCCCTCGTACGCCTCCGGCGCCCAGAAGTGGAACGGGACGGAGGCGGTCTTGAAGGCGACGCCGCCGATCATCATCACGACGCCGACGCCGAGCACGCCGGCCAGGCCCTCGATCGACGCCGACGCGATGTCGGCGAGGATGAGCGACCCGGTCGCGGCGTACACGAGCGAGATGCCGAACAGGAAGACCGCGGACGAGAGCGCTCCGACGAGGAAGTACTTCATCCCCGCCTCGACGCTGCCCCGGTCCTCCTTGAGGTACGCGACGAGCACGTACGACGGCAGCGACACCATCTCCAGGGCGACGAACACGACCGCGAGCGAGTTCGCGACCGCGAGCAGCGCCATCCCGGTCGCCGCGAACGTCACGAGCGAGTAGAACGCCGCCGGGTTGGCGTGGTCGTGGAAGTAGTCGTGCGCGGCGACTAACACCAGCGCGGTCACCGACGCGAAGATGGCGGTGAAGAACAGCGCCAGGGTGTCAACCTTCACCGCGTCGGCGAACAGCAGCACCGCGCCGCCGTCGGGGCTCACGCCGCCGCTGGCGGTGAGCCAGACGGTGGCCGTCAGCGCGGCGAGCGACCCGACCGCACCGACGACCGCCATCGACGTGTTCGAGCGCGCGTCCGGCCGCACCGTGTCGACCAACAGCAGCGCGAGTCCGGAGACGGCCAACAGCAGCGCCGGCAGCAGCGCCGTCACGGCGGGCAGTCCGTTAACCATCGATCGTCACCCCCTCGACGACCGGCAGGGCAGCGTCACGGATCATCTCGAAGAAGATGTCGGGCGCGACGCCCAGCACGATGATCGCCACCAGAAGCACCGCGAGCGGGGCGACGTCGTGGAACGCCGCGGGCCCGACGTCGTAGTCGGTCTCCAGTTCGAAGGGACCGAACAGCGTGCTCTGCATCGCCGACAGCAGGTAGCCGGCGACGATGACGATACCGAACATCGCCAGCGCCGTGAACACCGGTGCGTACGGGAGCGCCGGCGCGGACAGGGAGCCGACGAAAATGAAGAACTCGCCGGCGAAGCCGGCCATCAGCGGCAGCCCCATGTAGCCGAAGGCGCCGGCGACGAGGATGCCGACGGTGACCGGCATCCGGTCGGCCATGCCGGCCATGTCGCCGACCATCCGGGTGTGGGTCGCGTTGTAGATGACGCCGACCGCCATGAACATGAGCCCCGAGATGAGGCCGTGCGCGACCATCTGGAACGTCGCCCCGCCGATCCCGTACTCGGTGAACACGATGAGCCCGAGGATGACATAGCCCATCGACGAGACGGACGAGTAGGCGACGATCCGCTTGAGGTCCTTCTGTGCGAGCGCCAGCATCGCGCCGTAGATGACGCTGATGACGGCAATGGCCGCGATCGGGACCGCGAGCATCGACGCCTGCTCGGGGAGCATCGTGAAGTTGAACCGGAGCAGCGCGTACGTCCCCATCTTCAGGAGGACGCCCGCCAGGAGCACCGACGCCGGGGTCGGCGCCTGAACGTGGGCGTCCGGCAGCCACGTGTGGAACGGCACGATCGGGACCTTCACCGCGAACCCGAGGAACATCGCGAGGAACGCGGCCATCGCGATGCGGTCCGCCGGGATGCCGAACCACGCGCTCAGGTCGCCCGCGGCGATCGCCTGCGCGATCTCCGGCAGGGCGAACGACGACACCGAGTCGCCGAGCGCGAACACGAGGCTCATGAAGCCGATGAACATCAGCAGCGACGCCGCGTTCGTGTAGACGAAGAACTTGATCGCGGCGTACTTGCGGCGCGGACCGCCCCAGATCCCGATGAGGAAGTACATCGGGACCAGCACGGCCTCCCAGAAGACGAACCACAGGAAGAAGTCGAGCGCGGCGAACACGCCGAGCAGGTTCGCCTCCATGAACAACATGAGCCCGTAGAACTGGCTCTGTCGCGTGTCGACGGGCGTCCACGCGCTGAGGATCGCTAACGGCACGAGGAACGTCGTGAGCACGAACAGCGGGAGGCTGATCCCGTCGAGCCCGACGAACCACGAGACGCTCCGGCCGCCCACTTCGAGCCATTCCATCCGGGTCGCGTACGCTATCTCGCCGCCGAGCAGCGCGTTGCCGCCGGCTTCGAAGCCGGACCAGAGGTAGAGGCTGCCGACGAACGGGATCAGGCTGATCGCGAACGCCAGCCGACCGGCCCACTCGTCGGGCGCGAGGAACACCGTCAGTGCGCCGACGAACGCGGCCGCCATGAGCGCTTCGAGTATCACAGGAACCACCCCCCGGTCGCGCCGAGCACGAGCAACAGCGCGACGAGTCCGAAGGTGAGCAGCGCGGCGTACTGCGAGACGACCCCCGACTGGAGCTTGCGGATCCGGCCGCCGCCGGTCAGGCTCACCGAGGAGACGCCGTTCACGACGCCGTCGATGATTCCCTGGTCGAAGGTGTTCGCGCCGCCCGCGACATCTTCCGTCCGATACGCGAGCCAGACCTGCAGTTCGTCGAGGTAGTAGTTGTTGTACAGCACGTCTTTGATCCCGCCGAGTTTGGCGGTGTGTTCCGTCGGCGACGGCACGTTGTACAGCCGCCAGGCGAGTCCGAGTCCGAGCAGCGCGAGGCCGAGCGAGACGGCCGCGCCGACGAGGACGGTCCCGGCCTCACCGCCGACGAGGTACGCGCTGCTGTACGGACCGATGTCGGCGTAGTGGTGCGAGGAGAGCCCCTCGATGCCGCCCCACTCGTTGTCGAGCCAGCGGTGAAGCACGTCGATCCCCTTGATTCCGAGCACCTTCTTCACGGGGACCATGTTGATGAAGCCGGTGACGACCGCGAGCGAGCCGAGGACCGTCAGCGGGCCCTTCACGTTCCAGCGGACGGACTCGGGGTCGCGGGCGGTGTCGCTGCGGGGCTCGCCGTGGAACGTCAGGAACACCATCCGGAAGGTGTAGAACGCGGTGACCGGCACCGCGAGCAGCCCCATCAGGTAGCCGCCGAGCAGCAGCGGGTCGTTGAGCCCGTGGACGAGCGCCTCGTAGAGGATCTCGTCTTTCGACCAGAAGCCGGCGAACGGGAAGATTCCCGCTAGCGCCAGCGAGCCGGCGAGGAACGTGTAGTAGGTGACGGGGAGCTTCGACTTCAGCCCGCCCATGTCCCACATGTCCTCGTTGTGGTGCATCGCGATGATTACCGACCCGGCGCCGAGGAACAGCAGCGCCTTGAAGAAGGCGTGGGTGGTCAGGTGGAAGACGGCGGCCACGTACCCGCCCGCGCCGAGCGCGAGCATCATGTAGCCGTACTGCGAGATGGTCGAGTACGCGAGCACCTGCTTCAGCTCGTCTTTCACGAGCCCCATCGTCGCCGCGAACAGGGCCGTGAAGCCGCCGACGAAGGCGATGACCGCCATCGTCGTCGGCGTCAGCACGTAGAACCCGTACATCCGCGCGACGAGGTAGACGCCGGCCGCGACCATCGTCGCGGCGTGGATGAGCGCGGAGACGGGCGTCGGGCCCTCCATCGCGTCGGGGAGCCACGTGTGGAGCGGGAACTGCGCGGACTTGCCGACGACGCCGCCCAGGACGAGCAGGCCGACGACGGTCAGCCACGTGCCGAGGTCGAGGCCGCCGGGAGTCCACGCGACCGACCCGGAGCCGTTGAGCGCCGCGTCGGCCAGCGCCGGGAACGAGTCGGGACCGGCGAACTGCGCCGTGCCGAAGGTGGCGAACACCGCGACGACGCCGACGAGGAAGAAGTAGTCACCGAAGCGGGTGACGAGGAACGCCTTCTTCGCGGCCGACGGCGGACCCGGCTCCCGGAAGTGGAAGCCGATGAGCAGGTACGAGCAGAGCCCGACCAGCTCGAAGAACATGAACGCCATCAGCAGGTTGTCGGCGACGACGAAGCCGAGCATCGACGCCGTGAAGAGGCCGAGCCCGGCGTAGTAGCGCGGCAGCCCGGTCTCGCCCTCGTCGTTCATGTAGCCGAGCGAGAACACGTGGACGAGCAGCGCCACGAGGGTCACGATGACCAGCATGAGCGCCGACAGCGGGTCGATCAGGACGCCGAACGTGAGTTCGATGTCCGTCGGACCGATGCCCGCGCCGCCCTCGCTCGCCCAGTGGTACAGCGTCTCGTTGTACGCCCGTCCGCCCGCGACGGTCGCGGCGACCCAGATCGACAGCAGGAACGAGCCGGCCGTCGCCGCGATGCCGCCGAAGGCGCCGCCCTTCGGGAGGTACCTGCCCGCGCCGAGCGCGACCAGGAACGAGAAGAACGGGAGGAGTACGATCGCCGGAACGTATGCGAATGCGTTCACCATCTTACCACCTCATCTCCGCGGGAACAGTCACGTCGGTCGTGCCGAAGTTGCGGTATAACACGAGTATGATGCCGATACCGATCGCGACCTCGGCGGCGGCGAGCGCGATGACGAACAGCGCGAACACCTGCCCCGTGAGGTCGCCGTAGTACAGCGCGAACGCGACGAAGTTGATGTTGGCCGCGTTCATCATGAGCTCGACGCTCATGAGGAAGTACAGCGCGCTCCGCCGCGTCAACACGCCGAACAGGCCGATACAGAAGATGGCCGACGCCAACAGCAGGTACCACGACGGCGGGATCGAGGACGCGAGCGCCGTCATCGACGGTCACCCCCGTCGCGTCCGCCGTCGGTGAACGCCTGTCCGACCGCCGCGACGACGGAGCCGTCCTCCTCGCGTTTGGCCAGGTAGACGGCGCCGTCGACCGCCACGTCGAGCGCGACCGCGGCGATCAGGAACGCCGCGAGGAACCCCTCGGACGGAACCGCGCCGAGGTCGTACTCGGCGAGGTTGAAGAGGGCGTACCCGATGTTGTGGACGACCGAGGCGTCGGCCGGGAAGCCGACCTCCTCGAAGCCGAACGTCGCCCCGTTGACGGTCGCGGCCAACACCGCGAACAGTCCGCCCACGGCGATCGCGGGCGCGATCCGGGAGCCGCGGCTCTCGTCGCTGCTCACGCGCTACTCACCTCCGTTTCCGAATCCGATCGCGTGAGCATCACGGCGAACGTGACCAAGATGAGGACCCCGCCGACGTAGACGAGGATCTGCATGGCGGCGATGAACTCCGCCCGCAGCATCACGTAGTGCACCGCGACGCTCGTGAGGGCTCCGCCCAGAAGCAGCGCGGCGTGGAACACGTCGCGCGCCAGGACGACCCCGAGGGCGAACGCCAGCGTGACCGCGGCGAACAGCCCGAACGCGATGGTAGCATAAACCATTGTGTTTGTCTCCTATGAGAACCCCTTTGAAGATTTCGAGACGTGCCCGCTACTGGTAGTCAACCTCGCCGTCGCCCTCCCCGATCCACGCGCTGCGATCGGGGTTGCGGGACTCCAGCGGGTCGATGCCCTTGTACCACGGGACGTTCTTGAGCTGTTCTTTGTTGAACACGAAGTCGTCCTTCGTGTCCGCGGTGAACTCGAAGTTCTGGGTCAGCAGGATGGCGTCGACGGGACAGACCTCCTCGCAGAGCCGGCAGTAGATGCACTGCCCGATATGGAGGTTGTACTGCTCGCCGTTGCGCTGGTCGTCCTGAACGATCTGGATCGTGTCGTTCGGACAGACGTTCTCGCACTGCCGACACCAGATGCACCGCTCCTGGCTGAACTTGTGGACCCCGCGGAACCGCGGGCTCACCTCGGGCGCGTCCTCCGGGTATTCCACCGTGAACGTCGACCCGTCCAGCGCGTGTTTCATCGTCGTCGCCATGGATTTCATCAGTCCGATCATATCAAGCGATCACCCCCACGATTACGGCCGTGAGAACTAGGTTCGCGAACGACAGCACCAGCATTCCCTTCCAGCCGATCTCGATCAGCTGGTCGATGCGGACGCGCGGCAGCGCCGAGCGGGCCCACTGCGTGAACAGGAAGAAGCCCCAGATCTTCACCACGAACCAGATGAAGCCGATGCTCTCCGGGCCCGGGCCGGACGCCCCGCCGAGGAACGTCACGGCCAGGATCGCGCCGCCCAGGAAGATGTGGACGAACTCCCCGAGGTAGAACAGGACGAAGTAGGCCGAGGAGTACTCCGTCTGGTACCCCGCGACGATCTCCGTCGGCGCCTCGGGGATGTCGAACGGGTTCCGACCGATCTCGGCCATGTTCGCGGTGAGGAACAGCACGAACGCGAACGGGTTGACGAACGCGTACCACGACGGGATCGCGAGCCCGCCGATCGTCACGAGCGTCTGCGTCTGCGCGCCGACCACGCCGCTCATCTGGAGCGTGCCGGCGAAGATGACGACCGACATCGCGGTGACGATGAGCGGGATCTCGTACGCGAGGTTCTGCGCGACGGCCCGCAGCCCGCCGAGGAGCGAGTACTTGTTGTTCGACGCGTAGCCGGCCATCACCAGCGAGACGGAGGCGATGGAGGCGAACGCGAACACCAGCGCGAACCCGACCTCGGGGTCCGCGAGATGCAGGTTGATCGGGCCGAGGTGGCCCATCGGGATGACGGAGAAGCCGAGGAGCGCCGACGCGGGCAGCAGGATCGGCGCGATGTCCCACGAGGGGCGGTCGACGCCCTCGGGGATGATGAGCTCCTTCGCGAGGAGCTGGACCGCCGCCGCCGGGATGATGAGGAGCCCGAAGGGACCGATCCGGTCGACCGCGATCCGGTCGGTGAACGCGGCCGTGATCTTCCGTTTCGCCCACGGGCCCGCGACGCCCGTGAACGCCAGGATGATGTTGCCGACGACGAAGGCGGCGACGAGCGACGCCGCCACCTCGCCGATGACGCTGTCGAGGCCGAGCGTGTCGACGATGAACTCGGGGAACAGCTGCGCGGGCGCCGTGCCCATCAGCGGTCCACCTCCCCGAGAACGACGTCGAGGCTACCGAGCGCGGCGATCACGTCGGGGATGTACTCCCCGTTCGCCATTTCCGGCAGCGTCTGGAGGTTCGAGAAGCACGGCGACCGGATCTTGAACCGGGCGGGCTTGTCCGTCCCGTCCGACCGGATGTAGATGCCGAGCTCGCCCTTGGCGCCCTCGACGGCGCGGTAGATCTCGGTGTCGTCGTCCGGGCGCAGCGTGCGCGGCACGTTCGCCTGAATGTTCCGCTCGTCTTCGGGCCAGTCTTCGAGCAGGTCGACGCACTGCTCGATGATCTTCGCGGACTCCTCGACCTCGCGCATCCGGACGAGCAGGCGGCTGAAGTTGTCGCAGCCGTCCTCGGTCACCACGTCCCAGTCGAGCTCGTCGTAGTAGCCGTACGGGTCGTCGCGGCGCAGGTCGTAGTCGACCCCGGAGCCGCGGGCGACCGGGCCGGTGGCGCCGTAGTTCTTCGCGACGTCCGGCGGGAGGATCCCCGTGTCGATCGTCCGCATCTGGAAGATCTCGTTCGAGGTGATGAGGTTGTGGTACTCCTCGACGGACTCGGGGAGCTGGTCGAGGAAGTCCCGCGTCTTCGAGAAGAACTCCTCGCGCGGCTCCGGCAGGTCCCAGACGACGCCGCCGAGCCGGAAGTAGTTGAACATCAGCCGCTGGCCCGTCAGATCCTCCAAGAGGTTCTGGACGCGCTCGCGGTCGTTGATGGCGTACATGAACGTCGCCGTGAAGTCGCCGTTGATGTCGAGCGCGAACGTCGCCAAGGCGAGCATGTGCGCGGCGATCCGACACATCTCGGCGCCCATCGTGCGGATGACCTGCGCGTACTCGGGCACCTCGATGTCCGCGAGGTCCTCGGCCGCGCGGGCGTACGCCCACTCGTTGAGCAGCCCCGCCGAGATGTAGTCCCAGCGGTCCGGGTACGGCATGATCTGGTGGCGGTACGTCCCGGACTGCGCCATCTGCTCCTCGCTGCGGTGGAGGTAGCCGATGTCCGGCTCGACGTCGGCGACCTGCTCGCCGTCGAGGACCGTCTTCAGGTGGAGCACCCCGTGGGTCGCCGGGTGGTGCGGCCCGATGTTGAGGAACATCGTGTCGGACTCGGAGTCCTTGTGGTGGTCCTCCAACGGGTTCGCGTGCTCCGGGAGCGTGGCGATCTGCGGCCGGTCCTTGTCGTAGTCCATCGACAGGGGGTGGCCCTGCCAGGTCTCCGGCAGGAGGATCCGGCGCAGGTCGGGGTGGTCGTCGTACTCGATCCCGATGAGGTCGTACGCCTCCCGCTCGTGCCAGTCGGCGGTGCGGAAGACGGGCTCGCCCGACTCGGAGACGGGGTCGTCCTTGTCGGCGGGGACGACGACGCTGACCTCCTGGGTCGGGTCGTCGTACTTCTTCAGGTGGTAGATCGACTCATATCGGTTCTCGTACTCCTGTGCGGAGACGACGGAGAGGTGGTCGTACCCCGCCTGCTCTTTCAGGGTCCGAAGCGTCTCCTGAACGGTGTCCGGGCGGATGACGAAGCCGGGCGCGTTCAGGTGGTCGTCGCGGTCGACGACGAGGTCACCGAGCAGCGCCTCAAGCTCGTCGGGCGTCTGCTCGACGGTGCCGTCGTCGACGGTGTCTGGTCGTTCGAGGCTCATGGCGAATCAGCGAAGTTGTACCGCATGACGAGCTCGTCGTCGTCGATCTGGTCGGCCAGCTTGTCGACGAGTTCGTCGCGTTCGAGGTCCGAGAACTCCTCCAGCTCGTACGGCTTGACCGTGACGGGCGCGGCCTCGCCGTTGGCGACGCGCTCCTGTAGCTTCACGACGCCGTACACGAGCGCCTCGGGGCGAGGCGGGCAGCCGGGGACGTGGATGTCGATCGGGATGACTTCCTCGGCGCCTTTGATCACGTTGTACCCCTCCTGGAACGGGCCGCCGGAGATGGTACACGAGCCCATGCCGACGACGAACTTCGGCTCGGGCATCTGGTCGTAGACGCGCTTCATCCGCGGGGCGAACTTGGAGACGATCGTCCCGGGGACGATCATCACGTCGGCCTGCCGCGGCGAGGCGCGGGGGACGCCCGACCCGAAGCGGTCGAGGTCGTGTTTCACCGCGTAGGTGTGCATCATCTCGATGCTGCAGCAGGCGATGCCGAACTGCAGCATGAACATCGAGGATCCCCGACACCAGTTCAGGAACTTGTCGAACTTGGTGAGGATGAACGGCGAGGAGCCGAACGCCTCACGCAGGCGGGAGTTGAACCGGTCTCCCTGCCCGGTCATCCGGGCGTCTCGGGTCTCGGTTACGACTTGCGAATCGTCGGTGATAAACGGTTGATCGCTGCTCATTAGTTGAGGTCCTCCGTCGTCTTTCTGCTGGTCGCGCGGGGGCTGCGGGCCCAGCTGATCGCCCCCGACCGCCACGCCCAGACGAGCCCGACGGCCAGGATCCCGACGAACGCCAACATCGGCCACAGCAGGTCGGCCATCGGCACGCCGGCCTGGACGGCCGGACGGTAGATGACCGCCCACGGGAACAGCAACACGGTCTCGATGTCGAACACGACGAACAACAACGCGACCATGTAGTACTGGATGTTGAACCGGATCCGCGTCCCGCCCGTCGGGGTCTCGCCGGACTCGTAGGTGGTACTTTTACCGGTCTCAGGCACGCTCGGGCGGAGCAGCGCCGACACTGACATCATCGCTACCGGGATGAGCAGGCCGACGACCGCCAAGGCGCCAATCGCTATCCAATCGCTCATATAGGTCTCCGTAACGTGCTGGGGTTTGGACCGCCCCCTCATAAGCGTTGAGTCTTGTGCGTCCGCGTGCGTGCGGGCCGGTACCGGCCGTTCGCGGTCGAAGCGCCGGAAATGTCACCGAGAGCCGCCGAACGGGTTCGTCGCGGAATGAAAGGGCGACGCGTCCGGGGCAAGCCGGCCGAACGCGACGCGTTCCCGCTACCGCTCGCGGAACCCGTCGAGTCCGAGGTCGTGGAGGGCCGCGGAGACGTCCGCGACGTCCGCCCGCTGCTCGTCGTGGAGTTCGACCAGTCGTTCCTCGACCACCTCGTGTTCGCGCGCGAGTACCTGCGCGGCCGACAGCGCGGCGTTGTACGACTTCCCGGCGTCGACGGCGACGATCGGCGCGCCGGTCGGCATCCCGATGACGGAGTCGACCGACTTCTCCTGAACCGGCACGCCGATGACGGGCACCGGGTACGCGATCGACGCGGTCATGTTCGGCAGGTCCGCGGACTTCCCCCCGGCCCCGGCGATGATCACGTCGAGCCCGCGGGCGGACGCCGTCTCCCCGTACGCGTACATCAGCTCCGGCGTGCGGTGCGCGGAGACGACGTAGCTCTCGTAGGTGAACCGGGCGTCCGGCGCCTCGTCGAAGTCGGTCTGTTCCGCGAAGCCGAGGTCGTCGAGCGCCTCGTAGGCGTCCTCCATGACGGGGAGGTCCGAGTCCGAGCCCATGATGATCCCCACGTCCGGGGTAGTCGCCGGGTCGGCGTCGGCCGCCGCCTCCGCTTCGAGCCGGTCGATCAGGTCGTCCACCGTGGTCATGGACAGGGATTCGGCGGAGGCCGGTAAGGAAGTGCCGGATGCGGCGAGCCGGAGGGAACTTCCCCTCGAAGCGCGGTCAGAGGAGCCCCCGGAGCAGATCCCCGTCGTGGAGGTTCGCCGGGACTTCGTCGAACCACCGCGCGGCGCGGATCTCGTCCGGATCGACTCCGAGATCGGCCGTGTCGGGAATCCACCCCTCGGCGCGCGCCGCGAAGACGACGTACTCGGCCTCGAACGCGAACACGTCGCGCTCGGCGTCGACGTACGACTGCTCGAAGACGACGACCGGGTCGCCGATCGCCGCGTCGAGTCCGGTCTCCTCGCGGACCTCCCGCGCCGCCGCGGCCGCCGGCGACTCCCCCGGTTCGACCGCGCCGCCCGGGAGCACCCAGCCGTCCGACCACGAGGTCCTCACGAGCGCGAGCCGACCGTCGGGGTCGCAGACGCGGACCGCAGCCGTCAGGGCGGTTCCCTCCTCCGCCCACTGGCGGAGCGCCTCGATTCGGTCCGGCGGGAGCCGGATCGACTGGCGTTCGCGTGGCGCGTCGGGTGCGAGACCGTCCGGCATCGAGTCGTCACTTGGTCGGCGCACTGGTATCGGTCGTTCGTCTGCCCAACCCTTATCAACGAAATCGGACGAAAGATACGGTAATGGCGAGCTCGACGGAAGACGGAGCGGACCGCGACGGGGAGATCCGCCTCTGGCGAGACGAGGGGGGGGGGGTGGATCGCCCGAGACGTCGGGACGGGCGTCACGACGCAGGGAGAGTCCCGGTCCGACGCGCTGGAGAACCTCGACGAGGCCGTCGCGCTCCACCGAGGGGAGATCGGTCGCGAGCCGACCGACGAGGAGCTTCGGGAACACGGGATCGACCCCGAGGAGAACGCGACCGGAGACGCGGAACCGCCCGACGTCCTCGAATAGCGTGGCGAGGCGCACGTTCTCTGGGCGGGAGGTCGTGAAGGTCCTCGTCAACCGCGGCGGTTTCGAGTGGCGACGAACGACCGGCGACCACGCGCAGCTGTACTACGAGCATCCGGCGAACGAGAGGAACAGACGGCACGTCACGGTTCCGCTACACGACGAGCTTCGGGAGGGAACCCTCAGCGGTATCGCGGACGACGCCGGCGCGCGTGACTTCGACGCCTTCTGGGCGTGGATCGACCGAAACTCCTGAAGACCGGACGGTCCACGGCTACGCGTCTCGGAAGGTCAGCCCGTCGCGGAGCTCTCGCGCCCGAGAGAGCAGCGCGTCGGGGTCGGCTTCGTCGGTCGCGCCCCGGTCCGTCACCGTCAGGTGGCCCATCTTCCGGAGCGGGTACACGTCGTCTTTGCCGTACCAGTGGAGGTCGGCGTCGGGCGCGTCGAGGACGGACTCGACGTTCCGGAGCGTCGCCGCCCCCCGCTCGTCCACGTCACCGGAATCACAGCGTGATTCCGGTTGGCTCACGAGAGCTCTGCTCTCGTGAACGTCGCCGAGGAGGTTCGCCGTGACCGCGGGCGCGACGAGGCCGGTCGGGCCGAGCGGCCAGCCGAGGACGGCCCGGACGTGGTTCTCGAACTGCGAGGTACGCGCGCCCTCGATCGTCCAGTGGCCGGAGTTGTGCGGGCGCGGCGCGATCTCGTTGACTAACACCTCGCCCTCGGGCGTCTCGAACAGCTCGATGCCGTAGACGCCCCGGCCGTCGAGCACGTCGAGCACGTCGCGCGCGACCGACTCGGCCTCGGCGACGACCGCGTCGTCGGCCCGGGCCGGACTGACGCTCTCGCGGAGGATCTCCTCGCGGTGGACCGTCTCCGTGACCGGGTAGGTCCGCGTCTCGCCGTCCGCGCCCTTCAGACCCATCACGGCGACCTCGCGCTCGAAGTCGAGGAACTCCTCGGCCATCGCGGCGCCGCCGATCTGATCGAGCGCGTCGGCCGCCTCGTCGGGCGTCTCCACCGAGACGTTGCCGCGGCCGTCGTAGCCGCCCTGGCGGGCCTTCAGCATGACGCCGCCGAACTCCTCGACGACGCGTTCGAGCCCCTCGGCGGTCGCGACCGCGACGAACTCCGGGACGGGGATCCCGGCGTCCGCGAGCGCCTCCTTCTGGACCAGCTTGTCCTGTATCGTCTCCAGGGTGCCGGGGTCCGGGTGGACCGGCACGCCGTGCTCCTCGCTCGCGGCCGCGAGGCGGTCCGGGTCCGCGAGCTCGATCTCGAAGGTCAGGGCGTCGACGCGGGCCGCGAGCTCGTCGAGTGCGTCCGCGTCGTCGAAGTCGCCGACGATCTGGTCGGTCGCGACCGGCGCCGCCGGACAGTCGGGCGTCGGGTCCAACACGACGAGGTCGACGCCGAGCGGCGCCGCGGCTTCGGCCAGCATCCGGCCCAGTTGTCCGCCGCCGACGACGCCGAGCGTCGGCCCCGGAAGGGTGATCGACATGTGCGAGTCGGTACCCAACAGAGATGAATAAGTATTGCCAAAACACGATCGAGATAGGCACGAACGCGCATCGATCGAGCGGGAGGAGCGCTCGACGACGTCGCCGAGAGCCGAGGCGACCGGTCGGTCACTCCCGGCGCAACAGGAGGAACCCGCCGGCCACGACCAGCAGCAGGCTCACGAGCCCGACGACCTGCGTGAGGCCGACGCCGAACCCTTCGAGCGGCGCGCCGTCGTCCGAAGCGTCCCCGCTCCCGTCGCCGGTCGCGCCGGCGCCGCCGCCGTTCCCGGAGTCGGCGTCGTCGGTGGACTCGACGACCGAGACGGTTCCGACCTCGGTCGAGCCCACGGCCACGTCGTACTCGCCGACCTCGGGGAACCGCGGCGTGAACGTGACGCGCCGCGTCGCGTCGGCGGGGACCGTGATCGTCCGGTCGGCGACGAGCTCGCCGTTGATCCGCAGGCCGACGTTCGTCGTCCCCTCGGCGTCGCCCGCGTTCCGCAGCCTGACCGCCACCTCCGTCTCGCTCTCGGGGGACACCTCGGCCGCGCCGAGCGAGGCCTCGGCGACCGTCACGTCGGACTGCGGGCCGCCGACCGCGAAGTAGGAGAACCCGGGCGTCTCGGCGACGTAGACGCCGTCGCCCTCGTACGTCGTCGGGAGCTCGCGCCACCGGTTGTTGACGTAGCGGTACAGGGCGACGCCCTCGGGCGACTCCGCGTCGGAGAACGCCGACATCTCCGTCTCGAAGCGGATCTCGGCGGACTCGACGGCGCCGGAGTCGAAGGTGGTCGGCTCGATCTCGAAGACCGACACCGTCTCCGCACCCTCGTGGTCGCGCACGCCGTCGGGCAGCTCCGAGGGGGCCATCGCCGTCGCCTCAACGCCGAACGAGAGGATCTCCGAGGAGGGGGCGACCGAGAGCGCGGCGAGCGTCGCGTTCGGCGTCGCCGTCCCGTTCGGCAGGTCGGCCTCGACGACCTCGTCGGTCCCGACGCTGCCCGCGGAGAGGGTCGCGGTGCCGTTCGCCATCTCGACCGAGGCCGCGGTCGTCTCGACGGCGTCGCCGCTCGGCGGAGGCGCGACGGCGCCGCCGCCACCGCCGCCATCGGTGTCGGCGCCGTCCGACCCGTCTCCGCCGCCCGAACCGTCACCGCCGTCCGACCCGTCCGAACCGTCGCTGCCGTCGGCACCGTCTGATCCGTCGCCGCCGTCCGACCCGTCCGAACCGTCGCCGCCGTCGGCGCCATCGCCGACCGCGAGGTCGACGCGGCGGACCTCGCCCGGCTCCCACTCGATCGCGTCGTCGGTCGAAGCGACCTCGCCGTTGACCCGGAACTCGACGGTCGCGCCCGCGTCGGCGTCGGTCCCCTCGACGACGAGCTTCCGGTCGAACGCCGAGGAACCGCCGTACGCGCCGGTCTGGGTCGTGGTGAGGCTCCCGCGCAGTTCGCCGTCGACGTACGCCGTGACCTCGACGCCCTCGGGGGCGGGCTCGCCGTCGACGGTTATCTCGCCGAAGTAGGCGGCCGGCGTTGGAGGCGGCCCGTCCTGCGCGACGGCCGCCGGGGCGCCGGCGACCGCGGAGACGACCAGCAGCGAGGCGATGACGACCGTGAGCGATTTCGAGGGAGTTCGTGACATGAGGGATCGTCCCACGCCGGTCCGAACGGAGCGCCCCTGTGGGGCGTCCGAGCGTCGCGGGGGGAGGGACGTGAGACACCACACCACCGAGGATAAGTAGGTATTAACCGATTGCTACGACGGATTACCGCGGCGGCGCCGGCGGTAACGAGTCGTTTCGCCGGCCGACGGCGCGACGCCGTCGGCGGGATCCGGATCCGCTCCGGGCGGCGGCGACGGACCGGCGGACCCGCGCAGCGTTCCCGGCCGGCGTGACGGCGACCGACTGAGGCAATCACTCATGTTCGTGATCATATCGGCCAATACATTAGTCGGCCGTCGCCGTAGAAAGTGGTATGTTACCAACAGACACGAGACGCGACGGGGAATGGGGTGGGAGACGCGGATTGCGCGCCGACGGCGGTGCGTCCGTGGGAGACGACGGACGTGGCCGCCGTGGGGACGCGACCGGAGACGACGGCGTCGGATCCGCCGACTCCGAGAGTGGCGACGACGGGCGGAGACCGCTCGGCCCGGCGGACTCGGAGTCGGTCGTCGACCGGGACGACCTGCTCGGGATCCTGGGGAACCGCCGGCGCCGGCTCCTGTGGGCACTGCTCCACCGCCGCGACGGCCCGGTGAGCCTCGCGGAGGCCTCTCGCCGGGTCGCCGCCCGCGAACGGGGGATCGATCCGGCGGCCGTCGCGAGCGAGGAGCGGAAGAGCGTGTACGCGTCGCTGTACCAGCACCACTGCCCGGTGATGGCCGAGGCCGGGGCCATCGAGTTCGACCGGGAGGCCTCGACCGTCGCGGCGGTCCCCGCCGCCGAGCGACAGCGGTTCCTCGACCTCGAGATCGACTCGCGGGCCGTCGCCCGAGCGGTCGCGGGCGCGCTCGCCGCCGCCGCGGGGCTCGTCGGCGTCGGGTGGGCCCTGAACGCGCCGGGGCTCGCCTCCCTCTCCCCGGTCGGGTTCGGGGTCGCCGTCGCGGTGAGCGCCGGGGTCTCGGCCGCCGTGTACGCGGCGGTCGTCTCGCGGCGGTACCCGGTTCTGCTCGGCGACCTCCTGAGCGCCGCGGACGGGACGGAGCGGTGAGTGCGCGAAGAGGCCGGCCGGTCGGTCGAGACGGAGCCTCAGACGGAAATCCGTTCGAGGTCGCTTTCGAGGCCGTCGACGAACTCGTTGTACGCCGCGACGAAGCCGCGGAACCCGTCCGCGTACTCCCGGACGTCGGCCGCGGAGGGCGCGCCGTACTGCGAGAGGAGGTAGAGGCCGCCCGACCCGCCGATCCGGAGGTACGAGACGCACCCCTCGTCGTACTTCAGTTCCCAGCGGTCGCCCTCCACGCGCGCCGTGAACGTCCCGTAGTCGTCGCCCTCGTACCGGTGGATCTCCCCCGCGATGACCGCGCAGGTCTCGCGGATCGCGTCGAGGACGCGGTCGCGCTCCGCCACCACGCCCTCGGTGGTCGCCGGCTCCGGGAACTCGGCGCTCACGTCGTCGAGGACGCCGGACAGCGAGTCGACGTGGTCGTTCCAGGCCGCCACGAACGCCGCGTAGTCGTCGAGCGCGACCGCGAGGTCGGCGGGGTCCGGCGGCTGCTTCGTCGAGATGACGTACGTGTCCGAGCCCGACTTCGGGGAGAACAGGAGGAACTCCAGCTCGCCCGTCTCGTGTTTCACCGTCCACTCGCCGCCGCGCGTCGACAGCGTCTCCCGGCCGTAGTCGCCGCCCTGGAGCCGCGCGAGCTGGTAGGCGATCGCCCCGGCGTGGTCGCGCACGGCGGCGACGAGCTCGTCGCGCCGCTCCGCGACGGCCGCGGCGTCGCGCACGTCGAGGTCGATCCCGAGGTCTGCCTGCGTCGTCACGGGGTTACTGGGCGCGCCACCCGGTTAACCGGTTCGGGTCGCCCGCCGGGCGTCGGCCGCCGGCCCGCGCCGGCGCGGTCACTCGATCGTCTCGCGGATCTCCCGGACCCGGTCCGGCTCGTCGATCCCCGACCGGATCACGACGGCGAACACCTCGTCGCCCTCCGGGACCGGCGCGTCGCCGCTCAGGATCGCGTCCGAGCCGGCCTCCTCGGCGAGCCAGCGCCGCCCGTCGGCGATCGCCTCGCGGTTGAGCCACGCCGGCGGGCCGCCGACCACGAGCAGGGTCCGGTCGGCGCGCCCGTCGGGGACCTCGACCGTGTTCTTCCCGCGGGTCGCCTTCCGGATCACCGTCTCGATTGCCGACACCGCGGCGCTCGTGTCGACCTCGGCCGGCTCCGAGGAGCCGAACAGCCCGAGCCCGAACTTCGAGCCCGAGTCGGGCGCGTCGACCGCCTGCGTCGCGTGCCCGATCGCCGCGATTTCGCCGTCACCGCCCGCCGCGCGGGCGACGTCGCTCGCGTCGAGCACCTGCTGGGGCGTCTCCGTGCCCTCCGGCGTCTCGCCCGCGCCGAACAGGGCCGCGATCCGCTCGGCCGCGACCCCGTTGAGCCGGTCTCGCGCCCCGCCGAGCGTCTCGCTCGGACGGAGCCACGCCGCGTTGTCGAAGGGGAAGACCGCCGCGCACTCCTCGGAGAGCGCGTCGAGCGTCCGGGCCGCGTTCCGCTCGGCGAGCGGGCGGTGCGGGGTCGGCGGCGCGGGCCCGTCACCGGCTCCCGCGCCCGCCCCCGCGCCGCTCGCCCCGCCGGCGGACGCGCTTCGCGGGGCGTCGTCGTCCGGTTCCTCCGTCTCGTCGCGGGTGGGGAGGAAGCCGAAGGCGTAGACTGGGGCGTCGTAGAGCCGCGAGAGCTCCGCGGCGAGCGCGGGCGCCGCGCCCGCGCCGGCCGCGCCGCCGAGGCCGACGACGAGCAGGAACGCCTCCGCGAGCGACGGCCGCTGGTCGTCCATGGCCCGCCCGAGCTCGCTCGCGTGCGCGTCGCCGAGGCGACGCCCGGCGTGGAGGTCGCCCTGGAGCCCGTCCCCGCCCGCGGCGTCGCCGAACCGGTACCGACGCTCCTCGCCGAGCGCGTCCAGCGCCCCGAGCGCGTCCATGTCGGTGTCGAAGGCGTTGACGCCCCCGAGGAACGGGTCGTCGCCGTGCGCCGCGGCGAGCCGGTCGGCGACCCGCCCGCCGGCCCCGCCGAGTCCGATGACGTGGAGTCGCATACGTGGCCCGGTCGTCGACCGAGGATATATGACTTCGGCTCGCCGCGAACCGTTACTGAACCGCCCTGCGCCCGCGACGGCTCAGAACTCGTCGAGCTGACGCTGTCCGGCGGAGATCTCGGGCCCCGAGTCCGGCTCGACGCCGAGCAGGCGCAACAGCGCGGTGTCCGCGAACGTCAGCGCCAGCACGAGGATGATCGGCGCGAGGAACAGCCCGTGGAAGCCGAACACGACCGGGCCGAAGATGTACGCGAGCATCAGCAGCCCGACGTGGGTTGTCTTGCCGCTGAAGTACGGCCGCAGGACGATGTCGGGGATGGTGTCGACGACCACGACCGCGACCGCGAGGAACCCCGCGACGTACACGAGCAGCGAGAGGTCGCCGTCGAGCGCGAGCGGGACCGACATCGCCGCCGCGATCGGGATGTAGACGATCTTCATCCCGATCACGGGGATCAGGCTGGCGACGCCGGTGAGCGCGCCGGCGAGCGTGGGGTACGGGATCTCGACGGCGGCCGGGGCGACCGCGTTGTACCCGAGGTAGGTGACGACGGCGATGATGCCGATGGCGATGACGTTGAGCAGGTTCCCGTACAGCACCGCCTCCAGCTCGTCGTCGGCGGTCTCGAGGTACTCGCGGACGACCGCGTCGTCGTCGAACGAGAGGAGCCAGCTGTGGAACCGGGACCCGTCGATGAGCAGGTAGTAGGTCACGACGATGGTGATGAGGAGGTTCAGGGCGAGCCCCGAGAGGGTGCTCGCCAGCAGCGACGCCTGTTCGGAAACGAGGTCGATGAGGGGGTCGAACTGCCCCGACCGGTACGCCGCGAGCAGCTCGTCGGCCGTCGGGTTCGACAGCTCCGCGAGGTCGCCGATCACCGAGTTCTCCGCGCCGATGGTGTCGGCCACCGGGTACGTCTCGATGAACCGGCGCGCCTCCAAGATCAGCAGCACTAGGGTGTAGCTCACCAGGCCGATGAGCGGCACGCCGATGAGCGACAGCGACATCACGGCGCGCACCCGAGCCGGCAGTCGGAAGCGTTCGAGCCGGTGGTAGAACCGCCGCGTCGAGTAGTAGAGGAAGACGGCGACCGTGAGCGGGGCGACGAACCGGTAGGCCACGTAGCCGGCGACGAACGCGACCGCGAGGCCGAAGAGGGCGACGACGAACCGCTTTTCGTCCATGGGTCACGGTCGCCATCGTCTGACATAAACCATGGTGGTCGCCGCGGCTTGCCCGCGCCCGGGACTCGCCGCCGCGCGGATCCCAAAGCCCCTAACGGCGGGCGGTGAAGGAGGGGCTATGAACGACATTCACCCGGACCAGCGCGTCGCGGTGTTGGCGGACTCGCAGAACCTGTACCACTCCGCACAGAGCGTCTACTCGCGGAACATCGACTACTCCGGCCTCCTCGAAGAGGCCGTCGCGGACCGGTCGCTCGTGCGCGCCATCGCGTACGTCATCCGCGCCGACTCGCCCGAGGAGGAGAGCTTCTTCGAGGCGCTCCGCGACATCGGCTTCGAGACGAAGATCAAGGAGATCAAGACGTTCGCCGACGGGTCGAAGAAGGCCGACTGGGACCTCGGGATGAGCCTCGACGCCGTCTCCTTAGCCAGCCACGTCGACACGGTCGTCCTCTGTACCGGCGACGGCGACTTCGCCCGGCTCTGCTCGCACCTCCGCCACGAGGGCGTCCGCGTGGAGGCGATGGGGTTCGGCAACTCGGCCGCCGACGAGCTGATCGCGGCCGCCGACGACTTCGTCGACCTCGCGGAGAAGGAGGAGACGTTCCTGCTGTAGCCGGCGAGCGTCCAGTCCGGCGTTGCGAGCGGGCGCCCGAGCGCGGCCGCGCTCACCCGAGCAGCGCGGCGACCGTCTCCTCGACCGCCGCCGCCGCCGCCTCGACCTCGCGCACCCGGACGTACTCCCGCTCGGCGTGCGCGACCGCGCCCGCCTCGTCGGCGAGGTCTCCGGGCCCGAACACGACCGTCGGCGCCGGCGCGAAGTAGGAGGCCTCCGTCGCCGCGCCGAACGGCCGGACGCCGCCCCCGCGCTCGTCCGAAAGGCCGACCGCGTCGCTCGCGTCGCGCGCCGCGTCGGCGACGGTTCGGACGAGGTCGTGGTCCGGGTCCGTCGCGAACGCCTCCAGGAACGGCGACTCGCGGTCGGTGAGCGCGACGGCGGCGTCGACGCCCCGGTCGCCGGCCGGGCCGCTCGCGAGCGACTCCCGCACCGCGTCCGCGAGCGACGACCGGAACTCCTCGGCGGTCTCCGGCGGGACGCTCCGCCGGTCGACCGTTATCTCGCAGTCCGCCGGCACCTGGTTCGTCGCCGCGCCGCCCTCGACGACCGTGGGAGTGAGCTTCGGCGGCCCCAACTGCGGGTGGGCGGTCGCGTCCGCGTCGAACGTCCGGACCGCTGCGAGCGCGTCCTCGGCCGCCGCGACCGCGTTCGCGCCCGCGAACTCGGCGGCGTGCGCGGCGACCCCGGACAGCTCGACGGTCGCCTGGAACCGCCCCTTCGCGGCGGTGCAGGCGTCGAGCCCCGTGGGCTCGCCGACGAGGTACAGGTCCCCGTCGAGCCGGTCGTCGGTCCCCGGCAGCCGGCCGGTCAGCGCCGCGGCGCCGAGCGACAGCGCCTCCTCGTCGGGGGTGAGCGCGAGCGTGGTCCGCCCGCGGTCGGGGTCGGCGGCGAGGAAGCCGGCGAGCAGCGCCGCGAGCGGCCCCTTCGCGTCGCAGGCGCCCCGGCCGCGGATCACCTCGTCCGGGTCGTCCCCGGCCCCCGTCTGAGCGCCGCGCTCGCCGTCGCGCGCCGGCCCGCGCTCGAACGCGACGTGCGGCGTCACCGTGTCGAGGTGCGTGTTCAACACGAGGTGCGGCCCCGCCCCGGGCGCCGGCGAGCGCTTCTCCGCGAGGACGCAGCCGTCCGCGACGACCGCGGGGTCGGCGCCCCGTCGGTCGAGGAGGTCGACGACGGACTCGCGCATCTCGTCGGGCGACTCGTGGGAGGGGATCCGGACCGCGTCTTCGAGGAACGAGACCGGGTCGAAGTCGGGCCCCGCGTCCGAACCCGAGCCGGCATCGCCGTCGCCGCTCATCTGGGGTCGGCGGGGAGCGCCCCCGAGAACTCGTGGGCGACGGGGCCGGCGAGCGTGGCGTGGCCGCGGTCCGGTACCGTTATCCGCAGTTCGCCGCCCGGCGGCCGGCTCACGGCCGACTCGCCCTCGATCAGGCCCAGGCGGCGGGCGGCCGCGACGACCGCGACCGCGCCGGTGCCGCAGGAGCGCGTCTCGCCCTCGACGCCGCGCTCGAAGGTGCGCTGGTCGAGGACCGCCGGTCCGTCGCCGGCGCCGTCGTCGACGACGGCGGCGAGGTTGACGTTCGCGCCCTCGGGGAAGACGTCGGCGTGTCGGACCGGCGGCGCGACCGCGTCGAGGTCGACCGCGTCGATCCCGTCGGGGTCGTCGCGGCCGCCGTCGACGAACGCGACCGCGTGCGGGACGCCGGTGTGGACGGCGGTGACGGGCAGCCCCGCGACCGGCTCGTCGACCAGCGGCTCGTCAGCGAGCGCGCCCTCGCGGGCGACCGGGACGCGGCGGGGGTCGAACGTCGGCTCGCCCATCTCGATGGTGGCGGCGCTCCCGTCCGCGGTCACCGTGGCGCGGCGGGTGCCCGCCTGCGTGTCGATCATGAACTCGCGGTCGCCAGTCCGGTCGTGAGCCCAGCGCGCGACGACGCGGGCCCCGTTGCCGCACATCGTCGCGGTGGAGCCGTCCGGCTGGACCAGCGTCATCACGACGCGGGTCGGGTCGAACCGCTCCTCGATCGACAGGAAGAGGACGCCGTCCGCGCCGCGTCGGCCCGACGGCGCGCCGCGGTCGTCCGCAGCGGTGAAGTCGCCGCCGTCGACGCCCGTCTCGCGGTCGCAGTGCGCCCGCGCGAACGCCGCGCGGTCGCCGACGTTCTCGTCGGCCGCGTCGACGACGAGGAAGTCGTTGCCCGTGCCGTGGTACTTCTCGACCGGGACGGCGTGGGTGCTCATCGGCCGCCCTCCGTCCGGTCGGCGCGGGCACGCGCCGCCTCTCGCTCGACCGTCGTCAGATCGTCGAGCGCCTCTCGGCGCCGGACGACCGTCGCGGTCCCGTCGTCGAGCGCGACCTCCGCCGGCCGCGGTCGTGAGTTGTATTGGCTCGCCATCTCGTACCCGTACGCGCCCGCGGTCCCGACCGCGAGGAGGTCCCCCCGGTGCGGGTCGGCGAGCGCGCGGTTCGTACCCAGCGTATCGCCGGTCTCACAGATAGGTCCGGCGACCGTGACAGGGGTTGCCTCCCGCTCGGCGACGGGGGGCGCGTCGCCCCCGTCGCGGTCCCGCCCGCCGCCCAGGTTGCGGATCGGGTGGTAGGCGTCGTACATCGCCGGGCGGAGCAGGTCGGTCATCCCCGCGTCGGCGCCGACGACCGTCTCGTCCGGCGTCGGCTTCACCGTGTTCACCCGCGTCAGGAGGACGCCCGCGTCCGCGACGACGTAGCGCCCGGGCTCGACGGCGAGGTCGGTGCCGTCGGGCAGCGGCGCGACCGCCTCGCGGGTCGCCTCGGCGACCGCCGGCAGGTCGAGCGGCGGGGCGTCCTCCCCGTAGGGGACGCCGAACCCGCCGCCCACGTCGACGTAGTCGAGGTCGACGGGGGCCGCGTCGCCGTCCGGGTCGGCCAGCTCGCGCGCCAGGTCGCCCATCCGCGCGACCAGTTCGCGGTGGCTGTCCAGCTGCTCCGGGTCGATCCCCGAGCCGGCGTGGGCGTGGACCCCGACCACGTCGAAGCGCTCGGCCGCGTCTCGCGCCGCGTCCGCGGCCCGGTCGTACGGGATCCCGAACTTCGCGGCGCCGCCGGTGGTGACCTTCTCGTGGTGGCCCGCGCCCACGCCGGGGTTCACGCGGACGCAGACGCGGCCGTCGTAGCCCCGCTCCAGGAGGCGGTCGAGCGTGTCGACGGCGCCGACGGTGACGGTGAGGTCCGGCTCCGCCGCGGCGACGCCGGCGACGTAGTCGAGGTCGCGGGCCGGCGGGTTGACCGCGGTGTAGTGGAGCCGCGAGCCGTCGAAGCCGGCGGCGAGCGCGCGGTCGACCTCGCCCGCCGAGGCGCACTCGGCGTCGAGGCCCGCGTCGCGGACCGCCTCCAGGACGGCGCGGCCGGTGTGCGCCTTGACGGCGTACCGTACGTCGGCGTCGGGGAACGCCGCGAGCAGCCGCTCGCAGTTCTCGCGGACGCGGTCGAGGTCTTGGACGTACAGCGGCGTCTCGTGCGCGGCCGCGAGGTCGCGGAGGCGGTCGGCGTCCCAGTCGCTCACGCGGCGGACCGGGGGGTTCTCGTCGGGGGCGGTCGGCGCCGCGCTCGCGTCCGCGTCGCTCATTCCCGGAGCGCGTCCTCCCGCCGCGTCGCCTCCAGCGTCTCCTCCTCGACGTGCGTCGCGACGACCGCGGGCTTGTACGCGCCGCCCTCGAAGAGGTCGTGGTCGCCGACGGACGACTCCACCATCCGGGTGAACGCGCGGCGCTCGGCCGGGAGGTGGCCGTAGACGACCTCCTCCTCGACGAGGTCGTAGACGGGGATCCGGGGCGTGAGAAGCGTGTTCTCCCCGACGATCGAGTCCTCGCCGACGCGGAACCCGCTGGTGACGCGACAGCCCGCGCCCAGCGAGACGCCGTCCTCGATGATCACCGGCGCGTCCTCGACCGGTTCGAGGACGCCGCCGATCAGCGTGTTGGCGCCGAGCTTGACGTTCTCGCCCAGCTGCGCGCAGGAGCCGACCGTGTCACAGGAGTCGACGAGGGTGCCGTCGCCGACGTACGCGCCCACGTTGACGAACGAGGGGCTCATCATGATACAGTCGCTGCCGAGGTACGCGCCGCGGCGGATCGTCGTCCCGTCCGGGGTGTTCCGCGTGCCGCGCTCGGCGAGGTCGTCGGTGTCGCGCAGCGGGAGCACGTCGTGGTAGGTGACGCCGCCGTACTCTCGCGGCTCCGTCTCGCGCAGGCCGAAGTTCAGCAGGATCCCCCGCTTGACCCACTCGTTGGCCTCCCACGAGGTCACGTCGTCGCCGGTCTTCTCGGCGGCGCGGACCTCGCCGGCCTCCAGGGCGGCGAGGAACTCGTCTATCACGGCCGCGTCCGCGTCGGTCGCGTCCGCCGCGGTCAGCCCGTCCTGATAGCGGTTCCACAGGTCGGCGACGTCGGCTTCGAGGCTCATTGGCTGGAGTATGGATGAGTGTCGGTATTTACTCGTCGATATTCAGATGTCCTGAGGTTATTCATCGGCGCCCCCGTCGGTGCGGTCGGTCCCGTCGTCGGCCGCGTCGAGCACGTCGTCGAACCCGTACCAGCCCGGGTCGCGGCCGGCGAGCCACGCGGCGGCGTCGAGCGCGCCCTCGGCGAACACCCCGCGGTCGCCGGCGCGGTGCGTGAGTTCCAGCGTCTCGCGGTTGCCGGCCAGCAGGACCTCGTGTTCGCCGGTCACGTCGCCCGCCCGGCGGGCGTGGACGCCGACCTCGCCCGGGCTTCGGGGCGCGTCGCCCTCGCGGCCGTGGACGCGCTCGTCGAGGTCGCCGCGCACGGCCGCCACGTCGTCGAGGATCGACTTCGCGGTCCCCGAGGGGGCGTCGCGCTTCGCGTTGTGGTGCGTCTCGGTCAGCTCCGCGTCGTAGCCGGGCAGCGCCGCGGCGGCCTCGCGGACCGCGCGGCGGAGCGCGGCCACGCCCCGGGCGAAGTTCGACGCCTTGAGCACGGGCACCGCCTCGCTCGCGGCTCGGAGGTCGGCGACCTGGGCGTCGGCGAACCCCGTCGTACCGGTGACGAGCGGGACGCCCGCGTCGGCGCAGGTCTCGGCGTACGCGACCGCGGAGTCGGGGCCCGTGAAGTCGATCAGGGCGTCGGGCGCCTCCCTCGCGAGCAGGTCGTCGAGGTCGGCGGCGTCGGCGACCGGGACGCCCGCGACCGGCTCGGTCTCGGTCCGGTTGACCGCGACCGCGACCGCGACGCCCTCGCGGTCGGCGGCCGCCTCGATCACCTCGCGGCCCATGCGGCCGCCCGCGCCGGTGACGGCGAGCGAGAGCGCGTCCGCGCTCATTCCGCGCCCTCCGTCGCCGCGGGGTCGACGGCCGTCGGGTCGATCGCTCCCGGCGCCTGCTCCTCGTACGCGGCCAGCAGGTCGCGGAGCGACTCGCGTCGCTCGGCCGAGAGCCGCGAGAGCGGCGAGCGGACGCGGGGGCCGCCCCGGCCCCGGATGTGCATGGCCTCCTTCACCGGGATCGGGTTCGTCTCGGCGAACAGCTCGCGGACGAGCGGCGACAGCTCGTGGTGGAGCGTCCGCGCGCGGTCGTAATCGCCCGAGAGCGCGGCGCCGACCATCGCGCAGGTCCGCTCGGGCTCGACGTTGGCGACCACGCTGATCGTCCCCGTGCCCCCGATAGAGAGGACCGGCAGCGTGAGGCCGTCGTCGCCCGACAGCACGGCGAACGCCTCGTCGCGGGTGCGCTCGATCACCTCGCTGATGAGGTTGAGGTCGCCCGAGGCGGCCTTGTACCCGCGGACGTTCGGGTGTTCGGCGAGCTCGGCGGTCACGTCGACCGGGATCGACTGGCCCGTCCGGCTCGGCACGTTGTAGACGATCTGCGGGAGGTCCACCTCGTCGGCGATGGTGCGGTAGTGGTCGAGGAACCCCTGCGGCTCGGGCTTGTTGTAGTACGGCGAGATCAGGAGGAGGCCGTCGGCGCCCGCGTCGGCCGCGCGCCGCGACAGCGAGAGCGCCTCCGCGGTGTTGTTCGAGCCGGTGCCGGCGATGACGGGGATGTCGTCGAGGGCGTCGCGGACCGTCTCGATCACCGCGACGTGCTCGTCGTGGCTCATCGTCGCCGACTCGCCGGTCGAGCCGACGGGGACGACGCCGTCGACGCCGGCGCGTTCGAGGAACCGGGCGTTCGCGGCGAGCTGGTCGTGGTCGACCGCGTCGCCGTCGGTGAAGGGGGTCGTCATCGCGGGGTACACGCCCTCGAAGGGCGCGTCGGTCGGTTCGCCGTCCGTCGCGTCGTGCGTCGCGTAGGGTGTCGTGGTGGTCGTGTCTGTCATGGGTGCTGCGGTGAGTCCGGGTCGGTGAACGGGTCGATGCGCGCGAGCCGGGGGTCGTCCGGGACGGGGTCGCCACTCCCGCCGGCGGACGGCTCACGCGCGTTTTTTCGAGAAGAGCCGCGCCGCTGGCGTCGACTGCGGGCCGCGTGCGGACGCGGGTCGGGTCACATCGCCATATGGATCGGTCGCGCGCTTATACGTTGTGTCTCGGGTCGAAACTGCCGCGGCGGTCGCTCACGGACCCGCTCCGATGCCGTCGCCGCGGACGGCGGGCCGCGTCGCGAGCGCGACCGCCGCGACCGCGGTCGCGAGGTTCAGCCGGAACGTCGGCCTGTCGAACCCGGCCACCGCCTCGACCGCCACAGCCGCGACACCGGCTCGGGGTCGGCGACGCGGTTCGCGAGCGCCGCCTCGGCGGTCCGGACGGGGACCGAGGGCTCGCACATTTATGCCGGCCGGGCGACTCTGGGAGACGCATGAACGACCCGTCCGACGACGCCCGCGACCCGATCGACGGCGACGACGTCCCCGACCCGGCCCCACCGGACGAACCGACGGCGGCCGACGAGATCAGCGCCGACACCGACGCCGCCCGCCACGAGTACGACCCGGACGCCGAGCACGCGTTCCCCGACGAGCGCCTCAACGAGGTCCTCGCGCGGCTCGAATCGGACGAGGAGATCGTCGCCTACCTGGAGGCGCAGAACGTCAACCCGGTCGCGCGGAAGGGGTACAACGACCACGGCGCCAAGCACGTCGGGATCGTCCGCGACCGAGCGCTCCGGCTGTACGACCTGCTCAAGTCCGGCGGCGTCGAGTTCAACGGCGCCCGCCAGCAGGGGCTCGACGAGGCGGACGAGCCCGTGATCGTCGCGCTGGCGGCGACGCTCCACGACATCGGCCACGTCGTCCACCGCCACGACCACCCATACTACTCGATCCCGCTGGCGGCGGACCTGCTGGACGACCTGCTCCCGGCGTTCTACGGCGTGGCGGACCGGGTGCGCGTGAAGGCGGAGGTGCTCCACGCGATCCTGTGTCACCACACGGAGGAGCAGCCGCTCACGCTGGAGGCCGGCGTGGTCCGGATCGCCGACGGCCTCGACATGGAACGCGGGCGCTCGCGGGTCCCCTACGAGGAGGGCGGGCGCGGGATCAACACCGTCTCCTCGCAGGCGATCGAGCGCGTCTCGCTCCGCGAGGGCGACGAGACCCCCGTTCAGGTCGTGATCCGGATGAACAACGCCGCCGGCGTCTACCAGGTCGACTCCCTGCTCAAGGCGAAGATCGAGGGCTCGCTGCTCGAAGACCGGATCCGGACCGTCGCGATCAACACCCACAGCGACGGGCGGGACGGGAACGGCTCGATCGTCGACCGGATCGAGCTCTGAGCCGGCCGACCCGCCCGATCCCGACGACGCGGCTCAGGGACCGCGGAGCGTGTCGCCGGCCCCGTTCCGGTGGGACGCCTCGTCCGCGACGCTCGTCGCCGCGACGGTCGCCGTCTGCGCGAGGCGGTCGGGCGTGAGCCCGCCGCGGAGCTGGCTCCCCTCGGCGGCGCCGCCCCCCAGCACGGGCGCCGCCTCGAACCCGTTGGAGCGCGCGCCGGTCGCCGCGATCCCCGGCTGGTTGACGACGAGGCGCCCGGGCGCGAGCCGCTCCGCGGCGCGTCGCGCGCGGCGCTGCTGGGTGGTGTGGACCGCCGCGGCGTGCGGGGACCCGATCTCCGCGGCGAGCGCGAGCGCGCCGTCGAACCCGCTCCGACCGTGGACCGCGACCGCGGGGATCCCGGGCAGCGCCGCGAGCCGGTCGTCGACGCCGTCGGGCTCGGCGACGAGGAACGCCGCCTCGCGGGCCGCGCTCGGGAGGTCGAGTTCGGCCGCCAGCCACCGCGGCGAGTTCCCGCGGGGGTCCGTCGCCCCGTCGTCGGCGTCGCCGAGGAGCGACCGCAGCCGGTCGCGCTCGGCCGCGTCGAGGACGTAGCCCCCCTCCGATTCGAGCGCGGAACACAAGGAGTCGACCGCCGGCGACACCGTGACGACCGCGGCGTCGCCCGCGGGGTGCGCGCCGAAGTCGTACGTCGCGCCGACCGCGACGCGCGTCGCCACGGCCTCGGCCGGGACCGACCCGTCCGCGACGGCGACGACGCCGTCGGCGCCGGCGGCGAGGTTCGGCGTCCCGCAGCGCTGCCCCGCCGCGACCGTCGCCGCGGAGCCGGCCGCGACGACGAGGTCGGCGCGCTCGAACAGCGCGTCCGTCTCGGGCTTCGCGGCGGGCGCCGGCAGCATCGAGACCGCGCCGGTCGGCGCCCCCGCGTCGGCGAGCGCGCGGCGGACGGTCTCGACGACCACGTCGCACGTCTCGACGGTCGACGGCGAGGGCGCGAAGACGACCGCGTTCCGGGCGGCGAGCGCGTACAGCGAGAGGACCGCGGGGATCACGACCGGGTGGGTCGCGGGGACCGCCGCGCCGACGACGCCGACCGGCCCGGCGACGGTCACGGTCCCGCGCGCGCCGTCGCGGTCGACCACGCCGGCGGTCGGCGCGTCCCGCAGCGTCCGCCGGGCGGCGTCGAGCGCGGTCGCTATCTTTTCGGCCTTCGTCCCCGGGTGGCCGCGCCCGGTCTCGTTGGCCGCCGACCGCGCGAGCCGGCTGACCGTCTCCCTGTCGGCCAAGCGCTCGCCGACCGACCGCACGAGCGCGTCGACGTCGCCGGGGTCCCACGCCGCCAGGTCGTCGGCGGCCGCCCGCGACGCCGCGACGGTCCGCGACGCGCGGGTCGGCAGGTCCGCGGCGCCCGTCCCGGACCCGCCTGACGTCGAGCCGCCGTCGCCCGCCGCGTCGGAGTCGGTGTCGGCGTCGTCGTCGGACGCGTCGGCCCCGTCCGGCGCCGCCCCGGCGGACTCGACCGGCTTGGCGTCGTCCTGGCCGCTCGGTTCCGCCTCGTCGAGCCGGGCCGACGCCTCCGCCTCGTCGCCCCCGCTCCCACGGTCCTCGTTCATGGGAGCGAGTGTGACGGTGACGCCCTTATTCTCACCCAGTGAAACACTGTGCCACCGCGCGCGAGAGTCGTCACCGAAGAAACAGTTATACCGGTGGGTGTGGTGCGGAAGCACGTATGACGGAGGCGTCGGAGCTCGTTGGCGCCGTCGAGCGCCGGCTCGACTTCCTCGAACGGCTCGCCGCGGAGCCGCTGCGCAAACACGAGCTCGTCGACGCGCTCGGCCACTCCCGGTCGACGGTGAACCGGGCGATAGACGAGCTCGAGGCGGCCGGGCTCGTCGCGAGCGAGACCGACGGCTATCGGACGACGCTGTCCGGCCGCCTCCTCGCCACCGAGTACCGCGAGTTCCTGACGGCCGCCGACGACCTCGCGGCCGCGGGCGACGTGCTGGACCCGCTCGGCGCAGACGTCGACGTCGACCCCGCGGTCCTCCGCGAGGCGGAGACGTACCGGGCCGCGGCCCCGGACCCCTACCGGCCGCTGGAGGTGCTCGACGGAGCGCTCGCCGACGCGGACGCGGTCGCGGCCGCGCTGCCCGCGTTCCCCTACCCGCGGGTCGCGGAGCGGCTCCGGCGCACGGCCGCGGGCGGCGGGACCGTCGACCTGGCGCTCGCGGACCGGGCGTACCGACACGCCGCCGAGCGCTTCGCGGACGACCTCGGCGCCGTCGCGCGGCGGGAGGGGTCCCGCGTCGCCGCGGTCGACGCCGTCGACGCGGGGGTGGTCGCGGCCGACGGGACCGCGCTGCTTCTCACCTTCGACGACGGCGGGACGCTCCACGGGGCGGCGGCGTCGACCGAGCCGGAGGCCGTCGAGTGGGCGGAACGGAAGGTGCGGGGACTGATCGACCGCGGGCACGACACGGGCGACGCGCTCGCGGCGATGGACGACGCCGAGACGGGCGAGACCGGGCGCGACGCGCGCGGTGGCGACCGATCCGAGGGGGAGGCCGGCGACTCGTCGGCGGGCGGCGACCCCGACGCGACCGACGGCCGGGAGCGATCCGCCGGGGCGGACGAGAAGACAGGGCACACCGGCGGTCGGCTCTTCGGGGGGACCGGGTCCGACGACACCGGGCGGAGCCCGCTCTCGGCGCAGGGGTTCCACGCGGTCGACGAGGACCGGCTCTCCGGCGAGCCGGACCCGTACGGACCGCTCCGCGCGACGGCGTCGTTCCCGGAGGTCGACGCGGGGTACGTCCTCGACAGGACCGCGGTGCGCGACGGCGAGCGGCGGTCGATCGCCGGGCTGCTCGTCGACGGGCTCACTGAGGGCACCGACCACGCGCTCGTCGGCCCGCCGGGCAGCGGCAAGAGCACGGTGTGCCGGAGCGTCGCGGTCGAGTGGTACCGGTCGGGACGCGGTCCGGTGACGTACCGGCCGAGCGACGGCGGCGACCCGTTCGCCGCGACGGAGCGGCTCCGCGAGCGCGTGACCGCGGGGGACGGCCACCACCTCGTGGTCGTCGAGGACGCGGTCGACCCCGGGGCCGCGGAGGCGGTCGGTCTCGCCCGCGAACTGGCCGACCGCGACGGCGTGTCCTTCCTGTTCGACGCCCGCGAGGAGCCGTACGACGACCC
The DNA here is from genome assembly GCF_003665955.1 of Halorubrum sp. Atlit-28R. Taxonomy (NCBI): domain Archaea; kingdom Methanobacteriati; phylum Methanobacteriota; class Halobacteria; order Halobacteriales; family Haloferacaceae; genus Halorubrum; species Halorubrum sp. Atlit-28R. Next base: position 461,401 of record NZ_QPLS01000001.1, read on the forward strand.
CGACGGGCTCCCGCTGTCCCCGGCCGACCTGCGCTACCGCCGGGAGATGGCGACCGTGCGGATGCCCCGGCTCGACGCGCGCGAGGTGGAGCGGTTCGTCGCCCACGTCGCCGACTGTACCGGGTCGGCGCCGGCGGCCGACCCGAACGCGCTGCTCGACGACGTGCGGCGCGCGGACGACGAGCGCGTCGGGGAGTTGCTCGCGCTCGTCCACCGCCTCGTCCGCGCGAGCGGCGAGGGCGCGACCGGGTCGGTCGCCGGCGCCGACCCGGGGGAGAGCGCGGCCGGCGCCTCGGGAGAACGCGAGACAAGCGACGGGACGGCCGGACGCAGCGGAGACGCCGACCCCGAGTCCGGACTGGAGGCGGCGGTCGCGGAGGCGGTCCGGGAGGTCCGGAACCGGCCGCCGCCGACGGCGGACGTGGCGGCGCTCGTGAACCTCCTCAACGTCGCCGGCGTGGGCGACGTCGGGACCCTGGCGTACGCGCTCGTCGACGGGCCGGCGGGGAGTTCGGGAGGCGACCCCGAGGGGGGCGACGGCGACCCGTCGCCGACCGTCGACGGGGTGCGGCGCGCGCTCGACCGCCTCGTCGGGACCGCCCTCGTCTGCTCCGGGGACGAGGGGTACCGCGCGGTCCACGACGAGTGGTCGGTGCTGTTCCTGGAGCGGCTCGTCGAGCGGGAGCCGGCGCCGATCGTCGCCAGGCGCGTGGGGCGGGCCGTCTCGCGGGTGCTCGCGCTCGCGGACGACCCGACGCGGCGCGCCCGCGTCCGGCGCGCCGTTGGCGGCGACGCGCCGACGGTCGATCGGATCGAGCGCGACCCGGGCGCGTGGGCGGCGGAGACCGTCCGGGCGGTGTACGGCGTGGGCCGTCGCTACCCCCGGCTCGCGCCGCTGTACGGGCGCGTTCGCTACGCCTGGATCGATCTCCCGGACGCGTGCCCGGACGGCCTGCGCGACCGGCCGCCGGAGTGGGTGGCCCGGATGTACGTCGACGCCGGCGACCTCGACGGGGCGACGGCGGCGCTCGACGCGTGGCGGCCCGCCGACGAGGCGGGCGCCGCCGAGCGCCAGCGCGGGTACGGCGACGTGGCGCGGCGGCGCGGCGAGTACGACGCGGCGCGCGAGCGGTACGAGCGGGCCGAGGAGCTGTTCGGGGCCGCGGGCGACCGCGGCGGGCTCGCGGCGGCCGTCCGCGGTCGCGCCCAGGCGGCTCACTTCGACGGGGACTTCGAGGAGGCCTACGAGGCGGCCTCGCGGGCGTACGCCATCGCCGTCGAGGTCGGCGACCCCATCGCGGAGGCGAAGGCGCTGATGGACGTCGGCAACGCGCTCGACGGGCTCGACGGGACCGACGCCGTCCTCGCCCACTACCGGGTGGCCGGCGACCTGTTCCGCGCCTACGACGACACGCACGGGGCGGCGAACGTGCGCGCGAACCAGGCGGTGGCGCTGCGCCGTCGCGGCGACCTCGACGCGGCCGAGCGGACGGCGCGGCGCTCGCTCGACGGCTACCGGACGGTCGGCGACGAACACCGCGAGGCCATTTCGCTTTTGAACCTCGCGGCGGTCGCCGAGCAGCGCGGCGCCGTCGGCGAGGCGGTAGCCCGCGCGGCGGAGGCGCGGGCCATCGCCGAGCGGGTCGGCTCGGAGCTGTACGAGGCGTTCGCGCTGAGCCACCTCGGCAGCGCGGCCCACGTCGCCGGCGACCTCGACCGGGCGGAGCGGTACCTCACCGACGCGTTGGACCGCCTCGACGCGCTCGGCGCCGACACGCGCTGCGCGATGGTGACCGCCATCTTGGCGGAGGTCGCCATCGACCGCGGCGACCTCGGCGCGGCCGAGCGGTGGGTCGACCGGACCGCGTCGCTGCTCGACGACCACGCGGGGCACAAGCGGCTGGCGGAGTTAGACCGGGTCCGGGGCCGGCTGGCGCTGGCTCGGGGGGACGGCGACGCCGCGGCGGCCGCGCTGGAGTCCGCCGTCGAGTCGGCCCGCGCCGGCGGGTTCACGCAGGTCGAGGCGCAGGCGCTCGCGACGCTGGGCGCCGCGGCGGCCCGGCGCGGGGACGGCGAGGCGGCGGCGTCCCGGCTGACCGCGGCGCTCGACCTCGGCCACCGGATCGAGGCGGTTCGGGCGGTCGTCGCGGCCGCCGACGAGCTGGCCGGTCTCCTCGGCGAGAGTCCCGGCGGCCCGACCACGACGGACCGCGAGGCGGTGGCCGAGGCGCTGCGGGAGTCGCCGCCAGAGAGGGTCCCGGCCGAGTCGGCCGCCGACCCGGCGGCGTACCGGGCGCTCGCCGACCGCTGGCGCGTCGACGGCGACGGCGCCGCGACGTACCCGCCGCTCGGGTGAGCCGCGGGCGGTGTCGCAACCGCTTTGGGCGCGCGCGGAGAACCGCGGCCATGACCGACGCCGACACGCTCGCGGACCTGCGGACGGCGGCAGACTACCAGTTCGGGGCCGGCGCGGGCGACGCGCTGTTCCCGCCGGGCGACCCGCTCACCGTGCGCCGGTCGAGCGGCGGTCGCCCGCGACAGGTGATCGACGGCGACGTCGACGACACGCCCGGCAGCAGCGAGGGCGATCGGCTCGTCTCGTACGGCACCGACGGCCGGTTCACGCTCGGGCTCGCGGGCGGGAGAAGAATCCACAGGGCGTTCGCACCGCCCCGACACCGGATGGTCGTCGGCGAGGAGAGCGAGCCGTTCGTGCGCGAGGGGCGCAACGCGTTCGCGAAGTTCGTCACCGCGGCCGACGGCGGGATCCGGCCGGGCGACGAGGTGCTCGTCGTCGACGAGTCCGACGCGATATTCGGTGTCGGGCGCGCCGAGCTCTCCGGCGCGGAGGCCGAACAACTCGGCTCGGGCGTCGCCGTGAAGACGCGCGACGGGAACCCCGCAGACGGCGGATAGCGAATTTTTTGCGGTGGCGCGTGCCCGCGAGCGGCCGACGCGAAGCGGAGGCCGCGAGGCGGCACGCGCGAGGGACGCGGTGAGCGCTCGGAGAGCGCGAACCGCGAGGCTGGGGAGGCGTGAGGTGCGGTTGCGGTCGGGCGGGACTCGAAGGGGCAGCCGCGAGGCGACCAGAGGCGACGTAAGCACCGCAGAAGCGAGCAACGCGAGCGACGAGGAGCGCAGCGAGCGTCTGGTCGCCTCGCGGCTGGGGCTTCGGGGGTGTTCGTGTCGGTCGGTGGTCCGTGGACGAACTCATCGTGCGCCGAATCGACCTATAAGAATCCCGCCAGTCCGAGCGCCTCGATCAGCGGGACCCCGGCGACGACCGAGCCGATCAGGTAGCCGCCGATGGCGCCGCCGTTCAGGAGGGGAAGCCCCGCGTGCGGCCGCCCCTGTATCACCCACCGCATGAGGACGAGCAGCCCCGCGAGGGTCCCGACCATCGCCAGCAGCGCGGGGAGGTTGACGCCGAGGAGCGGGACCGCGAGGTCCCTCGCCGGCGAGAACGTCGCCGCGCTCGCGATCAGCACCGTCGGGATGACGGCGTCGCCGAGGCCGATGAAGAACGCGTCGCGGTCGCCGGTGTCGGCGGGGTCGGCGGCCACGTCCTCGGCGTCATTCGCGTCCGCGACGGCGTCGTCGGCGTCCGCGTCGGAGCCCGTCGTCTCGCCGCCTTCCGCGTCCGACGCCGACTCGTCGCCGACCCCCGCGGCCTCGTCGCTGGCCGACCCGCCGTCGAGCAGCGAGTACGACAGCGACAGCGGGATCACCAGCACGACGGGGATGTTCAGGTCCATCACGCCCTCCGCGAGCGACAACATGTGTTCGGTGCCGTACACGGAGACCGCGTCGTAAACGGCGAGGACGGCGAGCAGGATCAGCGCGGGCAGGAGGCCGAAGGAGATGCCGAACAACCCGGCGGCGCCGGCGCCCATCAACACACCGGCGGTGTCGATGACGTACCACTCGGGGTGGACGAGCAGGCCGACCGCGACCGCGACCGCCGGGACGGCGGCCGCGAGCGGCGGGACGAGCGCGGAGAACACGTACCACGAGAGCCACGCCGACACGCCGACGATCAGCAGCCGGATCGCCCCGTCGAAGTCGTACCGGAACGCCGCCAGCATCAGTCCGGTCATCACGACGATGGCCGCGACGTACACCACGCTGTTCACGGGGTTGTCCGGGTTCTCGACCGCCTGGTACCCGCTCTCGGCGAACTCGGGGACGAGCGCCAGCGCGCCCACCTGGACGATCAGGAACAGCCCGACGACGAAGGCGACGCCGCGGTACTCGCGGGGGAACATTCGACCGCCGGTTCGTCGGCCGAGGGTTTCGTCCTTGCGCTTCGGCCGCGCGCGGCGACGACGGCGGTCACTGTTCGAGGAGCGGAGCGGGGCGCGAACAGAAGCGGGTTCGGGCTCGGTGTGGGAGCGGGTGGACCCGAACCCAAGCCGACGGACGACGGACGGTGGAAGCGAGTGGCCGACCGGCCCGCCCGGAACGGGATGGGGCCTGTCGGATTCGTCCGCGGCGTTTACTTCCTATCCCGAGCGACCTAAGAACCTACCGCCCGAGTTATCAGGAGAGATACTCGGAGTGTGAAAGGGACAAAACCGGACGGAACGGAGACGACGTTGGCCATCAAGGGAACGAGGGAAAGGGGTGGGAGAGGTGGGAGGCGGGCGAAAGGCGAAGCGGCGGCGAGAGGCGGCGGGCGACGGCCGGACAGCGGACCCCCAGGCTGTCGTCGGCGTCGCCGCCCGGGCGGTCGGGACGGGCGCGCGGATCGATTAACGCCGAATTCCAACGAGAAAAGCGTCGGTCTTCGGCAAAAGACGCTATGTCCCTCAGGCGTATAAATGTGTGAGATCCGGAACGGCGCGATCCGGCGAGACGGGATCCGGGCACGTGGGATCCGGCGAGGCGGGGTTGAGGCACGCCGGATCCGACGCCCCACGCGAGGCACGCGCGGGTCGGCTCACCGGCGGTCGCGCAGTGCCGGGAACTCCTCGCGGACCGCCGCGACCCGGTCGGGGTCCACCGTCGCGGTCACGACGCCCGGTTCGTCGCCGACCGACGCGAGCGCGGTCCCCCAGGGGTCGTACACCGCGCTCCGGCCGCAGAGCGCGTCGTCGCCGAACCGCCCGCTCCCGTTGACCGCGGCGACGTACGCGAGGTTCTCGATGGCCCGCGCGCGGCCGAGCGTCCGCCAGTGTTCGATCCGCGGGTAGGGCCACGCGCTCGGCACCAGCACGCACTCGACGCCCCGATCGACCATCCCGCGGAACTGCTCCGGGAATCGGAGGTCGTAGCAGGTCGTCACCCCGATCGTGACGCCCCCGAGGTCGACCACGGGTGCCCGCTCGCCGGGGACCATCCGGTCCGTCTCCTCGGAGCCGTACCCGAAGAGGTGGCGCTTCCGGTAGACGAGGCGCCGTTCGCCGTCGGCGTCGAACAGCACCGCGGCGTTTGCGAGCCCGGACTCGGCCGGCACGTCGAGGCCGTCCGCGGCCGACGCGGACAGGTCCTCGACGACCGTGCCGGCCAGCACCGCCACGTCGTGGTCGTCGGCCGCGGCCGCGAACCGGGCGAGCCGGTCGCCGGCGAGGCTCTCAGCGGCCCGGCCGTACGCGTCGAACGCGAAGTAGCCCACGTCGAACAGCTCGGGGAGCACGACGAGGTCAGCTCCCTCGTCGGCGGCCGCCCGCACCCGGTCGAGCGCCCGGTCGACGTTCGCCGCGACCGCGCCGCCCTCGACCGCCAGTTGGACGCCGGCGAGCCTCATGCCGGCGAGGCGAGCGAAGCGCGGAGCGCGTCCTCCAAGTTGTCCAGCTCGGCGTCGAAGTTCCGCTTGAAGAAGGACTCGACGCCGGGGAGCTTCCCGTCGACGACGAACTCGTTGGCGAGCCGGCAGCCGCCGTCGGTCTCGGTGATCTCGTGTTCGCCGGTGACGCGGAAGGCCCGCGACTTCCCGACGAACTTCACTCGGTTCGGGGGGTCGCGGGCGATGTCCTTCGTCTCGACGTCGATCGTCGAGCGGATCATCGGGATGGGGAGCGCGACGTGCCAGGTCGCGCTGCCGTCGTCGTGTACCTCGAAGGAGTCGACCACGCTGATGGCGCCCGCGCGCTGCTCCGCGTCCGAGATGAACGCCCACACGTCGGCCGGCGGCGCGTCGAACTCGAACGTCCGGGAGACTCGAACGGTCATACGTACTCGTTTGGGACTACGGGGGTTAAAAATGCGCGTCGACGGTGTCGGGTGCGGGGGACGCGGTCGTCCGACGACCTCAACCCTCCGGGGTCACGCGCCAGGTGGTCGACTTCGCACGGCCCCACTTCTCGATGTCTACGTCCTCCGACTTCTCGGCGAGCCGCGGGAGCCGGGAGCCCACCTGCTTCGCGGTGAGGCCGATCGCGTCGGCGATCGTCTTCGAGCGAACGTACCGCTCACCACGGGTGACGCTGTCCGTGAGGTACGCGAGGATCCGCTGTTCCTCCTCGGTGTACTCGCTCATTACCAGACCTACGCGTCTGACGTCCTTAACGGTTTCTCGTCTTTCGCGGTCGGCCGACCGATCCGGGGCGCGGACCGGTCAGTCGAACAGCTGGACCGCGCCGACGGCGAGCGTCGCGAAGAGGAACGCGCCCGCGAACCCCCACGCTTTCCCGAGCTGACCCGGGTACGCTGCCATCACGACGGCGCCGACGACCGCGATGGCGCCGAGCGCGAGCGCGACGCCGACCTCCTTGTCCGACTCGATGGAACCCTCGCTCATACGAGTCGCTTCGCGGGGGACCACTTAGTTCATGCGAACCGCGCGACACGCGTCGGGGAGACAGAAGGGAAGACTGCGGGCCGGACGCCGCGATCAGATGATCTCGACGTGGTCCGACGCCTCGTTGAGCGCGAGGTTCGCCGCGATCTCGGCGTTTCGCATGGCGTACTCCGCGGTGTGCTGGAGGCTGACGAGCACCTCCCGGGTCATGAGCAGCGTCTCGTTGTCCAGGTCGTTCGGGAGCTCGTCGAGAATCTCCTGTTCGCGGTCCTCCAACCGCGAGAACAGGTCGCGGCACTCGACCGTGAGGTCGTAGTCGCGCTCGACGACCGCCCGGACCGCGAGCGCCGTCAGCTCGTCAACCTGGTCGGTGAACTCGCGGATCTGCCGCATCGTCGCGCTGTCGACGTCGAGGGTATGCCCGTCCGCCTCCATCACGATCTCGGCGATGTCCTCCGCGTTGTCGGCGGTGAGTTCGAGGTTCTTCGCCACGGAGCGGTAGCCGATCAGCGGGAACCCCTCTTCGAGGCCCACCGCGCGCGCGAGGTTGGGGTTTTGATAGGCGGTGAAGATGAGCCGGAGCAGGAGGACGAATATCTTGTTCGCCTGCCGCTCGCGGTTGAGCGCGCGTTGCGCGAGGTCGGGGTTGCCGTGGGCGAGCGCCTTCACGCCCTCGCCGCGCATCGTCGACCCCGTGTTCTCCAGCCGTTCGAGCAGGTTGTCGAGGGTGAAGTCCTCTGGGTCGACCGAACAGCGGATCGAGATGTCCTCCGGGGTCTCCTCGATGACGCCGAGCCCCATCAGCTGGGTCTCGGCCTTGTACACCGCGTTGATGTGCTCGCTGTCGAGCGCCCCCTCGCTGCGGACGTGGATCACGCGCCGCCCCAACACGTACTGTGCGACGATGGCGCGTTCGAGCGAGCGCGCGTCGAGCCCGTCGGCGTTGATCACCGCCTCCGACTCCTCGGTGCTCACCGACTCGGGAAGCACCGTGAGCGTCCCTTTCCCGCCCATCCGCAGCGACACCTCGTCGCCCTTGTTCACGCCGTGTTCCTGCGCCCACTCGGCCGGGAGGGTCATCGCCAGCGTCGACGGCCCCAGCCGCTGGACCTTCCGCGTTTCCATGCCCGACCGTACCGCCGGATAGACCTTAACCTTGTTCCCATGTTCATTATACGCCGAGCCGAATATACAAGGGATACTTGGCGCACCGTGGTGGGGGGCCGGACGCCGCCGCCGCGACGACGAGGCGGATCGAGGCCGAGATCGGATTCACGACGGATGGTCGGAGCGGGGACCGATCCGCGCGCTTATGTCGGTCAGGGTGAGAGAACGGGTATGACCGAGCGGGTACTCGTCGTCGACGACTCCTCCTTCCAGCGGACCGTCGTTCGGGACGCGCTGGCGGAGCGGTTCGAGGTCGTCGACGAGGCGGAGAACGGCGCAGAGGCGGTCGAACTCTTCGAGGCGTACGAGCCGGACGCGGTGTCGATGGACGTCGTGATGCCGGAGATGACCGGGATCGAGGCCACGGCGGCCATCAAGGACCGCTGGCCCGACGCGGTGATCGTGATGTGTACGAGCGTCGACCAGCAGGAGAAGATGATGGAGGCTGTGAAGGCGGGCGCCGACGGCTACGTGACGAAGCCCGTCGACGCCGAGGAGCTGGTCGGCGAGTTCGAGAGCCACCTCGGGTAGCGGCGCTCGGGGTCCGACGCGGGATCAGGCGGGATCGAACGAGCGGAGGATCGACGCGAGCGCGCTCGCCAGTTCCTCGAACCGGTCCATCTCCATCGAGTCGGTCGTCACCCACACGCCGTGGTCGTTGGCGATGACGCGCGTGAGGTATCCGTTCTCGAACACGCGGACCGTGAACTGGTAGTCGCCGAGCTGGGTGTTGGCGTACATCGACTGCGCGTGGAACCCCTGACGCTCGTTCTCGGCGAAGCCGACCAGGTCGGCGGTCCGGCTCAGGTCGCTGCGGAGGTACAGCTGGTCGACGTCCTCTTCCGTGAAGTACGTCAGGCTCCGCAGCTCGTCTCCCGTCGCGGTGCGGGCGGCGCTGAGCAGTTCCTCTGCGCGTTGGTCCGGTGGGTGGGGCATACACTCACGATCAATGTTCACATACATGAGCGTGTGGGTGGCCGCAGCCCCGGCCGGCGACCGGGAGGGACAGAGTTTACCGACTCCCCCGTGATCGCTCGTCTGATGAGCGACCACGACGACGTCTGCGTCCTGCTGCCGACGATGAACGAGGCCGAGACGGTCGCACGCGTCGTCGAGGACTTCCGGGACGCCGGCTTCGAGAACCTCCTCGTGATCGACGGCGGCTCGACCGACGGGACGCAGTCGATCGCCCGCGAGGCCGGCGCGCGCGTCGTGGAGCAGTCGGGGCGCGGCAAGGGGCAGGCGGTCAGGGAGGCGGTCAGGGACCACGTCCGGGCGCCGTACGTCCTGATGGCGGACGCGGACGCCACCTACGACGCGAGCGACGCGGCGGCGATGCTCGACCCCCTGCGCGACGGCGAGGCCGACCACGTCATCGGGAACCGGTTCGCGGACATGCGCCCGGGCGCGATGACCCGGCTCAACCGGATCGGAAACCGCCTCATCAACCTCGCGTTCCGGGCGATCCACCGCGAGAGCTACCGCGACATCCTCTCCGGGTACCGCGCGTTCACCCGCGAGTCGTTCCTGCGGCTCCACCTCACCGCCGACGGGTTCGGTATCGAGACGGAGATGGCCGTCGAATGCGTGAAGAACCGCGTCCCGGTCGCCGTGGTCCCGATCACGTACCGGGAGCGGCCCGGCGGCTCCGCGACGAACCTCCACCCGGTCCGGGACGGCGGCGTGATCTTCCTGGAGCTGTACCGGAAGGCGAAGACGAACAACCCGCTGTTCTACTTCGGAAGCGCCGGCGCGGCCGCGACCGCGGCGGGGCTGGCGATGGGCGCGTTCGTCCTCTACCGGTACCTCGCGTTCGGGATCAGCCACGAAATCGTCGCCGTCGGCGCGGTCGGCGCGACGATCCTCGGGATACAGCTGCTCGTGTTCGGCGTCCTCGCCGACATGATTCACTCCCTCCACCGCGAGCAGATCGCGCGGTACGAGCGGGCGGCCGGCGACGGATCGACGGGGAGGTCGTCGGCCGACGGCGGCGACGGCCGAGCGATCGGAACGGAAGAGGTCGCCGCCTCGGGCCGCACGAACGAAGGGCGGGACGCCGGAACCGACAACGTTGCCGGTCAGGACGGTCGCGGCGACTGAAGGGCGTGCGCGAGGCCGGTCTGACCGGGACCGTGCGAAGTGGAACACGGCCTCGCCGGAACTCCCGGAGCCTGCTCCGGGAGGCGTCCGGAGATTATTCCGGAGACGCCGACTCCGCGTCCGAGGTCACTGAGCGGTTAGTTGGGGTAAATTTCGCGACGTAGGTTGTGTCAAACTGCCACAGCCGTGTTGAAACGGACCCCGACAGACCGGTTTTCCCGCCCGGATACGCCGATTATCGAAACGGATGTAAGGTGATCGTCCCCGACAACTGTCCCGAAGTCTGAAGTTTTTTATACACACGCTCGTATCAGATTGTATGCCACGGCAAAACATTGAGGATCGTGATGATTCTCGGCATATCGGCCGGCGACAATGGCTCTCCGCGCTCGGCATGGCCGGCGCAGTGACGCTCGCCGGTTGTTCCGGGAACGGCGGCGACGGCGGCGACGGCTCGGACGGGTCCGACGGGTCGGACGGCTCCGACGGCGGCGAAAGCCTCGAACTCTCCGACTTCCCGAAATTCGGCGTCGACCCCCTCTACGGCCGAGACGTCGCGCACACGCTGGCCGAACGCGCCTTCGAGCAGTCCGAGTACGACTACTCCTTCGACGGGGACACGATGGTCAACCCCGACGGAGACCAGGTCCAGCTCGACATCTACCACAGCGCGGGCCAGGAGACCTCGCAGCTGACGGCCGACTTCATCGCCCAGGAACTCGGGCAGAACCTCGGCATCGACGTCACCGTCGAGGCCATCGACGGCACGCGGTTCAACAACGAGTACTGGACCGGCGAGCCCCAGGGCGGCACCGACACGGTCAACGGCGAGGAGGTCACCTGGGAGAACCCGACGCCGCAGAACCCCGGCCCGCAGTCGGTCACCAGTAACGAGGCGTGGGACATGTCCATCGTGTTCGGGCTGAACACCTACCCGCTCAACCCGCTCACGAACTCCGTGTTCTTCGACGGCGCAAACCCGTTCTACAACCCGGTCGGGTACTACCCGCAGTTCAACGCGCAGGAGCTGTTCGACGAGGCCCGGCAGGCGACGAGCGTCGAGGAACTCCGGGAGGCGTTCGTCGAAATCTTCGAGAACCTCGCGTACGAGCAGCCGTACATCACCCTCCTGTTCAGCGACGACATCGTCGGCTACAACCCCGAGCTCGAGGGGCCGATCGAGAACTTCTCGAACGGCTGGGACCTCCCCGCGTGGTACGAGGGCGAGCCGAATATCAGCGGCTCCTACGACACGGTCACCTCCGCGCGGTTCACCACCCTCAACCCGCTTTTCAACACCGAGAACGGCGCCGGCAACGCGATCGGCCGCGCGCTCGACCAGGGGTACACGTTCGACGAGAACCAGGACTACTTCCCGCTGCTGTACGACATGTCCACCGAGGACGGCGAGGTGTGGACGTTCGACGTGCGGGAGAACCTCCAGTTCAGCGAGCCGTACGGGCAGGTCACCGCCGAGGACTTCGTCTACCTCGTGCAGGAGCTCCATCAGGCCGACTGGGCGCCCACCGCGGCGTCGAGCAGCTGGGACGGCGTGACGGTCGAGCAGACCGGCGAGTTCCAGTTCGAGGCGACGCTGGAGTCGTCGAACATCCTGTGGCCCAAGACGTACGACCCGCTCCTGTACCCGATCCCGAAGGACCTCGTCCAGCCGTACGTGGAGGAGGAGGACGTCGAGGGGCTCCAGCAGGACGAGGAGCTGCTCGAACTCCAGTTCACCGGGAACCTCGGCGCGTACGAGCTCACCGAGTGGAACCGCGGCTCGGGCACCGAGTACGTCCGCAACGACGAGTACTATCTCCGCGACATCGACGAGGGGCCCGACCTGTTCTCCGAGGGGCCGCTGTTCGAGGAGGCCTCGATCAGCGTCGTCCAAGAGCAGGCGTCGCGTCTCGGCGCGCTCGAGACCGGCGAGGCGGACTCGGCCGCGATTCCGCCGGAGCAGTACGAGTCGTACAATCAGGACGACAACGTCACCGTCCGGCAGGTCCCCACGCCGTACAACACGATCATCTCCGTCAACCAGCGTGCGAACGGCTGGAACGCCGGTCCGGGTAACCTCTTCCAGCTGGTCCCGTTCCGCCAGGCGATGGCGTCGGCGATCAGCAAGCAAGACCTCATCCAGGGGGTCTATCGCGGGCTCGCCTCGCCGCACTTCACCTGGCAGCCCCGCTGGTCCGAGTTCTACCCGGAGACGGACGAGTAAGCCCGAACCACCCCGCTCTCACCTCACCGTTTTAGACACCACATGGGATTTGGAAGGTACGTAACCGCTCGGGTTCTCTGGGCAGCAGTGGTATCGCTAATCATCGTTACGGTCACGTTCCTGCTGCTCTCGGCCGCCCCGAACCCGGCCGTCCAGCGGGCGGCGACGCAGGCGGCGCTCCAAGGGGGCGATCCGGCCGCCGCCGCAGAGCGCGCGCGCGAGCTACGCGGCCTCAACGAGCCGCTCCACGTCCGGTACTTCGACTTCATTCGGAGCGTGTACACGCTCGACTGGGGCTGGTCCGTGAGTCGGAGCCAGCCCGTCATGGAGGCCGTCACCCAGGCGCTGTACTACACCGCGCAGTACTCGATCCCCTGGACGATCCTCACGATCATCCTGGGCCCGCTCGTCGGCGTCTACTCCGCCGCGAACATGTACAGCTGGAAGGACCACGCGGCGACCGGGTTCGCGTTCTTCGGCTACGCCATCCCGAACTTCTTCTTCGGGATCATCCTGCTGCTCGTCTTCGGCGTGTGGCTGGAGTGGATACCGATCACCTACAACACGGGCGTGCCGGTGTTCAGCCTGGAGAACGCGAGGCAGTTGGCGGTGCCGGTGTTCGTCTTGGTCACCGGGTCGATCGGCGCCGTGATGCGCGTCTCCCGGAACGAGTCGGCGGAGTTCCAGAACGCCGACTTCATGAAGACCGCGAAGGCGAAGGGCGTATCACCGCTTCGTGCGTACGCGTATCACGTCATGCGGCCGACCCTCGTCCCGCTCTCGACCACGCTCGTCGGGCAACTGCTCGCGCTGTTCCTCGGCGCGTCGCTGCTCGTCGAGGTCGTGTTCGCCATTCCCGGGCTCGGACGGTTGACCTACGAGGCGCTGGTCGCACAGGACACGAGCCTCGTGTTGGGGACGACGCTGTTCTTCACGTTCGTCGCCGTCATCGGGAACCTCCTCGAGGACCTCGTGTTCACCGTACTCGACCCGCGGATCAGCTACGATGACAGGTAATTCAACTGAGAACAATGGCAACTGAAGAATCCGAACGGTTCGACCAAGTCGACTGGAACGACCTCTCGCGGTCGGGACGGTTCGATCTGTCGATCAACTCGCTCGGGATGCTCCTGACGACGGTCCCGCTCGCGCTGCTCGGCGTGTACGACTGGCGGTTCACCGGTCAACGGACCCCGACCTTCGAGTTCATCGGCCTCGAGCGGAACCTAGAGACGATCGACTTCCTCTTCATCTTCACGCTGTTCCTGGCGTTCTGGTACCTCGTCTTGCCGCTGTACCAGAACCCGCGGATGACGCGGTACTACTGGAAGGAGTTCAAGCGCAACCGGCCGGCGGTCGTGAGCCTCGGCTGGCTCGCAATCGTCTTCGTCGGCGGACTCGTCGGGCCGCTCGTGTTGAGCGCCCCCGAGCAGGAACTGCTCATCGCCTACCAGCCGCCGGTGTTCACGTCCGTCGTGGACACGACACCGGCGACCTGCGTCGGCGAAGTCATCAACGACCGGTGTCACGGCACCTGGCAACACCCGCTCGGAACCACGCAGGGCGGGAAGGACGTGTTCACGATGATCGTCTACGGGATGACGATCAGCATGCAGATCGCGTTCATCACGACGACCATCGTCGCGACGATCGGGATCTCGTTCGGGACGCTGAGCGCGTACGCGGGCGGCTGGGTCGACGAGATCATGATGCGGTTCGTCGACATCATCCTCTCGTTCCCGACGTTCCTGATGTTCCTGCTCATCCTGTACATCTACGGCGGTGGGCTGGGGATGTTCATCGTGGTGTTCTCGCTGTTCGCCTGGGGCGGCATGGCCCGCTACGTGCGCAGCAAGTCGCTGTCCATCTCCGAGGAGGAGTTCATCAAGGCGAGCCGGATCAGCGGCGCGAGCACGTACCAAGTGATCCGCGGCCACGTCGTGCCCAACGCGGCGAGCAGTATCATCACGAACCTGACGCTGCTCATCCCCGGCTTCCTGCTGTTCGAGGCGCAGCTGGCGTTCCTCGGGATCGGTGACTCGACGGTTCCCTCGTGGGGGCAGCTCATCTCCGCCGGGCGGAGCGACCTCTCCTTCGCCCCGTGGATCGTGCTGGCGCCGGGTATCGTGCTGTTCTTGACCATCCTCGCGTTCAACTTCCTCGGCGACGCGCTGTTGGACGCGCTGAACCCCGAAGCGGAGGCGGAGAACGAATAATGGCCGACGATCAGCCACTACTCGAGGTCGAAAACCTCACGACGACGTTCAGCACCGACAACGGAACCCTCACCGCGGTCGACGGGATCGACTTCACCGTCGACACCGGCGAGACGGTCTGTATCGTCGGCGAGTCGGGCTCCGGGAAGACGGTCGCGACCGAGTCGATCACCAGGATCATCAACACCCCGCCGGGCGAGATCGAGGGGACCGTCCGGTACAAGGGGCGCGACCTGCTGTCGATGTCCGAGTCGGAGCTCCGCAACATCCGGGGCAACGACATCGCGCACATCTTCCAGAACCCGCAGGAGGCGATGAACCACTGCTACACCGTCGGGTGGCAGATCACCGAAGCGCTCCAGATCCACCAGGACGTCTCCGACGACGAGGCCCGCGCGAAGGCGGTCGACCTCATGGACCGCGTGGGGATCGCGAACGCGAGCTCGCGGTTCGACGACTACCCCCACGAGTTCTCCGGCGGACAGAAGCAGCGCGTGATGATCGCGATGGCGCTGGTCGGCGACCCCGACCTGCTCATCGCCGACGAACCCACGACGGCGCTCGACGTGACGGTCCAGGCCCAGATCTTAAAGCTCCTCGACGACCTCCAAGAGGAGTTCGAGATGGGCATCCTGTTCGTCACGCACGACCTCGGCGTCGTCGCGGAGATAGCCGACCGGATCGTCGTGATGTACGCCGGGAAGGTGATGGAGCGGGGCGGGGTCCTCGACATCTTCGATCACCCCGCGCACCCGTACACCCAACAGCTGCTGGAGTGTCTGCCGGAGTTCGGCGGCTCCGGCGGCGGGATCCCGGGGACGCTCCCGGACCCGCACAACCCGCCGGACGGCTGTCGGTTCGCGCCCCGCTGCGAGTACGCCGAGGAGGCGTGCCGCACCGGCGACCAGCCGGACGAGATCGAGGTCGCGCCAGATCAAGAGGTCTCCTGCGTCCACTACGGGCCGGGCGGCAACCCCTCGATAGTGCGAAGCGAGGGGCTCGGGCCGGGCGACGAGACCGGAGCGGCCGGCGACAGCGAGGTGGGTCCGGCCGATGACTGAGCCGCTGCTCTCGGTCCGCGACCTGAAGAAGCACTACCCGATCCGGAAGGGGATCTTCAACCGGCAGGTCGGCGCCGCGCGCGCCGTCGACGGGATCAGCTTCGACATCGAGGAGGGCGAGACGCTCGGCCTCGTCGGCGAGTCCGGGTGCGGCAAGTCGACCGCGGCGAGCTCCGTCATCCACCTAGAGGAGCCGACCTCGGGAGAGGTCATCTTCAACGGGAACGGCCGGAAGGGCGCGACGCGCGACCCCGACGGGACCCACCCCAACGACGTGACGGAGTTCGACGACCAGGAGATGATGGAGTTCCGACGGGGCGCCCAGATGATCTTCCAGGACCCGTCGTCGAGCTTCGACCCGCGGGTGTCCGTCGGCAACGCGGTCGGCGAGCTGCTCAAGGTCCACGGCATGAGCGACCGCCACCGGCGCCGCGCCATCGTCGAGGACCTGCTCGAACGCGTCGGGCTCTCGGCGAACGACTTCGACCGGTATCCGCACGAGTTCTCCGGCGGGCAGAAACAGCGGATCGCGCTCGCCCGGGCGCTCGTGTTGAACCCGGACCTCATCATCGCCGACGAGCCGGTGAGCGCGCTCGACGTCTCCATCCAGGCGGAGATCCTCTCGCTGATCAACGACCTCCAGGACGAGTTCGGGCTGTCGCTGCTGTTCATCAGCCACGACATGTCCGTGATCCGCCAGATCTGCGACCGCGTCGCCGTGATGTACCTCGGCGAGATCGTCGAGATCGGTCCGGTCGAGGAGATCTTCACCAACCCGCAACACCCCTACACCGAGGCGCTGCTGTCTTCGATCCCGACGCCGGACCCGCGCGCGAGCGTTGGCGGCATCGAGCTGAAGGGCACGGTCCCCAGCCCGACGAACCCGCCGAGCGGCTGTCGGTTCCACACGCGGTGTCACAAGGTGATCCAGCCGGACGGCGTCGACGTCGACCAGGAGGACTGGCGGGGGCTGTTGAACCTGCGCGACAACGTCAACGCCGGCGAGATCGACGTCGAAGGGGTCCGCGAGAACGTCGCCGCCAGCGGCACCGAGCCGACCAGCGCGGAGATCCGCGCGGAGATCCGCCGCGAGTTCGACATCGGCGAGACCGTCGACGACCCCGAACTCGAACGGACACTCTCGGAGGCGCTCGATCTCCTCATCGAGGACGACGAGGAACAGGCCGGGAGCGTTCTGTCGGACGCGATCACGACGCCGTGCGCCGAGACGGAGCCGCAGCGCACGGCGCACTCGGCCGACCACGAGTCCGCCTGCCTCCTCCACGGGGAGCGGGCGCCCGCGGAGCCGAACCCGGCGGACGACTAATCCGGGAACGGCCCGGGTCGGAGATATTTACTCGGCCGCCGAACCGACCGACGACGGATCGATCCGTCGCGGTTCCGGAACGTCCGCGTCCGGCGGGGCCACCGCCACGTCGCCGCGCGATTCTCCGTCCGGCTCGCCGTCGCCGGCCGGCGGCGCGAGCACTGTCGTCGCACCGACCGAGAGCGGCGCGACGAGCCCGGCCGCGAGCGCCGGCGGATCGGAGAAGGGGCGACGGAGGACGACGCGCGTCCCCTCGTCGATCGCGCCGGCCTCGACGGCCGCCGCCGCGGTCGAACACAACTCGCGGTGGCTGAACGCCCGGTCCGGCCCGACGACCGCGTCGTCGGCGGGGGCGACGTCGCTCGGCGGCGTTCCCGGATTCTCGCTCCACAGTTCCTGTTCCCAGTGCGTGGTCTCGGGGTGCTCCGGCGACCCGCCGAACGCGGCGAGGTTCGTGCCCGGCGCCGGGTCGAAGGCGGCGGCGGTCGCGACCGGCGCGAGCACGACGCGGTCGCCGGCCTCGATCCCCGCCGCCGGGTCGAACCGGACCGGTGCGCCGACGGCGCCGGCGCCGAGGAACGCGAGCGTCGTGTGAAAGCCCGGCGTCGGGTCGACGGCGACGGTCGCGCCCGTGCGGACGCCGAGGTACCGGAGCACGTTCGCCGCCTTGTACCCGTTCGTGATCAGGTCGTGGTAGCTCCGCTCCCGACCGTCCGCCGTGACGAGCGCCGTCTCGCGAGTGCGTCGATCGCGCGCGAGCAGATCCCCGACGAGGTCCATACGCGACGTTCGGGGCGCCCGAGCCTTAACGCTGCGGCGCCGACGAAACGGGTCCGTGGTCGACCGCGCTGCGGGCGGGGGGAGAGGCGGGAGAACGCGCTCTCGCGGCGGCGTCACGGGGCGCCGGCGATGACCATCTTCGAGCCGTCGGCCGAGAAGGCGAGGTCCCGGGTGGACCCGGGGTCGACGCGGACCGCGTCGCCGGGAGCGAGGTCGACGGCGTCCCCGTCCACCGTGAGCGTCGCCTCGCCGTGGAGCAGCACGTACACCTCCTCGTGATCGCCGTCGGCGTGGTCGTGTTCCATCCCCTCCCAGCCGGCGTCGGCCTCGACGACGGTCACGCCGAGGCGCTCGCAGTCGAGCGCGTCGCGGAGGAAGTACATGCCGGGCGCGCGCGGTTCGACGTCGTCGTAGGCGGTCGTGTCGTAGCCCATGCGCCGACGGACGACTCGGAGGGACGAAAAGCTACGGGCCGCGAAATGAGAGCGGTCCGAGCGCCGGACGAGGGCCCCGCTCCGCTCAGAACGAGCTCTTCAGCTTCTCGAAGAACCCGCCGCCGACGTCGATGTCCTCGCCGCCGGCCTCGGCGAACGCCTCCAGCGCCTCGCGCTGTTCGTCGTTGAGCGACTCGGGGACGACGACGGCGACCTGCACGTAGAGGTCCCCCCGTCCGCGGCGCCGGAGCCGGGGCATCCCCTTCCCCTGGAGGCGGAACGTCTCGCCGCTCTGCGTCCCCGCGGGGACGTCCATCTCGACGCTGCCGTCGACCGTCTCCACCTCGACGGTGTCGCCGAAGACGGCCTGCGGGAAGGAGATGGCCTCGTTGACGCGGAGGTCGTCGCCGTCGCGCTCGAACCGGTCGCCGACGTCGACGTCGACCTCGATGAGGAGGTCCCCCTTCGGGCCGCCGTTCTCGCCGGGCGCGCCCTCGCGCTCCATCCGGAGGCTCTGTCCGGAGCGGATCCCGGCCGGGATCTCGACCGAGAGCGTCGCCTCCTCGCGGACGACGCCGTCGCCGCCGCAGTCCGGGCAGTCCTCGCTGTACAGTTCGCCCTCGCCCTCACAGCGGGGGCACGTCGAGGTCTGCTGGACGCGCCCGAGCGGCGTCTGCTGGACCTGCTGGACCTGCCCGCGGCCGTTACACTGCGGACACGTCTCCACGTCCGCGTCCGGGGGGTGGCCCGCGCCGTCGCAGGTGGCGCAGGTGGTGGGTCGCGTGAGCGTGACCTCCTTGGTCGCGCCCTCGAACGCCTCTTCGAGGTCGATGGTCAGCCCGGTCTTGAGGTCGCGTCCCTGCCGCGGCCGGTCGCCGCCGCCACCGCCGCCGCGGCCGCGACCGCCGCCGCCACCGAAGAACTGGTTGAAGATGTCCTCGAAGCCGCCGGCGCCCCCGGCGCCGCCCGCGCCGCCGAAGGGCCCGCCGGCGCCGCCCGGGCCACCGCCGCCGGTCGCGCCGCGCTTGTCGGCCTCGGTGAACCGGTCGTGGCCCATCTGGTCGTACTGCTGTCGCTTCTGCTCGTCGGTGAGCACCTCCTTGGCCTTCTGGATCTTCTTGAACCGCTCCTCGGCGTTCTCGGCGTCGCTGACGTCGGGATGGTGTTCTGCGGCCTGTTTGCGGTACGCCTTCTTTATCTCCTCCTCGCTGGCGTCCCGCGACACGCCGAGGACGTCGTAGAAATCTTCGCTCATGCGTTGCGTTCGTTGGTTGGTGTTGATCGACGGGTCGATTTAAACGGCGGGGTCGCGGCGTCGAGAATCGGGTCGGAGCGGCTTACTCCTCGTCGTCGTCGTCCACGTCCTCGAAGTCGGCGTCGACGTACTCCTCGTCGTCGCCGTCGGGCCCGGCGCCGCCGGGGCCCGCCGCGCCGCCCGGGCCGGCGGCGCCGCCCATGCCGCCCATGCCGCCGGGACCGGCGCCGCCCGCGCCGCCCGGACCGGCCTGCGCGGCCTGGCCTTCGTACATCTGCTTGCCGATCTCCTGGAGCTCCTCGGTGAGCGCCTCTGTGGCGGACTCTATCTCGTCGGTGTCGGCGTCCTCGTCTTCGAGCACGTCCTCGACGTCCTCGACGGCGTCTTCGATGTCGCCGACGAGGCCCTCGTCGAGATCCTCCTCGTTCTCTTCGAGCAGGGTCTCGGCGCGCTGGATCGTCGTCTCGGCCTCGTTGCGGGCCTCGATCCGCTCGCGGCGGGCCTCGTCCTCTTCGGCGTGCTTCTCCGCCTCCTCTTGCATCTCCTCGATCTCCTCGTCGGAGAGGCCGACGCCGCCCTCGATGGTGATCGACTCGGCGTTGCCCGAGCCCTGGTCTTCGGCCTCGACGTTGACGATCCCGTTCTCGTCGATGTTGAACGAGACCTCGATCTGGGGGGTGCCCGCGGGCGCCGGCGGGATGCCGGACAGCTGGAACGCGCCGAGCAGCTCGTTCTCCTCGGCGATCTCGCGTTCGCCCTGGAAGACGCGGACGTTGACGGAGGTCTGGTTGTCAGCGGCCGTGGTGAACACCTTCGACTCCTCGGTGGGGATCGTGGTGTTCTTCTCGATGAGCCGCTCGAAGAGGCCGCCCTTCACCTCGATCCCGAGCGAGAGCGGGGTGACGTCTAGCAGCACGATGTCGTCGACGTCGCCGGAGAGCACGCCGCCCTGGACCGCCGCGCCGAGCGCGACCGCCTCGTCGGGGTTGACGTTCTTCTTCGGCTCCTGGCCGACGAGCTCCTCGACCTGCTCCTGGACCTGCGGCATCCGGGTGGAGCCGCCGACGAGGATGACCTCGTCGATGTCGGACTTCGAGTAGTCGGCGTCGGCGAGCGCCTGCTCGGTCGGCTCGACGGTGCGCTCGATGAGGTCCGAGGTGAGGTTCTCGAAGGTCGCGCGGGTGACGGACTGTTCGAGGTGGACCGGGCCGCTGTCGGTCGCGGTGATGAACGGGAGGTTGACCGTGGTCTCCTTCTTGTTCGACAGCTCGATCTTCGCCTCCTCGGCGGCGTCTTTCAGCCGCTGGAGCGCCTGCCGGTCGTCGCGGAGGTCGATCCCGTGGTCGTTCTGGAACTCGTCGGCGAGGTGGTCGATGAGCGCCTCGTCCCAGTCGTCGCCGCCGAGGTCGTTGTCGCCGTTCGTGGCGACGACCTCGTAGACGCCGCCGCCGAGGTCGAGGACCGACACGTCGAACGTGCCGCCCCCGAGGTCGTAGACGAGGACGGTCTGGTCGGACTCGTCGTCGAGGCCGTACGCCATGGAGGCCGCGGTCGGCTCGTTGACGATGCGTTCGACCTCGAAGCCGGCGATCTCGCCGGCGTCCTTCGTCGCCTGGCGCTGCTTGTCGTTGAAGTAGGCGGGGACGGTGATGACCGCCTTCTCGACGTCGTCGCCGAGGTACTCCTCGGCGTCGCGTTTGATCTTCTGGAGGATCATCGCCGAGACCTGCTCCGGCGTGTAGTCGTCGTCGCCGATCTCGACGGTGTAGTCGTCGTCGCCCATGTGCCGCTTGATCGACTGGATCGTGCGGTCGGGGTTCTGGACGGCCTGGTTCTTCGCCGGCTTGCCGACGAGGCGCTCGCCGTCGTCGGCGAAGGCGACGACCGACGGGGTGGTCCGGTCGCCTTCCGCGTTGGCGATGATCTCGGGCTCGTCGCCCTCCATCACCGCGAACGCGGAGTTGGTGGTACCGAGGTCGATACCGAGAATCTTGTTGCTCGCCATCTTGGTCATAGCTAGCGGCTTGTTTCGGTTAAAGGTTACTAGATGCTGCCATACGGCCACGGAAACGAACCCGCCGCAGTCGTGCGATTTCTCGATCGTGTGAGTCGCTCACATCGATGTATTTATACAGATCCGCAAACGCAGCGGCTCCGGGACGGATGGGGGGTCGCCCGCCGCGACCGGACCGCTGAGATCGGGGCGTCGAGCCCCCGCAGCGGCTCAGATCCCGCTCACGAGGTCTTCGAGCACGGCCTCTGGGTCGTCGGCCTTCGCGACGCCGGAGGCCAGCAGGACGCCGGCCGCGCCGAGGTCGCCGGCGGTCGACACGTCCTCGCCGGTCGAGACGCCGGCGCCGCAGAACACGTCGACCGCGGGGTCGACCGCCTCAGCGGCCGCGACCGCGTCCTCGACGATCCCCGGGTCGGCGGTGGCGACGGAGACGTCGCCGCCGATGAGCGCCGGGGGCTCGACCGCGACCGCGTCGGGGCCGAGCGCGGCCGCGGCGCCGACCTGCGCGGGGTTGTTCGCGCAGACGATCGTCTCCAGGTCGGCCCGCTCGGCCGCTCGCACGGAGCCGTCGACGTCCGCGAGCTTCAGCCGGTTCTCGGAGTGGTTGATCAGCGTCCCCTCGGCGCCGTTGTCGGCGACGGCCTCGGCGAGCGTCGAGCCCGTGTGCGAGCCGTGCCCGATCGGCGAGACGTGCTGGGCCCACGTCTCGACGCCGGTCTCGGCGACGCGGGCGACGTCCGCAGCCTGCGGCGAGACGGCGATTCGCGCGCCGGACGCCTCGGCGACGTCGCGGGCCGCGGTCGCTACCTCGATCGGATCGCACGGGTACGCCTTGAGGTTCACCAGGATGAACATACCCACGCTGGGGGAGCGCGGCGCAAATAGGTTCGTGCTTCGCGCCGCACCGCGCCCGGCGGCGGCCCGGTTCGCCGGTCCCCCTCGAATCCCGGTTTCCGGGGACGGTCGCGGTCCCGGGAGCAGAAACGTCCTTATACCCCGCTGTTGTGGGTCGGACAAGGGATGTCTCTCATCGAGCTCATCGCGGGCGTGGAGGCGCACGAGGCCACGCTGACCGTGTTCAACGCCGATCCGGCGGTGACCGACGAACTCCGGGAGCACTTCGCCGACCGCAACGTCCGGATCGTCGACGACCAGACCGCCTCGGGCCCGGAGGAGTTCGCCGTCCTGGCGCGGGACGGGGAGTTCGTCACGGCCGTGACCGTCGACGAGCTGCTGTCGCGGCCGGACGAGGGGGAGACGGCGGGCACCGGCGTGGAGGCCGCCGAGTCCGAGACGGGAAGCGGCGGATCGGGGGAACGAGGCGGCACGGGTGACCGCGTCGGGCGGCCGGTGTTGGACCACCTCGACGAGACGATGTTCACCTCCTACTCCCGCGACGACATGGTCGCCGCGTCCAGGGAGATCGAGGACCGCGCCTGGCGGGTGGGCGACGGCGAGCTCCACGCGGGGTTCCAGACGCTCGACGTGCTCACCGGCGAGGCGGACACGTACGCCCTGCTCGGCGAGAAGGAGCGGCTCGACGTCCACGCGTACGCGGCCGACGAGGGCGAGGCACCCGACGTGGAACACTACACTGTCCACGTCGGCGAGGCCGCCGAGATCCGCGAGACGTGGTTCGTCGCCTACGACGGGGGCGGCTACGACGAGGCGAAGTGCGCGCTGCTCGCGGAGGAGCGCGCGCCGGGCGAGTTCTTCGGCTTCTGGAGCTACGACCCCGAGACCGTCGAGTACATCATCGACTACCTCACGGAGCGGTACGGCGGCTCGGAGCAGACGGACGACGGCGGCGCGACGGTGTGACCGCCCGCCCGTCCCCGGCGACCGCGTGGCTGTCGGCCGCGACAGTCGTCACGGCGGTCGCGACGGTCGAGCGTCGCCCGGCGGTCTGGCGGACAGCGCTGCCGCTCGTGGCCGTCGGCCTCCCGCTCGCCGCGTACCACTCGTACCTCCAGGCGACGATGACGCAGTGTGCGGTCGGCGGCCCCTGTGCGACCGTTCAGTGGCGGAGCCCGCTGCTCGGCCTCACGGCCCCGAACCTGTCGCTCGTCGCGTTCGGGCTGCTCGCGGTCGCGCTGCTCGGGCTCCGGCGACGCGTCTGAGCACGCGGTCGACGGGGAACGAAAAGGTCGGTCGGGGCGAGCGGGTCGGTCAGTCCTTCCGCTTGACGACGTCGCCGAGCGTCATCGTGCCCGCGTCGTCGGTCTCCCAGTCGGCGTCGTCGGCCGACTGGCCCTCGACCAGCGAGATGTCGAGCGCGCGTTCGAGCTTCCGCTGGACCTCGTCGGTCGGGAGCGTGTCGCCGCGCTCCAGCTTGCGGATGAGGCTCGCCTTCTCGTTGAGCTGGTCGGCCAGCTCCTCCTGGCTCAGCCCGCGCGACTCCCGCGCCTCGCGGATCCGCTCGTCGTAGTCGGTAGCGATCTCGTCCATGTCGTCGAACATGTCGCGGCGGCGGGTCGAGCTCCCCGAGGAGCCACCGGAGCCGGAGGAGCCGGACGACGAGGACGACTTCCCGGTGCTGGAGCTGGTGGAGTACTTGCCGCCGCCGGAGCTCGTCGACTCATCGCGGACCTCGGTGCCGAAGTCCGTACACGAGCTACAGAGCTCCAGTTCGGCGCCTTCGACCTTCGTCGTCGTCAGCGAGGCCTCCTCGGCGCCGCACATCTCACACTGGGGCATACGCGACGCTAACGCTCCCGGTGGTATAAAGGGTGTGCCGCGGCGTCGCGGCGAGTGTCCGCGGCGGGTCGCCCGCCGCCGACGGCGCAGCCGCAATCGTGCCGCGGCCGGTACCGACTTGTCGCCGGGGGCGGCAGAGTGGGTATGGACGTCCACATCACGCGCTCGACCCTCCGGGGGACCGCCCGCGCGCCGCCGTCGAAGAGCTACACGCACCGCGCGCTCCTCGCCGCGGGGTACAGCGACGGCGCGACCGTCGAGTCGCCGCTCGTCTCCGCCGACACGCGGGCCACCGCCCGCGCGGTCACCGCGTTCGGCGGGGCGGTCGAGCCCGCGGGGGCCGACGGCGGGGCCGAGGTCGAGCCGGACCTCACCGACGCCGACGCGCTCGCCGTCGAGGGGTTCGGCGGCCGCCCCGCCGTCCCGGACGACGTGATCGACTGCGCGAACTCGGGGACGACGATGCGGCTCGTCACCGCCGCGGCCGCCCTCGCCGAGGGCACGACCGTTCTCACCGGCGACGGGTCGCTGCGCTCGCGGCCCCAGGGACCGCTCCTCGACGCGCTCGGCGACCTCGGCGTCCGCGCGGAGTCGACCCGGTCGAACGGGCAGGCCCCGCTCGTGGTCGCCGGCCCGCTCGCGGGCGGCGAGGTCGCGATCCCCGGCGACGTCTCCTCGCAGTACGTCACCGCGCTGCTGATGGCCGGCGCGGTCACCGACGAGGGGATTGAGGTCGAGCTCACGACCGAGCTCAAGTCGGCGCCGTACGTCGACATCACGCTCGAACTGCTCGGCGACTTCGGCGTCGAGGCGACCCCCGTCGACGCCGGCGGCGACCCGCTCGACGGCGCCGCGGGCGCGGCCGGCTTCTCGGTCCCCGGCGGCCAGACGTACGCGCCGAGCGGCGGGACGTACGCGGTGCCCGGCGACTTCTCGTCGATCTCGTACCTGCTCGGCGCGGGCGCGGTCGCGGCCGACCCCGGCGGGGCGGTCCGGATCGAGGGCGCGCGACCGAGCGCGCAGGGCGACGCCGCGATCGTCGACGTCGTCGAAGAGATGGGGGCGCCGGTCGACTGGGACCGCGAGGCCGGCGAGATCGCGGTCGAGCGCGCCGACCTCGCCGGCGTCGCCGTCGACGTGGGCGACACGCCCGACCTCCTCCCGACGATCGCCGCGCTCGGCGCGGTCGCGGACGGCGACACCCGGATCGAGAACTGCGAGCACGTCCGCTACAAGGAGACGGACCGCGTCTCGGCGATGGCCGAGGAGCTCGAAAAGATGGGCGCGGAGACGACCGAGGAACCGGACGTGCTCACCGTCCACGGCTCCGAGAGCGACCTCCGGGGCGCGGCGGTCGACGGCCGCGGCGACCACCGGATCGTCATGGCGCTGTCCGTCGCCGCGCTCGCGGCCGAGGGGACGACGACGGTCCGCGGCGCCGAACACGTCGACGTCTCCTTCCCCGGCTTCTTCGACGCGATGGCCGACCTCGGGACGGACGTCGAGCGCGACGGCGCGGTCGAGTAGCCGCAGTCGTCCCGCGCGACGCCGATTCGTCCGTCAGCGCGCTTCGAACGCCCGAACCAGCGTGTAGACGAGGTAAACGAGCACGAGCGGGACGGCGAGGGTTGCGAGTATCAGCACCTCCATCGGCAGGGCTTGGAGGACGAGCATACCGCGTGTCGGTGAAGTCGAGGTAACTGTCTTGCGGGCGCTCCACCGCGGACCCCGAATCGAACGCGAACCGCCTCCGACCGGTGGGGGCGGCGACGGGGACTCGGCGAGGGCGTTTCGGGTGGTTCGGCGGGTCCGACGGAACTATTGTCGGACGATAAGAGGGAGGAGCCGTGAACGTACGCGAACCGGAGAGCGCGGCGGAGGTTCGTGCGGGGAGGGAACTGACGGTCCGGGCGTGGGCGGAGGGCTACGATGACCTCCTCTCGCCGGACGCGCTGTCGACGATAGAGGAGGTGATGCTCGACCAGGGTTTCGAGCGGGAACACGCGGAGTTCACGGGATCGGCGGCCGACAACCGCGCGTTCGTCGCGGTGGCCGACGACGGATCCGAGGATTCGACGACCGTCGTCGGCTGGGCGACCCTGGTGTGGGACGACGAGTGGACCAACGAGTTCGTCGGGGACGACGAGGCTGAGCTGCGCGCCTGTTACGTCGACCCCGAGTACCAGGGCACCGGTGTCGGGGGCGCGCTGGTCGAGGCGGTCCTGTCGCGCGTTCCGGCGGGGTACGACCGCCTCGTCTTGGAGGCGTTCGAAGCCCACGACGAGAGCCGCGCGTTCTACGAGGGGCAGGGATTCGAGCCGCGCGCGACGGGCGAGATCGTCGTGGTCGGCGAGGCGAACCCGTCGGTCGTCTACGAGCGGGAGTGCTGAGTGCGGCGTCGTCCGCCGTGGGCCGAGCCGACCGGATCTCTCGCGGCGACCGCGTCGACGTCTCCGCCGGACCGACGGGTACAGGTATCCGCCGGAACGACACGCGTGTATGGACGACATCGACGTCGAACCCGTCGACCGGGTCGACGAGCCCGAAGGCGAGGAGCCCGACGAGGCCGCCGTCGAGCCGGCGGACGCGGACGAGGCGCTGCCCGTCGACGATGACCTCGCCGACCTCCCGGCGGGCGTCGACGCGCCCGATTACGTGCTGTACGGCGGGAAAGGCGGCGTGGGGAAGACGACGATGGCGGCCGCGACGGGGCTCGCCTCGGCCGCGGGCGGCGTCCGGACGCTCGTCGTCTCCACCGACCCCGCGCACTCGCTGTCGGACACCTACGAGACGGAGATCCCGGCCGAACCCGCGCGCATCCGCGAGGACCTGCCGCTGTACGCCGCCGAGATCGACCCCGACGCCGCGATGGAGGAGGGGATGTTCGGCGCCGACGCCGACCCGCTCGGCGGGCTCGGCGAGATGGGCGACGCGATGGGCGGGATGGGCCCCGGCGGCGACATGGGCGACGAAGTCGGCGAAGACGAGGGGCTCGGCGGCCTCCTCGGCGGGACGATGCCGGGCGCCGACGAGGCCGCGGCGATGCGCCAGCTGCTGGAGTACCTCGACGACCCGCGCTTCGACCGCGTCGTCGTCGACACCGCCCCGACCGGCCACACGCTCCGGCTGCTCCAACTGCCCGAGATCATGGACTCGATGCTGGGGCGCGTGATGAAGCTCCGCCAGCGCTTCTCCGGGATGATGGACGGACTCAAAGGAATGTTCGGCGGGAGCGACGACGAGCCCGACCCGTCGGCCGACCTCGACGAGCTCCGCGAGCGCATCGAGCGCCTGCGGGCCGTCCTCCGCGACCCGGCGAAGACCGACTTCCGCGTCGTGATGATCCCCGAGGAGATGAGCGTCGTCGAGTCCGAGCGGCTGGTCGCGCGCCTCGACGAGTTCGAGATTCCGGTGGACACGCTCGTCGTTAACCGGGTGATGGAGGGCGTCGACGACGTGACCGGGGGGAGCGGCGCCGGCGTCGACCCCGACTGGGTGGTCGAGCCGAACCCGGAGACCTGCGAGTTCTGCGCGCGCCGCTGGGAGGTCCAGCAGAACGCGCTCCGCGAGGCCACCGACCTGTTCCGCGGCCGCGAGGTGAAGCGCGTGCCCCTGCTCGCGAACGAGGTGCGCGGCGAGGCCGCGCTGCGGGTCGTTGCCGCCTGCCTGAACTGACCGCCGCGGCCGGCCCGGCGTCGGGTCGGCGTTACTCGGCCGCGCTCCCGAGGACCCGGTCCCGGACTAACTCGGCGACCCCGGTGAGGTGCGCCTGTCCGAACAGGCCCACCAGCACCGCGCCGATGGTGTTGTAGGTGAGGTCTTTGACCGTGTCTTCGAGCCCGTGCTGCGCGAGCGGCATGTCGATGCCCGTCTCCGTCGCGACGATGTCGAGCCCGAACTCGAACAGCTCCCAGAGCACGCCGAACGCGAGCACGACGACGACGATGAAGACGAACGCGAACCGCGGCGGGATGCGGATGCCGTCGCTGTGGAGGTCGACCGCCCGGAGCGTCGTGTACCCGACCGCGGCGACCAGCGAGGCCGACAGCGCGTGGGTCATGTGGTCCCACCACTCGACCCGGGCGTAGAACCCGGCGGACCCGACGGTGTGGAGGAACACCGCCATCGTGATCCACAGGGCGAGCCACGGGTCCAAGGGGAGGTCGTACCGGCGTTCCAGCGCCGCCGGGACCAGCGTGACGAGGAAGGCGATGATCCCGTTGCTTATCGCCTTCTGCTCGCCGGCGAGGAAGCCGTAAGCCACGATGGCGATCAGGAGGACCTGCATCGCGCCGGTGAGGCGCCGCTGCGACCGGATGGAGGGGCGCGGGAGCAGCCTCATCGCCGCACCACCCGCCGGATGGCGCGGCGGAGGCGGCGCCCGCGTCCGCGGAAGTAGCCGTCGAAGAGGAGCCCCGCCGCGAGCCCCGCCAGCGTGACGTACAGCCACTCGATCATCAGCGCGTCGTTCGTCGTGAGGTACGTCGTCCCGCCGCGCTGGTCGAGGTTCCAGCGCAGTACCGTCCACACCGCCGCCGTCGCCAGCGTCGCCATCACGACGAAGACGACCGCGAACCAGTGGGTCACCCGCAGCGACGTGAACATGTGGAGGTCCACGGTGACCACGAGCGCCAGCGCCGCGATGGCGACGTAGGTGGCGAACGTCCCCAACTCGCCGCCGAACACCGCGCGCACGAGGACCGGCAGCAGCGCGAGGCCGACCAGCTCCGCGGGGAGCATCGCCCGCCAGTCCCGCGCCGCGACCGTCGGCGCGAGGACGACCGCCCCGAGGCCGACGACGATGACCGCCGAGAGGAGGTCGTAGTCGAGCGCGCTCTCGACGAGCACCCCCGTCAGGACCGCGATCATCGTCCACGCCGCGAGCGCGTTGAACCGCCCGTCGCGGACCAGCCGCGCCAGCCGGTCCTCGACGGTCTCCGGCTCCCCGGCGTCCCGCTCGGGGCCGTCACCGCCCCGAGGGCGTCGGTCTCCGTCCATACCCGGTAGGGAGACCGGCGAGAGTTATAACCTGTTGCTCCGGACCGGGCGGCGATTCCGGATCGAGGCCCGACGGGCCGGTCGCACGGCGAACGGACGGCCTTTTACCGCACACGACCGTCCGATCGGTATGAACTGCCGGCGGTGCGGGACCCCGTTGGAGAAGCCCGGGGACTACTGTCTGACCTGTAACACCGCCAACGCCGACGCCGTCGTCGCCGAGTTCGGGCCCGACCGCGCGCACCTGACGCTGCTCGACGAGGACGACGTCGTGGGCGAGACGACCGTCACCACACGGCCGGAGGACCGGGAGCGGCTGAGCGAGGTCCAACTGCGGAACTTCGCGGGCCGCGTCGCCGACGAGATCCGTCGGAAGCGCCCCGAGACCGTCTACGCAGCCGGGGAGCGCGAGCCGCTCCGCGAGACCCGCGCGCAGCTCCACCACGAGTTCTACCGCGTGCCGGACGGCGGCGCGAGCGACGACGCCGGAGCCGCGGGCGACCCCTCGGACGACGACCGCGAGCCGGACGTGAGCCCGGTCGTCCGCTGGGTGCTCGACCGCCGGGGCGACCGGTCGCTGGCGGTGGTCGAGACGCCGCCGCGGGAGAAGATCGGCGGCTCGCACTCGACGCTCATCGGCGGCCGCAAGGGGCGGAAGGCCGTCCAGACCGTCGCGGAGCACCCGCACGTCAAGAAGATCGTTCCCGGCCCCATCGACGCCGGCGGGACGGGGTCGCGGACCGGGCTCCGCGCGAAGGCGACGCGCGCGGGGACGAACGGCAACGTCCGGCTCCTCTTGCGCGACGGCTCCAGCGTCCAGGAGAACCGGATCGTCACCACGGCGATGGACCGCGAGACCGGCGAGCGGGTCCGCGAGGACCTCAACGAGGCGCTCCGCGACGCCGAACTCCAGGACGCGTAGGCGCGGGGTCGCCGCCGGCCGGGGTTGGTCGTCCGCGGTGCGCACCGACGTTCGGATCCGTCCGTCGATGTCCCGATCCCGGGCGTGACGGCCGGTGCCGTCCGCTGCTGTCCGCCCCTTCTTCGCGGGCTTTTTCACGAAATCGGCCGTTTCGAGCGACGTGAGTACCCTCGTCACGCTCGGTGCGGGCGTCGTCTTCGGCCTGGCGCTCGCGGCGCCGCCCGGACCGATGAACGCGGTGATCGCCGAGGAGTCAGTCCTCCGCGGCCGCCTCGCCGGCTTCCGGGCCGGGCTCGGCGCGGCGACCGCCGACGCGATCTTCTTCGTCCTCGCGTACGTCGGCGTCGTCGCGGTCGTCGAGTCGCTTCCGCTGTTACAGGGCCTGATGGTCGCGGTCGGCGGCGTGCTGATGCTGTACTTCGCCGCCGGCGCCGCCCGCGGGGCGCGGGAGTCGTTCCGGCCGACCGCCGGCGAGGAGCCGATGGTCGCGGAGGGGAAGGGGTTCCGCAAGGCGCTGGTGCTCGCCCTGACGAACCCGTACCAGGTGCTGTTCTGGCTGACGATCGGCGTCGGGCTGCTCCGGCCCGGCGAGCTCGACGTGCTCGCGCGGCTCCCCGTGGTCGGGAGCGACCTGGCGGGGACGCTCGTGGTCGCGACCGGCTCGCCGGCGCTCATCGGCGGGTTCTTCCTCGGCGTGCTGACCTGGATCGTCGGCTTCCCGACCGGGCTCGTCGCCGCCGAGCGCCGGATCGAGACGTTCGCGCCGATCGTCGCGGTGCTGTCCGCGGTCGTGCTCGCCGGGTTCGGCGTGTACTTCCTCTACGACGCGGCGACGACGCTGGCCGCCCTCGGCGCGTAGCGGGCGACCGCCCCCGACCGCTCGCGCCCGCCGCCCGGCCGCGTCCGCGCGGCCCGCGACGCGCATGGACAACGGCTTTGACCCGTCGGCGCGACCGCCCGATATGTTCGAGAAGACGACGTGGATCAAGCTCCCGCGGAACGTCCTCGTGGGACACGACGTCATCGACGACCTCGGCGAGGCGGTCGGCGAGCTCTACCTGACGGGGCGGCCGCTGATCGTGACGAGCCCGACGCCGAACGAGATCGCCGGCGACCGCGTCCGGGCACAGTTCGACGACCCCGCGACCGCCGTCGTCGAGGACGCCTCCTTCGACGCGGTCGAGGAGCTGAAGGCGACCGCCGAGGCGGTCGACCCCGGCTACCTGATCGCACTCGGCGGCGGGAAGCCGATCGACATCGCGAAGATGGCCGCCGACCACCTCGACGTCGGCTTCGTCTCCGTCCCGACCGTCGCCTCCCACGACGGCATCGTCTCCGGACGCTCATCGATCCCCGAGGGCGACACGCGCCACTCGGTCGCCGCCGACCCGCCGCTCGCCGTCGTCGCGGACACGACGCTGCTCGCGGAGGCGCCCTGGCGGCTCACGACCGCGGGCTGTGCCGACATCATCTCCAACTACACCGCCGTGAAGGACTGGCGGCTCGCCCGCCGCCTCCGCAACGTCGAGTACAGCGAGTACGCGGGGGCGCTCTCGGAGATGACCGCGGAGCTGCTCGTCGAGAACGCCGACATGATCCGTCCGGGGTTAGAGGAGTCGGCGTGGGTGGTCGTGAAGGCGCTCGTCTCGTCCGGCGTCGCGATGTCCATCGCGGGCTCCTCGCGGCCCGCCTCCGGCGCGGAGCACCTCATCTCCCACCAACTCGACCGCATCGCGCCCGGCAAGGCGCTCCACGGCCACCAGGTCGGCGTCGCCTCGATCATGACGGAGTACCTCCACAGCGGCGAGAACGGGCGGTGGGCGGCGATCCGCGACGCGCTCGCCGAGCTCGACGCCCCGACGACCGCCGACGAGCTGGGGATCGACGACGCCGAACTGATCGCCGCCCTGACGAGCGCCCACGAGATCCGCGACCGCTACACCATCCTCCAGGGCGGGATCAACGAGGAGGCCGCCGTCGAGGTGGCGACCGCGACGGGCGTCATCGACCGGTGACCCCGGATCGTCGTCGGGACCGCCCCCGGCTGCGGCGCCCGACCTCGAAAGCGAAATAACCGTGCCGCGACAACTGGTCGTATGGCTACCGCCAGCGTCCGCGACCGGGCCAAAGACCGGGCCCGCGCGATCACCGTACTCCTCACGCTCGTCGGCTACGGCGCGGTCGGCGGCGTCTTCCTCGTCCCCGAGTTCCAGGCGCTGTTCCCGACGCTCACGAAGGGCACCGTCGACCTCCTCGCGCACGCCATCGCCGTCGTCAACACGATGGCCGTGATCAGCCTCTCGCTCGGGTGGTACTGGATCCGCAACGACGAGGTGAAGAAACACGCCGCGGCGATGACGACCTCGTTCGTCCTCATCCTCGTGTTCCTCGGCATGTACCTCCCGAAGGTCGCCGGCGGCGGCACCAAGGAGTTCGTCCTGGAGTCGTCGTACGCGTGGGTACCCCTCTGGGACTGGGTGTACCCGGCGTACCTGGTCATGCTCGCGGTCCACATCGTCCTCTCGGTGGTCTCCGTACCCGTCGTCCTGTACGCCATCGTGCTCGGGCTCACGCACACGGAACAGGAGCTCCGCACGGAGACGCCGCACCGCCGGGTCGGCCGCATCGCCGCGAGCGCGTGGATCCTCTCGCTCGTGCTCGGGGTCGTCACATACCTCCTGTTGAATCACCTGTACGGGTCGACGTTCGAGGCCGCGGAGGCCGCGGCGGTGCTCCTCCCGGCGCTCCCCGTCTGAGCCGACGGCGACCCCGTCGAATCCGGTCCCGGCCGCCTCCGCCGCCACCGAAACGCTTGAGCGGCGCCCGCGACACCGCTACCCATGACCGACTGGATCGGCGAGACGTTCACGAGCGACGCGGGCTGGAACCACCTCACCGACCTCGTCGACGTCGGCGACCGGATGGCCGGGTCCCCGGGCGAGCGCGAGGCGCTCGAGCTGACCCGCGACGCGTTCGCCGACGCCGGCGCACGAAACGCCGCGGTCGAGGAGTTCGAGATCCAGGGCTGGGAGCGCGGCGACAGCGCGGTCCGGGACGCCGCGAGCGGCGACCCGGTCGCGGTCGGCCCGAACGCCTGTATCGCGCTGCCCCGGAGTCCGAGCGGCGAGGCGACCGGCGAGTTCGTCGACCTCGGCCACGGCGTCCCCGAGGACTTCGAGGCCGACCTGGAGGGGAAAGTCGTCATGGCGTCGTCGGACACCCCCGACTCCGTCGACCGCTTCATTCACCGCCGCGAGAAGTACTACCGCGCGGTCGACGCGGGCGCCGCCGCCTTCGTCTTCGCCAACCACGTCGAGGGGACGCTCCCGCCGACCGGCAGCGTCGGGACCGCGGACGCGCCGATCGGGGCGGTCCCGGCGGTCGGCGTCTCGAAGGAGACCGGCGCCCGCCTCGCGCGCCGGAACGAGGGCGACGAGCTCACCGTCGCGGTCGACTGCGGGACCCCGACCGCGACGAGCGGGAACGCCGTCGCCGAGCTCGGCCCCGACACCGACGAGCACCTGATCGTCTCCTCGCACGTCGACGCGCACGACCTCGCGGAGGGCGCCATGGACAACGGCGCGGGCACGGCGACGATAGTCGAGGTCGCGCGGGCGCTGGCGGCACGCGAGGACGAACTCGGCGTGCGGGTGCGGTTCGCCGCGTTCGGCGCAGAGGAGGTCGGGCTCGTCGGCTCGTCGGTGGCCGCCGAGGCGGCGGACCGAGAGGCGGTCCGCGCCGTCGTCAACGTCGACAGCAACGTGTTCGGGCGGACGCTCCGCGTCGACCACCACGACTTCGACGCGCTGGCGGCCGCCGCCGAGCGCGTGAGTGACCGCTTCGATCACCCGGTGTCGACGGGCGGAGAGCTGGTCCCCCACAGCGACCACTGGCCGTTCGTGAAACGGGGGATCCCGGGGTACATGATCTCGGGCGAGACCGAGGGCCGCGGCCGCGGCTGGGGGCACACCCACGCGGACACGCTCGACAAACTGGAGTCGCGGAACCTCCGGGAGCAGGCGATCCTGCTGACCGAACTGGTCGTCGACCTCGCCGAGGCGAGCGCGTCGATCCCGCGTCGGGACACCGACGAGATCGCGGCGGCGCTCGAGGCTGAGGGCAAGGCGACCGGGATGAAGCTCACCGGCGACTGGACGTTTTGAGGAAGGAAACGTCGGGACAGGGCGATCGAGCAGGACGCCGGAAACCCGCCGCCTTCTCGGTCCTAACTAACAGCAACTTGGTTTGTCTGGAAGTGTTGATTAAGAACTGACGGAAATGTAGACGATGTGCTCGGAGACCGGGAACAACTACCGAGAGAGACTACGCGGCCGTTAGGCCGGTACAGCAAGAACAGTCGCCGAATAGGCGGTGACCGAATCGTTCGGGTCTTCAGCAGTTACGACAAGCGTGGTCTCACCGCCAGGATCAACGGTTTTTGTTTCGGTTTGTGTCACGACCGCGTTCTCGTCATTGCTGACCTCCCAGATGACCTCGGCATCCGTGTCAGCGGTCCTCTCTGAGTTGTTGCTGACGGTGATCGCCAGTTCGTATCCAGTATCAGTGGCAGAAAGATCGGTTGACGCGGACACGCTCACCATCGGCCCCTCGACAACCATCTCACTGTCAAGACTGGGACCGGACCCGCCGTCAAGACACCCGGCGGTCGCGAGGATCGTTCCGCTAGTTACCAGCGTGGCGATTGATCTCAGTGCGCCGCGACGCGTACTGGCGTTTTCTTCCACTACCCCAAATATCTGGACGAACGCATATAAATCGCTGTGAGGAGGAGGGAGAGTGGAGAGGGGTAGATGGAGCGTGACGAAAGGATCGGGCGAGGGGGGAGATATGGGAAGCGTCGGAGCGGTGGAAAAGGGGAGCGAGAACGTCACGCGCCGAGCGCAAATTCGCTCAATCCGGAGCGCGCCCGTCAGGCGACGACGAACTGGTTCCAGATCCCCTCGACGAGGAAGAACAGCGCGTAGTACGACGACCAGATCAGCACGACGAGCGAGGCGGCGATCGAGCTCTTCGGCGCCTCGATCTCCATGTCGTTGCGGGCCTCGACGTTCCGGGCCTCCAGCTCGAAGAGGTCGGCGATGAACATCGCGAGCACGAGCACGATCAGGATCGTCCCCCGAACGGGCGCGGTGAGGATGTACAGGAACGTCAGGAGGACGAGCCCGACGTTCGTGAAGACGTGGGGCGTGTACGCCTCCACGCTGTCGGCGTCCTGACCCTGTTCGACGTGCCGCCTGTGCGCGAGGTGCCGGGTCGCGAGGTTCGCGACTGTCATCACGAATATCGCGTACGGCAGCGCCGGCCCGACGGCCGACAGCCAGCCGAGGGGTACGAGGAACTGCAGTGGGTCCATATCCACCATTTCCGTTCACGACGTATTAGAGTGTTTCCGATCGGCGCGCCGCCCGCGGGGCGGGTGTCGCCGCCGCGGACGCGGGACGGGCCACCGCTCACTCCGCCGTCGGCGCGAGGAGATCGACCCGCGCCGCGACCTCGACAGCCACCGCGCGGTGCGGCTCGACGGTCCCGCGCCGCGTCCCGTCGACGACCAGCGCGACCGGCTCCTCCTCGCGCTCGACCGTGACCCTGACGCCGCCGCTCACGACCCAGGTGTCGGGTCGCGTGGTGAACGGCGAGACCGGGACGACCGCGAGGCCGCCGCCCGGCGACACCACCGGCCCGCCGGCCGCCGCCGCGTACCCGTCGCTGCCGAACGGCGTCGCGACCACGGCGCCGTCCGCGCGCACCGACGCCGACTCCCCGTCGTCGAGCGCGATCTCGAACTCGGAGATCCGGGCCGGCGCTGCCGTGACGAACGCGACGTCCGCGACCGCGACCCGTCGCTCGCCGTCGCCGGCGTCGACCGCCAAGAGCGGGTGCCCGACGCGGGAGAACCCCTCGACCGCGTCCGAAGCGTCGTCGAGCCCGTCGACCGCGGCCGCGACCCGCTCGGTCGCACGGTCGAGGTCGACCGCGTGACGGCCGCCGCCGACCGGGAGGATCGGCGCCGGCCGCGCGTCGCTCGCCGCCGCGCGCATCGCCTCCCGAAGCGCGGCGTCCCCGACCGCGACGACCGCGTCCGCCGCTGGGCGGTCGACGAGGCGGGCGCCCGCGGCGGTCGCCGCCGATCGGATCGCCGCCGCCGGGTCGCCGTCGCCGAGAACCGCGAGGCCGCGCGTCGGCTCACTCATGCGCGAGGCTGGGGCGAGCGGCGGTGAAAAGCTCTCGGTTCGTCGGCGGGCGCCGTCGCGTCGCTCGCGGGGGAGGGAAACGAGGGGAGAAACGGAGACGAGCGGTGTCCGGTTCAGTTCGCGGCCGCGTCGTCCTCGCCGTCGTTGAGGGCGTCGCGGAGCTGGCGGCTGGCGGGAATGAGGACCCAAAACGTCAGCGCGCCGAGGATCATGAGCCAGAACAGCACGTCGCCGGCGAGCAGGCCGATCTCGCCGTACGCCGTGTTCACGCCCTCTGCCGGGTTCACGAGCTGCGAGATCTGGTAGTACGACGGCGTCCGGTACCAGCCGCCGAAGGTGATCCACCCGAGACCGCCGATCGTGAACAGGGCGAAGCCCTTCATGAACTCGTCTGCCATTATCTCACGTTTCGCTGGAGTCGTCTTGAGACTTTCCCATCCCTTGTCCGCGGAACCGGGTCCCGAGCACGTACACGGCGGTCCCGAGGACGATGAAGCCCACGCCGGTGATGGCCATGATCGCGACGAGCACGTCCTCCGGCGGGAGGATCCCGGCGTTGTCGAGCAGGTAGACGATGGTCGTCCGGACGAAGCTGATCTGGAGCGTCGCGGCGTCGATGAGCGTGAACCCGATGAAGTACGTGACGACCGCGGCGAGCGTCGAGAAGACGGTGACGGCCTTGTACAGCCGGAACGGGACGACGACCTCTCGGCCGCTCGGTCCGTCCCGCGGGCCGGTCGGCTCGTTGCGCGGGTCGGCGTCGTCGTCGGCCGCGATCGGGTCGCCGGTCTCGTCGAACGCCTGCGAGGCGTCGCCGTCTGTTGAGGATGACATGTGTGACACGGGAAGGGGAACGGTGACCGCGACCGCGCGTCGGTCACGGAGTCGCGGCGGGCGGGTCTCGGTCGCTTACTTCGGCGGGCGCAGCATGTAGTACCGGCGGTTGAGGTCGTACATGTACCCCTCGCGCATCGTCTTCAGCACCGCGTAGGTGATAACGCCGCCCGCTATCGGCAACATGAACACGAGCGAGAACAGCAGCTCGAGCGGGACCGAGAAGAAGTTCTGGATGGCCAGCACCGCGAGCGTGAACGCCAGGATGACCCCGGTCACGCCGAGCGCGGCCCAACCGGGCTCCTCGACGGGGCGGCGCGCGTTCCCCTTGTTGAGGAAGGGGACGAGCGTGATGACGCCGAAGATGGCGCCGTGGGCCACGAGCCCGTACAGCTCGTTGGACATGATGATGTTCCCGCCCAGCACGGCGAGCTCGGGGTTGATCGGGCTGAGCTTCAGCAGGCCGAACGACCAGTAGAGGTACCAGTCGGGCAGGATGATCGCCGGCGTCGACCCGGGGTTCGCCGGGTCCCCGAAGTGCGAGGGGAGGATCGAGGCCACGAGCAGGATGATCCCGAGGAAGAACGAGGTGATAGCGAGGTTACGGATCGTCTCGTGGGGCCACGTCGGGAAGCCGAGCACGTCGCGCTCGACGTACGTCGACTCCGTGCGCAGGTCCTCGTCCTCGCGCCGGGAGCGCTCGAAGTACTGGTAGGTGAGCTGGGCGAGCCCCTGGCTGCGCTCCTTCCGCTCGGACCAGGTCGGCGTCTCGTCGTCCGGCGGGACCGTCGCCGGCGGCCCGCCGTCGGTCCGCGCCTCGTCGTCGGTGCCTCCGTCCGTCATTGGGGTGGTGTCGTCGGTCATTGGATTAGTGCGGCTCCGCGATGCCCTGCACCCAGACGATGCCGACG
Organism: Halorubrum sp. Atlit-28R; assembly: GCF_003665955.1. Classification (NCBI taxonomy): domain Archaea; kingdom Methanobacteriati; phylum Methanobacteriota; class Halobacteria; order Halobacteriales; family Haloferacaceae; genus Halorubrum; species Halorubrum sp. Atlit-28R. The sequence continues at coordinate 499,292 of NZ_QPLS01000001.1, forward strand.
TGGATCGCGATGAGCGCGGTGACCACGAACGGCAGCACGAACACGTGCAGGATGTACATTCTCACGAGCGTCGCCTGTCCGAGGGTGAACCCGCCGAACAGCAGCTGGGCCGCCCACTCGCCCACGATGGGGGTCGCGAGCGCCAGTTCGACGCCGATCTGCGCCGCCCAGAAGGACAGCTGCTTCCACGGGAGGACGTACCCGGAGAACCCGAACAGCAGCGTCAGGGCGATGAGCACGACGCCGAGGATCCAGTTGACCTCGCGCGGCTCCTTGTACGCGCCGGTGAAGTAGACGCGCAGCATGTGGAGGAACACCGCCGCCACCATGAACTGCGCCGCCCAGCGGTGGATCGACCGGAGCATGAAGCCGAACTGGACGTCCTGCATGATCATCACCATCGAGTCGTACGCGGCGGTCGGGTCGCCCTGCGCCGCCGCCCCCGCGGTCGACGGCGCGTAGTAGAACCCGAGCATGGCGCCGGACACCGCCGCGAGCAGGTACGCGATGATGGAGAGGGACCCGAGCGAGTACAGCGGGTACCAGTACCAGAACTTGTTGTCGAGGTCGTACTGTTCGGTGTGGCTCTTCGGCATCTGGAGGTTCGCGCGGTAGTACATCGTCTCCAGCAGTTCGAGGTAGTCGACGATGCGGAGCCGCTTGTCCAGCCAGATGAGCGTCGTCAGGAACGCCGTCTCGATGGCGGTGAGGTCCTGGCTCTTGAGCCACGCGTTGTGGTCCATGTCGTCTTGTTTTTTCAGACTCATTGTCAGATCACTTCTTGTAGTACGGGTACACCGCGCGTTTCAGCGTCTCCGTCAGCCCGCCGGTGTCGATGCCCTTGCCGTCTTTGTCCTCTTCGCGGACGTACAGGTCCTCCCACTTGCGGCGGCGCTTCTTCACGATCATCACGTCCGGAAGGAACTCTTTCCGGTACAGGAGGAGGATGAACGCGAGATCAATAAAGATGAAGGCCAGGAGCGCGCCGACGTACATGTTCCCCGCCTCCGTCGACGCCCACGCGGACATCAGCCCGTAGGTGAAAAGCGAGACGAAGACGACCTCGATGACCGTGAGGAGGACGATCGCGATCGCGGCGGCGGTGCTCTCGCGGGCCGGCTCGTACCGGTGGATGTCCCCGTACGAGGAGTTTCCGGAGCTCATCTCGCACCCCCGTGGCCGGTGTGGGCCGACTCGCCGTACTTGAGCATGTAGAACGTGAACACGAACGTCATTCCGATTCCGAGTATCGCCGAGATGCCGACCCAGTGGGCGTGGAGGGGGACGCCGACCTTGGCGATGTCCTCGGGCCACCCGGTGTTCGCCCCGCCGGTCTCGACGGTGGCGACGTCCTCGCCGACTGCGATGCCGCCGTGCATGCCGACCGCGGTGTGGGGGACGCAGTGGTAGTGGGTGATGCCGGCGTCCTCGCTCGACGTCTCGTACTCGTAGGTGTACCCCTCCTCGCCGACGGGGTCTCCGCTGTCGAGGCTGGCCGGGCCGCCGTCCTCGACGGTCTGGACGTTGTGGTCGCCGCCCGCGCCCGTCCACTCCCAGGTGATCGTCGTCCCCTCGTCGACCCAGACGAGGGTCGGGTCGAACGCGAGGCCGTTGCTCCCGGCGCCGACCGAGATGGTCACCGAGTCCTGGCCGCGGGCGTCGGTGTACGACCCGACGTTTCCGCTGGCCGCCCCGCTGGGCCAATCGGGCTGTACCTCCTGTGCAGCCGCCGTTCCGGTCGCCCCGGCGGAGGCCGCGACGGCGGCGGTCGCGCCGCCGGCCGTCCGCACGAAGTCCCGCCTTTTCATACGGTTTCACTCAGGACGGGCACCGCTTAAACCCTCCGACTGAAACCGCCGACGTGGAGGAGGTTGGAGGGGCTGAGACCGTCGAAATCGGCGTAATTACTCGTCTCGGTCGCGGTCGGTCGCGGCGGCGTCGCCGTCGGTCACGACGCCGTCCTCGACGGGCACGAATTCGGGCCGCTCCTTCGCCTCGCGGAGCGCCCGGAGCCGCTCCCGGTACTCCTCCGAACGGAACCGGTCGGAGAGCCGCGCGTTCGCCACCATCGCGAACAGGAACACGCCCACCAGCAGGAAGACGATCCCCATCACCGGAGCGACGATGGTCCCGAGGTCGGCCACGGCGCTCGCGACGAGGAGCGCGGCGCCGGCGAGCACTTGGATCGCGGCGACGGCCTGTACCACGAGGTTCCCGAACTCGCCGGAGCCCTCGGGGACGCTGTCCGGGTGCGGGAGCGACCAGTCCTCCGGCGGCTCGGGCACCTCGTACGAGTCCATCGCCGCGAGCGCGACGACCGGCTCGATGTCCCGGAGCACCGTCCCCTCGCCGCGGACCTCGCCCGTGGGGCGGATGATCGCGTATCCCTCGTCGGAGTAGACGAGGATGCGTTCCTCGCCGTCCTCGCGGACGCGCTCCAAGACGCCGAACACGTCCCGGGTCGCGATCCGGGACTTCAGCTCGGCGTCGACGCGGTCTAAGAGCCGGTCGCCGGTGATCCACGTGTCGGGGTCGAACGCGGCGTCCCACTCCTCCGCGCTCATCCGGGCCATGTCGGACGGGCCGAAGTCGTCGAAGTCGTACTCCGACTCGACCCGCTCGCGGAGGGCCTCGATATCGGTCTCGTCGTCCCGAGTCTCCTCGTCGGCCGCCGAGCGCCCTCCGTCCTCGCCCGTCGGCCCGGGGTCGTCCGGGCCGTCGGGGGCCGGATCGACCGGCTCCTCCGGCGGCGACTCCGACTCCGACCGCGTCGAGGTGTCCTCCATCACCCCGACGGTACGTGCTCCTGACGCTAACTGTTTTCGTCCGCGCCCGGCCGCCGGGGCGTCGCGAGTCGGCGACCGCGTCGCCGGACGCGGATCGCGGGGCTTTACGCGCCGGAGCACGTACCCGTCGACATGGTCGACGAGTCGGTCATCGCGGCGCTCGCCGGGGTGTCCGTGACGACGAGCCTCCCGTTCCTCCTGTACGGTGCCTGGATCATGATCGACGCGGAAACGGTGTCGTGGAACGTGCTGATGCGGCACCTCCGGTACATCCTCGTCGGGCTGGTGCTCACGACGGTCCCCATCGTCACCTGGATGATCCCGCGCGTCCTCGACCAGGTGAGCGGGATGGCGATCCTCCACGCGTTCTTCGGCGTTCAGGCGTACGCCCTGCTGGCGTTCGCGCTCACCGGCATCGTGCGGATCTTCCAGGCGAAGCGGAACGCGGACGCCTACGAGGACCCCAGCGTGGACATCGACGAGCTCCACGAGGACATGGGCCACTGGCGGAAACGCCTCAGGGCCGGCGTCGCGGGGTTCATGCTGCTGTGGCTGTGCGCGTGGGTGACCGGTCTCTACCGGCTGGTCACGCTCCACTTCGGGTCGGCGTTCTAGGCCCGGTCTCCCCGACCGACAGGTTCAATCCGGGTTTGGCCCTAACGGTGATATCGTGGCAGTCACCTTCGACCTCTTCGGGACCCTCGTCGACGTCGAGTACCCGTCAGACCCGGCGGAAGCGGTCGCACGCGAACTGGAGTCCCGCGACGTGACGGTCCCCGACGACTGGCACGTCGCGTACGGCGAACAGCACGTCGAGGCGCCGGCCGGCGCGGAGGTCCCCCTCCCCGCCCACGTCGCCCGCGCGCTCGACTCGCGCGGCGTCGACGCGTCCCAGAACGTCGCCAGGCACGCCGTGATCGCGGCGTTCGACCCCGACGTGACCCGGCGCGACGACGCGCTCAACGCGGTCAGGGGCGCCGCCGAGCGCGGCCCGGTCGGCCTCCTCTCGAACTGCGCGGTCCCCGAGCTCGTCCCGCGGACGCTGATCCGCGCGGGGCTCCGCGGCGAGTTCGACGCGGTCACGACGAGCGTCGGCTGCGGCTGGCGGAAACCGCATCCCTCCGCGTTCGAGGCCGCGGCCGAGGCGCTCGGGACTGCCACCACCGGGCTCGTCCACGTCGGCGACGACGCCGAGACCGACGGCGGCATCGTCGCCGCGGGCGGCCGCTTCGTCGACGTGACGGAGACGCCGCTGTCCGAGGTCGTCGGCGAACTCGAGGCCGAGCCGTAGGCGGGGCCGACGGCGCCGAGCGGCCCCGTCAGTCGAAGCCGCGGTCCGCCAGCCGCGCGCGCCACGCCCCGTCGACCCGCCCCTCCGCGACCAGCTTCTCGACGTGCGCGGCGACCGTCGCCAGCGCGAGGTCCCGCACGCCGGAGAGGTCCTTCTCGTAGGCGCCGTCGACGACCGCGTCGAGGTCGGCGGCGCCGCGGTCGATGGCCGCGGTCACGTCGCGCTCGCGCGCCAGCCGGTGGTCGATCAGCCGCTGACAGGTCGCCTGGGGATCGCCGATCGGCGGCCCGTGCCCGGGGAGCAAGCGGCCGTAGCCGGCGTCGCGGACCCGTTCGAGGCTCGCGAGGTACGCGGACAGGTCGCCCTCGGGCGCGACGACCGCGACGCTCCCCTCGGCGACGGCGAGGTCGCCGCAGCACAGCACCGCGCGCCCGGGGGCGTCCGGGTCGCCGGCCGCGAACGCGAGGTGGTCCGGCGCGTGCCCCGGCGTGTCGACGGCGCGGACGGCGGTGTCCGCGACACGCTCGCCCGGCGCGACCGTCTCGTCAGGCTCGGTCCCGGTCGCCGCGGCGAACCGGTCCGCGTGTCCCTCCCGGGCGACGACGGTCGCGCCCGTCGCGGCGGCGTAGTCGGCGACCGCGCCGACGTGGTCCGGGTGGGCGTGTGTGACCGCGATCGCCTCGACGCCGCGATCGCCCGAGCCGCGCGCCGCGACCGCGGCGTCGAGGGCGTCGGTCCGGGCGGCCGGGTCCACGAGGAGCCCGTCGAGGAGGTACGCGTTGGTGGTCCCGCCGGGGGCGCGCGTGTCGACCGGGACCTCGACACGGGTGACCGCGGGGTCGCGGGACCGCTCCGCGTCGCCGGGGTCGTCTGGCGCCATCGCTCAGTCCCCGCGGCCGAGCGACGACCGCGCGGCCGGGCCGGGGCCGGATCCGCGTCGGTCGCGGCCCGGGATCGGCACGTCGGTGTCGCCCGCGACCGCGTAGGCGGCGAGGTCGACGGTCCCCGGGGCGACCGCGTCGACGGCGTCTACGGAGTCGTACGGGCGACCGACCACGACGTCGCCGGCCGTGCTCCGGTTGATCCCGGGGATCGCCGTCAGCTCGTCCATCGACGCCGCGTTCACGTCGAGCGGGTACGGGACGCCCGTCACGGAGCGGTAGCCGTGGTCGGTGATCGCCACGTCGATGCTGGTGCCTAACTCGCGCTCGCCGGGGACCGCGACCAGCAGCGCGTAGGTGCCGAGCTGGCGCCCGAACGTCTTGCCGTCTTGGTGGTACTCCAGGTGGACGTCCGGGAGGACGGTCCCCGGCGGGACCACGCGGTCGAGCATCGGGTTGTCGATGGTCTCGCGCACCTCCCGCTTGTACGCCTGGAACTGGTCTTTGTGCTCCTGTGCGACCTCGGCGCCCGTCTCGGCCATCTCCGTGCCGGCGAACGCCATCACCTGCCGGATGTTGATCCGGCGGAGCATCAGCCCCTCGTCGTAGACGGTCTGGAGGAAGCGCTTGTTGTGCTCGTAGGTCTCCGGCCGCTCGCCGGTCAGCCCGTGAACGAGGTTGATCCCGGGGAGCAGCTTCGGCAGCCGCGGCGACGCGTCCGGACCGGTGGAGGGACCGGTTACGCGGGAGGCGTCGCCCGGCGTCGTCGCCGGGTCGTCGCCGGGGCGCCAGCCGCCCTCCTCGTTGACGACCCGGACGGCCTCCAGACACTCCTCGGCGGTGACGAGCAGGTTGTTCTCCTCCTGGACGACCGGGTCGGCCGATTCGAGCCCGAACGCGGCCGTGTCGCCGGGCGTGTTGTGCTCGGCGATGACGCGGATCGCCTCGCGGGACGCCTCGGGGTAGTCGGTGATCGTCACCGGGTTCATGTTGTCGAGGTGGAGCGTGCGGAGGTCGGGCGCGACCTCGCGGATCCCGCCGTACAGCTCGCGGAGCGCGTCGGGGTTCGGCGCCTCGCCGTCGCCGCCGAACGCGAGGATGTCGGCCTGCCGCCCGAGCCGGAAGTGCCTGACCCCGCGGTCCGAGAGCGCGTCGACCTCGTCGACGACCGACCGCGCCGCGCGGAACGCCGGGTCGCCGTACAGCGGCTCCGTACAGAAGGAACAGCGGTACGCGCAGCCCCGGGAGGTCTCCATCTCGCAGATGAGGTAGTCTGGGTGGTTCGGATGTTGTTCGACGACGAACGCCCCCCGACGCGCCCAGCGGTCGACCTCCTCGTTCGTCCGCATCCGGTTTCCGTATCCCTCTAACCCCTCGCGGACGAGGTCGTGGGCCGCGGCCTCGACGTCGCCCATCGCGACGAAGTCGTAGTCGAGGTCGTCGCGCCGCGTCTCCTGTGCGCCCGCGTTCTCCTCGCCGACCCCGAACCGCACGGGACCCCCCAGGAGCGTCACGCCGTCCGCTGTCCAGCCGAGTTCGCGGACCTCGTCCGGCTCCGCGGGGGTGCCGCCGACGTACTTGCCGGGCACCGTCATCCCGCCGACGTACACCATCAGGTCCGCGTCCGCCACGTCGGCGTGCTTCGAGCGGTCCTCGCGGAGTTCGTCGATGGTGTGATACGTGATCTGCGACTCCGGGACGCCCGCGTCGACGAGCGCGCCGGCCGTGTACCGCGGGTACGTCGAGAGGTACGGCGGGACGCCGAAGTGGGCCGGCTCGTCGACGTACCCGTCGACGATGGTGACGGCGAGGTCGTTCGGGTCGGCCGGGAGCGACCCCCGGGCCGACGCCGGCGAATCGGTCATGTTACCTCCCGTAGTCGGCCGAGAGGGGAAAAGCGTGCGGAACGCTGGGGCGGGGCGCGCGGCGCGGGGAATTGTTTATGTCAGATTGGACGGAACGATGCGGTATCCCCTCTGAGACGGTCTCGGCCAGACTGCGCGTCGCGCGATACGTCGCGTTCGGCGGTGTCATCCTCCTCGCCACCGGACAGTTCTACGCCGCCGAGCCGCGTCCGTGGGGCGCCGCGGCCGCGTGGGCGGTCGGAACCGCCCTCGTCTTCGGGCCGGTCGCGTGGCTAGCCCGCGCCCGAGTCCCGGAGGAGCGCCGCGAGACGCTGACGTACGTCGCCGCGGGCGTGGGAATCCTCACCGCGTCCGTCTGGCTGGGCGTGTCGCTCGCGTTCGCTCCGGCGCTTTTCCCGTACGGCCCGGGCGTCTGGGCGGGAACCACGCTCGGGGTCCTCGTCGCGTTGCTCGCCGAGCGGACCGTCGTTCCGGAGCGCATGCGCGGCGCCGGAGTCTGAGTCCCGCGCCGCACGTCTCGCGTCCACGGGACGCCGCCGCCACGCCGTTTAAGCCCTCGCCGACACAACTGGCGCGTATATGCCATCGACGATGGAGGTCAAGTGCGAGAGCGACGACTGCGAGCTCGACATGTTCGAGAACCACTACACGTACGACGTGCCGGAGGACCACGCCGTCGGGGACCTCTCGTGTCCGTACTGCGGCGGGAACGACCTCGTGGAAATCGAGGTGTAAGCCGTGGGGCGACTCGTCGAAACCGGTCGGTCCGCGCTCAGGAGCGCCCTCGAACGCGTCGGTCGCGGATTGGGGCGCGTCCAGGAGCGGCGCCCGCTCTCCACCGACCTCCTCGAGAGCGACGACGCCTACCTCGTCGTTTTCGACGCCCCCGGCGTCCGCGGCGAGGACGTCGACGTCACCTTCCTCGACCGCACCGTCGAGGTGAACCTCGAACGCTTCCGCGACTTCTACGACGGCTACGACCTCGTGTTCCCGGGCCGCGGCGTCTCGCTGTCCGGGCGTGTCGACCTCCCGCGCGACGCCGACGTGACGCCCGAGGGCGCGAACGCGACGCTCACGCGGAACGGGACGCTCCACGTCGAGATACCCAAACGCGGCGGGTCGAGGGACATCGACGTCGTCGAAGAGAGCGACTGACTCCGCCTGTCCCGGCCCCGCTCGGCCGGGCTACTCCCCGTCCGTCCGGTTCGACAGCGACATCCCCTCCGTGACCTCGAAGGACTCGTCGCCGTCGAACCGCTCGGGGTCGAACGCGCCGATCCACGGCGAGTCCGGCACGTCGACCGCGACGCCCGCGAGCGACGCGAGCACGCCCTCGGCGACCGTCTCGCCGATCGCCGGCGCGCGCATGAACCCGTGTCCCTGCCAGCCGGCGGCGACGAACAGGGTCGGGCCCGCCTCAGCGCCCGCGTCGACCGGACCGACGAGCGGGTCGCCGTCGGGCGTCGCGGTACAGAGCCCGGCCCAAGCGCGCGCGTCGTCGAGGTCGCGGCCGGTCCGCGCCGAGCGACCGGGGGCGTCGCCGCGGGCGAGCCGCTCGTCGAGGACGGCCACGACGTCCTCGCGGAACCAGTCGTCCGCCTCGCGGCGGTAGTCGTCCGGGTCGGCCGGGACCGGTTCGGTGCCGTCGCCCGCGAGCAGCCCGTCCGGATGCGGGCGGAAGTACGCGTCCGCGGTGGCGTCGTAGACCATCGGACCGTCGTAGGCGTCCCGGGCCACGAGCGCCTGAACGCGGTAGGGGACGACCGGGACCGAGACGCCAGCGTCGGCGAGCAGCGAGCGCGTGTGCGCCCCGGCCGCGACGACGACCGCGTCGAACGCGCGCCGCTCGGCCGCCGGGCTCCCGCCGCCCGCGTCGTCGCGGACCCGTATCTCGCGTCCCGCGTCGGTCCGGGAACCGACCGCGACCGGGGTATCCGTCTCGATCGCGACGCCCTCGCGAGCGGCCCGCTCGCCGAGCGCGCGGACGTAGCTCGGGGGGTCCGTCCACCCCGCGCCCGCCGCGACCGCCGCGACTGCGAGGTCGTCGGTCCGGAGCGACGGGAATCGCTCGCCGAGCGCGTCGGGGTCGACGAGCGACACCTCGCGGCCGTGCTCGCGCATGCGGTCGACCATCGCCGGGACGGCGTCGGCGTCCGGGTCGCCCTCGCAGACCGCGATGACGTACGGGCACGCGGCGAAGGAGAAGCCGGGCAGCGAGCGGTCGAACGCGCGGAACCGTTCCAGCGCGCGGGCGCCGACCGCGGCGTCGACGTCCTCGGCGTAGGCGTCGTAGAGGAGCCCGGCCGCGCGCCCGGAGCTCCCGGCCGCGAGCTCGCCGCGCTCGAACAGCGTCACGTCGGCGCCGCGAGCCGCGAGGTCGTGCGCGGCGGTGACGCCGACCGCGCCGCCGCCGACGACCGCAACCGACGGGGCGGGCTCGTCTGCTTCGGTCATACCCCGTGACACGCGAGCGACGACGAAAAGCCACCGGGACGACGATTGCGTATACACTACTGCGGTGGCGCGTGCCTGCGAGCGGCCGGAGCGAAGCGGGGGCCGCGAGACAGCACGCGCGAGGGATGCCGTGAGTGACGGGCGACAGCAGGGAGCCCGGAACGAACGGCGAGGCTGGGGAAGTATGAGGCTGCTGTGCGGTGCGGGTGGGGTGGGACTCAAAGGGGCAGTCGCGAGGGTGAAGACGGGCGACGCAAGGACCGCAGGAGCGCGCGGTGCGGGCGACGAGGACCGCAGCGAGCCCATCGAGCCCTCGCGACTGGGGCTTCGGCGGTGTTCTCCGCCGATCTGTCCTCAACTGCGTACAGCCGAGCGGCCGGAGCTTTGAAGGTGTGGCCTCTCGACCCGTAGCCCCACGGTGACGCGAATCCGGATCGAAGCTCAGCCCCTTGCCGTGCGTTCGGCCGGTGACACGCGTGTCCCCGCCCACGTTATACGCGTCGAACCCCACCTTCCGAACATGAATCAGCTCGTGAACGGCGAGTGGCGCACGGACACCTACGAGGCGACCGACGAGGAGGGCGCGTTCCAGCGCGGCGAGACCACTTTCCGGAACTGGATCGCCGGCAGCGACGTTCCGGAACACGTCGACGCGGAGCCGGACGAGCGCTTCCAGCCGGCGGCCGGCCGGTACCACCTGTACGTCTCGTACGCCTGCCCGTGGGCGCACCGGACCCTGCTCGCCCGCTCCCTCCTGGGCCTCGAAGACGCGATCAGCGTCTCCGTCGTCGACCCGTGGCGCGGCGAGGACGGGTGGCAGTTCAGCCCGGAGAAGGACGGCTGTACGCGAGACCACCTCCGCGGCAGCGACTACCTCCGCGAACTGTACGTCGAGGCCGACCCCGACGCCACCTGCCGGGTGACCGTCCCCGTGCTGTGGGACAAAGAGGAGGAGACCATCGTCAACAACGAATCGCGCGAGATCCTGCGGATGCTCTCGACCGCGTTCGCAGACCTCGGCAACGGCGCCTCGCTGCTCCCCGACGCCGACGACGACGCGGCCGTCGCGGACGTCGACGAGGCGATCACGGACATCTACGAGCCGATCAACAACGGCGTCTACCGCGCCGGGTTCGCCACCTCGCAGGAGGCGTACGACGAGGCCATCGACGACCTCTTCGAGGCGCTCAACCGCTACGACGAGCGGCTCGCCGACCAGCGGTACCTCGTGGGCGACTCCCTGACGGAGGCGGACATCTGTCTGTTCACCACCCTGGTCCGCTTCGATCAGGTGTACCACACCCACTTCATGTGCAACCGGAAGTTCGTCCACCAGTACGACAACCTCTGGCCGTACCTGCGCGACCTCTACCAGACGCCGGGCGTCGCCGAGACGGTGGACATGGCCCACATCAAGGAGCACTACTACACCACGCACCCCGACGTGACCCCCTCGGGCATCGTCGCTCGCGGGCCCGACCTCGACTTCGAGGCGTCGCACGACCGCGAGCGGCTCGGCGGCGAGGCGCCGACGCCGGCCGCGGACGACTGAGTCGGCCGCGTCGCCGAAGAAATCGAAGAAATCGAGACGGGACGGTCGGGTCCGCTACCCTTCCATCCCGCCGAACGAGAGGCCGTCCTCGACGGAGCGCTGGGCGGCGAAGTAGACGATCGCCACCGGGAGCGCGAACAGGTTCGCGAACGCCGCGAACCGCGTCCACGGCGTCGAGAACCGGCCCTCGGTCGCGATGTTGTACAGCTCCACCGAGAGCGGGTAGTTCTCGGGGCGCAGCAGCGTCTGCGCGATGATGAACTCGTTCCAGCCGGCCAGCCAGACGAAGATCAGGACGACGGCGAGCCCCGGCTTCGTCAGCGGGAGGATCACTTCCCGGATCGTGTCGAGGAAGCTCGCGCCGTCGACCATCGCCGCCTCCTCGTAGGAGACGGGAATGTTGTCCATGTACGTCTTCAGCAGCCACGTGTTGAACGGGATCGCCGACGCGGCGTAGAAGAGCCCGAGGACGAACAGGTTGTTCGTGAGCCCGTAGGTGCTGAACAGCGAGTACAGCGCCACGAGCGTCGCGATAGACAGGCCGGCGCCGATCTGCGTGAAGAGGACGTAGCCGTAGAGGATGCGCTTGCGGCCGACGAACTTGCGGCGCGAGAACGCGTACGCCGCCGGGACGATCATCCCGAAGCCGGCCGCGAGCGTCACGCTGACGATGTAGAGGCTGTTGAACACGGCCCCGGGACCGGTCTCCGTGCCGGCCCACCGGAAGCTCACGAGCCCGTCCCCGCCGCCGAGGACCAGCTGGGGGTACCCCCAGTCGCCGTCGACGAAGAAGAAGTCGGACTCGAAGATCACCCACCGGTACGCGCCGAGGTTGTACGTCGACGGGTCCGGGAAGATGCCGCTCGTGTTGAACAACCGCGACCCCTCCGCGAGCGACGCGGTCGTGATCCAGAACAGCGGGAACAGCAGCACGAGCACCATCGCGAGGCCGAACAGCGTCATCAGGACGCTCTTGGCCACGTCCCAGGCGCTGCGTTTCCCCGTGCGGACGTCGTATACCGCCCGCTGGATCACCACGACGAACCGCTTCGGCGCGGTCGCGAGGCCGATCAGCTTCGAGCGGACCAGCCCGACCGCGCCGGCGACCAGCGCGGCCGCGGACTCGAGGGGGTTCATTCGTCACCCACCCCCTCTGCGAGGCCGCCGTAGCGCACGGCGACGTACATGAACAGCCCGACGAACCCGATCCCGACGATCAGGATCGCGGCCGACAGGCCGAACTGGTTGAACGTGATCGCCTCGCGGTAGCCGTACACGATGATCAGCTCGTTCTGTCTCGACGGCCCGCCCTGGTTGAACACCCACGGGATCAGGAACTGCTGGAACGACGTCGCGGCCGTGAGGATCGACGCGAACAGGACCGGCCCCTTGATGGCGGGCAGCGTCACGGTCCGGAACCGCTGGAGCGCTCCCGCGCCGTCGACCATCGCGGCCTCGTGGAGCGACTTCGGCACGTCCTGAAGGGCGCTCACGATGATGATCACCATGAACGGGTACGCCAGCCACACCTCGGTGGTGACGTACGCGAAGAACGCCTCCCAGCGACCGCTGAGGAACCCGACGGGCACGTCGAACAGCAGGGCCTGCGGGGCCGACAGCGACGACATCACGTCGTTGTACCGGCCCAGGATGGTGTTGAACACGCCGAAGCGCGCGTCGCTGAACATCCCGCGCCAGACGGTGATCGTGAAGATGCCGGGGAACCCCAGCGGGACGATCACCGCCGCGCGCATGTAGCGCTTGCCCGCGACCCGGACGTGGTTCAAGAGGAGCGCGATCCCGACCGCGAGGATCACCTTGATCACGAGCGAGACAGCGACGAACAGCCACGTCGTCGTCATCGACGTCCAGAACTGCGAGTCGCCGATCAGCTGGACGTAGTTCGCTAGCCCGATCAGCTCGGCGCCGCCGCCGATCACCGACCCGGCGAACGTCGCGTCGGTGAGCGAGATGTAGAAGAGGTAGAAGATGGGGTACAGCATGAAACTCGAGAAGAGCAGCACGCCGGGCGCGACGAGGAGCAGCCCCCAGTCGCGACTGGAGAACGGCAGCGCCGACCGCAGGCGCGCCACTGCGCTCACGCCGGTTCCGGGTTGCGAAGAGGCCATCGCTCCGAGCGGGGCCTACAGCGCCTCCCGGATCTCGGAGGCTGCTTGGTCGAGCGCGGCGTCGCTGTCCTGTTCGTCGTTGAAGACGCGCTCCAACGCCTCCGTCACGGGCGTCCAGACGCTGTCCATGTCCGGGTGCGTCGGGATCGGGACGCCGTGGTCGACCTGCTTGGCGAACGCCTGGACCTCCGAGGAGAGGTCGCCGTTGCCAACGACGTCGGCCAGGACGGGGATGTACCCCTGTTCCGCGGCGTTGGTCTGGATGATCTCCTCGTTGGTGGTGTACCACTCGGCGAGGCCGGTCGCCGCGTCGACCGTGGACTGGTCGGCGTCGGCCAGCATCGACGAGAAGTAGAACAGCTGGATGCCCGAGTACGTGCGCGGGTGGTTCCCGTCGACGGTCGGCAGCGTCGTGACGCCGAGGTTCTCGATCGACTCCTGGAGGTTCCCGAGCTCCCACGGGCCGTTGATCGCGAACGGCGCGAGGCCGTCCGCGAACGCCACGATCTGCGACTCGTAGCCGGGGTCGGCCGGGACGTACTGCGACACCGTCTCGAGGGCGTCCATCCCGCGCTTACACGCGTCGCTGTCGACGCCGACCTCGAGGTTCTGCTCGTCGAAGATGTTCCCGCCGTACGCCTGGATGAACCCGCTGGCGAAGTACGGGTCCGTCACGGGGTACGAGAGGCCGTACTGGCCGTTCTCGGGATCGTGGTGCTCGTCCATGATCGAGACCATCTCCTCTAGGGTCTCCGGCGGCTCGTCGACCATGTCCTTGTTGTAGAACAGCGTAACGGTCTCGGAGGCGAACGGGAGCCCGTAGAGCCCGTCGTTGAACTGCGCCGCCTCGCGCGCCGCCTGCGTGTAGCTGTCGAGCGAGACGTCGACGTCGTCGCTCGCGTCGTAGAGGAACGGCGGGTCCTCGCGGACCGCGAAACGGCCGACCCAGTCGTGCGCCCAGACCCACGAGTCGGGACCGTCACCGGCCGGGATCGCGGTTTCGAGCTGCTGGTCGAGCTCGCCGCCGGGCGCCTCCTTGTTGATGGTGTTGCCCGTCTCCGACTCGTACTGGTCGATGTAGTCGGTCATCGCCTCGTCCTCGGCGTCGGAGAGGTCCGTCCACAGCCGCGCGGACCCGGTGTTTCCGCCGTCGGATCCGTCCGACCCGTCGGATCCGTCCGACCCGTCCGATCCGTCGGACCCGTCGCCGCCGTCACCGCCGTCGCCGCCGGTGCTGATACAGCCCGCGAGCCCCGCGAGCGCAGTCGTTCCCCCCATCGCCTTGAGCAGCGTTCTACGTTTCTCGTTCATGCGTCCAGAACAAATGATGAATTATATTTTCATACATTTAGTGTTTGGGGTACGTTCCGATCGATCGGGATCGATCCGCGTCGACCGAGTCGTTCGACGATCGACTCGACCGAGTCGGGAGCGCCGTTTCCGCTCGTGAGGGCTCTCTCCGCCCGATTCTGCCGGAACGACCGATCCGGAGGAGGAAATGCGGATATTTGAGAAGAGATTGTTCACCATATATCAGGGAAACAGCAAAGAACTCATATGCAAGCGGACCGGTCTTCAGGGAAATGGCACGCGTCACGCTCGACACGCTCCGGAAGGAGTTCGACCGAGGAACCATCGTCGCCGTCGACGACCTGGACCTAGAGATCGACGACGGCGAGTTCGTGACCGTCGTCGGGCCGTCGGGGTGCGGGAAGACGACCACGCTCCGGATGGTCGCGGGGCTCGAAGAGCCGACCTCCGGCACCGTCAGCTTCGACGACGAGGACGTCACCGACATCCACGCGAAGGAGCGCCCGGTCGCGATGGTGTTCCAGAACTACGCGCTGTACCCCCACAAGACGGTCCGCGAGAACATGGCGTTCGGGCTCAAGATGAGCACCGATATGACGACGGAGGAGCGCCACGAGCGCGTCCGCGAGATGGCCGAGATGATGGGCATCGAGGACCTGCTCGACGACAAGCCCGACGAGCTCTCCGGCGGCCAGAAGCAGCGCGTCGCGCTCGGCCGCGCCATCGCCCGCGAGCCGGAGGTGTTCCTCTTCGACGAGCCGCTCTCGAACCTCGACGCGAAGCTCCGCACGGAGATGCGCGCGGAGATCCAGAAGCTCCAGAAGGAGTTCGGCGTCACCGCGATGTACGTCACCCACGACCAGGAGGAGGCGATGACGATGGGCGACCGCCTCGCCATCCTGAACGACGGGAAGCTCCAGCAGGTCGGCGAGCCGACCGAGGTGTACCAGAACCCGGTCAACGAGTTCGTCGCCGGCTTCATCGGCTCGCCGTCGATGAACTTCCTCGACGTTGACGTGGAAACCGACGGGACGACGGCGACGATCCGGGACGAGGCGTCCGGGCTCGCGTTCCCGCTCAGCCGCGACTACGTCGCGGGCCACGACCTCGAGAGCGGCCCGTACACCCTCGGCGTCCGCCCCGAGAACATCGGGGTCGTCGAGCGGCCGACGGGCGAGGAGACCCTCACGGCGACCGTCGAGGTCGTCGAGCCCATCGGCTCCGACAACTACGTCCACCTCGACGTGAGCGAGGACTTCCTCGCGCGGTCGCCCGCGGACGTTCAGCCCGAGGCCGGCGACGAGGTCGGCGTCACCTTCGACGAGGCGGACCTCCACCTGTTCGACCCCGAGACCGGCGAGGACGTGTTCCTGACCGAGGAGGAGATCGCGGCCGCGGTCGCTTAGGGACGGTCGATGTTCGGCGATCGCGGCGGCGTGTGAACCGATCGTTCGTACTTTCTCGCCGAATCGGAGACGGACGCTGTTAGCTCCGCTGCTCGGTATGAACCCACCGTTTCGGCAGAACACCGCCGAACCCCGGCCGCGACGACTCGATGCGCTCGGTGCGCTCCTTGACCGCCTGCCGACCGCTCGGAGGCGCGCGCCACCGCGGGTTTGTATATAGATCGAGCCGCGTCGCGGCGAGTCCTCCGTCTCGCGTCGCCGCCGACAACGGCTTGAAGTGCGCGCTCGTCGGACGGTCCGTACGCATGGAGCCGCCAGACATCGAGCGGTTGGACGAGCGGACCGTCCAGCGGATCGCGGCCGGCGAGGTCGTCGAGCGGCCCGCGAGCGTCGTGAAGGAGCTGGTCGAGAACAGCCTCGACGCGGGCGCGAGCCGCGTGGCGGTGTCGGTCGAGTCCGGCGGGACGGAGGGGATCCGCGTCCGCGACGACGGCGTGGGGATTCCCGAAGACCAGCTGGAGGCGGCCGTCGCGGAGCACGCCACCTCGAAGATCGGCGATATCGAGGACCTCGACCGCGGCGTCGGCACGCTCGGCTTCCGGGGCGAGGCGCTGTACACCGTCAGTGCCGTCTCCCGACTCACCGTCCGCTCGCGGCCTCCGGACGCCGAGGCGGGCGCTGAGATCACCGTCGAGGGCGGCGACGTGGGCGAGGTCCGGCCGGCCGGCTGCCCCGCGGGCACGACCGTCGAGGTCGACGACCTCTTCTTCAACACGCCCGCCCGCGAGAAGTTCCTTAAGCGGACGGCGACGGAGTTCGACCACGTGAACACGGTCGTGACGAGCTACGCGCTCGCGAACCCCGACGTGGCGGTCTCCTTAGAACACGACGGGCGGGAGACGTTCGCGACCGAGGGGAACGGCGACCTCCGGTCGGCCGTCCTCGCGGTCTACGGCCGCGAGGTCGCCGAGTCGATGATCGACGTGGACTGGACGCCCGAGGCGGGAGAAGCGGGCGGTACGGCCGACGCCGACGACGCCCCGGTCGAGCGCGTGACGGGACTCGTCTCGCACCCCGAGACGGCGCGCTCGACGCGCGACTACCTCTCGACGTACGTCAACGGGCGGTACGTCACCGCGAGCGCGCTCCGGGAGGCGACCCTCGACGCCTACGGCGGCCAGCTGGCGCCCGACCGCTACCCGTTCGCGGTCCTCTTCGTCGAGGTCCCGGCCGGCGACGTGGACGTGAACGTTCACCCCCGAAAACTGGAGGTCCGGTTCGACGAGGAGCCGGCGGTCCGCTCGGCGGTCGAGACGGCCGTCGAGGACGCCCTCCTCGACCACGGGCTGATCCGCTCGACTGCGCCCCGCGGGCAGTCGGCGCCCGACGAGACCGCGGTCGCCCCGGAGACGCCCGACGTCGAGGCCGTCGGCGGCGCGGACACCGACCACGAGCGCGCCGCGCGCGAGGGGCGCGAGCCCGCGGCCGAGTCCGCGGCGTCGAGCGACCCGGCGGAGGCCGGAGGCGGCTCGGAGGACGCTCGCGACGACTCGTCGGCGCCGACAGAGCTGGACCCTGCGGACGACGCGGCGTGGTCGGTCGACGGGCTGGGCGGCGAGGGCGCGTCGACGGACGGATCGGCCGGCGAACAGGCGGATCCCGGGCGCACCGACGCGGGCGGCGACGCGCGCCCGTCCCCGCGGGACTGGCAGTCGGACCCCGCGGACCGCGACGACGAGTCGACGACGGAGACCGACGAGGTCGCGGGGGCGACCGGTGACGCCGCGGAGACGCTGACCGACGCGGCCGACCGGGGCCCCGATTCGCCGGACGGCGGGTCGCCGACCGGCGCCCGCTCGGTCGGCGACAGACCCGACCGCGGCGCGGCGGCGGCCGGTGAGGAGGACCGAACCCCCGCGGAAGAGTCGTCGCGGGCGCGCCCCGCGACGCGGCAGCGGACCCTCGGCGGCGAGGGGGCCGAGCGCGAGCGCGAGTTCGACTCGCTGCCCTCGCTGCGGGTGCTGGGACAGCTCCACGAGACGTACGTCGTCGCCGAGGCGCCGGACGGGCTCGTGCTGATCGACCAGCACGCGGCCGACGAGCGGGTGAACTACGAGCGGCTGAAGGCGACGTTCGCGGACGGCGCGGACGCGCAGGCGCTCGCGGAGCCGGTCCGCATCGAGCTGACGGCGCGCGAGGCGGCGCTGTTCGAGGAGTTCGTCGACGACCTCGCGGGGATCGGGTTCCGGGCCGAGCGCGCGGGCGACCGCGAGGTCGCCGTCACGGCCGTCCCGGCCGTCTTCGACGCCGCGCTCGACCCCGACCTCCTGCGGGACGCGCTGTCCGCGCTGGTCGACGACGCGGCCGCGGGCGACGAGCCGGTCGCCGACGCGGTCGACGAGCTGCTCGCCGACCTCGCCTGTTACCCCTCGGTGACGGGGAACACCTCGCTCACCGAGGGGCGCGTCGTCGACCTCCTCGACCGGCTCGACGCCTGCGAGAACCCCTACGCCTGCCCGCACGGGCGCCCGGTCGTGATCCGGCTCGACCGCGAGGAGATCGGGTCGCGCTTCGAGCGCGACTACCCGGGCCACGGCGGGCGGCGCGCAGAGTAGGGAACCGGCGCGGGTGTCGGCGGAGCGTCCGCGCGCCCTCCGAATATTGCGTCTGATATTCTCGGGAGGCCGTTTAACACGGAGGTTCCCTATCTTCGGATACATGCCGATTGCAGCGTTGAGAAACAGTTACGGGGCGAAGTTGGGCGCGGGATACGTCGCGACCGGCGCGTTCATCGTGGCCGTAGGCGTCGTCACGAACGACGCCAACGCGACGGTCGTCGCGGCGGTCGCAGGGCTGTTGACGCTCGGGTCGATCAACGCCGCCGAGACGGTCGCGAGCGTCACCGAGATCGGGGCACAGACCCGCCGCGTCGCGCAGGGGGACATCGATCAGGAAGTACGGTCGACGCGGACGGACGAGTTCGGGCGGCTCGCGGGCTCTATCGAGGATATGCGCGTCTCCCTGAAGGACCGACTGGCGGAGATGGAGCGCACCCAGGACGAGCTCGAGGAGGCCCGGGCTGAGGCCACCGAGATGGCGGACCGGTACCGACGGACCGCCGATCGGTACGCCGAGGTGATGGAGGAGGCGGCCACCGGCGACCTCACGCGGCGGGTCGAGGTCGACGAGACCGACGAGAGCCTCGCCACCGTCGGGGAGTCGTTCAACCGGATGATGGACGACCTCCAAGGGACGGTCGAGACGGTCCGCGAGATGGCGGACCGGATCGAGGCCGACGCCGGGGAGATGGCCGAGATGAGCAGCGAGGTCGAACAGCGCGTCGCCGAGGCGACGGGCAGCGCGTCGACGATCCGGGGGCAGGCGAGCGACCAGCGCGCGGAGCTCGAATCGATCGCCGCCGACATCGAGAACGTCAGCGCGTCCGCCGAGGAGATCGCCGCGACCGTCGACGACCTCTCGGACCGCAGCGAGGCGGTCGCACGGACCAGCGACGACGCCCGCAGCTCCTCCCAGACCGCGCTCGACGAGATGGCCGAGGTCGAGGCGGAGGCCGAGCAGGCCGTCGACCGCGTCGAGCGGCTCCAAGAGGGGATGGACGAGATCACCGAGATCGTCGACATCATCGGCGAGATCGCCGAACAGACCAACATGCTCGCGTTGAACGCCTCCATCGAGGCGGCCCGGGCGGACGGCTCCGGCGACGGTTTCAGCGTCGTCGCCGAGGAGGTGAAGGGGCTCGCGGAGGAGACACAGTCGCGCGCGAACGAGATCGACGAGATGATAGACGACATCGCAGACCAGACCGAGGAGGTGACCGTGTCGATCCGGTCGACGCAGGAGCGCGTCCAGACCGGGACGGACACGGTCGAGTCGACGCTCTCCGACATCGAGACGATCGCCGACTCCGTCGACGAGATCAGCGCCTCGCTGGGCGAGATCCGGCGGACGACCTCCGACCAGGCCGACACGGTGCAGGACACCGCCGGCTCGGTCGACGAGATCACGGAGCTCAGCATTGAGACGGCCGAGACCGCCGAGGAGGCGGCCGAAGAGATCCGGGCCGGGCAGTCCGTCGTCGAGGACGTGTCCGACTCGCTGCGCGAGTTCCAGACCGACGCCGTCACCACGCTCCAGGAGCGGGTCGCGGCGTTCACCGTCGAGGCCGACGGCGCCGACGCCGGCGGTCCGGGCGCCGAGCCCGGGACGCCCCGCTCGCGGGCGACGACCGACGGGGGTGCGCGATGACGGCCGCCGTCACCGCCGCGTACTGGCTCGCGGCGCTCGGCTTCCTCGTCGGCGTCGGGATCACCGCGGTGCTGTACACGAAGCTGACCGACTCGGCGGACCGCAACCGGCTCGCCGCGCTGGCGGTCATCCCCGGCTTCGCGGGGCTCGCCTACGTCGGGATGGCGCTCGGCATCGGGACCGTGACGGTCAACGGGAACGAGCTCGTCGGGCTCCGCTACGTCGACTGGATCGTCACCACGCCGCTTCTGGTCGGGTTCATCGGCTACGTCGCCGGCGCGTCGCGGCGCGCCATCGCCGGCGTGATGATCGCCGACGCGCTCATGATCGCCTTCGGTGCGGGCGCCGTCGTGTCCAGCGGGACGGTCAAGTGGGCGCTGTTCGCCGTCTCGGCCGGCTTCCATGTCACGCTGTTCGCGTATCTGTACCTGATATTCCCGCGGACGGTTCCGGACGACCCGATGCAGCGCGGGCTGTTCAGCCTGCTGAAGAACCACGTCGGGCTGCTGTGGCTCGCGTACCCGTTCGTCTGGGTGATGGGACCCGCGGGGATCGGCTTCACCGGCGCGGTCGGCGCCGCGCTGACGTACGCCTTCCTCGACGTGCTGGCGAAGGTGCCGTACGTCTACTTCTTCTACGCGCGGCGGCAGGCGTTCACTGACGTGGTGTCCGCGGCGGCCGCGGAGCGCGAGGCGGCCGCCGCGGTCGGCGACGACGCCCCGACCGCCGCCGACTGAGTCGGGCCGGGGGCGATCCCGGCGACCGCAGAGAGGTACGTTTTAGGCGACTGCGACGGACCCGGCGGTATGGAACGCGTAGCGATCGTCGGCGCGTCGATGACCCCGTTCGGGCAGCGCGACGCCTGGGTGCGGGAGCTGCTGGCGGAGGCGGGCGCGGCCGCGCTCGACGACGCCGGCGTCGACGGCGACGACCTCGATCACCTGTACGTCTCGAACATGGCCAGCGGCGAGTTCGAGGGGCAGACCGGCGTCCCGAACGCGCTGGCCCACGATCTGGCGGCCCAGCCGGCCTATACCGCGCGGATCGACCAGACCTCCTCGTCGGGCGGGGCGGGCGTGTACGCCGCGTGGCAGTCGGTCGCGTCCGGCGCGAGCGACCTCACCATGCTGGTCGGCGGCGAGAAGATGACCCATCGGACGACCGCGGAGGCGACCGACGTGATCGCGTCGCTCACCCACCCGGTCGAGTACAAACACGGCGTGACGCTCCCCTCGTTCGCGGGGCTCACCGCGCGGCTCTACCTCGACGAGTACGACGCGCCACGCGAGAGCCTCGGGAAGGTCGCGGTGAAGAATCACAGGAACGGGGTCGACAACCCGCACGCGCAGTTTCGGAAGGAGGTCGACCTCGACACCGTCCTCGACTCGCCGGTCGTCGCCGACCCCCTCCGGCTGTACGACTTCTGTCCGATCACGGACGGCTCGGCGGCGCTCGTGTTCTGCCCCGAGTCCGTCGCCGAGGAGTACGCGCCCGACGGGAGCTACGCCGTGATCAGCGGGATCGGCGGCGCGACCGACACCCACGTCGTCCACGAGCGCGCGGACCCGACGACGATGGGCGGGGTCGTCGACTCCTCAGACGTCGCCTACGAGATGGCCGGCATCGGTCCGGACGACGTCGACGTGGCGGAGCTCCACGACATGTTCACCATCCTGGAGTTCCTCCAGAGCGAGGACCTCGGCTTCTTCGAGAAGGGCGAGGGGTGGAAGGCGGTCGAGGAGGGCGTCACCGACCGCGACGGCGACCTGCCGATCAACACCTCGGGCGGCCTCAAGTCGAAGGGCCATCCGCTCGGGGCGAGCGGCGTCGCGCAGGTGTACGAGATATTCAAGCAGGTGACGGGCGACGCCGGCCCGCGACAGGTCGAGGCCGACACGGGCCTCGCCTGCAACGTCGGCGGGTTCGGGAACTGCGTGACCACCACTATCCTGGAGGGAAGCCAATGAGCGACAACGAGACGACCGACGGCGAGGACGGGGCAGCGCCCGGCGAGGAACCGACCTTCGAGGCGGCGGAGTACGCGGACGGGACGGTCACCTACCCGCCCCACACCGTGAGCCCGGACGGCGCCGAGCGCGTCGGAACGGTCGACCTCCGCGAGTACGAGGGCCGGGTCGTCACGTGGACGACCTCGACCGCGACGCCGCCGGGGGTCCGCGAGCCGAACACCCTCGCCATCGTCGAGTTCGAGATGGGCGACGACTACGACGGGCCGCCGGTCCGCGCGCTCGGACAGGTGGCCGAGCGGGGCGACTCGGAAGCGGGCGACGACGGAGACGGCGGGCAGTTCGACGTCGCCATCGGCGACCGCGTCGAGCCCGTCCACGCCGGCGAACTGCGCGAGCCGGGCGCCGGCATCCGCGAGCCGGAGAGCCAGGACTGGGACGGGTTCCGGTTCCGCCCCGTCGAGTAGTTCGAGAGCGCCCCGCGGCCGGGGGCCTCAGGCCCGGAACCGCGACGCGGCGGAATCGGTGAGCGCACCGAGCCGGTCCTCGTGAACCCCGTCGAGCGTGTAGACGTCGGGGCGGTACCTGATCTCCTCGGTCACGCCGTGGACCTCCCTGAGCCGACGCCGCACCCGGTCGACGTCCGCCCGGTCGAAGTAGTTCGGCGTGAACACCAGCACCGCGTGGGCCGTCTCGCCGAAGGCCTCGCGGCCGGCGCGGGTCGTGACCTTCGCGTCCCAGAACCGCCCGGCCGCGACGTCCTCGACCACGCCCTCCCAGAGGTCGTCGACCGCCGCCGCGGAGCGCTCGACGAGCCACTTCCCGCTCAGGTACGTCGTCTCCAGCGCGAGGCGGTCGGCGTCGCGGACTGTCTCGGGGGCGACCGGGAGCGCGTCCGCCCGCGATCGGTCGATCTCCGGTAGGTCCGCCTCGGTCGTCGCCGCCGGGCGCGTCACGTCGTGGGTCGGGAAGTAGGCGTCGCGGGCCTGTCGCGGGAACCCGGTCACGTGCTTCACGCGGAGCCAGTGCCACCCGGCCTCGTCGATCGCGGTCGGCGACCGGTTGGTGACCATGGAGCCGGTTCGTCGCCGCGGGTAAAAACGGTCTCGTCCGTCGCGACGCGGACGTTGGCTCGCGGCGCTCAGACCCGTCGGTAGTCGCCGAGCCGCGTCCCGTCGAGCAGGTAGGCGTCGGCGGCGGGCAGCGCCGCGGGGAGGTACGGCGCGAGGAACGACTGGCCCTCGACGTTCACCCACGTCCCGCCCGAGCGTTCGTTGAACGCGGGGAAGACGACGAGTTCGGGTGCGTCGGCCGCGCGGTCACTCTCGTCGCCCGACTCGGTGAACGCCGCGGCATCGAGCTCCCCGCGGAGCCACGCGCGCTCGACGCGCGAGCCGCCGACCGCGTCCTCCAGCCGCACCTGCGGGTGTTCGTGGCCGGTACACACGACGTCGGCGTCGAGGAGCCCCGGGTCCGGCCAGGTGTGGCCGTGACAGACGCCGACGGCTCCCGGGGAGTCGCCGATCAGCCCGCCCTCGGGACCTATCACGTCGAGGTCGTCGGCGAACGCCTCCGCGACGCCCGCGTCGTGGTTCCCCTCGACGAGCGTCATCGGGACGCGGTCCGTGACGGCGCGGACCAGCGTCTCCAGTTCCTCGCGCTCGTCGCCGTCCGGCGCGCCGATTCGGTGCGCGAGGTCGCCGAGGACCACGAGCCGGTCGGCGTCGGTCTCGGCGATCAGGTCGCAGAGGCGCTCGCGGCGCTCGCCGGTGCGGGAGTCCAGTTCGACGCCGCGCTCGTAGCGCAGGCCGACCTCGATGCCGGCGTGAACGTCGGCGACGAGCACCGCGCGCTCACCGTCGAGGTCGGCCACGGCGGCCGGCTCGCCGACGACCGGCTCCACCCGCGCCATCAGATCGGCTTGAGCAGCCCGTCGCCGGGCTCGTAACACTGCCCGCTCATCAGCGCGTCCTGGATGGCGTCCTCGACCGCGCCGGGATCGACACCGTGGTCGTCGGCGACGCGCTCGACGACCGCCTCGCGGGGCGCGCCGTCGCCGTCGTCGAGGTCGCCCATCGC
Organism: Halorubrum sp. Atlit-28R; assembly: GCF_003665955.1. Classification (NCBI taxonomy): domain Archaea; kingdom Methanobacteriati; phylum Methanobacteriota; class Halobacteria; order Halobacteriales; family Haloferacaceae; genus Halorubrum; species Halorubrum sp. Atlit-28R. The sequence continues at coordinate 523,279 of NZ_QPLS01000001.1, forward strand.
CGCGACCGCGGCGGCTTCGAGGTCGACGTCCTCGGCGGCCTCGGTCGCGTCGGACTCGTCGTCTTCGGTCGGTTCGGCGGCCTCGGTCGCCGGGTCGGCCGGCTCGCTCTCCTCGGTCGCGGCGCCGGACGCCTCGTCCGCGGCCGCCGCGAGGTCGTCGACCGGCTCCTCGGCGAGGTCCTCGGGGTCCGGCACGTCGATGTCGGCCTCGCCCGGGTCGTCGACCTCGGTGCCGGTCGAGAAGTCGGTGCCGAACTCGGACTCGATCTCCTCGCGCTCTTCGTCGTCGAGCTGGTACATGTCGTCGGCGTCGGCGTCCGGGTCGATGTCCGCGGTCGCGTCCGCCTCGCTCCCGTCGTCGAACGTCGCGTCCGCGTCGCCGCCGGCGTCGAAGTCGCCGAGCCCGCCGTCGTCGGCTGCCGCCTCGGTTGAGTCGCCAGTGTCGCCGAGCGATTCGGGTTCGGCGGTCGAAGCGGACGCCGGTTCGGCCGTGTCGTCCGTCTGTGACCCGGCGTCGTCGGTCGACGCCTCGGTCGAGTCGCCGAGCGACGAGTCGGTCTCGGGGGACGACGAGTCGTCGTCGACGGTTGCCCCGGAGTCGGCGGCCGAGTCCGACTCAGCGGCCGAGTCCGACTCCGCGGCCGGATCGGCGTCGCTCGCGGCGGGAGACGGTTCCGCCTCGGAGGCGCCGGCCTCGCTCGGGGTTCGGTCGGCCTCGGTCGTCGCCGCCGGCTCGACGACCGTCACGTCGGTCTCCGGGAGGGGACCGAGCGCGGTCTCGCCGCCCTCGTCGGGGGCGAGGTCGAGGGCGCGGACCTCGTCGCGGTCGCCCGCGATCATCTCCAGGGCGTCGACCGCGAGGCGGCGGACCGCCTCGGCGTAGGCCGCGGTGGTGCCGTAGTGGTCGAGCGCCTTCGGGATCCCCGCGGCCAGGGGGGCGGGGGCGCCGCCCGCCTCCAGCGCCGCGCGGAGGTCGTCGCCCCGGAGGTCGGAGTCGAGCGCCCGCGCGAACACCGCGAGGCGGTCGAGCGTCGCCTCCGCGGCGGAGACGACCCAGCGGTCGCGGGTGTCGGCGTCGACCTCGTTGAGGCTCTCCGGGCGGACGGAGGTGAACACGCGGTCGGAGTCCTCGGGCTCGAAGGTGCGCGCCTTGCCCGTGAGCGCGACGAACGCCGGCGGGTCGGCGCGCTCTAAGAAGGTCTGCGCCTCCGGCTGGTACTGGCCCGCGTAGGTGACGAACGCGCCGGAGGGGTCGACGACGCGGCCGCGCCGCGTCTCGTCGTTGACGCGCTCGACCTCGGTGAGCACGCCGGCGGTGAACAGACGGTTCACCCGCGCGCCGGTCGGGGTGACGACGTAGTTCGGGGCGCGCTCCTCGTCGCTCTCGGAGTACGACAGCGAGGCGTCGTCGAACTCGGCGGCGAACACCCGGTAGGCGACCTCGCGCGTGCCGGGCCCGTCGTCGCTCATTCGCCCACCTCCGCGAGCGCGGCGCGGGCGTGCTCGGCGGGGTCGTCGGCGGCGAGCGCGAACTCGGTCGCGTCGAGGGTGGCGCCGTAGTCGTCGACCGAGAGGTTCCCGCGGACGCGGTAGGCGCGCCCCACGAGCGCGTCGGCGATGTCGTCGGCGACGACCTGCTTGTCCATCGCGTCCTTCGCGGCGGCGAGGGCGTCGTCGAGCCCGCCGCCGTACACCTCCGCGGTGAGCTCGTCGTCGAGGACGACGGTGACGGTGTCCGTGCCGTCGTCGAGGATGGCCTTCACGCGCAGGTCGTCCTCGCCGTCCACGTCGCCATGGCTGCGGCACTGGCCGTTCTGGACGACGCGGCCGCACTCCGGACAGCGTTCGATGAGTCCGGAGCCGTCCCGGACCTCCAAGACGTTCCCGACGACCTCGACGTCGAACATCCCGCCGGAGCCGACCGCGTCGGCGACCGAGAGGCGGGGGGCGTCCTCGGCGACCTCGACCGGGTCGGGGAGCGGGGTGACCGTCGAGAACTCCGTGAGGTTGATCGAGGGGACGCCGCGGAACTCCCGGACGTACACGTCCTCGATCCGGAGGTCCGCGCCGACCGCGATCTCGGATCGGGGCTGCCAGTCGGTGAAGGGGAGCTTCGCCGTCTCGTCGCCGACGACGCCCTCCAGGATCTCCGTCTCGCCGTCGCGGCCGGAGATTGTCTTCTCGTCGACCTCCAGCACCCGGACCTCGACGTTGCGGCCGCGGTCGCCGGCCGCGATGTCGACGAGGCTCCGGTCGCCGCCGACCTCTCGGTCGACCTCGACGGGCTCGTCGGCGATGGCGACCGTCGTCGAGTCGTTGAGGTTGAGCTCCGGCGCCCCCTCCCACTCGCGGACGCCGGCGTTGCCGATCGTCAGCGAGTCGCCCGGCTCGAAGCCGAAGTCCTGCCACGCGGTGTAGGAGATGACGCCGGTCTCGTCGGCGACCTCCCCCTCCCGGATCGTGAGGTCGTCGCCCTGGTATCGGATGGTGCGCGTCCCCTGCGTCAGCACGCGGACGGTGACCGTCACGCCGTCGTTCTCGGTGGTGATCTCGCCCACGTCGACGGCGTCCGGGGTCGGCGACGACCCGCCGCCGCCCCCGCCGTGCTTCCGGCGGACGCTCTGTTTCGCCTCGTCGATGGGGACGCTGTACTCCAGTAGGTTCTGTAGGTCGGCTTTGACCTCCTCTTTGTCGACGCCGAGGTCGGAGGCGAGCTCCTCGGCATGGCTGTTGACGTCCATCGAAGCGAGGTTCGGCGCGGCCGCACAAAAGGATTCACCACCGTTCGAGCCGGCCGCGGGCGGGAGCGCGGCGCCCGCGACGGCCGGTAGGGCTAAACCGTCCCCGTCCGCATCGTGGGGCATGGACGAGATCGACGTCGACGCGCGGATAACCGACGACCGCACCGTCATCGACGTGACGGGCACGAGGGACGTCGCCGTCGTCGTGCGGTCGGCGAACGGCGAGCGGATCTACCTCCCGCCCGAGGGGTTCGACGACCCGGTCGGCGGGTCGCCGTACACCTCGCCGTATCAGGGCGCCGGCGCCGGCGGCGAGGAGAGCCCGTACGGCGGGACGACCGGCAGCACGCGCGGCGTGATGGAGACCGCGAACGGCTTCCGGGTCACGCACCCGCAGCCGGTGACGGAGTTCGACGTGTATCGGGGCGACGAGAGCTGAGCCCGCCGCGGGCGGCGGACGGGTGGGGACTAGACCGGGGGTTCAGGCGACGTCCTCGTACACGGCGAGCGTGTCCTCGGCCACGTCCAGCCACTCGCGGCGCTCGTACTCCGGCGGCTCCTCGCGGTCGAGCGCCTCGATGAGCCCGTGGACGATCGACTCCGAGTCCGTCGCGACCTCGACGAGGCAGCCGTCGGGGAGCACCTCCGCGACGCCGGACGGGGTCGCGACGACCTGCGTCCCGGCCTCCAGCGCCTCCGTGATCGTGATCCCGAACGGCTCCGCGTACGACGGCGAGACGAACGCGTCCGAGGCGGCGTAGTAGTCGCCGAGCTCCGCCTCGGGGACGTAGCCGACGAACTCGACGCGGTCCTCGATACCGAGCAGCTCCGCGAACCGCTTGAGCTGGTCGGTCTGGTGGCCGGATCCGCCGACGACGAGCGTCGCGTCGCGGCCGCGCAGCTTCTTGACCGCGTACAGGAGGTGGGAGATCCCCTTCTGGTCGGTGTGGCGCCCGACGAAGAACAGCATCTCGCCGTCGATGCCGAGGTCCTCGCGCACGTCCTTCCCGGAGAACGTCGGCGTCGAGAAGCCGTTGTACACGACCCGCGAGTCGGCGTCGTACAGCTCCCGGATGTCCGAGCGGACGATCTCGCTGACCGCGATGTTCGTGTCGGCGGCGTTCGCGAGGCGGCGCTCGGTCTCGACCTCGCGGCTCGGCGGGTCGATGTTGCGGTCGCTCGCCAGCGAGTGGAACGAGGAGACCCAGGTGGCGTCGGACGCGCGGGCGGCGGCGCGGCCGGGACCGTACCCGAACCAGTCGTGCGTGTGGACCACGTCGTGGTCGGGCGCGAGCTCGGCGAAGCGGTCGGAGAGCTCACCGACGCGCGCCGCGACGTCGCCCTCGCCGGTCTCGACGGGTTCGAGTCCCGGCTCGTCGTCGGGGGCGAACTCCGCGGGCAACACCAGGGTGACCTCGACCCCGAGGTCGTCGCGGAGCCCGGTGAACAGTTCCCCCACGTGGACGTCGAGCCCGCCGGTGATGTTCGGCGGGAACCCCCACCCCAGCATGAGTACGCTCGGCGGCATACACCCCCGTTTCTGGAGTCACCACTTAGGTATGCCCCTCGTGGCGTGGGAGAACGGAGAGACAGAGGGCGGGGAAAGGAGTCGGCGGGAGACGCTGTCGGACCGCGTTCAGGCCGCGCGGACCGCGTCGCGCAGCGCGTCGGTGCGCTCGGTGATCGAGCCGGCGGCGTCCGCGAGCACGTCGAGCGGGTCGCCCTCCTCGGCCTTGACCGTGAGGACGGGCTCGGTCTGCCCCCCGGACTGCTCGGGGTTCATGTCGTAGGTCGCGGCCGCGACGTCGTCCGACTCCAGCAGGGCGCCCTTCAGGACGTTCATGAACGTGTGGTCCTCGCCCGCGATCTCGATGTGGAGTTCCGTGTCGGTCTTCTCGATGACCCGCAGTTCCATGTCCGAGAGGTCGGGCGAGCGGCGTTTCAAGCTTTCGTCTCCCGAATATCGGCGGATGCGGACGGATCGCACGCGACCCGAAAGCGTATGCCGCCGGCTCCGGTGGCCGCCGTATGGAGATTCGACGCCTGCCGGCCACGGCGGCCGCCGCGGAGCGGTACGCGGCGGAGCTGTGGCTCCCCTACCACCGCGACCTCGCGGCCGCGGCGGACGGGCACGCGCTCGCCGACCGCCCCGACGAGGAGCTGATCGCCGCCGAGGCCGCGTTCCGGCTCCGCCTGCTCCGCGAGAACGCCGACCGTCGCCTGTGGGTGGTCGCGGTCGATCCGGAAGTCGCTCCGGGCGACGTCGGTTCCGGGGCGCTCGATCCCGAGGCGCTCGACCCCGAGGAGCCCGCTCCGGTCGGCGTTCCCGATCCCGACCGAGACCTCGTGGCGTTCGTCTCGACGAGCGCCGACGAGTGTCCAGAGGTGTTCGACCGGCCGGACCGGCTCGTGGTCGGCGACATCTACGTGGACGAGTCCTACCGCGGGACCGGGTTGGCGGAGCGGTTGATGGAGCGAGCAGGGGTAGACGCGCGCGAGCAGGACTGCGGCGAGCTCCGGCTCGACGTCGACGCCGGCAACGCGCGGGCGGCCGCGTTCTACGAGAAGGTCGGCTTCGAGCCGCACCGCCGACAGCTGACGCGCGAGGTGTCCGGGCCGTGACCGCGACGGTCCGGCGGCTCCGCGCGTCCGACGTCCGCCCGCTCGTGACGGGGCTGTGGCTCCCCTTCGCCCGGGAGATGGCGGCCCTCGCCGACCGGAACGCGCTCGCCGACGACGTGGACCTCGTCGCGGCGGGCGTCGGGCACCGCCGGGACCGGCTCGATGACGAGGCCGTCTGTACGTGGGTCGCCGTGGACGACGAGTCGGGCGCCGAGGACGACGAGTCGGGGGACACCGACGCGGAAGCGGCGGCCGCCGACCGCGCGGTCGCCGACGGCCGTCTCGTCGGGTACGCCGCGGCCGAGGTCGAGTCCTCGGCGCCGGTGTTCGCCGCCGGCGACCGCCTCCACGTGACCGAGCTGTACGTCCGGCCGCCGCGCCGCGGCGAGGGGCTCGGGCGCCGGCTGCTCGACCGCGTCCGGACGGCGGCCGCCGAGCGCGGCTGCGAACACGTCACGCTCGACGTGGACGCCGAGAACCGCGACGCCCGCGAATTCTACGAGGCGGTCGGCTTCGAGCCGGCTCGGCTTCGCATGGCGACCGCCCCCGACGCGGAGTGAGGACCGCTCCGACGCGGGGCGGAACGGTCGCGCACGGTGCGCCGGGCGGCGAGAAGCGGGCGCGCACGAGTCGGGAACCGCCGACGGAACGGGCGGCGCGGCCGCTGGGCGGGCGATAAACGGAGAAGTCGGCGTCGGTCGGCCGAAGGGTTACTCGTCGGCGTCGACCGCCACTTCGTCGGCGTCGACGTCCACGGACGCCTCCTCCTCGGCGGCGACCTCGCTCGGGCGCGCTTCGAGGGTCAGCTTCTGGACCTCGACGCGGCGGAGCGGGTAGATCTCCTTGGCGTCGCCGTAGATGGCCGACGAGAGGTTCCCGTCGACGATGGCGTCGACGAACGCCTCGAAGGTGCGCTCCTCGGCGGCGGCGTGGACCTTGTCGATCATCACGCGGCGGATCGCCTTCTCCTGGGAGCGGTCCGCCTTCTTCGTCGTCAGCGCGACGGGCTGGACGCGGATGCGGTAGTCGTCCGTCGTCAGCACCGTGATCGACGCCTCGACCTTCGAGGCGCCCCGGCGGACGAGCGAGCGCAGGTAGTCGCGCGTCAGCTCGTACTTGATGAACTCGGTGTACGCCGAGTCGCTGCCCACGTCGGTGATCTTGAAGGTCAGCTTCGTGTTGTTCGCGTTGGAGTCGCCCGTTAGCTCGTCGAGCGTCGTCGTGATCGTGCGGCCGACGACCTGCTGGGGCTCCTCGGCGAGGGTCTCGCCGAGCTCCTGCCGGTCGAACTGTTCGGGCGCCAGCACGGTGTACCAGCGCTTCTGTTCTCTGCTCTTGGATACGGATCGTTCGCTCATGTGTCGGGTTGTGTGTCGGTGTCGGTCGTCTGCGGTTCGTCTGCGGAGTCGAGGGAGTCGTCGTGCGCGGCGTCTGCGTCCGCGGCGTCGACGTTCGCGGCGTCGGGAGTCGCGGCGGCGTGGTCGCGTGCGCGTTCGATCACGCGGTCGGCGACCCGCAGGTTCACGAGGTGGTCGTCCAGCGTCGACTGGAGCCCGCCGGTGGTCGGCCGCTCGACCGCGCAGGCGACGACGTCGCCGTCAACGCGCGTGCGCATCGAGTCGGTCTCGTCCGGGGCGAGCGCGGCCGCGACCGTCGCGGCGTCGGCGTGCTCGGTCCGGACCGTCGCGCTCCGTGCCGCGTCGGCGCGCGGCGAGGCGTCGCCCGCCATCTCAGATCGCCTCCCGGAGCGCGGCCAGCGCCGCCGTGACGTCGGCGTCGACGGCGTCGTTCGCGTCCGTTGCGACCGAGACGCCGCCGCGTTCGGGGGTGCCCCAGCCGTCGCCGCCGACCTCGCCGGCGGCGGTCCGGCAGGCGTCGCCGACGTCGGTCGGCTCGCCGGCCGCGTCGCCCGACGCGTGGCCACCGCCGGTGGCGGCCACGGCCAGGCGGCCCGCGCCCTCGTCGAGCGCGACCGCGACGGGCTCCGGCGACCGGAAGTCCCGAACGAGCCGGGCGACCGTCGGGAGGACCGCCTCCGAGGCGTCGACGCGGGCGACGACGCAGCCGTCGTACCGGCCGACCGTCGCGGCGTCGAGCGCGCGGTGGGCCGCCAGGCCGTGGCGGCGCCACGCGTCGAGCGCGCTCTTTCGGAGCGAGTCGTCCGGGTCGCTCGCGAGCGCGAGCGCGACGCCCGTCCCGGGCGCCTCCCGGGCGAGCGCGTCGAGCACGTCGGCGTAGCCGCCGACCGTTTCGAACGGACCGTCCGTCGCGTACGGGCGGAGCGCGCGCTCGACCGCCGAGGCGGCGCGCTCGCTCGCGTCGTCGTCGACGGCGTCGACCGCGACCAGCGAGGCGAGCCGGCGGCGGTCGTCCGCGTCGGGGTCGGCCGGCAGCCCCAGCGGGGCGAGCGCGTCGCGCGCCGCCTCGGGGTCGCCGGAGTACCGCGTCGCCGCGAGCGTCGAGGCCGCGAGGGCCTCTGCCCGCGAGGGTGCGGCGCTCGCCTCCTGGTCGCCCGTCGCGCCGCCCGAGACCGGGAGCGCGACGCCGGGACGCCGCTCGACGCGGCCGGCCCGCTCCGCGGCGTCGAGCGCGTCGCCCGAGCCGTCGGCGCCGGGGATCGACCCGGCCGCGACGACGCCGGCGAGCGCGACCACGGGGTCGGGGTCGCCGCCGAGCGCGCGCGCGACCGCGAAGGCCGCCGTGCTGGCCGGGCGCCCCGTGCCGGGGATCGCGTGCGGCCCGCGGTCGACGCCGACGGTCACCGCGACGCCGTCGTCGGGGTCGGCTGGGACCGGGTCGGCGGCCACCCGCGCCTGGAACGGCGTGCCCGTCGCTCGGAGCGCTCGCGCGAGCAGCCCCGCGGCTGCCAGCGCGTCGCCGCCGTCGGTCGCGACGAGCCGGACGAACGGCGCGTCTGCGAGGACGCCGGCGAGCGCGTCGGGGGCGGGCGTGGCGGACGTCGCTTCGGTCATGGGTGGGTCTCGTGGGGTGTCGTCGCCGCGTCTCGCCGCGTTACTCCGCTAAGAGCTCGACGGCGTTCTCGTAGGTGTACGTGAACTCCTCGTCGAGCTCGTCGCCGCGGTAGTAGTTCGCGAGGCGGCGGATCTTCGACTCCGTGTTCTGGAGCGCGCGCTTGTTCTGGTGGTCCTGCCCGTTCTCCTCCATGTGCTCGCGCAGGCGGATCGCCTGCCGCATGAGGTTACGGAGGTCCTCCGGGAGGTCGGCGTCGGCGTCGTGCTCCTCGAGGATCTCGGTGACCTTCTTCCCGGTCGCCAGCTTCACGTCCGGGATCGGGACGCCCTTGACGCCCTCGTCGCGCAGCTTGAGGCCGATGACGCTGGGGTCGTGGCCCTGCTCCGCCAGTTCGACGACGCGGGACTCGATGTCCTCGGCGTCGACGTCGCTCCACTCCGGGGTCTCGTCCGTCGCCGGCTTGTCCGAACCGGACGAACCGCGACGGCGCGTGTGCATTCGTGCCATTGTCTGTCTGGTTGGAACGGCACAACCGCAACGTGACCGCGACTCCGCGCGGCGCGGCTACGGATCGCTCGCGGACCGAGCGATCCGACCGGACGGCCCGCGCGAGCGGGCCGCCCGACCGCGACGCCGGAGGCGTCGGCGCACTGCTACATTCCCAAGCCGCGGGCGAAAGGGCCCCGGCGAGTCGGATCTGCAGCTGTGCTGTTCCCGTGTGAGGGGTCGCCGTCGGGGTTCTTAAGCGTGTTCTTGTGGGGCGGAGCGTTCTCGCGGAGCGAAGCGGCGAGCGGGGTCGCGCTCCCGGCCGCCCTCGGTCCGCGCCGCTCGGGATTCTGTTCCGCGCGAGTTCTCCGCCGAAAGGAGGATTTAGGTGAGTCGTCGGTGTTCGGGGCGATGTGACCGACAGATGACCGAGACCAGCGACGGGGCTCCGCCGGCGACCGACGGCGGGGACCCGCCCGACGGTAGCGAGTTCGGCGTCGGCGACCAGGACGGCGACGGCCCGCGGATCGAGTTCCGCGGAGGCAAGTGGGCGAGCACGATCCCGCTCGCCTTCTTCATCCTCTGGGCCATCTTCCAGAGCGGTGTTCTCAGAGTCGGCGGCTCGGATGGACTGGTGATCGGTGCGCTGATCGGGACGATCCTCGGGATGTTCTTCGTTCGCGGGAGCTGGAAGACGTACGCGGACACCATATTCGAGGGGATGACCCAGCGCGTCGCCGCCACGGCGATCGTCGCGTGGCTGTGGGCCGGGATGTTCGCCGACACGCTCCAAGCCGGCGGATTCGTCAACGGACTCATCTTCGCCGCCGAGGCGTTGAACGTCAGCGGAGCGACGTTCCCGGCGGCCGCGTTCGTCCTCTGCGGGCTGCTCGCGACCGGGATCGGGACGGGGTACGGCGCGACCATCGCGTTCGTGACCCTGTTCTTCCCGGCCGGCGTGCTCCTCGGCGCGAACCCGGTGCTGCTGTTCGCCGCCATCCTCTCGGGCGCCGTCTTCGGCGACAACCTCGCGCCCGTCAGCGACACGACGATCGTGAGCGCGGTGACGCAGGACGCCGACATCGGCGGTGTCGTCGCCTCGCGGTTCAAGTACGCGATCCTCGCTGCGGTGCCGGCGTTCGTCGCCTACCTGATCATGGGTTCGGTGCTGCCGGGCGCGACCCTCGAGGGCGCGGCCGAACTCGACGCGGCCGCGGCGGGGTTGGTCCACCTGGGCTCGATGGGCGTCGTGATCGTCACGGCGGTCGCGGGCCGCCACATCGTCGAGGCGATCTCGTGGGGGATCGTCGTCGCCGTCGCGTCCAACCTCGTGTTCGGGCTCTCGTCGGTGAGCGACATCCTCGTGTTCACCGTGAGCGAGGCCGGGACGTTCACCTCGCTCCCGTTCGTCGCGGTCGGCGAGACCACGGGCGTTAGCGGAAGCCTCTACACGGGCGCGACCGGCTTCTTCCCGCTCATCGTGTTGACGCTTTTGATCGTGTCGATGGCGCAGATCATGATCCGCGGCGGCGGCTTCGAGGCGATCCTGGAGTTATTGTTGAATTCCGTCGCGACGACGGTCCGCCGCGCGGAGCTGACGATGGTCCTCGGCACCGCGACCATCAACGGGATGATCACGATCAACACCGCGGCCGAGATCGCGATCGCCCCGTATATCGCGCGGATCGGCGAGAAGTTCAACATCAACGGCTACCGCCGCGCGAACATCCTCGACGCCAACACCTCCGCGCTCGGCTACATCTTCCCGTGGGCGGGCGGCGTGCTAGTGGGCTACCAGGTGATGGTCGGGCCCGACGGCCTCGGCGCCGAGTACGGCCCCGAGATGGTCGTCAACCCCATCGAGGTCGTCCCGTACGTCTTCCACGGCTGGTTCCTCGTGGCGATATTCGTCCTCGCCGCGATCACCGGCTTCGGGCGGGAGTACATCCCCGACCGCGTCTCCGAGGAGGTGTCCCGCGCATGAGCGTCTTCGACAAGTTCCTCGCGGGCTGGTCGGCCCGCGGCCCGACGCCGGACTACGCGGCCGGCGACGTTCTCGAAGTGATGGTGACCGGCGAGGGGGGCGGCCCCGGCGAGGACGGCGACCACGTCGCCCGTATCGGCGACTCGACGCTCCGTATCGAGGGCGCGCCGCCGGACGCGGTGAACACCCGCGTGATCGTCGACGTGGAGTCGTGGGACGACGCGACTCACAGCGGCCGGGCGACCTACCGGAAGACGGTGGGCGAGAGCGCGTTCTAATCGGTAGCGAGGACGTATTTTTTCGAGGCCATCGCTCCGGCAAGTCGCCCGTACATCGCTGCTTCCGAATCTGCGGCGAACCCTTTTGATCTCTCAGCCGCTCGCCTATAGTTAGTCGACTGCGGAGCGCCGACGAACATCTCCGAAGCCCCAGCCGCGAGGACTCGATGCGCTCGCTGTGGTCCTCGGCGCTCACTCCGTTCGCGCCTGCGGTCCTTACGTCGCGCGTCTTCGCCCGCGCGGCAGCGTGGCGCGTAGCGCCACGGGCAACCGGCGACTTCGTCGCCGGTGACTGCCCCTTCGAGTCCACCTACAGCACCGCAACCGCAGCCTCACACCTCCCCAGCCTCGTCGGCCTCCCTTCGGTCGGCCGACTCCCTCGCGCGTGCCTGCGAGCGGCCGCTCGCAGGCACGCGCCACCGCGGTTGTGTTTTTTATATAGCAGATCGTTAGAACGGGGTTCAGCCGCCGCGAATCCGCGGGAACCGGGCCCGGACCGGGGCGCTTTTTATGACCACGCTCGAACCGTCAGGTGTGCTATCGGTCGAGCTCCACGCGCACTCCGCGCTGTCGTACGACGGGCGCGACCCGGTCGACCTCCTCTTGGAGCAGGCGGCCGCGGTCGGGCTCGACGCGCTCGCCGTCACCGACCACGACGAGATCGACGCCAGCATCGAGGCGGCCAAGAAGGCCCCCGACTACGGGCTCGTCGGCATCGTCGGCATGGAGGTGACCTCGGCGGTCGGCCACGTCCTCGCGTTCGGCATCGAGGAGCGCGTCGAGAGCGGCCTCCCCTTCGACGAGACGCTCGACCGGATCCGCGACCAGGGCGGGATCGCGGTCGTCCCCCACCCCTTCCAGAAGTCCCGCCACGGCGTCGCCGCGCACATCAGCGACGAGCAGCTGGCGAGCGCCGACGCCCTCGAAGTGTACAACTCCCGGCTGTTCACCGGGCGCTCGAACCGCCAGGCCGAGAAGTTCGCCGTCCGCCACGGCCTGCCGATGACCGCCGGGAGCGACGCGCACATCTCCGAGATGGTGGGGCAGGCGGTGACCGAGGTCGGCGCCGACGAGCGCTCAGCCGCGGCGATCCTCGACGGCATCGCCGACGGCCGGACCAGCGTCGTCGGGAAGCGCACCCCGTGGCGCGTCTCGCTCCGCCAGTTCGGCGGGGGCGCGAAGCGCCGCGCGCTCCGCGCGCTCGACGCCCTCCGGTGACCGCGATGCCGGGCTCACCCGCCTCCGACCTCCGCGGCACCGACCCGGACCGCGTCCGGGCCGCGCTCCGCGACGCCGACCCCCTCCCGGGCGGGCGCGGCTTCGCCGGCCTGCTGGCCGACCCGCCGGACCGCGAGGGGCCGGTTCTGGTCCGCGACGCCCTCGGTCGGCAGCCGCTGTTCGCCGAGGCCGCGGCGCTCGATCCTGAGTCCGACCGCCGGCCGACGGAGCCCGGCGCGTGGGCGTTCGACCGGGCCGACCTCGACGATCCCGAGCCGGTTCCGGCCGGGAGCGTCGCCTCGGCGGCCGGGACGGAGCGCGTCTGGCGGCTGCCCGACGCGGATCCGACCGCGGACCGCGACGCCGCGCTGGCGGCGGTCGACGACGCGGTGAGCGCGGCGCTCGACGACCTCGATGCCGCTCGATCCGCGGACGGCGCCGAGAGCGGCGGCGACCTCGCGGTCGCCTTCTCCGGCGGCGTCGACTCCGGGCTCGTCGCGGCCGCCGTGCCCGAGGCCTCCTGCTACGTGGCCGGCTTCGAGGGGAGCCACGACGTCGCCGCCGCGCGCGACGCCGCGGCGGCCATGGGCCGCGACCTGCGAGTGGTCGAGGTCACGCACGACGACCTCACGCGCGCCGTCCGCGCGGTCGCGGCCGCGACCGGCCGCCGGAACCCGATGGACGTCGCCATCGCGGTCCCGCTGTTCCTGACCGCCGAGGCGGCCGCCGCGGACGGGGTCGACCGGCTCGCGGTCGGGCAGGGCGCCGACGAGCTGTTCGGCGGCTACAGCAAGGTCGTCGACCCCGCCGAGGACCCCCGCGTCGAGGCCGACACCGTCCGCGGGGCGCGGACCGAGACCGTCCGCACGCTCCCCGCACAGCTGGAGCGGGACGTTCTCGCGCTCCGGGCCGCCGGCGTCGAGCCCGCGACGCCGCTGCTCGACGACCGGGTGGTCGCCGCCGCGCTGGCGCTCCCCGACGATCTGCTCGTCGACGGCGAGGAGCGGAAGGTCGCGCTGCGTCGGGTCGCGGCCGAGCGCGTCCCGGCGTCGGTCCACGCCGCGGACAAGAAGGCGGTCCAGTACGGGACGTACGTCTCCCGCGAGCTCGACCGGCTCGCGCGGCAAGCGGGCTTCAAGCGGCGGCTGGACGACCACGTCGGGAAGTACGTCGAGTCGCTGTGCGCCGACGAAAAACCGGCCGGTGAGGGCCGGAACTGACCAAGTCGCCGCGGGGAGTACCAGTCCTGCGGCCAACGCCCGATCGATCGGGCGTCTAGAAACAGATCTACGGGACAAGTATAAAATCCAGACAGTAGCGACAAATATGACACTCCCGAACGCGGGTAGAAAACGATCGTCCGCGGACGGAGGCGATTACTGCCGAATCGAACCGACGGGGACGCGCTTTGCCGGGGAAAGTTCACGACCATGCGACCGGTGATCGACGGGGGCGCACGCCCGGCGGGCACTCGTTCCGTCAGCGGACGAGGTACGGGTCGCTGCCGGCGATGAACCGTCCGAGGTCGCTCTCGCGGCGGAAGTCGGTCGAGCGGAGCTCCCCGAGCGCGTCGACGAGCCGGTCGGCGTCGCCGTCCGCCCAGTCCGACGGGTCCTTGACCGGGACGACGAGCCACCCGGCGCCGAGCAGCTCCTCGCCGTGGAGCGCGTCCATGTCGACCTCGGTCTTCCAGGCCCGGGCGGTGTAGGTCTCAAGGACGTGTTCGGTCGCGCGCGCGCCGACCGGGAGCAGCACGTGGGCCGCGATGGCGCGGAGCTCCGCGTCGAAGAACCGCTCCATGTCGTCGTAGGCGTCGTCGTCCGGCGGCCCGTCGCTCTCGCACATGTGGAGGTACGAGAGGAACGTCCGGTCGGTCGAGACGGGGTCGACCGCGGTGGGGTCGCCGTCTGTCGCGACGCCGTCGGGGGCGACGCCCTCGGCGAGCCCGGCGATCAGTCCGGCCGACTGGAGCGTCGACAGGAACGCGGGCGACCACGGCTCGCCGGTGAACGGGACCGCGGCGGCGGTCCCGCCGTGGATGCCGGGGCGGTCGCCGACGACGTGGAAGTCGGCGTTGGCGTCGCCGTAGCCGGGGACGAACGAGGGGCAGTCGGGGCGCATCCCGAAGGGGTTCCGGATCCGGTCCGTGACGTTCTGCACGCGACCGGGTAAGCGCGCACGGCGTTAAATTCCGTTCGGTCCGGCGCGGGGCGGCGTGGCTGGTGGGGCGACGCGATCGGCGAGGCGGCGACGGACCCGCGCGAAGGGCGCCGATGCGAGGCGCACGAGCCGGCGTGGATTCGCATAAGTTACGAGAATAACTTCGGTCGGACCGGCTTGGGATACGCGACGATCCGCGCGAAACGGGAGAAATTTCAGAATCGTTAATTTACGACCGAAAAACGCGAGACTGCGTCCGGATCGTCTCGGCGCCGGCCACGGAAGATATTTATACATCCCCCGGTTGGGCTGGGGCAGAAGTTCAATGTTCGACCGCATCCGAACCGCGGCCCTCTTCGGGCTGCACCAAGCGACCGTCGCCGTCGGAATCTCGCTGTTTCCGGTGGCCGTCTTCGCGCGCCGACACCTCGGCGTCAACGTCCCCGTCGGCCGGCTCGTCGAGACCACAACCGAGGCGTGCGAGACCGCCGCCGAGGAGTGATCGGCCGGCCGTAGCCCCCGTTTTGCGACGTCGACCCGACGCCGAGCGACGGCGCCGTCGCGCCCCGCGGGCCCTCGCCGCGTCGCCGTCGTCGCCGAGACGCTCGTTAGGCCGCCGTCGGGCGGTCCCGACCCGGCGACGGATAGGCCCGTCGGAACCGGTCGGCGGCCCCCGAAGGGTTGCCTTTATCAGCGCGCCGGGCCAACGAGCGTGTAATGCGAACACCGACTGGCGACCTCTCCGACGGGCCGGCCGCCGACCTGGGCCGTGACCAGCCCGTCTTCGGACCGGAGCTCGGCGAGTTCGAACACAGCGACCGCCGCGCCGCGAAGGCGGAGGGCGAAGGCGAGATGAAGACCGGGACCACGACCGTCGGCATCAAGGCGGACGACGGCGTCGTGATGGCGACCGACATGCGCGCCTCCCTCGGCGGCATGGTCTCCTCGAAGGACGTCCAGAAGGTCGAAGAGATCCACCCGCGCGGCGCCCTGACCATCGCGGGCTCGGTCTCGGCGGCGCAGAACCTCATCTCGACGCTCCGCGCCGAGACGAGCCTCTACGAGGCCCGTCGCGGCAAGGACATGTCGATGGAGGCGCTGTCGACGCTGACCGGTAACCTCCTCCGCTCCGGGGCGTTCTTCGTCGTCCAGCCGATCCTGGGCGGCGTCGACGACGAGGGCGCGCACATCTACTCCATCGACGCCCTCGGCGGCACGACCGAGGAGGAGTACACCGTCACCGGCTCCGGGTCGCAGTACGCGCTCGGTGTCTTAGAGCAGGAGTACGACGACGAGGTCACGATCGACGAGGCGGAGACCATCGCCGCGAAGGCGATCCAGTCCGCCGTCGAGCGCGACCTCGCCTCCGGCAACGGGATCAACGTCGCGGTCGTCACCGACGACGGCGTCGACATCACCCGGTACAAGGACTTCGACGACCTCCTGTAAGGCCGACGCGGCGGCCCCGGCGACCGCTTCTCACTGCGATTTTCGACCGTCCGCGAACGCCCGAGCCACCGCTTTATCGCGTCGCCGTCCGTTCGCACGCGAGTCCGACGCCCGACCGTACCGGACTCACCGACCTACCGGATCACTGACCTACCGGACTCACCGCCGGAGCCCCGGCGGCGCGCGGATCCCGTCGCCCCAGTAGAAGCGCGGGCCGAGCAGGAGGTAGCCGGCCGAGAGGAACAGCAGCGCGAACGCGAACCCCTCGCCGATCCACGTCGGGAGCGCGTCCGTCGCCATGTGACCGGCGGGGGTGAGGATCACGGCGGCCTGGACCACGCCCATCACGAGCGCGTCCTGCGCGTGGAGGTCGGGGTACGTCACCGTCGACCCCATCAGCAGCGCGAACGCCGCCGTCGCCGCGACGAGGAGGAGCGGGGCGGTGTAGCCGGCGATGACGGCGGCCGCGAGCACGGTCGCCGCCAGCGTCGTCGGGACGCCGACCGTCTCGCGGGCGCCGTCCTCGTCGACTGTGTAGAGCCCGAGCCGGGCGACCGCGGCTGCGACGAACAGCGCGCCCGCGCCGACGCCGGCCGCGACGAGGGCGGGGTCGGCGGCGAACGACCGCCCGTCGCGAACGACCGCGGCCACGAGGGCGGCGGGCGCCACGCCGAAGGAGGCGACGTCGGCCAGCGAGTCGAGGTACGGGCCGGCGGGCGTCGACCCGCGGTGACGGGCGACGACCCCGTCGAGCCCGTCGGCGACCGCCGCGAGGAGCACGAGCCGGGCCGCGAGCGCGACGTCGACCGTCGCGGCGACGACGGCGAGGAAGCCGACGGCGGCGTTGGCCACGGTGACCGCGTCCGCGAGCCCCAGCCGCCGAGCGAACCGCAGAGGCATACCGTATCGGTCGACGAGCCGGGTTTTAGGGCTTGTTATCTCGTCGACCGCGGGCACGGTCGGCCCGCGCACAGGGACCGGCGCCCGGGCTCAGGGCACGTACCAGATGCCGCGCCCGAAGTCGAGCCACTCGCCGACCACGACGTGCGGCATCGCGATGACGCAGACGAAGATGGTGTAGAAGGCGACGGCACCGGAGAGGAGCGAGCCGCCGGCCAGCGGGTTCGGGGCGACGGTCCACAGGGCTGTGGCGACGCTCGCCGTGACCAGCGCGCCGACGACGAGGACCCCCCACGCGACGACGAGCGAGACGCCCTCCGTCCGGTCCGGCTGCTCGCGTTCGACGACCATGCTCCGCGCCGACTGCCGCATCGAGTACCACAGCGGGAAGTAGAGCCCGATGGCGACGACCACGGGCACCAGGGCGAAGTACGCGACGAGCAGCAGCGTCTCCGCGGCGTCGAGGAGCCACGAGCGGCTCACGCCGCCGGTCGCGCGCAGGCTGGTCACCAGCCCGCCGCCGAGGTGGGTGACCACGCCGAGCCCGAAGACCGCGCCCAGCGCCGTGGTGACCGTCTCCGGGTTCGAGGCGGCCGGTCCGGCCAACTGGCCGTCGAAGACGCCCAGCATGATGCCGGTGAACCCGTAGAACGTCTCAGTCCAGAAGACGGCGGGAACGATCATCACGGCGCCGCCGCGGATCAGGGCGGCGAGCGCCCGCTGCGGCTTGGTCGGGAGGTGCTCGGTCCCGACCAGCGCGTCCATCACGCGGAGGTCGCCGTGCCCGCCCTTCGCGACGGCCGTCCCGAACGCGAGCGCGAGCGCGGGCAGGGGCGCGAACACGAACAGCGCCACGAAGGAGGCGACGAACCCGAGGTACAGCGCCACGTACCGGGCGCCGAACGGGAGCCCCCGCCGTCGGAGGTTCGAGAAGTGTTCGTACCCGCCGTGCGGGAGGTTCAGCGCGACCATCCCGACGAGGTACGCGATCATCTGCGTCCGGAGCGACACGTCGGTGCCGACCGCGGACAGGGCTCCGAACCCGACCGCGAGCAGGAGCAACGCCGCGCGAGAGGCACCGATAGCCGTCCGTTCCGGTTCACCGATGAGTCGCCGCACCGGACTCGCCGTCGACGTCGACATGGACGTACGTAGGGGCGTTACGGGGTTAGGGCCTCGTCGCCATTATTGGGTCTTTTATATACCGTCACGCGGCGCAGCGCGGGACGGAGATCCGAAACGGCGCTTCAGTACGTGTGGATCACTTCGCCGCAGCGCGTGCACTCGATCGTGTCCGCGCGGAACAGCCGCTCCTTCTTCTCGGTCGGCCCGTTACACTCGGGGCAGACGCCGAGGTTCCGGCCGTCGGCCACGCGCGCGGACAGGTCGAGGAACTGGTTCTCCAGCTTGTCGATCTGCTCCGACTGCTCTTCGACGACCGACCGGAGCTCCTCGATGGTCTCGTCGCGCTCCTCGACCGCGGTGGACAGCTCGTCGATGCGCTGCTCGTACTCGTCGATCGCCTCGACGTCGATGGTGACGTCGTCGGTCGCCTCCGCCTCGCGCTCCGCGGTGGTTTCCGTGGTCGATTCCGCTTCCGCCTCGGTCTCTTCGTCTGCCATACGACACCAGTGGGGCCCCAGGGTCATTACTTTCGGGCCGACAACGTCTCCATGCGGTCAGGGTTCGGGGACGATGGCGGGGGCAGATCCGCTCCCGCGACGCACCGCCCGCGCCCCGCGATACCTAACTGGGTTGGCATCGGTCTCAATAGAGTATATACTGTATCAAGATGTGGGTATGGACCCGATAGCGCTACAGGCGGGATACGACCTGCTCGGGGACGGTCGCCCCGAGACACTCTGGTTGGGAATCGGCACACTACTAATGCTCATCGGGACCTTCTACTTCATCGCCCGCGGTTGGGGCGTGACGGACAAGGAGGCCCGTGAGTACTACGCGATCACGATCCTCGTGCCGGGGATCGCATCGGCGGCGTACCTGTCGATGTTCTTCGGCATCGGGCTGACGACGGTCGAGGTCGCCGGGATGGCGGAGCCG
The DNA here is from genome assembly GCF_003665955.1 of Halorubrum sp. Atlit-28R. Taxonomy (NCBI): domain Archaea; kingdom Methanobacteriati; phylum Methanobacteriota; class Halobacteria; order Halobacteriales; family Haloferacaceae; genus Halorubrum; species Halorubrum sp. Atlit-28R. The sequence goes on from NZ_QPLS01000001.1 coordinate 542,151, forward strand.
CTCGAGATCTACTACGCCCGGTACGCGGACTGGCTGTTCACGACGCCGCTGCTGCTGCTCGACCTCGCGCTGCTCGCGAAGGTCGACCGCGTGACCATCGGGACGCTCATCGGCGTCGACGCGCTGATGATCGTCACCGGCCTCATCGGCGCGCTCTCGCACACGCCGCTCGCGCGTTACACTTGGTGGCTGTTCAGCACGATCGCGTTCCTGTTCGTGCTGTACTACCTCCTGACGAGCCTGCGTAGCGCGGCGAAGCAGCGCTCCGAAGAGGTGCAGTCGACGTTCAACACGCTGACCGCCCTCGTCGCCGTCCTCTGGACGGCATACCCGATCCTGTGGATCGTCGGGACCGAGGGCGCCGGCGTCGTCGGTCTCGGCGTCGAGACCCTGGCGTTCATGGTGCTCGACGTGACGGCGAAGGTCGGCTTCGGCTTCGTCCTGCTCCGCAGCCGCGCCATCCTCGGCGACACCGAGGCTCCCGAGCCGTCGGCCGGTGCCGACGCGCAGGCCGCGGACTGATCGGCAGGTCGCCCCGACGCGACCGAACAGCACGGTTCAACCGTTTCCAGCGTTCATTTTTCGACATGACTGACACTCCCACCGAACAGCCGCCAGTGACGAATACCCGATCCGTGGTCGGGCTGGCCGCGTGCGCCGTGATCGCGCTCGTCGGAATCTTCCTGATCCCGACGCTACAGGAGCCGAGCGGCGGACTGAACGTTCGGTTCTGGACGATGGTCGCCCTGGAACTGCTCGCCATGGTCGGGGTCGTCTACTTCGTCCTGAACCTCCACGAGGAGCCGGAGTAAGACGAGGTCCGGGGGCCGGCGAAGGCGGTGCCCGCCGACCCCTCACTCCGCCGGCGAGTCGCGTCCCACTCGCTCGGCGTCCGCGCGCCCGTCGCTCGTCGACGGCGACGTCTCGCGGAGCGCGCGCTCGAAGTGGTCGCGCCCGACGGTCGGGTCGGCCGGCGGCCCGTCGTCGACGATGGCGTCCTCGATGGCGAGCAGCCCGGCCTCGCGGACCAAGGCGGCGAGGTCGCCGCCGCTGTACCCGGCCGTGCGGTCGGCGAGGGAGTCGAGGTCGACGCCCGACGCCACCGGCATCTCTCGCGCGTGTATCCGGAGGATCTCGCGGCGCGCCTCGCGGTCCGGGAGCGGCGTCTCGACCGCCTTCTCGATGCGACCGGGGCGCAACAGCGCCTCGTCGATGTTATCTGGGCGGTTCGTCGCCGCGATCACCACCACGTCGGTGAGCGGCTCCAGCCCGTCGAGCTCGGTCAGCAGCTGCGACACCACGCGCTCGCCGGCGCCGGTGTCGTCGCCGCGGCGCTTCGGCGAGATGGCGTCGACCTCGTCGAAGAAGATCACCGCCGGCGCGTTCTCGCGCGCCGTGGCGAAGAGGTCGCGGACCGCCTGCTCGCTCGCGCCGACGTACTTGTCGAGCAGCTCGGGCCCGTTCACCGGGATGAAGTTCGCGTCGCTGAGGCTCGCCGCGGCCCGGGCGAGCAGCGTCTTCCCGGTGCCGGGCGGCCCGTACAGCAGCACGCCTGAGGGCGGGTCGATCCCCATCTCCGCGAAGCGGTCGGCGTACTCCAGGGGCCAGTACACCGCGCGCACCAGCTCGCGTTTGGCGTCGTCGAGGCCGCCGACCTCGTTCCAGCCGACCGCGGGAAACTCGACGGTGACCTCGCGGAGCCCGGTGGGCTCGACGTCGTCGAGCGCGGCCTCGAAGTCGGCCAGCCGGATCGCGGTCCGACCGTCGCGGCGGACCGCCCGCTCCAAGGCCGCGTCCACGAGGACGGCCAGGTCGGCGAACACGTAGCCGTTGAGCCGCGCGGCGACGCCCTCGAAGTCGACGTCCATCGCGAGGGGCGCGCCCTCGCAGAGCGCTTCGAGCGCGTCGCGCCGCTCGGCGGTCGTCAGGGGCTCGACCCCGATCTCGCGGTCGAACCGCCCGCCGCGGCGCAGCGCCGACGGCACGGCGCTCGGGTCCGTCGTCGCGCCGATCACGACCGTCCGGTCCCCGTCGCGGAGCTCGTCGACGGTCGACCGGAGGCGGTCGGCGAGCGCGGAGCCCCCGCCGTCGTCGGCCCCGAGCGCCTCCAGATCGTCGAGGAGGACCACGGTCGGCTCCCCCGCGGAGACGGCGTCGACGACGCGGTCGAGCCCGTCCGACTGGTCGCTCGCGCGCTCGCCCCGGAGCCGGGCCGCGGAGGTGCGGACGAGCGACGCGTCGGTCGCGGCCGCGACGGCCTCGACGAGCGTCGTCTTGCCCGACCCGCGCGGTCCGTGGAGGAGCAGCCCGAGGGTCGGATGCCCGGCGGACGCGAACGCCTCGGCCGCGTCGAACCGGGTCGCGACGGCGTCGCGGAGGCGCTCGAACGTCGCCGTCGCGACGAACCCGTCGCCGGGGCCGGTCTCCCCGGGGCGTTCGGAGACGACCGCGGCGTCCGCATCGTCGTCCGCGACGGTTATCTCGGTCGCGTCGTCGACGACCGCCGGCGAGGCGGGCGCCACGTCCCGCACGTCGAACCGGAGGGTGAGGGCGCCGCCGAGGCGCGTGACCTCGACCTCGTCGCCGACGGCGACCACGCGCCGGGCGAGCCGCCGGCGGATGGCGTCCTCGCTCCGCTCCACGTCGACCGACTGGCGGAGCCGCAGCGTGACCGACGACGCGACCGGGAGGTCCGAGACCGCCACCGTCGCGGTGTCGCCCGGCTCGACCCCGCCCGTCCGGCGGAGCCGCTCGGGGAGGAACACCGCCCGCGTCCCGTCGTCGACCGCGACGACCGGGGCGGCGACGCGGTGCGCGCCCGCGACGGTCACCGTGTCGCCGCGGCCGATCCCGAGGTCGTCGAGTACGGCCCGGGGGAGCCCGATCCGGTCTCCGGGGACCGACGTGGGCGGTTCTCTGACGGGGACGCGCACGCTCATGCTCCGTGAGTTCGTTCGCGGGACTCTGCGGCGGTGGTCGACACCATACGTCGATCTCACGCCCAGCGACCACAAAGTACCCACGGCCTAACTGGACAGTCGCGGACCGACGGTGACAGGCGGCAGTTGAATCGTATGTAAGGAATATTCGCAAGTAAGCGATCGAATAGATTTATTTCGGACGCAAAACCGCCAATGTACGATCGATTCGGGACACCGACCGCGCAGCCGGCGGCGATTCAGGTCCTCGGAAGACAGGTAAGCATTAACCCGTACGGGTGCGAACTGCTGCTCATGGCGAATGCTCGGGCGCTCCTCGTCCACCCGGAGGAGGGGAGCGATCGAATCGAGACTGCGCTCGGCGCCGCGGGGTTCGACGTGACGCGCACGGACACCGCGGCGTCCGCGGTCGCGAAGGCGACGACGGGCGAGTACGACTGCGTCGTCAGCGAGTACGCGCTGGCCGGCGACGACGGCGTGGCCCTCGCGACCGCGATCGAGGAGTCCGACGCCGGCGTACCCGTCGTGATGTTCACGGCGACCGACGAGGAGGGCGTGCCGGAGGCCGCCTTCGAGAACGGGGTCGACAGGTTCCTCCAGAAGAACGGGTCGGCGTCGATCGACCGGCTCGTCTCCGACGTGTCGACCGTCTGTTCCGGCGTCTCCGCCTCGGAGACCCGCCAGGACGTGTCGGACCACGAACCGACCGCGTCGGAGGTGACGCGGGCCGTCGAGGACGCGCCGATCGGGATCAGCATCAGCGACCCGGACCTCCCGGACTACCCGCTCGTGTACGTCAACGACGCCTGGGAGGAACACACCGGCTACCCGGTCGAGGAGGCGCTCGGTCGCAACCCGCGGTTCCTTCAGGGGCCGGGGACGGACCCGGAGACCGTCGACGAGATCGCGGAGGCGATCGGCAACGAGGAGGAGGTGACCGTCGAGATCCGGAACTACCGACGCGACGGCACCCCGTTCTGGAACGAGCTGACCGTCGCGCCCGTCTACGACGAGGACGGCGACCTCGCCCACTACGTCGGCTTCCAGAACGACATCAGCGACCGGAAGGAGGCGGAGCGGCTCGCCGAGGAGCGCGCCGAGAAGCTGGCGACCGAGCGGCGCTCGCTCGACAGGGTTCTCGGCCGGGTGAACGGCCTCCTCAGCGACATCAGCCGCATTCTCGTCGAGAACCGCGACTCGGGGGTCATCTCCGAGCGCGTCTGCGAGGTCATCGCCGGCGAGCCGGGGTACGCCGGCGGCTGGATCGGCGAGGTCTCGTCGGCGACCGGCCGGCTCGAGATCCGCGCGGCGAGCGGCGTGTCGGTCGAGCCGGGCGCGTCGTACGACGTCGCCGAGACGCCGGCGGAGGTACAGGAGGCGATCGAGACCGAGGAGCTCCACAGCGGGTCGATAGACGACGCCGCCGACGGGCCGCTCGAACCCAAGTCCGCTGGCGGCCGCCGGCTCCTCGTCGTGCCGCTCACGTACGGCGACCGGCAGTACGGCCTGCTGGGGATCTACGGCAACGGGGCGGACGTCCTGGCCCGCCGGGAGCGGCGGGTGTGTGAGTCGGTCGGGAAGATGATCGCGAACGGGCTCCACTCCATCGAGACGACGGAGATCCTCACCACCGACCGGGTGGTGGAGCTCGTGGTCGGGATCCGCGACGAGACCGCGGCGCTCGCGCGGATCGCGGACGCGGTCGGCGGGGAGGTAGTACACCTCGGGACGACGCGGCTCGAAGACGACGAGTGCGAGCTGTACTTCCGCGCCGACGGCGAGGGCCTGGACCTCGACGAGCTCGCGTCGCTCCCGCTCGTCGAGTCGATGCGGACCGTCTCGGAGACGAACGACGGCGTCAGCTTCGCCGTCACCGTCACCGACTCGCCGCCGCTCACCCAGCTGGCCGCTCACGGCGGCGTCGTCACCGAGGCGACGGCCACGGGCGACGAGGCGACCCTCACGATCGAGGCGCCGCCAGAGCACGACGTGCGGTCGATCCTCGACGTGTTCCGCGACGAGTACGAGGGCGTCGAGCTCCGGTCGCGCGTCGAGCGCGAGAGCCGCGACCGCACCGTCGCCGAGTTCGCCGCCGCGGTCGACGAGCGGCTCACCGACCGGCAGCGCGACGCGCTGAAGACCGCCGAGCTGAACGGCTACTTCGAGTGGCCGCGCCCGGTCGACGGCTCCGAGATCGCCGATCGGATGGGGATCACCCGACAGACGTTCCACCAGCACCTCCGCGCGGCCGAGCGGAAGCTGGTCGAGGCGTACGTCGACCCCCGGTCAGACGGATGACCCGAGCGTCGGCGGCCGATCGCGACGGCGCATGACCGACGGGGGCGACGCGGGCGGCGGCCCGTCCGTGGCGAGCGACGACCCGTTCGCCGCGAGCGACGCGGTCACCGTCGCGGCCGACCCGGGGGCGGTGTTCGCGTTCCTCGACGACCCCGAGAACCACGCGGCGATCACGCCCGGGCTCGCGGACGTGCGGGACGTCGAGCCGCTGGAGAACGGCGGGAAGCGGCTGGCGTACACCTATCGGATGGCGGGCCTCGGGATCGACGGCGAGATCGTCCAGACCGTCCACGATCCGCCCGAGCGTCATCGCTTCGAACTCCGCGGGCGCCTCACCGGCACCATCGACCTCCGGCTCGTCCCCGTCGAGGGCGGGACGGAGCTGACGTACGCCGCGACGTACGGCCTGCCGGAGAACGCGCTCACGAGGGTCGGCGCGCCCGTGATCCGCCGGTTCAACGAGCGGCAGCTCCGCGCGGCCCTGCGAAATGTCGCCGCGGAGTTCGAGGCGGACGAGTGAGGGGATCGACGAGGGCGCCGGGAGCGGACCGGGGGACGGCGTTGCGATCGGGGTGCCGGCGGGCGAACTATTAACCGTTCGATGGTCTAAGTGGCGGTATGGATCCGATCACCCTCCAAGCCGGACTCGGTCTCGGGCTCGTCGGCGTCGGTCTGCTGGCGCTGCTGCTCGTCGTCGTCACGCTCTGGCAGTCGTTCGAGATCGTCGACGCGTACGAGAAGAAGACGCTCACCGTCTTCGGCGAGTACCGCAAGCTGCTCGAACCCGGTATCAACCTCATCCCGCCGTTCGTCTCGCGGACGTACCCGTTCGACATGCGCACCCAGACGCTGGACGTGCCGCGGCAGGAAGCGATCACGCGGGACAACTCCCCCGTGACCGCCGACGCGGTCGTCTACATCAAGGTGATGGACGCCAAGAAGGCGTTCCTCGAGGTCGACGACTACAAGAAGGCCGTCTCGAACCTCGCGCAGACCACCCTGCGGGCCGTCCTCGGCGACATGGAGCTCGACGACACGCTGAACAAGCGCCAGGAGATCAACGCGAAGATCCGCAAGGAACTCGACGAGCCCACCGACGAGTGGGGGATCCGCGTCGAGAGCGTCGAGGTCCGCGAGGTCAACCCCTCGAAGGACGTCCAGCAGGCGATGGAGCAGCAGACCTCCGCCGAGCGCCGCCGGCGCGCGATGATCCTCGAAGCGCAGGGGGAACGCCGCTCCGCCGTCGAGCAGGCGGAGGGTGACAAGCAGTCGAACATCATCCGCGCGCAGGGGGAGAAGCAGAGCCAGATCCTGGAGGCGCAGGGGGACGCCATCTCGACCGTCCTCCGCGCCCGCTCGGCCGAGTCGATGGGCGAGCGCGCCATCATCGAGCGCGGCATGGAGACGCTCGAAGAGATCGGGAAAGGCGAGTCCACCACGTTCGTCCTCCCGCAGGAGCTCACCAGCCTCGTCGGCCGCTACGGCAAGGCCCTCTCCGGCTCCGACGTTCAGCAGATGGAGGGGCTCGACGGCAAGGAGTTCGACGCCGACACCCGGAAGATGCTCGGGCTCGACGACATCGACGAGATCCTCGGCCAGATCGAGGAGTCCGCGGAGATGAACGTCGAGGAGTTAGAGAAGGAGGCGGAGGCCGTGAAGGCGGGCGACGCCGGCGCGAACATCCGGTCCGCCGACGAGGTCATCCAGGAGATGGACGACGAGGAGGCGCCCGCCGAGGTCGAGAAAGAGGAGTAGATCGCCGCGAACCGCCGCCGAAGACCGCGTTTTCCGCCGGGGTCCTGTCACGAGCGAAGTGCTTTTGTCGCGGCGTAGGCTACTGGGACTGTGACAGAGGGGTTCGACGGGCAGAAGCGCGAGACGCTCCGACGGTTCGCCGCGGTCGGAGCGGCCGCGCCGTTCGTCGGGACCGCGAGCGCCGACGACGAGGGGGGCGACGGGAACGAGACGCGGGAAGCGATCCGCGGCTACGTGCCGACGACCCCCGGCGCGCACTTCTCGAAGCTCCGCGACGACCTCAGACTCGGCACCGGCGAGGCGCAGTACCACCTCCGGAAGCTGGAGGAGGCTGGCGCGATAGAGTCGGTGAAAGACGACGACTACCGGCGGTTCTTCCCCGCCGGCCGGTTCGACGAGACGGACAAGCGGGCGCTCGGCTACCTCCGCCGCGAGACGCCGCGGGGGATGATCCTCGCGCTGTTGCGCGACCCCGACGCGACGGGCGCCGACCTCGCGAGCGCCCTCGGCGTCTCGCGGCCGGCGATAAGCGCGGCGGCGGCCGACTTGGAGCGCGCCGGCCTCCTCGACCGGACCGACGGCTACGCGCTGACCGAGCCGGAGCGGCTGCTCACGCTCGTCGTCCGGTACGCCGACTCCTTCGACGCCGCCGCAGTCGCCGTCGCCGACGACGCGGCGTCGCTGGTCTCGTACGACCCCTGATCCGCGCGGCCGGCCGTCAGGCCGTCACCATCCACGTCGTCCCCGACGAGTAACCCCACTTCTCGACGTCGATGTCGGTGGCCGCGTCGGCGACGGCGCTCATGTTCGCGCCGACCTCCTTCGCGGAGAGACCGAGGTCGTCGGCGATCAGCCGCGACTTGAAGTACGTCCGGTCGCCCGCGTTCTCGCGGAGGTACCGCAGGATCCGCGACTGTTTCGCGGAGAGGCCGCTCGATTCGACTGCGACCGCGTCCAACTGGGCAGTGCTCATACCCGACCCACGCCGGCGTCCGACATAAGCCGGTTGGTAGACGGGATTAACACGCCGCTGTCGTGCGGTTTCGTCCCGGAACCGGAGCGAGAGCGCCGCTCCGCGACCGCGTTTGGGTACGGTGTTCGAACCGCGCCGACCGCCGGCGGCGGCGCCGCGAGCCGCTCAGTACAGGTCCGAGACGAACGGGCCGAGCGCGCCGCTCACGCCGGCGGCGAGCGCCTCGGCTCGGTCGACGCGGCCGGCGGTGAGCGCGCCCGCGGCGCCGCCCCGCTCCGCGACGCCCTCGGTGTCGAGGAGGTCGTCCATCACGGGGCCGAGCTCGGCCCCGTCGGCGAGGCGGGCGGCGACGCTCGCCGGGAGCGCGAGGCTCGGGCCGGCCCCGCGGCCGACGCGGTCGCCGTCGGTCACCGCCGCCCACATGATCAGGTAGCGGTCGTCGGTCCCGTCGAACCCCGCGACGCCGCCCTCGACGCCGACGCCGAGGTCGAACGCCGCGGCCTCGCCGTCGCTCGGCGCCGCTTCGAGGACGGCCGCGGCCCGGTTCTCGGCGCCGGCGATCGTCTCCGCGTGGCCCCGAGGCTGTTCGCTCACGTCGGAGTCGACGGGGACCGACTCGATGGCGACGCCCGTCGGGGCGCCGGGGAGATCGGCGTCCGCCGCCGATCCGAGGGCCAGTTCGACCGCGCGCCGCTTCACCGGGTTGCCGCTGCCGACGCCGACTCGCAGGGTCGTCATGGTCGGCCGTCGTCGCCCGGGGTCGAAAACGCGTCGGGATGGAACAGTCGCGCCAGGCGCTCGACGCCGTCGACGAGGGCGGGGCTCGGCTGGTTGAGCAGGGAGTCGTCGACGACGTGAACGGGGGCGTCGATCCAGTCGCGCGCCGCGACGGTCGCGGGGTCGACGCGGTCGCCGCGCCCGCAGACGTGGACGACGACGTGGTCCGGGTCGGCGCGCGAGACGGCGGCGGGGTCGACCTCGCGGGAGCGCTCGCCGGGGTCGACGAACGGGTAGCGCCCGCCCGCGGCGCGGACGGCGTCGGGGACCCAGTTGCCGGCCGCCATCGGCGGGTCGGACCACTCCTCGCAGTACGCGGTCGGGCGGGGGCGGTCGGCGACGGCCTCGGCGATCCGGTCGAGGCGCTCGCGAGCGTCGGCGGCGAGTCGCTCCCCGGCCTCGGGGCGGCCGACGTCGCTCCCCCGGGCGGCGAACCCGTCGAGGGCGTCGTCGAGGGTCGCCGGCTCGCGGTGCGCGACGTCGAGGCCGCGCTCGCGACAGTCGTCGGCGAGGTCGGCCTGGAGCCCGTCGCTCGTGAGGACGACGTCGGGGTCGAGGTCGACGACGCGGTCGAGGTCTGGGTTCAGCCAGCCGCCGACGGCGGTCAGAGCGTCGGCGCCGTGCGCGAACCCGGCGTTCGGGGCCTCGGAGAGGTCGCAGTGGGCGGTGACGCCGACGAGGCGGTCGGCCCCGCCGAGCGCGGCGACCGTCGCGGTCGCGCTCGGCGCGAGCGAGACGACGCGGGGCGCGGACATAGGAAACGCTCCGGGCGCGACCGTGTCAACGGTTTCGGTCCCGGGGGCCGCGGGAGGCGGGGTTCGAGGGCGCGTGACGGCGCGTCGCCGTCGACTGCGAGAGCGGCGAAAACGCGTGATAGATCGTGTCTTTTCGCCGAGATTCGAGCGACACGTTCCGGTCGTTTTAAGTTGTGTTCTGCCGACGGTAAACCAAGATCGCTCTCGGGCAGTTTCAGTTTCCGGGGGCAACCGAGCTATGAGTGAACGACTACACACACGGGGGAGTCGCTCCCGAACGGAGACGAACGAGGAGGAATCGGAGAGCACCGACGAGACGCTGAGCTGCCCGGAGTGCGGCGGCCACGTCATCAACGACGAGGAGCACGGCGAGACGGTCTGTAGCGACTGCGGCCTCGTCGTCGAGGCGGACTCGGTCGACCGCGGTCCGGAGTGGCGCGCGTTCGACTCCCGCGAGAAGGACGAGAAGAGCCGCGTCGGCGCCCCGACCACGAACACGATGCACGACAAGGGGCTCTCGACGAACATCGACTGGCGCGACAAGGACGCGTACGGCCGCTCGCTCGGCGCGCGCCAGCGGCAGAAGATGCAGCGGCTCCGCAAGTGGAACGAGCGCTTCCGCACCCGCGACTCCAAGGAGCGCAACCTCAAGCAGGCGCTCGGCGAGATCGACCGCATGGCCTCGGCGCAGGGCCTCCCGGACAACGTCCGCGAGACCGCGTCGGTCATCTACCGCCGCGCGCTCGACGAGGACCTCCTCCCCGGCCGCTCCATCGAGGGCGTCTCCACCTCCTGCGTGTACGCCGCCGCCCGGATGGCCGGCGTCCCGCGCTCGCTCGACGAGATCGCCGACGTGTCGCGCGTCGAGAAGGCGGAGATCGCCCGGACGTACCGATACGTCGTCCGCGAGCTCAAGCTCGAAGTGAAGCCGGCCGACCCCGAGCAGTACGTCCCCCGGTTCGCCTCCGACCTGGAGCTCTCCGAGGAGTCCGAGATGCGCGCGAAGAGCCTCCTGCGCAACGCCAAGGAGAAGGGCGTCCACTCGGGCAAGTCGCCGGTCGGCCTCGCCGCGGCCGCCGTCTACGCCGCCGCGCTGCTCACGAACGAGAAGACGACGCAGGCGGCCGTCTCGGAGGTCGCCGACATCTCCGAGGTCACCATCCGGAACCGCTACCACGAGCTGCTGGAGGCCGAGGACGGCCTCGTCGCGTAACCCGCGCGCTCTTCCTCGATTCCCCGCTCCCGCGGGCTCCCGCCAACCCGACCAGCTAAGTCCCCGCCCGCGGAACGCCCGCGTATGTTCGAGGAGTACGTTCTCGCCGCGAGCACGGCGGACCTCTCGGCGGAGCCGGCCGCCCGCGAGCACGCCGACGCCGTCGAGTTCCGGATGGACCTCGCGAGCGACCCGCTCGACCAGCTGACGGGCTACGACGGCGAGCTCCCGCTGCTCGTCACGAACCGGGCGTCGTGGGAGGGCGGGGAGGCGGAGGGGCTCGGCCGCTACGACGCGCTCTCGGACGCGATCGGTCGCGACGCCGTCGCCGCGGTCGACGTCGAGCTCGCCGCGCTGCGCGGGACGCACCCGGACCCGGCCGAGGCGTCGCACGCGACCGCGCTGCGCGAGGCGGCCCGCGAGGCCGGCGTCGCGGTCGTCGCGTCCGTCCACGACTTCGAGTCGACGCCCGAGCCCGCCGCGCTGGTCGACCTCCTCGCCGACGCCGCGAGCGAGGGCGACGTGGGGAAGCTGGCGACGACGGCGACGGCGCCGGGCGACGCGCTCGCGATGATCGAGGCGACCCACGAGGCGACCGCGGCGGGCCACCGCGTCGCGACGATGTGCATGGGCGAGCCGGGCCGGCACACCCGCGCGGTCACCCCGCTGTACGGGTCGAAGATCGGCTACGCGCCCGTCGACGCCGCGGACGCGACCGCGCCCGGACAGTACCCGCTCGCGACGCTCAGGGACCTCGTCGACGGGCTGCGAGCGGTCGACTCGGAGGCGTAGGGAGTCGCCGCTCGGTCGAACGGGACGAATATTTTTCACCGGCGCCGTCGAACCTGATGGGTGAGATGGCCCTCCTCCGATCGAATCAGTCGCCGCTGGTCTCCGCGTTCGGCCTCCTGATCGCCCTCGTCGCGGTCGTCGGAACCCGCTTCCTCGGCTGGGAGTGGGGGTCCGGCCGGCTCGTCCCGACCCTCGTCGGCGTCGCCGAGGTCGCCGTCGCGGTCGTCGCCGCGCGGCTGCTGGACTGAGCGACGCGCCGCCGACCGGTTCGAGCCGTCCGCCAGCCGCCGGCTCGTCGCGCGGTCGGGCGTCCGTCAGGGCCGGCGCGGAGCCAAACCGCTTTACGACCGCCCCCGTAAGTGCGGGCAATGGCGACGTGCGACGAGTGCGGGGAGTACGAGAACCTCCCGTACCAGTGTAAGCGGTGCGGGCAGACGTTCTGCGCCGAGCACCGGCTCCCGGAGAACCACGACTGCCCGGGCCTCGCCGAGTGGGACGACCCCGGCGGCGTCTTCGACAGCGGGTTCGACGAGAGCGTCGAGGGCGGGTCGGGCGGCGGCTCCCGCTCGGGCGGCGCGTCCGCGGGGGTCGTCGATCAGGTCAAACGGCGGATCGACCACGAGACCAGCACCGGCGGGCTGATCAGCTACTTCCGTAACAACGCGACGTACGCGATCCTCGCGGCGATCTGGGTCACCTTCGCCGCACAGCTGATCGTGTTCTGGGGCCTCGGCGCCCGAGGGCTCCACGACACCCTGTTCGTCCTCCAGCCCGACGCGCTCGGAAACGTCTGGACGGTGATCACTTCCGTGCTCTCACACTCGCCGGTGAGCCTCTATCACATCATCGGGAACAGCGTCGTGATCCTGTTTTTCGGCCCGCTCGTCGAGCGGGCGGTGGGGTCGAAGAAGTTCGTCGCGTTCTTCTTCGCGTCCGGGATCGTCGCCGGGCTCGGCCACGTCCTCTTCGCGATCGCGACGAACGCCCCCCTCGCCGGGATCCTCGGGGCCAGCGGCGCCGGGTTCGCGATTCTCGGCGTGCTCACCGTCTGGCGGCCGAACATGCAGGTGCTCCTCTTCTTCGTGGTTCCGATGAAGATCAAGTACCTCACGTGGGGAATCGCGCTCATCTCCGCGGTGCTCGTGGTCCAGAGCCTCCAAGCCGGCGGCGGCGGCGCCGCCGGCGGCATCGCGCACCTCGCGCACCTGATCGGCTTCGCCATCGGCCTCGCGTTCGGCAAGCGCAACGAGGGGCTCGCGCGCTCCGCGGGCGGCATGGGCGGCGTCTCGATGGGCGGCGCCCGCGGCCCGCGCGGCCCCGGCGGTCCGGGCGGCCCCGGCGGGCGGTTCTGATGGACCTCGCGCGGCCCGACCTCCGCCCGGACCCGTCGCTGTCGCGCGGGGAGATGGAGGCCCTCCAGCGCGACATCGCGGCCGCCGCGGTCTTCGCGGACGACGGCGCGCCCGACCCGGTCGCCGTCGCGGTCGACGAAGGCGCCTCGCTCGCGGACGGACTCCCCCCGGCGCGCAGCGACGCGCAGGAGCGGCTAGGGGCAGGTGCGGGGCCGGCGGACGCCGAACCCCAAGGAGGCGGCGAGGACGCACCCACCGTCGTCGGCGTCGATCAGGCGTTCCTCACCGGCCGGGGCGAGGGTCGCCCGGACGCCGCCGTCTCCGCCGCGGTCGCGCTCCGAGGCGGGACGGTGGTCGAGTACGCGAGCGCGACGACGCCGCTGTCGATCCCGTACGTTCCCGGGCTGCTCGCCTTCCGCGAGGGAGAGCCGATACTGGCCGCGCTCGACGCGCTCGACGCCGACCCCGACCTGCTGGTCTGTGACGGCTCGGGCCGGATCCACTACCGGGAGGCGGGGCTCGCGACGCACGTCGGCGTCCTCCGCGACGTGCCCAGCGTCGGCGTCGCCAAGAGCCTCCTCTGTGGCGAACCCGACGAGCCGACCGACGAGCGGCCCGAGGGCTGGCGCACGCCGATCAGGGCGGACCACGCGGTGGAGACGGCGGAGCCGGGCACCGTCATCGGCCACGCGTTCCAGTCGCGACAGTACCCGAACAGCAGGCGCGTGAACCCCCTGTACGTGAGCCCGGGGCACCGCGTCTCGTCGGAGACCGCGGTCGCCCTCGTCGCGGCCCTGTGCGCGGGGTACAAGCTCCCGGAGCCGACGCGGCTCGCGGACGCCCACGCGGAGCGGGCGAAGCGGGACGCGGAGTGAGCGCCGGACCGCCTCCCGCGCCGAGATGTATGTCAGCAGTTGCCACGGTAGGCGGTTTTTAGGCGGTCGGCCGCGAACGCGGAGACATGACAGACGACGACGGGAAGAATCCGATGTCCGCGGAGGAGTTCCGGTCGCTGACCGACGGGTTGGTGCGACAGAGTTCGGGCGGCGGAACGACCGTCTACAAGAACGCGGCAGGGGTCGGCTGTCCGAACCCCGACTGCGACCGCGGCGTCTTCCAGACGCTGTTCGTCAGCGACCACGGCTGGCAGCAGATCGGCGCGACCCGGGACGGGATCGACCTCTGTTTAGTCAACACGGAGTCGAAGCGGCTCGTCTTCATCCACGACGAGTAGGCGGGCCGCCCTGCGGGGCGGCCGCGCCGCCTCTCAGTCGTCGTCAGCGGCGGGCTCGGCGTCGGGCTCGGCCGCGCAGCGGTTCGGGCCGAGTTCGAGTTCGATCGCCGCGGTCTCGTCCGGCGGCGACTCGACGCCGCGGTTGGCCGCGATCACCGACTCGTAGTTCGGCGGCTTCTCCGGCAGCGTCCGGGTGATCCGGTCGACGAAATCGTCGCGGTCGAGGTCGAGGACTTCGATCCCCCGGCGCGCGTCGCCGACCGTCGTGAACACGGGGTCGCCGGGCTCGGCGCCGCCGGTCGTCCCGTCGTTCGCGACGGCGAAGTGACCGGGGCAGACGGCGACGTCGTCCGGCTCGGCGAGCAGCGTCCCGTGGAGCGAGTCGTACAGTCGGCGGGCCGCGCCCGCGGCGCCATCGTCGCCGTCTCCGCCGGCGACCAACTCGTCGCCCCCGCCCGCCGAGAACTGGAGCTCCGTGCGGCCGACGCCCTCGGTGAACAGCGTGTCGCCCGTGAGGACCGCGGCGCCGCCGATCAGGTAGCTCGCGCCGTCGTCGGTGTGGCCGGGCGTCGCGAGCGCCTTCAGGTCGACGCCGCCGACGTCGAGCGTCTCGTTGCGCCCGATCGGTTCGAAGGCGTGCGCCACGTCGCGGTCGGCGGCCGCGGCCGGGAGGTAGTACGGGACGCCGAGGTCGTCGGCGAGCGCGCGGCCGCCGGAGAGGTGGTCGGCGTGGACGTGCGTGTCGAGGACGGCCGCTATCGAGGCGTCGCGCTCCGCGGCCGCCGCGACCCACTCGTCGCCGTGTCTGGAGACGTCGATAGCGACGGCGACGCGGTCGGTGCCGTCGGCGTCGTCAGCGGGTGCGTCCGACGGGACGCGGTCGGCCTCGCCCGGCTCGCGTCCGCCGACGGCGAGGTAGCCCAGACACCCCTTCGCGCGGCGCTGGACCTGGACGAGGTCGAGCGGCGGGGCGTCGCCGGGCGCGTCGGGGAGCGGGACGTCGGTCCGGTCGTACACCGCCGACCACCCGCGCATCCCGTCGGCGACGACGGTCACGTCCTCGTACCCCGCCGCGGCGAGTTCGGCGGCGAAGTCGTCCGAGGCCTTCCCCTTCGCGCAGAGCGTGACGACGCTGTCGTCGGGCGAGAGGCCGGTCTCGCGCTCGAAGTCGGCGAGGTCGAACTCGTGGAACGGCTTGTAGAAGTAGTGGACGGCGTCCGCCACGCGCCAGCCCTCGAAGCTCTCCTCGGGTCGCGTGTCGACCACGGTGAACGACCGGTCGCCGCGCCGGCGCGCGTCGATCCTGTCGCGGAACTCGTCGGCTGAGATGGTCTCGACCATACCGAGGTGGCGTGCCGAGCGAGCAAAAACGCTCGGTGGACGGAAGGCGGAGACGACCGTCGACGGACGGACTGCGTCGGCCGCTCGGCAGGGCGCGCCACCGCGACCGCGATGGGTAGGATTTATTCGGAGCGACCGGCCAGCGGGCGTATGGTCGAGGCGTTCGCGGTCGCCAGCGGGAAGGGCGGCACGGGGAAGACGACGAGCACGCTCGCGCTCGGGATGGCGCTCGCGGCCGACCACGACGTGACCGTCGTGGACGCCGACACCGGGATGGCGAACCTCCTCTTCCACGCCGGGCTCGACGACGCGGCGGTCACCCTCCACGACCTGCTCGTCGAGGGGACCGCGACGGACGTGAGCGAGGCGGTGTACGAGCGGTTCGGGCTCTCGGTCGTCCCCTGCGGCACCTCGCTGGCCGGCTTCGAGGCCGCGGAGCCGGCGCGGCTCCGCGACGTGGTGGCGGAGCTGGCGCGCGACACCGACGTGCTCTTACTCGACTCGCCGGCCGCGCTGGGCTCGAAGTCGGCCGTCCTGCCGGTCGTGCTCGCGGACCGCGTCGTGGTCGTCGTCGAGCCGACGATCCCCGCGCTCTCGGACGGGCTGAAGGTCCAGGAGTACGCGCGGTCGTACGGTACCGAGACGGCCGGCGTCCTGTTCAACAAGGTCCGGGACGAGGCCGAGGACGTGGCCGCGCAGGCGGAGCGCCACTTCGGCGGTCCCGTCCTCGCGAACGTCCCCGAGAGCGACGCCGTCCGGGCGGCGCGCCGGGCCGGCGAGCCCCTGCTCGCGCACGCCCCTGAGAGCGAGGCCGCGGCGCGCTACCGGCGCGCCGCCGACCGGCTCGACGTGCGCGACGGCGACGGCGACGCGGTCGCCGACCGGTTCCGCAGCGCGGTCGTCCCCGACACGCCATGAGCGGGCGCCGGGACGGCGACGGTTCGGAAGGCGACGGCTCGGAACCGCCCGCGCTCACCATCCCGCGGGGGACGCTGCTGCGCTCGCGGGTGGTCTCCGACGTGGGAACGACGCTCTCGCGCGCGCTCGACCGCGGGCTCACCGGCTACGCGACGCTCGTGCCCCAAGAGACGCTGCTGCTGTCGGGCGAGGCTCGCGGGGTGATCACCTTCGAGGACGGCGTGCCCGTGCTGGCGTACAACACCGTGACCGACAGCGGCGGCCCGGACGCGCTCGCCGAGCTCGCGGTCCCCGGCCCCTACCGCGTCGAACTGTACGCCGTCGACGCGAGCGGGCTGGCGGCGGCCCACGAGGAGGACGCGCTGCGCGTCGCGCCCGACGCGGCCGCGACCGAGCTGGCCGACGACGCCGCCCTCGCCGAGCGGACCCGCGAGGCGGCACCCGATGAGCGCCTGCGCGACGGCGCCGACGAGGACGACGCCGTCGCCGCCTTCCTCGCCGACGACGAGCGGATCGACGCCATCCGCGAGCAGGCGCGGGCCGAGGCCCGCGACCGCGCCGCCGAGTGGGGGCTCGACGACGCGCTCGACGGGTCGGACGACCCGGCGGAAACCGGCGACGAGAGGGGGACCGCCGCCGGCGCCGAGCGGGAGACGCGCCGGACCGACGAGTCCGGCGATCCGGCGGACCGCGCCCCGCCGCCCGACCCGAGTTCAGACGGCCGAGGCGCGTGACACGGAGATCAGACGCGCGTTCAAAACGACCGTCTCGCCGGTGATTTTTTGAACGCAGGTCGTGTGAAGATATAACATGTCATTCGGTGGACGAGTGGACGCGGGAGCACGACCGGCCGGAGGGGTCGAGGGGTCGCCCGAGGCGCGGGACCCGACGGACCGCGCCGGGTCGGCCGGCGTGACGGACGCCGGGAGCGGGAGCGCGGCCGACGCCGAAGGGCGGACGGCGCGGCGAACGGGCGGCGCGGACGACGGCGCCGTGGACGGCGGCGGCGAGCCCGACCGCGATCCCGACGCGCCGGCCGACGGCGATCGCGTCTGCGCGAACGAGCTCCTGGAACTGCTCGGGAACCGCCGGCGACGCCTCCTGTGGCGACACCTCCGCGCGGAGGAGGCGGCGGCGCTGTCGGACGCCTCCCGACGGATCGCGGCGTGGGAGAACGGCGTCGACCCCGCGGACGTCGACTACGACCAGCGGAAGAGCGTGTACACGTCGCTCCGGCAGTTCCACTGCCCGAAGATGGCCGACGCCGGGCTCGTCGAGTTCGACGACCGCGACGGGACCGTGCGGCTGACCTCGGACCTGCCGGACGAGCTCGTGATCGAGATCGAACCGGACACGGCGAACGTCAGGCGGACCGCCCTCGGCGCGCTCGCGCTCGCGACCGGCGTCGTCCTCGGCGCGTGGGCCGCCGGGCTCCCGGTGTTCGGTCCGCTCTCGTTCGCCGGGGTCGCGTTCGCCGTCGCCTTCGCCGCCGTCGCCGCGGGCGTGGTGTACGCCGTGGCCGTTCGCTCCGACCACGGCGTCTCGCTCGGCGACGCGCTGGCCCGCGTCGACGGCTGACCGACCGAGTTATTTCGGCGGGGCCCCTCCGATCAGTATCACCGTCCTTCGACTCCTGCGGCTGACAGCGCCCACCGACTTCGCCGCCTGGTACGCGGCCGGCCGCGCGTACACGACCGCCGTCGCCGAGGGAATGGGCTTCCCCGGCGTCGACGCGCTCGACGGCGACCGGACCGTCCGTCGCCTCCGGGCGGCCCCGGACGAGCTGACCCCGGCCGAGGCGCGCTCTGTCGCGACGACGCTGCTCGCGGACGGCGCGTTCTCGGAGCCGTACTGCGAGTGGCTGCCGACGTGGTACGAGCTCGCCCTGATCGCGCCGGTCCGGTACGCCGACTGGCGGTTGCGGCGGGTCGCCGGGGCGGTCGCCGAGCGCGCGTCCGTGACCGCGACCGCGCCGCGGTTCTCGCGGCCGACCGACGTGCGGATCGACGGCGCGCCCGCGCTGTCGCGGGTCGACGGCTTCCGCGAGCGGTTCCTCCTCGCCGACTCGCTGCTCCACCTCGAGTGGTTCGACCACGTCGCCGCCGCCGACGGGGTCGAGGTGCCGGACGGCCTCGTCGCGCGGACCCGCGAGGAGTCGCTGTCCTACTACGGCGGCGAGCGCGACCGGCTCTCCCCGGAGGTCCGGCGGTTCCAGCGACACCTGTTCGGCGACGACCGCTGGGTCCGCCGGGTCGACGAGGCGTACGGCCTCGACAGCGCGCTGTTCGGGCTCTGGGAGCGGCTCCTCCGCGACGAGCGTCGGCGGCTCGGCGGCGACTGATCGGAGCGAGCGGCGACCGATCGACCGAGTCACGCCGGACGCTTGCGGGAAAATATGTTACATACCCTGTAACAAGTTACAGGATCCGATCGCAAAACCGAAGGTAAGTATAGACAAGTCCGACCGTTACCGAGTGGTACGAACCGCGTGTCGGTTCGCTGTCCCCGACCTTCGGCCCTCGTTTTCGCTCGCGGCCGCGGCGGTCTCGTCGCGGTCCTGCTCTGGACCCCGACAGACATTGTCGTCCCGTCGGACTCCCGTGTAGCGCTCGTCCGTTCACGTGGTCGCTCAACGAGTGCGGGCAGGGGGATAGAAGGACCGGAGGTAACGTGTGAGCAGCGAAGTATCCATGTCCGGATCTGAGAGGCTGTGACCGGGATTGCCGCAGTCACCGCCGAAGGAGTTCCGAACTGAAGCCGCTGTTCAGCGATTCGGGGTGTCCACTCCGACTCGCGGTGATAACTCGGCGGCGAGTAATCTTTTATTCACCGGTGCGGCTGCCGGAAGCTTCATACGTCGGCTCGCGGATCCTCCGGACACACGAATGGCAGTACGCTTGCTGGAGGACGTCGATGCCGACGACGTCGGGACCGTCGGCGGGAAGGCCGCGTCGCTCGGGGAACTCATCGGTGCGGGGCTCCCGGTTCCGCCGGGGTTCGCCGTCACCGCGGGGACGTACCGCACGTTCATCGAGGAGGCCGGGATCGACGACGAGCTGTTCGAGGCGGTCGACGTCGACCCCGAGGACTCCGCGGCGCTCCGCGAGGCGGAGGAGCGCGCGGAGGAGCTGATCCTCGGCACGCCGTTCCCCGAGCCGGTGCGCGAGGAGATCCTCGACCGGTACCGGGCGATGGGCGAGGACGGCGAGGAGGCGTTCGTCGCCGTGCGCTCCTCGGCCACCGCCGAGGACCTGCCCGACTCCTCGTTCGCCGGACAGCAGGAGACGTTCCTCAACGTCCGCGAGGAGGACCTCCTGCGGCGCGTGAAAGAGTGTTGGGCCTCGCTTTTCACGCAGCGCGCTATCTACTACCGACAGCAGCGCGGGTTCCCGCACTCGGAGGTCGACATCGCGGTCGTCGTCCAGCGGATGGTCGACGCCGAGAAGTCCGGCGTGATGTTCACCAGCCACCCCTCGACGGGCGAGCCGCAGGTCACCATCGAGGCGGCGTGGGGGCTCGGCGAGGCGGTCGTCTCCGGCACCGTCTCGCCCGACAACTACGTGTACGACCGCGAGCGCGGCGCGGTCGACAAGGTAACCGTCGCGGACAAGAAGGTCGAGATGGTGAAGGACGCGGAGACCGGCGAGACGGTCCAGCTCGACGTCGAGGAGGAGCGCCGACACGAGCGGGTCCTCTCCGACGCGGAGATCGGTGACCTCGTCGAGCTCGGCGAGCGCGTCGAGTCCCACTACGGCGCTCCCCAGGACGTCGAGTGGGCGATCTACGACGGCGAGATATACATGCTCCAGTCGCGCCCGATCACGACGATCCGCGAGGACGCCGGCGGCGAAGCGGGCGCGGACGAGGCCGGCGCGGCAACCGCGGACGGCGACGGGAGGGTGACGGACGACGGCCCCGACCGCGGGACCGCCTCGAACGGCGACGACGACGCGGACGTGCTCGTCGACGGGCTCGGCGCGAGCCCGGGGGTCGTCTCCGGCGCCGTCCGGATCGTCCACAAGCTCGACCACCTCGACCAGGTCCAGGAGGGCGACGTGATGGTGACGGAGATGACGATGCCGGACATGGTGCCCGCGATGAAACGCGCCGCCGGCATCGTCACCGACGAGGGCGGGATGACGAGCCACGCGGCGATCATCTCCCGCGAGCTCGGCGTCCCCGCGGTCGTCGGTACCGGCAACGGGACGCGGGTCCTCGAGGACGGCCGGCAGGTCACCCTCGACGGCGACAAGGGGACGATCCGGGCCGGCGAGTCCGAGTCGGCCGAGCCCGGCGAGGAGTTCGAGCCGGTGGAGGCCGCGCGTCCCGAGACGCCCGTCAAGCCGATGACGGCGACGGAGGTGAAGGTGAACGTCTCGATCCCGGAGGCGGCCGAGCGCGCCGCGGCGACGGGCGCCGACGGCGTCGGCCTGCTCCGGATCGAGCACATGGTGCTCTCGCTCGGGAAGACGCCCGAGCGGTACATCGCCGACCGCGGCGCCCGCGCGTACCAAGACGAGATCATCGAGGGCGTCCGGCGCGTCGCCGACGAGTTCTACCCCCGCCCGGTCCGCGTGCGCACCATCGACGCGCCGACCGACGAGTTCCGCGAACTGGAGGGCGGCGAGGGCGAGCCGGCCGAACACAACCCGATGCTCGGCTGGCGGGGGATCCGGCGGAGCCTCGACAAGTCGGAGCCGTTCCGCCAGGAGCTGGCCGCGTTCGCGCGCCTCTACGACATGGGGTACGACAACCTGGAGGTGATGTTCCCCCTCGTCAACGACGCGGCCGACGTGGAGGGGATCACGGCACACATGCGCGAGGCCGGGATCGACCCCGAGACGCACCGCTGGGGCGTGATGGTCGAGACGCCCGCCAGCGCGCTCCAGATCGAGGATCTGGCGAACGCCGGCATCGACTTCGCCTCCTTCGGCACCAACGACCTCACGCAGTACACGCTCGCGGTCGACCGCAACAACGAGCACGTCGCCGACCGGTTCGACGAGCTCCACCCGGCCGTGCTGCGGCTCATCGGCGACACCGTCGAGGCGTGCCGGGAGCTCGGCGTCGACACCAGCATCTGCGGGCAGGCCGGCTCGAAGCCCGAGATGGTCGAGTTCCTCGTCGAGAAGGGGGTCTCCTCCATCTCCGCGAACATCGACGCGGTCCGGGACGTCCAACACGAGGTGAAGCGGACCGAACAGCGGCTCCTGCTGGATTCGGTCCGCTGAGGCCGCCAGCGGGGATTCCCTCGGACGCATCCGAGAGCGGAACGGGTAAGAGCCGCCCCCGGCAACGGGAAGGCAGATGCGACAGCCGGAACCGGAGCCGCAGTCGTTCGACCGGGTGCTCTCCTCGATGTGTACCGAGCCGCACCCGGACGCCAGCGCGGCCGCCGAGCGGTTCCTCGCGACGAACCCCGGCGACCCCGCCACCTACGAGTCGGTCGCGGAACTGGAGGCGCGGGCGGTCGCGGGGCTCGCGAGGCTCGCGGGCCACCCGACGCCGGCCGACGCCGCGGGATACGTCACCTCGGGCGGCACCGAGGCGAACATCCAGGCGGTGCGGTCCGCGCGGAACAGGCACCGCGAGGCGACGGGCGGCGGGGCGGGCGAGGTCAACGTCGTCGCCCCCGAGAGCGCGCACTTCTCGTTCACGAAGGCGGCGGCGCTGCTCGACGTGGAGCTGCGGACGGTCCCCCTCGACGACGGCTACCGCGCGGACACCGACGCCGTCGCGGCCGCGGTCGACGACGCCACCGCGCTCGTCGTCGGCGTCGCCGGCAGCACGGAGTACGGCCGCGTCGATCCGATCCCGGAGCTGGCAGCGATCGCTGACGAGGCGGGGGCGCGGCTTCACGTCGACGCGGCGTGGGGTGGGTTCGTCCTCCCGTTCACCGACCGCGACTGGTCGTTCGCCGACGCGCCGGTCGACACGCTGACGATCGACCCCCACAAGTTCGGGCAGGCGCCGGTCCCGTCGGGGGGGTTGCTGGCCCGCGAGGACGCCGCGCTCGACGCGCTCGCGGTCGACACGCCCTACTTAGAGACGCGGTCGCAGGCGACGCTGACCGGGACGCGGAGCGGCGCGGGCGTCGCCGGCGCCGTCGCCGCGATGGACGCGCTGTGGCCCGACGGCTACCGCGAGGCGGCCGAGCGCGCGGCCGACAACGCCGACTGGCTCGCGGAGGGGCTCGCCGACCGCGGGTACGACGTGGTCGAGCCCGAGCTCCCGCTCGTCGCGGCCGACGTGCCCGAACCGACGTTCGCCGCGCTCCGCGACGCCGGCTGGAAGGTGTCGCGGACCGGGGCGGGCGAGCTCCGCGTGGTGTGTATGCCGCACGTGACGCGGTCGACGCTGCGGGCGTTCCTCGACGACCTCGACCGGATTCGCCGGTAACCGGCCGAGCGACCGGCCGAGCGACCGGTCCGGGGCGATCGCTCGCGCCGCGTTCGGATCAACATATTCACTACGGGCCACCACGAACCGCCTCGTATGAGTTCGGACGACGTCTCTCGGCGCGCGTTCATGCGGACGGCCGCCGGTGCGACGGCCGCCGCCGGCGCGGCGACGGCGACGGCGGGGACGGCGGCGGCACAGGAAGTGGAACCCGACTGGCCGAGCGCCGCCGTCGGGAACGTGGGCTCGTACACCGACGCCCGCGGCCAGGACTCGGTGACCATCTCGGTCGGCGCCGGCGACCAGGGCCTCGCGTTCGACCCGACCCTCGTGTGGGTCGACGAGGGGACGACGATCACCTGGGAGTGGACGGGCGCCGGGGGCTCGCACAACGTCAAGACGGTCGACGGCGGCGGCCCGGCCAGCCTCGACAGCGGCGACCCCGTCGGCGAGGAAGGTGCCACCTACGAGTACGAGACGTCGAGCGAGGACGCCGGCATCACCCACTACCACTGCGTCCCCCACACCGCGGTCGGCATGCACGCCGGCCTCGCCGTCGGCGAGGACGTCGCCACCGTCGAGGTGGGCGGTGACAGCGGCTCGAACGCGGTGTTCGTCCCGGACGCCGCGCGCGCGCTCGGCATCGCGACGTTCATCGCGATGGTGAGCACGCTTGGCCTGGCGTTCGTCTTCATGAAGTACGGCGGCACGATCACCGGCCGCGAGCAGGCGTAGCGGCCGGCGACAGACCCTTTGCGCCGCCCTCGCGGCGACTCACTCCCCGTCGACGACGTCCTCGTACAGCGCCACGTAGCGGTCGACCACGGCGTCGTGGTCGAACGAGGCGAACTCGCGGTCGACGGCGCGGCGGTCGAGGTCCCCGACCGCGACGAACTCGTCGGCCAGCTCGGCCGGGCTCGTCACGAGCCGCCCGCGCTCGCGCCCCTCGACGAGCTCGTGGGCGCTGGAGTCGGCCTGGTACTCGACGAGGGCGACGCAGCCGCAGGCGACCGCCCACAGCAGGTCGGTCGCGAACGTCTCCCACGTCGCGGTCGCGACGGCGACGTGCGTCCCCTTGAATATCGGGACCCGCTCCTCGGTCGGGAGGTCGCCGAGGAACTCGACCCGGTCGTCGATCCGGAGGTCGCTCGCGGTCGCCTCGATCCGGCCGCGCTCGGGCCCGTCGCCGATCACCGCCGCCGTCCAGTCGCGGCCGCGCAGCTCGGCGAGCCCGAGGAGGAACGTCTCGACGTTGGCGTGGCGGTCGAGCCGCCGCGAGTACACCGCGTCGAACCGGTCGTCGACGCCCGCGGACTCGACGGCGTCGAAGTCGATGCTCTCCGGGAGCACTCGCACGTCGTCGCCGTCGGCGCCGTGTTCGCGGACGCGCGTCTTGGTCGTCCGCGAGGGCGTCGTCACCGCGTCGGCGCGCCGGGCGAGCGGCCGGTACCAGCGGCGGGCGTCGGCGGGGTGGTCGCGCCACCAGTCGACGACGACCGGGACCCGCGAGAGCGACCCGGCCACCGTGGCGGCGAGCGCCGGCGTCGGCGGGCTGTTGACCGCGTGGACCACGTCGGGGTCGACGCGGCGGACCGCGCCCGGCAGCCGCGCGGCGAAGGCCCCGGGTGCGGGCTCCGCGGTGACCGACCGGTACTCGATCCCGTCCTCGTCGAAGGCGTCGACGTCGCCGCCCCACCACCGGGCGCAGAGCCAGACGACCTCGTGGCCGCGGGCGGCGAGGCCGCGGGCGGTCCGCAGGGTCCGCGTTCGCGCCGGAGTCTCCCCGTGTCCGGGAGCGAAGAGCGAGGCGAACGCGACGCGCATACGCCGACCGCACGGGGGGCGCCGGTAAAAAGACACGGCATCCGGTCGGGAGACGACGCGCTGACGGCGACCGGACCGGCCTCCCCTCGCCCGGGGTTCCGTCACCCGAAGCGGTTTCACGCCGCGCGCGGTACGGGTCCGCATGCGACAGTACGACATCGAGCGCTACCTCAACGTGCGGAACGCGGGCGGCGCGGACCTCGGCCCCGACGGACGGCTGTCCTTCCTCCTCAACACGACCGGCACGGGGCAGGTGTGGTCGCTCCGCGAGCCGGAGTCGTGGCCCGAACAGCACACCTTCTTCGAGGAGTCCGTCTCCTTCGTCGACTCCTCCCCGGAGCGCTCCGAGGCCGTCTTCGGCATGGACGAGGGCGGCAACGAGCGCGCGCAGCTGTACCGGCTCGACTACGAGTCCGGCGCGATCGAGAACCTCACCGACATGCCGGAGGCGAAGCACCGGTGGGGCGGCTGGGACTCGGCCGGCGACCGGTTCGCGTTCGCTTCGAACCGCCGCGACGAGGCCGTCTTCGACGTGTACGTCCAGGGGCGCGACGAGACGGGCGACGACGCCGAGCTGGTGTACGAGGGCGACGGCTGGCTCTCCGTCGCCGGGTGGTCGCCGAGCGACGACCGGCTGATCGTCCACGAGGCGCACTCGTCGTTCGACCACGACGTGTACACCCTCGACCTGTCGACCGGCGACCTGACCCACCACACGCCCCACGAGGGCGACGTGCGGTACAGCAGCCCGGAGTGGGGGCCCGGCGGCGAGGGCGTGTACCTCGTCACCGACCGCGAGACCGACACGCTCCGCTTGGAGCGGCTCGACTTGGAGACCGACGAGTTCGCCGTCGTCGCGGACAGCGGCGAGTGGAACGTCGACGGCGTCGCGATAGACGAGGACACCCGCCGGCTCGTCTACTCCCGGAACGTCGACGGCTACACCGAGCTCACCGCCGGCGAGCTCGTCGCGCCCGACCGGATCGACGAGTTCCCGACGCCGGAGCTCCCGAGGGGCGTCGCGGGCGGCGTGAGCTTCGGGCCCGACGGCGATCGGTTCGCCGTCACGTCGACGGGCAGCACGCACAACGCGAACGTCTTCGTCGTCGAGGCGACCACCGGCGAGGCGGAGCGGTGGACGCGCGCCTCGACCGCCGGCATCCCCGCGGACACGTTCGTCGAGCGCGAGCTGGTCCACTACCCCACCTTCGACGGGCGGGAGATCCCCGCGTTCTTCTCCGTGCCCGAGACGGAGCCGCCGGAGTCGGGCTACCCGGTCGTCGTCGACATCCACGGCGGGCCGGAGTCGCAGCGGCGGCCCTCCTTCGCCTCGGTCACCCAGTACCTGCTGAACAACGGGTACGCGGTCTTCGAGCCGAACGTCCGCGGCTCCTCGGGGTACGGGAAGGCGTACTCCGGGCTCGACGACGTGGAGAACCGGATGGACTCGGTGAAGGACGTCCGCGAGGGCGTCGGGTGGCTCCACGACCACCCCGAGGTCGACCCAGACTGCGTCGTCGCGATGGGCGGCTCCTACGGCGGCTTCATGGTGCTCGCGTCGCTGACGGAGTACCCGGAGCTGTGGGCCGCCGGCGTCGACATCGTCGGCATCGCGAACTTCGTCACGTTCCTCGAGAACACCGGCGACTGGCGCCGCTCGCTGCGCGAGGCCGAGTACGGCTCGCTCGACGGGGACCGCGAGTTCCTCGAGTCCGTCTCGCCGATCAACAACATCGAGCGGATCGAGGCCCCCCTCTTCGTCCTCCACGGCGAGAACGACCCGCGGGTGCCCGTCGGCGAGGCCGAACAGATCGTCGAGGAGGCCCGCGAGCAGGGCGTGCCGGTCCGGAAGCTGATCTTCGAGGACGAGGGGCACGGGTTCGCGAAGCTCGACAACCGGATCGAGGCGTACCGCGAGATCGTCGACTTCCTCGCCGAACACGTCTGACCGGACCGCGCGGTCGCTCTCCCCGCGTCTTCACGGTCGTCGAACGGCCGTGACGGTTATACGGGCTCGCCGACGAACATGGGGAGAATGAGTGCCTCCGAGCCGTACGAGCTACTGCTCGACCAGGCGCAGGACAAGGTCGCCCTGTTGAGCGTCGACGGCGAGTACACGTACGTCAACGCGGCCGCGGAGGAGATCCTCGGGTTCGAGCCGGACGAGCTCGTCGGGACGAACGCCTTCGGGTACATCCACCCCGAGGAGCGAGAAGCCGTTCGGCGCACCTTCGAGGGGGCGATCCGGACCGACGAGTTCACGGAAGTCACGGCGGAGTACCGCCACCGGGCCGAGGACGGCTCGTGGGTGTGGCTGGAGAGCCGCATGTCGAACCTCACAGACGAGGAGCTCGACGGGTTCGTCGTCAGCTCGCGGGACATCACCGACCGCGTGGCGGCCGAGCGCGAGCGCGAGGAGGCGACCGCGCACCTCCGGGAGATCGCCGCGGTCTCAAGCGACGTGCTCTGGATGTTCGACGCCGAGTGGTCGGAGCTGCTCTTCGCGAACCCGGCGTACGAGGAGATGTACGGGGCCTCGCTCGACGAGCTCCGCGGCGACCCCGCGACGTTCCTCGACGCGGTCCACCCCGAGGACCGCCCCGCCGTGAGGGAGTCGATGGAACGGCTCTCCGCGGGCGAATCGGTCGACATGGAGTACCGAGTAAACGCCGCGGAGAACTACAAGCGGTGGGTCTGGGTCCAGGGCGAGCCGATCGTCGAGGACGGCGAGGTCGTCCGGATCACGGGGTTCGCGAAGGACGTCACGGACCGGCGGCGGCGCGAGCGCCAGCTCGTCGTGATGGACAACCTCCTGCGCCACAACCTCCGGAACGACCTCAACATCGTCCTCGGGACGGTCGAAGATCTCGAAGACGAGGTCCCCGAGTCGGCGGCGCACACGGCGGTGATCCGGCGGGTCGGCGAGAGCCTCCTCGACACCGCACGGAAGGAGCGGGAGGTGATCGAGCTCATCACCGACCAGCGGGAGACCGACGCGGTCGACCTCCGGAGCGTGGTCGAGGAGGCCGTCGAGACCGTCCGCGAGCGGTATCCGGAGGGGTCGATCGCGGTCGGGGAGCTCGACGCGGTCGTCGTCGACGGGGGCTGCGAGCTCCGCTCGGCGGTGATCGAGCTCCTGGAGAACCCGTTCCAGCACAGCGACGACGGGAGTCCGGCGGTGACGGTGCGCCTCCGCAGTACCGAGGAGGGAGCCGAGCTCGTCGTCGAGGACGACCTGCCGCCCATCCCGGCGGTCGAGGCCGACGTGCTCACCGGCGACCACGACATGAGCCACGTGTACCACAGCAGCGGGCTCGGGTTCTGGCTCGTCTACTGGAGCGTGGAGCTGTCGAACGGGAGCGTGTCGGTCGAGGTCGGCACGGGGGGCGACGAGCGGGGCAACCGGATCACGGTGTCGCTGCCGCGCGCGGCGGAGTGAGGCGGTCCGCGCGGCCGCGGCCCGGCGGTTACCAGTCCGGCCCGAAGTCGGGGTTGAGCTGGCGGTCGGTGCGGCCGAGGTCGTCGATCGCCGCGACGTCCTCGTCGTCGAGGTCGAGGTCGACGCTGGCGAGGTTGTCGCGGATGTGGTCGATCCCGGTCGCCTTCGGGATGGCCGTGACGCCGGACTCGCGGAGCCACGCGAGGCTCACCTGCGCGGCGCTGACGCCGTGCTTCTCCGCGATGTCGACGATCGCCGGGTCGTCGAGGACCTCCCCGCGGGCGAGCGGCGAGTAGGCGACCAGCTCGACGCCGTTGGCGTCGGCGTACTCGCGCAGCTCCTCCTGGCGGAGCAGCGGGTGCACCTCGACCTGGTTCGCGAACGGCGCCTCGCCCAGCGCGTCCGCCGCGGCGTCAAGGTGTTCCGGCTCGAAGTTAGAGACGCCGATCCGGTCGATCAGGCCGTCGTCGCGCAGCTCGGCGAACGCCGGCAGCGTCTCTTCGGGCTCGTACTCCCCGGCCGGCCAGTGGACGTACATGAGGTCGACCGAGTCGACCCCGAGCTTGTCGAGGCTCTCGCGGGTCGACGCGGCCACGTCGGCGGGCGCGAGGTTGTCGATCCACACCTTCGACGCGAGGAAGACGTCCTCGCGGTCGACGTCGCTCTCCGCGATCCCCTCGCCGACGGCCGCCTCGTTGCCGTAGATCTGGGCGGTGTCGACGTGGCGGTAGCCGGCGTCGAGCGCGTTCGCGACCGACTCGGTGCACTGGGCTGGCTCGTCGTTCTCCCACGTGCCGAGCCCGAGGACGGGCATGCCGTTCCGGGTCGGGACCGCGGGCTGCTGCTGTTGGTCTGTCATCGCCCGCCTCTACTCGCGTGAGCCGAAAGTCGCTTGCGGTAGGGGCGGGCGCGGCCGGGTCGCGGCGCGAGGCGCCGCCGCGAGTCGTGTCGGCGGGTCAGTCGTCGAGCAGCGCCCGCGAGGAGTTCGTCACCACGAGCAGGCTCGACGCGCCCATCGCGACGGCGGCGAAGAGGGGGTTCAGGAGCCCGGTCGCCGCCAGCGGGATGGCGACCGCGTTGTAGCAGAACGCCCAGCCGATGTTCCCCTTCACGCGCCGGCCCGCCGCCCGCGCGAGCTCGAAGACGGTCGCCACGGAGCCGAGTTCGTCGTCGACGATCGCCACGTCGGCGGCGTCGGCCGCCATCGCGGTGCCGCCGCCGAGCGCGATCCCGAGGTCGGCCGCCGCGAGCGCCGGCGCGTCGTTCGTGCCGTCGCCGACCATCACGGTGACGCCGCGCCGCTTCAGCCGCCCGACGGCCTCGGCCTTCCCCTCCGGCGGCACGCCGGCGAACACCGACGAGACGGCGTCGTGCTCCGCGAAGACGGTCGCGGCGCGCTCGTCGTCGCCGGTGAGGACGATCACCTCGACGCCCGACTCGTCGAGCGCGGTCACCGTCTCCTCCCAGCCGTCGCGCAGCTCGTCGCCGACCACGACAAACCCCTCGGCCGCGCCGTCGCAGCCGACGGCGACGGGGACGCGCCCCACGTCGCGCGCGGCCGCGACCGCCTCGCGGACCTCGTCGGGGACGGTCCAGCCCCGCTCGTCGAACAGGGCCGGGTGGCCGACGACGACCTCGACGCCGTCGACGACGCCGGAGACGCCGCGGGCGTGGCTCTCGAAGGACTCGACCGCGGGAGCGTCGCCCCCGTCTCCGGACTCGCCCACCGCCGCCGCGGCCCCGCCGTCGGCGACCGCCGGCGTCGCGCCCTCGTCGCCCGCCTCGCCGGGACCGGCCTCGGCCGCGTCCGCCGCGGACCGCGCCGCCGCGATGGCCTGCCCGACCGGGTGCGCGGACCGCGATTCGAGGGCGGCCGCGAGCCGGAGCAGGTCGTCGTCGACCTGCCGCTCGATCGGCCGCATCTCGCCGGTCGTCAGCGTGCCGGTCTTGTCGAAGACGACCGTGTCCGCGTCGCGGATCCGCTCGAAGACGGTGTCGTCGAAGACGACGACGTTGCGTTCGAGCGCGTCGCGGATCCCGGCGGCGACGGCGAGCGGGGTCGCCAGCCCGAGCGCGCAGGGACACGAGACGATCAGCACCGTCAGTCCGACGAGCATCGCGTCGGTGGGGGCGCCGCCGAGCGCGAGCGACGCCCCGGCGGCGACCGCGGCGATGACGAGGACCGCCGGGACGAACACGGTCGCGAGCCGGTCCGCGAGCTTCTGGACGCCGTGGTTCCCGCTCTGGAGGTCGTAGACGAGCTCGGCGACGCGGTCGAGGCTGGAGGCCGCGTCCGGCCCGACCGCGACCGTGAGCGAGCCGTCCGCGACGACGGAGCCGCCGACGACCGGGTCGCCGGCGACCTTCCGGACCGCCAGCGACTCGCCGGTGACGACGGACTCGTCGACCGCGGCGTCGCCGTCGACCGCCTCGCCGTCGACGGGGATCCGCTCGCCGGCGCGCACGAGGAGCCGGTCGCCCGGTTCGAGCGCGTCGACGGCGACGGACTCCGTCTCGCCGTCGCCGGTCAGCCGCCGCGCGTCGTCGACCTGGACCGCGGTGACCTCGGAGAGGAGCGCCGTCGCCCGGTCCTTCACCGAGTCCTCGTAGTGGTTCCCGACCGTGACGATGACGACGATCGCGACGGTCACGTCGTAGTATATCGAGGGCGACTCGACGAAGATCACCGCGAGCGTGCTGTAGAGGTACGCGCTCACCGCGGCGATGGCGACCAGGAGGTCCATGTTCGGCGAGCGCGTCTTCGCGCTGACGTACGCGCCGCGGAGGATCGGCTTCCCGGTGAAGAAGAGGACGATGGTGGTGAGGACGCCGATGACGATGAAGAAGTACGTGCCCGAGGTCGAGGCCATCGCCTCGTCGAGGTACGTCAGCGTGCGCTCGTCGTAGAACGGGAACGCGAAGTACGTCGGGTAGATGAGGACGATGTACTGCAGCATCACCGCCATCCCGACGAGGACGCCCGCCGCGAGCCGCGCCGTCGCCATGTTGCTCGCCTGCCGCCTGGAGAAGGCGTCGTCGCGGGCGTACGCGCTGTACCCGAGCCCGCTCACCGTCTCGGTGAGGTCGTCGATCGTGACGGCGTCCGGGTCGTGGTCGATCCGCACCGTGTCGGTGACGTAGCTCGCGCTCGCGCCGCTGACGCCGTCGGCGTCGGTCGCGACCGTCTCGATGAACGCCTCGCAGGTCGCGCAGTGCATCCCGTCCACCTCGAGGAACGCCGCCTCGTGGCCGTCGGGCACGTCGCGGTCGTCGTCGCCGTCCGTCTCGTCGCCGTCGCCCGCGGCACCGTCCCGCTCCCGTCGCCGCTCTCGGACCGCATCGGCGTTCACGTCGGCGTCCCCGAGGGCGCCGTACACGTCCCGGCAGCCGGTACAGCAGAAGCGGTTCTCCTCGTCGTCGGTCACGTCGACACCCTCGGTCGGGAGCTCGCAGAGGGTACAGGCGGCGGGGTCGTCGGGCGCGCCCGCGGCGCCCTCGGTCGCGCTCATCTCACATCCCTCCCATCATCCCGGCGTCGAGCGGGTTCCAGAACGGGAGCCGCGGGTGCGGCACGTGGATCCCGACCGACATCAGCCCGTGCGCGAACAGCACGTAGCCGAGCGCGACGAACGCGAGGCCCAACAGCCGGTGGATCCGGCGGCGGTAGGCCGGGTCGACGCTCTCGATCAGCGTCCCGTAGGCGAAGACGGCGGGGATCGTCCCGAGCCCGAGGGCGCCGAGCGCGACCCCGCCCGCGACCGCGGAGCCGCTCGCGAGGGCGTACAGGTACGCGGGATAGAGGATCGGACAGGGGAGCAGCCCGTGGACCGCGCCGAGCGCGAAGATCCCCGGCCCGTTCGCGAGGCGGTCGACGTGCCCCGTGAGCCAGCCCGTGACGCGTTCGAGCCCGGGGAGGTGGACGCCGCCGGTCGCGCCGCCGAGGAGGTACCGGACGCCGACGGCGATCACGGCCGCGCCGACGAGGAGCCCGACCCCGCCGCGGACCGCCGTCGCGGCGCCGGTCAGCGTCGCCGTCGTGACGAGGACCGCGCCGCCGAGCGCGCCGAGGAGGGTTCCGATCGCCGCGTAGCTCGCGGCCCGCCCGAGGTTGAACAGCGCGTGCTGGCGCACCTCGTAGGTTGTCAGGTGCCCCTCGCGGCCGGTCTCCGCGCCGGCGACGCCGGCCGCGCTCGGCTCGCCGCCGTCCGTCCGCCCGCCGTCGGCGTCCATCCGGCTCGCGTAGACGGTGACGAGCGGGCCGCACATGCCGATACAGTGGGCTCCGCCGAGCAGTCCGATGGCGGCGAACAGCAGCACGTCGGTCCCGAGGAGCGGCGAGAGGGCCATGCGAGTCAGTCACCTCCCGTTCGGTGCGCGGGCGTGAATGGGTTTCGCTGCCGGGGGTCGGCCGAGCGGGGCGCGGTGCGGCGGTCGGCGGCGGGACGGAGCGACGGTCGGCGGGCGGCGTCGACGCTGATCACGCCGATCACTCCTCCACGACGACGGTGCCGAACATGCCGCCCTCGCGGTGGGGGATACAGACGTACTCGTAGGTCCCGGGGACGGTGAACGTGTGCTCGTACCGGTCGCCGTTCTCCAGCCGCCCGCCGAAGTCGGACTGCCACGCCGACAGCGCGGCGTCGTAGTCGTCGAAGCCGCCCGAGGCGAAGAACTCGGCGTCGTCCGGGATCCCGCCGTCCGTCGCGGTGACGGTGTGGGCCCGCGCGCTCGTGTTCTCCCAGACGACGGTGTCGCCGACCGAGACCGTGACCTCTCGCGGCTGGTACGCGGCGGCGAGCATTCCGACGTCGTAGTCCGGCTCGCCGCCGACGCCGGCGCACCCGGCGAGGCCCACGGCGGCCGCGGCGCTCGCGACGCCGCCGGTCCGTCGAAGGAACCGTCTGCGATACATACCTTACCTGAGCGCCTGAGGGGTTTCAATACCGCGGTCGACCCCGCCGCGTGGGAACGGATCCGTCCCCGGGGAACCCGTCCCCGCGGAGCCGTTCGCGGCGGGTCTCACCCGCCGACGAGGTCGTCGAAGACGCGGCGCTGCGCCGCCGCGAGGTGCTCCGAGAACGTCGCGCGAGCGATGCCGATGGCGTCGGCCACCTCCGTCGCGCTCGCCTCGCGGGGGTGTTCGAAGTAGCCGAGGCGCTGGGCGGTCCGGACCACCTCGCGCTGGCGCTCCGTGAGCCGCCCCAGGTCGACCACGACCGGGTCGGACCGGGTGTCGGCGCCGCCGGAGCTGGTGAGCCGTTCGAGCCGGACCGAGCCGCCGGTCGCCTCCAGCGCGTCGATCACGTCGCCGAGCGGGTCGGCCGCGGGCAGCGACAGCCGGAGGCGGACGCGGTCCGGCGCCGTGCGGACCGTGACCGACGAGACGGGGTAGCCGAGCGACTCGACGGCGTCGGACGGGAACTGGCCCGCCGCGCGGCTGCGGCAGCGGTAGACGAACTCGTCGCCGCCGTCGAAGACGAGCTCCGCGTCGACCGCGCGGTCGGCGCGGAACTGCGAGACGACCGCCCCGTCGACCCGGACGCGGTCGACGTCCTCCGCGACCGCGCCCGGCGGGAGCGCCGCCGCCACCGGCGCGGGGCTCGGGTCGTGAACGACCACCTCGACGCGGACGCCGGCGCCGCCGCGACCGCCGGCCCCGGACCGGTCGACGGCTCGGGACGCATCGGACCCGCTCCGCGCGGCCCCAGAGCGCGCGAGACCGTCGGAACCGGGGTGGCCGGCGGTACCGGGGCTGTCGGCGGTATCTGGGCTGTCGGCGGAGCCGCCGTCCGACGACCGCGACCGCCGTTCCATGTATCGATCCTGTGCCCGAAGCCGGAAAAAAAGGAAGCCGAACGAGTACGCGTCGCGGCGGCTCGTCGGAGCGCCGAATAAAGAGCCGTCGAAAGTTGGCAATCACACTCAGGGCGCGAGCCCCTACTGACCCCATGAGCGACGAGCCGCTGCGCGGAGCCTCGGTGGGAGTGGTCGGCGGCGGCGTCGGCGGGCTCTCCGCCGCCGCCTACCTCGCGGCCGGAGGCGCGGAGGTGACGCTGTACGAGCGCGCAGAGCGCGTCGGGGGAGTCGCCGGTCGGTTGGAGCTGGACGGGTTCCGGTTCGACACCGGCCCCTCGTGGTACCTGCTCCCGGACCTGTTCGAGCGGTTCTTCGAGGACTTCGGCCGGTCGCCCGACGAGTTCTACGACCTGCGTCGGCTCGACCCGCACTACCGGGTGTTCTGGGACGACGGCGACCGCGTCGACGTGCCCGCCGACCCGGCCGCCGCCGCAGACCTCTTTGAGTCCTACGAGCAGGGCGCCGGCGAGGCGTTTGAGCGGTACCTCGACGACGCCGAGCGGGCGTACGACGCCGGGATGGAGCGGTTCGTCCTCCCCGGGCGGTCGCGGTTCCGCGACTACCTCTCGCTCGACGTGCTCGCGGGCGGCCGCGAACTCGACCTGCTCTCCAGCCTCGACGAACGGGTGCGGTCGT
Organism: Halorubrum sp. Atlit-28R; assembly: GCF_003665955.1. Lineage (NCBI taxonomy): Archaea > Methanobacteriati > Methanobacteriota > Halobacteria > Halobacteriales > Haloferacaceae > Halorubrum > Halorubrum sp. Atlit-28R. The sequence continues at coordinate 576,652 of NZ_QPLS01000001.1, forward strand.
ACGTCGACCATCCGAAGCTCAGGCAGCTGCTGGAGTACACGCTCGTCTTCCTCGGGGGGTCGCCCCACAACACGCCGGCGCTGTACCAGCTGATGAGCCACGTCGACTACGGGCTCGGCGTCTACTACCCGATGGGCGGGATGTACGAGGTGGTCGAGGCCGTCGCGGCGGTCGCCCGCGACGCCGGCGCCGACGTTCACACCGGCGTCGAGGTGACGGGCCTCGAACCGGTCGACGGCGGCGTCGAGGTCGAGCTCGGCGGCGACCGCTACGTCCACGACCGCGTGGTCTGTAACGCGCCGCCCGCCCACGTGGAGCGCGAGCTGCTCCCCGAGGGCACCGTCCCGCGGCTCGGCGACTACTGGGAGCGGCGGACGTACGGCCCCTCGGCGCACCTGCTGTACCTCGGCGTCGAGGGCGAGCTACCGGAGCTGGCGCACCACACGCTCGCGCTCCCGACGGACTGGGACCCGCACTTCGCGGCCATCTTCGACGACCCCGCGTGGCCGACCGGCGAGACGGAGCCGGTCGTGTACGTGAACGTCCCGTCGCGGACGGACCCGTCGGTCGCCCCCGACGGCCACGAGGCGGTCGTGACGCTCGTGCCGCTCGCGCCCGGGCTCGACGACACGCCGGACCGGCGGGCGGCGCTCAGGGAGCGCGTCCTCGACGCGGTGGACTCGCGGGCCGGCGTCGACCTCCGCGACCGGATCGTCGCCGAGGAGTCGGCGTGCGTCTCGGAGTTCGCGGCGCGGTTCGACCAGCCCGGCGGGAGCGCGCTCGGGCTCGCGCACACGATGCGACAGACCGGACCGCTCCGCCCCGGACCGCGCGTCCGCGGGACCGACCGCCTCTACTACGTCGGCGGGAGCAGCAATCCGGGGATCGGCGTGCCGATGTGCCTGCTCGGCGGGGAACACTGCGCGGCCGCGGTCGAGGCGGACGTCGCCGGCGGCCCGCTCGACCGGCTGCCGCTGGTCGGGCGTTGAGCCCGGATAGAGTCGAAACGCGCGTCCAAATACACGTTCTGGAACGGTAATATATTAAAAAATACGGGGAGAGACGGAGGACTGTCAGAAAAACCTTACCAGTCAGGTTAGTACATTTAATAAACACGCCACGTGTAATAGAACGTCGCATGATAGAAACAGCAGCGGCCGACCTCCTGGCGCAGAGTACCGTTCCGCTCGAAATGACACAGACCGAGGTATTCCAGTTCATTCAGAGCAACACCCTCCTGGCCTCGTCGCTCTGGATCAACATCGCCCTCGCGGGGCTGTCGATCCTCCTGTTCGTCTACATGGGACGGAACGTGGAGGACCCGCGCGCCCAACTGATCTTCGTCGCCACGCTGATGGTACCGCTGGTGTCCATCTCCAGCTACACGGGGCTCGTCTCCGGACTCACCGTCAGCTTCCTCGAGATGCCGGCCGGCCACGCGCTGGCCGGCGCGGGCGCCGGCCCCGAGGGCGGGGTGTTCACTCCGTGGGGTCGGTACCTCACGTGGGCGTTCTCGACGCCGATGATCCTCGTCGCGCTCGGCCTGCTCGCCGGCTCGAACCTGAGCAAGCTGTTCACCGCCGTGGTGGCCGACGTCGGGATGTGCGTCACCGGGCTGGCCGCCGCGCTGACCACGTCCTCGCTCCTGCTGCGCTGGGTCTGGTACGGCATCAGCTGCGCGTTCTTCGTCGTCGTCCTCTACATCCTGCTCGCGGAGTGGGCGAAGGACGCCGAGGTCGCCGGCACCGCCGACATCTTCAACACGCTGAAGGTGCTCACCGTCGTCCTCTGGCTCGGCTACCCCATCTTCTGGGCCCTCGGCGCCGAGGGGTTCGCCGTGCTCGACGTGGCGATCACCTCGTGGGCGTACAGCGGGATGGACATCATCGCGAAGTACCTCTTCGCGTTCCTCCTGCTGCGCTGGGTCGTCGACAACGAGCGGACCGTCGCCGACATGGCCGCCGGTCTCGGCGCGGCCTCCCGCGGCGGCGCGGCGCCCGCCGACGACTGATCGGTCGCGGTCGGTCCCCCGCTATTTTCGCCGTCGACGAGCGCCGCGGCCCGGCGTCGGAGAGAAAAGCGCTAAACCCGCGGCGGCGGTGGTGACGGTATGAAACAGGCCATCGTCGCCCGGACGGACGTCGGCATGGGCGAGGGGAAGCTCGCCGCGCAGGTCGCGCACGCGTCGCTGTCGGCGTACCAGGACGCGAGCGACCGGGCGCGGAAGAAGTGGCAGGGCGAGGGGCAGAAGAAGGTCGTGCTGAAGGGGAGCTCCGAGAGCCAGCTCTTCGAGCTGGCCGACAAGGCCGACAAGGAGGGGCTTCCGTACGCCGTCGTCCGAGACGCCGGCCACACCCAGCTCGAACCGGGGACCGTCACCGCGCTCGCGGTCGGCCCCGCCCGCGACGACAGCGTCGACCGCGTGACCGGCGACCTCTCGCTGTTCTGAATGGCCGACGGCGATTCCCTCCGCGAGGCGCACCCGACGGAGCGCGCGGTCGGTATCGAGTACTACGCCAGCCGCGCCGACGGGATCGGCGGGCGGCTGCGCGAGTCGCCCGAGGACTTCCGGGTCCGGGAGCTGGAGGCGTTCGACGCGGAGCCGCTCGACGCCGACCCCGGCAGCTACCCCGACCTCGTCGTCCGGGCGACGCTCCGCGACTGGGACACCAACGACTTCGCGCGCCGGCTCTCGGACGCGCTCGGCGTCAGCCGCGAGCGCGTCTCGTGGGCGGGGACGAAGGACAAGCGCGCCGTCACGACGCAGCTGTTCACCGTCCGCGGCGCCGACGCCGACGACCTCCCGGAGGTCCGCGGCGCCGAGATAGAGCCGCTCGGCCGGGCGGGCCGGAGCCTCTCGTTCGGCGACCTCGCGGGCAACGCCTTCGAGATCCGCGTCGCGGACGCGGTCGACGGCGCCCCCGAGCGCGTCGCCGAGGCGGTGCGGGACCTCCGGGCGTTCGCGGGCGACGGAGGCGAGGGCGACGTCGACGGAGTAGACGCGAACGGGACGGACGCGGACGGGAGCAGCGGCCCCGGCGGGGACGAGTCGATCGAGGCGACCGTCGGCGTCCCGAACTACTTCGGCCAGCAGCGGTTCGGCAGCCGGCGCCCCGTCACTCACGTCGTCGGGCTGGCGATCGCGCGGAACGACCCCCGGGAGGCGGTCCGGCTGTACGCCGGGAACCCCGCCGCGGCGGAGCCCGACGACACCCGGGCCGCGCGCGACCGAGTCGACGCGGCGTTCGGCGTGAGCGGCGACTCCGGACCCGACGGCGGGCCCGCCGCCGACGGCACGGGCGACGGCGACTGGGCCGCCTGCCTCGACGCGATCCCCGGCAAGCTCCGGTTCGAGCGCTCGATGGTCCACCGGCTCGCCGACCGCGGCGTCGGCCCCGACGCGCCGCCGGACGACGAGGACTGGTGGCACGCGCTGGAGGCGGTGCCCTCGAACCTCCAGCGGCTGTTCGTCAACGCCGCGCAGTCGTTCCTCTTCAACCGGCTCGTGAGCGAGCGGCTGCGCCGCGGGCTCCCGTTCGCCCGCCCCGTCGCCGGCGACGTGGTCTGTTTCGCCGACGGCGACGCGCCCGAGGGGCTGTACGCGCCGGACGCCGACCGCCTCCAGCGCGTCGACGCCGACCGGGTCGACGTGGTCTCGCGGCACTGCGAGCGCGGGCGGGCCTTCGTCACCGCGCCGCTCGTCGGCACCGAGACGGCGCTCGGCGACGGCGAACCGGGCGAGATAGAGCGCGAGGTCCTCGCGGACGCCGGCGTCGAGCCGGGCGACTTCGCGCTCCCCGGCGAGTTCGACTCGAACGGGACGCGGCGCGCGGTCCTCCTGCGCACGGACCTCGACGTGACGTTCGAGGGCGGCGACCCGCGGTTCGCCTTCGCGCTCCCGAGCGGGTCGTACGCGACCGCGCTCCTGCGGGAGTTCACGAAGCGCGGCCCGCTCGACCTCTGATCGATCCGTATTTCTGGATCACTTCGGGATTCGCGGGGTCGAAACCACCACGGGACTGTGTTCCGTTCCGAGCCGTTTTTGTGCGACAGCCGTCAATCGACGCCATGACTCGGATCGTCGTCATCGACCTCCACGGCCAGTTCACCCACCTCGAACGCCGGGCGCTCCGCGACCTCGGCGTCGACACCGAGATAATCTCGGCGGAGACGCCGGCCGACGAGGTCGAGGCGGACGGGGTCGTCCTCTCGGGCGGCCCGGACATGGACCGCGTCGGCAACGCGCCCGACTACCTCGACCGCGACCTCCCCGTTCTCGGGATCTGCCTGGGGATGCAGCTGATCGCCGCGGAGCTCGACGGCGCGGTCGGCGAGGGCGACTACGGCGGCTACGCCGACGTCGACGTCGAGATAACCGACGACGAGGACCCGCTCGTCGGCTCGCTGGCCCCCGAGACGCGCGTCTGGGCCTCCCACGCCGACGAGGTGACCGAGCTGCCGGACGGGTTCTCCCGCACCGCCACCTCCGACGTCTGCGGCATCGAGGCGATGGCCGACGCGGACGCGAACCTGTACGGCGTCCAGTGGCACCCCGAGGTCGCGCACACGGAGCGCGGCGAGGAGGTCTTCGAGAACTTCGTCGCGATCTGCGAGTCGGCGTAGACCGCGAGCGATTCGTCGACGTGCGCCGCGGGCTATTCGCTGACGCGCGCCGTCAACACCGGGAGTTCGCTGTATCGCACGACCCGCTCGGCGACCGACCCCGCCGCGATGAAGCGCCCGATCCCGGTGCGGCCGTGCGTGCCCATCACGATCAGGTCGACGCCGTAGTCCGCCGCCGCGTCGAGGATCTCCTCGTGCGGGCGGCCGCGGCGGAGGCGGCGTTCGCACTCGACGTCGCGCGTCGCGGCCGCCTCGGCGACCGCGTCGAGCACGCGCTCGCCGCGCGCCTCCTCGCGCTCGACGACCACGTCCCACTCGTCGGCGCCGGCGATGCCCTCGTCGACGACGAACAGCGCGTGGACCCGAGCGCCCGTCAGGGCGGCGAGGCCGCAGGCCTGCTCGGTCGCGGCGGCGCTCCCGGCGCTCCCGTCGGTCGGACACAGTATCGCGTCGTACATATCGGCCCGACCCACGACGTGCGAGACGTTAACAGTATCCGATACGCGGGCGCCGGACGCGGTCGCGCCGCTCGTCGTCTCGGGGGCACATCGGTCGGAAAAGACGGCCGGCGCCTACGCCTCGAACAGCTCGTCGACGGCCTCGCCCGCGGTCTCGACCGCCTCCTGCGCGACCGCGTCCGGGTCCGGCCCGGCGTCCTCCGGGGCGTTGAGGTAGACGTCGACGTCGAGGACGCCCGCCTCGAACGTGACGGTGACGTCGAGGTCGGTGACCGTCGACTGGTCGTAGTGTTTGAACACGATCCCCTCGGCCGCCTCGGCAGCGGTGCGAACGACCTCGTCGTCGCTCGGCTCCGCGGCGGCGTCGGCGTCGTCGGGCACGGCCTTACGCGCCGCCGGCGCCCGGACCGCCCGGTCCCATCGGGCCGCCGCCGCCCGCGCCGCCCTGGAGCATCTGCTGGAGCTCGCTCTGGAGGTCGTCGAACTGCTCCTCGACGCGCTCCTCCTGCTTTTCGAGCTGCTCGACGCGGACTTCGAGCGAGTCGACCTTGTCCTCGAGGTCGTCGTAGGCGGACTCGTAGTCCGTCTCGACGAGGACCTCGCCGATCTCGCGGTACATCCCCGCGTCCTCGTCGACGTCTTCGAGGGCGTCGAGGGCGGTCTTGGACTCGTTGAGCGCGGACTGGGCCTGCTCCTTCTGCTCGGCGACCTGCTGTGCGGTCTCCTGAAGGTCCTGTAGCTCCTCGATCTTCTCCTGTGCCTCGGGCGGCATGTTCCCTTGCATGGGCGGACCGAGGCGGCCCGGACGGAAAAACCCACTACATCTCTCTCGCCCCGACAAGTCGGCAATACGACGGGTCTCGGAAACGCTCGCGTCGGTTTAGGCGTCGAGCCCGCCGACGCGCTCGGCGACCGCGACGAGCCGGGACCAGCTGTTGACGCCGGCGCGCAGCGCCACGAGGTCGTCGGCGAGGACGCGGACGCGGACCGCGTCGCCCTCGCGGTCGACGGTCGCGGCCGAGCGGGCGTCGTCGATCTCGCCGACCTCGGGACCGAGCGCGTCGGCCACGACGCGTGCGCGCCGCTCGGAGGGGTAGGTGAACGAGAGGACCGTCTCGTGTGTGCGCGTCACGGTCCGTGGAGGGAGAGACGGCGTTACTCGACGTCGACTTCCTTGATGCCGCCGCCGCGCTCCTTCAGGAGGACGCGGTGGCCGCAGTACGGGCAGCGCACGCCGCCGTACTCGTCGAGGGTGACGTCGCGCTTACAGCGGGAGCACTTGTAGCTCATCGTCCTACTCCTCGTCGGCGAGCGCGGCGCGGATGGAGCGGCGGACGGTGCGACCGCCGGGCGTCTCGGGGCGGTACGCGCCGCCCGTGAACGTCTCGCCGGTCTCCTCGTTGACCCAGATGCCGGTACCCACGCGCTTCACGTCGTCGCCGTCGACGGTCGCGTTGCGCATTTCCTCTTCGATGTCCTGGACCCGCTTGCGGGAGACCCGGCCGTAACGGGCGCCGAATCGGCCCGCGCTGCCGGTGCTTCGAGCCTTGTCCTCAGCCATAGTAGCCACTCCTACCGCCAGCGCAGGTAAAAAGGCTGCGAGTTGCGGCGGTCGGAACCGCCGACGGCGACGACGAAAGACGGGTGAGCGAGCGCGGCGGCGCGTGCCTGCGAGCGGCCGGAGCGAAGCGGAGGCCGCGAGGCAGCACGCGCGAGGGACGCCGTGAGTGACGGGCGACCGCAGGGAGCCCGGAACGAACGGCGAGGCTGGGGAGGTGTGAGGCTGCTGTGCCGTGTGGCGCGGGGCGGGACTCAGAGGGGCAGCCGGGAGGGCGACGGCGCGCGACGCAAGCACCGCAACGAGGGAGCGGAGCGACCGAGTGCGGAGCGCAGCGAGCGCACCGAGCCCTCCCGGCCGGGGCGTTGGCGGTGTTCGCTACGGATCCCCTACGGGCGATTCACGAGTAGACGCCTGAGGATTTGGAGGGGTGCGTTCCCGGAGCGTCAGCGGCGATGTATCAGTCGTCGGCGGGCGCGGGCGCGCCGCCGGTCGACAGCGTGACTTCGGGCGCGTCGACCTCCAGCTCGTCGAGGGCGGCCTGCGCGGCGCGCTTCCCGGAGACGAGCGTCGCGCCGAACGTCGGGCCCATCCGCGGGAGGCCGTGCGCGGTGGCGACCGCCATCCCGGAGGCGATCAGGCCGTCGTGGACGACGCCGGTGTGCTCGACGACGGCGTCCTCGCTCTCGCCGACCCACATCGAGTCGTGGCCGGGCGAGTCGTGGCCAGGGGCGCCGTACTGGTCGTCGTCCGTCTGGTCCATGCTGGTGTTGTGCTCTTTCGCGTGCTCGATGCCGGGCGCCGAGAGGACGCCGCGCTCGTCGAGCTTGCTGATCGCGACGGCGTCGTGGCCGGTCGCGTCGATGACGAGGTCGGACTCCACCGCGATGGGGTCGACGCAGGTGATCTCCCGGGGGAGCGCGTGGACCGGCGTCCAGTTCATCACGATGCCGCCGACCCGGTGGTCGTCGCGGACGACGAGGTCGGTGAACTCGGTCATGTTCTGGACGCGCGCGCCGGCGTCGCAGGCGGCCTTGATCAGCCCGGAGCAGGCCTCCGGGCCCGCGGCGGTGTAGAGCCCGTCCACGTCCGCGACCGGCTCGTAGTCCACGTCGAGGTCGCCGAGGATCTCCTGGGCGGGGTCCCGGACCGTGACGGTGTTCATCAGGAACCCGCCGAGCCAGAAGCCGCCGCCGAGGTAGTTGTTCTTCTCGACGATCATCACCTTCACGCCGCGCTCGGCCAGCTCCTTCGCGGCCATCAGCCCCGACGGGCCGCCGCCGAGGACGATCACCTCTGAGTCGGTGAAATCGAGGAACCCGTCGGTCCACTCGGTACCGATGGCCTTCGTCACGTCCGTCTCGCTCACGTCGCTGAAGCCGTCGAATCCGTTCATACAACTTGGTAGTATTACTTGGTTGTGAAATGCGTTGCGGTCGACACGGAGTTGTACGTATAAATGCTGTCGGCACCACCGACACGAACATCACCAGAGTCCCAGCCGAGAGGGCTCGGTGCGCTCGCTGCGCTCCGCACTCGGTCGCTCCGCTCCCTCGTTGCGGTGCTTGCCTCGCAGGCACGCGCCGCCGCAGTTCGGACTGCGACTCATCCACGCCGGGCACCGGACTGAACCCGCGGCGCGCCCGTCCGTCACGAACGTTCACTCGGGAGCGACTCAACCGGGTGCCTTTTTCCGGCGCTACGTCGAACCCGGCGGTATGCGAAACGCCAAGATCGTCTGTACGATCGGTCCCGCCTCGGACGACCGGGACACGATCCGCGGCCTCGCCGACGCGGGGATGTCCGTCGTCCGACTCAACGCCAGCCACGGGACCACCGACCACCGGGAGACGGTGATCGAGCGCGCCCGCGCCGTCGACGACGAGATCGACGACCCGCTCGCGGTGATGGTCGACCTGAAGGGCCCGGAGGTCCGCACGGCCGAGATCGACGAGCCGATCGAACTCGCGACCGACTCGGAGGTCACCTTCCTCGAAGCCGACGACGCGACGCCCGAGCGCGTCGGCCTCACCCACTCGATCGGGGCCGCCGGGCCGGGCGACACGATCCTCCTCGACGACGGCCGGATCGAGTGCCGCGTCGAGCGCGTCGACGGCGAGTCCGTGGTCGCTACGGTCGTCTCCGGCGGGAAGCTCGGCTCCCGGAAGGGCGTGAACCTTCCGGGCGTCGCCATCGACGTGGACCTGATCACGCCGGAGGACGAGGCCGAACTCGACCTCGCCGCGCGCACCGACGCCGACTTCGTCGCGGCCTCGTTCGTGCGCGACGCCGACGACGTCTACCGGATCGCCGACGAACTTGAGGCCCGCGGCGGCGGCGACATCCCGATCGTCGCGAAGATCGAGCGCGCCGGCGCCGTCGAGAACTTGGAGGGGATCGTCGACGCCGCCGACGGCGTGATGGTCGCCCGCGGCGACCTCGGGGTCGAGTGCCCGCTGGAGGACGTGCCCGTGATCCAAAAGCGGATCATCCGGACCTGCGTCAACGAGGGCGTCCCCGTCATCACGGCGACGGAGATGCTCGACTCGATGGTCTCCTCGCGGCGCCCGACCCGCGCCGAGGCCTCCGACGTGGCCAACGCCGTCCTCGACGGCACCGACGCGGTCATGCTCTCGGGCGAGACCGCGGTCGGCGACGACCCCGTCAACGTCGTCGAGACGATGGACCGGATCGTCCGGGAGGTCGAGGCCAGCGACGAGTACGCGGAGACGCGCGAGCAGCGCGTCCCGACCGCGGAGGAGGGCTCCCGCACGGAGGCGCTGGCGCGCTCGGCGCGCTACCTCGCGCGCGACATCGGCGCGTCGACGGTCGTCGCCGTCTCCGAGTCCGGCTTCACCGCGCGCAAGACCGCCATGTTCCGGCCGGGCGTCCCGGTCGTCGCCACGACGCCGGACGACCGCGTCCGCCGCCAGCTCGCGCTCTCGTGGGGCGTCCGCCCCGTGCTGACCGGGTACGCCAAGGACATGGAGGCGATTCTCGACAACGCGGTCGACGCCGCGCTCGACCGCGGGGGGGCCGCGTCCGGCGACACCCTCGTGGTCCTCTCCGGCATGCTCACCGAGTTCGAGGGGACGAACACGACGAACACGCTGAAGGTCCACGTCGCCGCCGAGACGCTCGTGACGGGGAAGGCGGTCGTCGCCGGCCGCGTCGCCGCCCCGGTCCACCGGACCGCTGACGGCGACCTCGACGCGCTGCCGGCGGGCTCCGTCGTCGCGCTCGACGCCGGCTTCGACGGGGAGTTCTCCGGCGACCTCGACCGGATCGCCGGCATCATCGACGCCCGCGAGGGGATGACCGGCTACCCCGCCGTCGTCGCCCGCGAACTCGGCGTCCCGATGGTCTCCGGCGCCGGCCTCCCCGACTCGGTCGCGGACGGAACGACCGTGACCCTCGACGGCGAGCGCGGCGTCGTCTACGACGGCGACGTCCTCCGGGCGGCCCGCGAGCGGTAGGCCGCGCCCGATCCCGCCGACGCAGCGTCACCCGACGCGCCGCCATCGCGTGACCGCCCCGGCCCCGCGCCGCTCGCGCCCGCCAGCCATTTATTACGGAGTCGCGTAGGCCCGATCATGAGCGACGAATCCGGCGACGACGCCCGCGACGAGCGCGCGTCCGACGCCGCGGAGTCGACGGAGTTCGGCGACCGCAGCCGGGCCAACGACGCCGGCGACGAGGAGCCGGACGGCGGCGGCGAGTGGCGCTTCTCGGTCGACGACGTGGGGCCGAACGGCGTCACCGAGGACACCGCCACCCCGGCGGACGAGCCGATAGAGCCGGGCGACGTGGACCTCGAACACGCGGCCTTCGTCGTCCTCGGCGTCGCGCTCACCGTCGGGACCCTGCTGGTCGGCTTCTGAACGCGCGCGGTCGACGACCCGGACCGCAGAGGACGCCGCCGACCGACGGCGCCGCGGCCGCGCGTACCACCACTTATCAGGCCGCGGCCGTAGGACCGATTATGAACGCGCTCGTACAGTCCGGGCTCCTCTCCCCGGACACCCTCCCGCTCCTACTCCTGACCGCGGGGCTGCTGCTCTCGATGGCGGAGGCGCTCGCGCCGGGGGCGAACTTCATCGTCGTCGGCATCGCGCTCATCGGCGCGGGGCTCGGCGGCCTGCTCCTGGCGTCGTTCGGCGTCGCCGGCGCGCTCCTCACGCTGCTCATGGCGCTGCTGACGCTCGCGTTCGGCGCCGCCGCCTTCTACGGCTACCACGAGTTCGACCTCTACGGCGGGAAAGGGCAGCAACAGACCAGCGACAGCGACTCGCTGAAGGGGAAGACGGGGACGGTCACGGAGCGAGTGACCCCCACGGGCGGCGAGGTGAAGCTCGCCGGCGGCGGCTTCAACCCCCACTACTCCGCCCGGTCGATGGAGGGAACGATCGACGAGGGCGAGGAGGTGATGGTGGTCGACCCGGGCGGCGGCAACGTCGTCACCGTCGAGTCGATGGGGTACGTCGAGGACGACATCGACCGCGAGCTGGCGGCCGACCGCGCCCGTAAGGCCGCCGCGAACGAGGCGGCGGAGGCGGACGACGCCGACACAGAGGAGGTCGAGCGGGAGACCGAACTCGACCGGGAGTGACGCGGGCGGCCGGGCACGGCCCCGGAGCTGTGAGCGGAAAAGCACTTGTCCGTCGGCGGGGACCACCCGACGATGCCCTCCCCGTTCGCCGCCCTCGCGAGCCTGCCCGGCAGCGTGCTCGACCGCGTCCGCGACGGGTTCGACTCCCCTCACGCCGGGACCGTCGCGGTCGCGATGCTGGTCGTGGCGACGATCGGTACCAGCCTCGGAATCGTCGCGCTCGGCGGCGTCTTCGACGCGACGGTCGACCAGGGGATCACCGTCGACAACCCCGACCGGCCGTCGGAGTCGACCTGCGAGACGTTCGGCGACGAGCCGGGGTCGATGTTCGCCGAGGAGTGCGACGAACCGGAACGGATCGAGGTCGACGCGGGGGAGGAACTGCGCGACGCCGCGACCGGGTTCATCCACTACGGCCTGTTGGGCGTCCCCCTCTGGTGGGTCGTGTTCGCGCTCGCGCTCCACGTCGGGGCGCTCGTCGCGGGTGGCTCCGGCTCCGCCGGCGACTCGTTCGTGATCGCCGGCTGGGCGGTCGGCGCGGAACTGCTCCGGCTCGGGGCCGGGATCGTCGGGATCTGGTACACGCTCTCGAACGCGGACCCCGCAGGGTCGTCGTTCGAGGCGCTCACGACGGACCTCGTCGCGGCGGTCACGGGTCTGACGGGCCCGCTGCTGGTCGCCTCGGCGGTCGCGATCGCTATCCAGTGGGTCATCGTCGTCGCCGGGCTGGAATCTCGGCACGACCTCGGTCGCGGCGCCGCGGCGGGCGTGGCGACGTTCTTCGCCGCGAGCGCGCTGGCGCTGGCAGCGGTCTGAGTCACGCCGGATCGATCGGTCGGGGACGCCGGTCGGACCGCCCGCGACCGCGGTTTCGGGAGTTTTTAAGCCGCCGGCGCTCCCCCTTCCGGTATGATCCTGTCCGACGCCGACATCCTCGACCGGCTCGCCGAGGGCGACCTCGCGATCGAGCCGCTCGACGACGTCGACCAGCAGGTCCAGCCCGCGAGCGTGGACCTGCGGCTCGGCGAGCGGTTCCTGGAGTTCCAGCGCACCAACATCCCCTGTATCCACCCGACCGACGCGGGCGAGGTGAGCGAGTACGTCACCGAGACGACCGTCGACGAGGGCGACGAGTTCATCCTCCACCCCGGTGACTTCGTCCTCGGGACGACAGCCGAGCGCGTCGCGATCCCGGACGACCTCGTCGCTCACGTCGAGGGCCGCTCGTCGCTCGGCCGGCTCGCGATCGTCGTCCACGCGACCGCGGGGCTGTGCGACCCCGGCTACGAGGGGCAGATCACGCTCGAACTCTCGAACCTCGGCACCGCGCCCGTGGCGCTCTCGCCGGGCATGCGCGTGTCGCAGCTCACCTTCACGGAGCTGAAACGGCCCGCGGAGCGACCGTACGGTGCCGAGCGGGGCTCGAAGTACCAGGGACAGGACGGGCCGCAGGCGTCGCGGATCGGCGACGATCCCGAGTTCGCGGGCGAGGCGGGCGACGGACGCGAGGGTAGCGGAGGGGCGACGCCGTCGGGCGGTGATCGCGAATGAGGTTCATCGAGGAGGTCGTCGTCGACGAGTTCCTGCCGACCGTCCGATCGATGCTCGCGGAGGACCTCCGCGACCGCGGGTTCACGCAGTCCGAGGTCGCGTCGGCGCTCGGCATCTCGCAGTCGGCCGTGTCGAAGTACGCCGCCGGCGACGTGGCGAGACACGAGCGGATCGTCGCCGACGAGCGCGTGCGCGACCTCGTCGAGCGGGTCGGCGAGGGGCTCGCGAGCGGCGACCTCACGCCGGTGGCCGCGCTCGTGGAGATAGAGGTGCTGATCCGGCAGTTGGAGGAGGGGGACCTGCTCGCCGACCTCCACGAGACGGCGATGCCCGCGCTCGCCGACGCCGACGTCGAGTTCTCCGTCCACGACCCCGACAGCGGGCTCCGGGAGCGCGAGCGGGTCCTCACCTCGGTCCGCCGCGGGCTCCGCACCCTGACGAACGCCTCGGGCTTCGCCGGGCTCATCCCGAACGTCGGGGCGAACGTGGCGGAGTGTCTCGGCGACGCCCGAGCGATCGACGACGTGGCGGCGGTCCCCGGCCGACTCGTCGACGTGAAGGGGCGGGCGATGGTCCCCGGCGAGCCCGAGTTCGGCGTGAGCGAACACGTCGCGACGGTGTTGCTCGCCGCCCGCGAGGGCGGGGCGACCGCCCGCGGCGCGGTGAACGTCCGGTACGACCCCGACACCGTCGAGGCGCTCGCCGAGTCGCACCCGACCGTCGAGTTCGACGCCGAACGCCCGACGCGCGAGGCGGTCGCGGACGCGGTCGCGGCCGCCGGCTCCCCGACGGACGGGGACGGGGGAACGCTCGTCCTGTACCAGACCGGCGCGGTCGGCATCGAGCCGATCGCGTACGTGCTCGCTCCGACGGCGTCCGAGGCGGCCGCGGTCGTCCGCGACATCCTGTAGGCGGGGCGGTCGCCGTGGCCCGCGACGGTCCGCACGCCGCGCGATACATGAGAGGTATTCATTAACATACAGGGCGTAGATCCCGTATGACAGACGCGGACGCGGTTCGGATGACGGACGACGAGCGCGACGAGTTCCTCGGGCGGTCGGGGACCGGCGTCCTCTCGCTGTCGACGGACGGCGACGGGCCGCCGCACTCGGTCCCGGTGTCGTACGGGTACGATCCGGTCGAGGGGACGTTCTACTTCCGGCTCGCCGTCGGGGCGGACAGCGGAAAGGCGAACGCCGCCGACCGCGGCGTCACGTTCGTCGCCTACGGGCGGGACGACGAGCGGTGGAAGAGCGTGGTGGCGAGCGGCCGACTGGTGTCGACCAGCGACGACGCCAGCGCGACCGAGTCGCTCGCCGGCCTCGAGCGGACGGCGGAGATCCCCATCGTCGACGCCTTCGGCGAGCCGACGAGCGAGGTGACGTTCGAGTACTACCGGCTCGATCCGGAGCGGCTCACGGGGCGCGCCGAGCAGGCGATGGAGCCCTGAAGACCCCGGCCGAGGGCGCCGCCGACCCCGGGCGACGCTTTTTAGACGGAACCGCCCGAAGCGTGAGGCGTGACACGGCGTCGACGGTTCGGGATGCGGATGCGCTCCTTCTAGCGGCGGGCGGACCCGCCGCGTCGGCGCCGACCGCGTTACCGGCCGGCGGCGACGCGGCGGCGAATCCCGTCGCCTTCCCGCAGCGCCCGGACCCTCGACTGCCTCGCCGGCGCCGACACCGACGACCGCGCGAGCGCCGGTCTCCCCGCGGTCGCCGGCCTCGAACCAGCGGGCTTTAGACCCGATCGACCGACACACGACACACACGCACCACATGAGCCACGACGATTACCCCACCGACCGGCCCGCGGTGGTGACCTGTGGACTGCCGTACGCGAACGGCGACCTCCACATCGGCCACCTCCGCACCTACGTCGGCGGCGACGTGTACAGCCGCGCGCTCGACCGACTCGGCCAGGAGACCGCGTTCGTCTCCGGCTCGGACATGCACGGCACGCCCGTCGCGGTCAACGCCGAACAGGAGGGCGTCTCGCCCGAGGAGTTCGCGCTCGACTGGCACGAGCGCTACGCCGAGACGTTCCCGAAGTTCAACGTCGAGTTCGACAACTACGGCCACACCCACGACGAGACGAACACGGAGTTGACCCAGGACCTCGTCCGCGACCTCGACGAGGCGGGCCACCTCTACGAGAAGGAGATCATGGTCGCGTACGACCCCGTCGACGACCAGTACCTCCCGGACCGCTACGTCGAGGGGACGTGCCCGTACTGCGGCGCCCACGCCCGCGGCGACGAGTGCGACGAGGGGTGCCAGCGCCACCTCGAACCGGGGGAGGTCGAGGACCCCGAGTCGACGATCACCGGCAACCCCGCGGAGTACCGCGAGCGAACCCACCAGTTCTTCGCGGTCTCGGAGTTCGCCGACTACCTCTCCGGCTTCCTCGACCGCCTCGAAGGCACCTCGAACGCCCGGAACCAGCCCCGCGAGTGGATCGAGCAGGGGCTCCAGGACTGGTGTATCACCCGCGACATGGACTGGGGGATCGACCTGCCCGACGAGAATCCGCAGGACCTCGTCTTGTACGTCTGGGTCGACGCCCCGATCGAGTACATCGCCTCGACGAAGCAGTACTCCGAGCGCGTCGGCGCCGACGCCTTCGACTGGGAGGCCGCCTGGAAGGAGGGCGCGAGCGACGAGCACCCGGAGGGCGGCGAGATCGTCCACGTGATCGGCCGCGACATCATCCAGCACCACACGATCTTCTGGCCCGCAATGTTAGAGGCGACCGACCACGTGGAGCCGCGCGCGGTGATGGCGAGCGGGTTCGTCACCCTCGACGGCAAGGGGTTCTCCACGAGCCGCGACCGCGCCGTCTGGGCCGACGAGTACTTAGACGAGGGGTTCCACCCCGACCCGCTGCGCTACTACCTCGCGACCAACGGCGGGTTCCAGCAGGACGTGGACTTCTCGTGGGAGAAGTTCGCCGAGCGCGTCAACACCGAGCTGGTGGGCACGGTCGGCAACTTCCTCTACCGCTCGCTCCTCTTCGCCCACCGCAACTACGAGGACGGCCCCGACGCCGACGCGCCGAGCGACGACGTGGCGGCGCGGATCGACGAGGCCGTCGACGAGTTCGCGGCCGCGGTCAACGACTACTCCGTCCGCGCGCTCGGCGACGCCGTCACCGGCCTCGCGCGGTACGGCAACGAGTACATCCAGCGCAACGAGCCCTGGAAGCTCGTCGACGAGGAGCCTGCCGAGGCCGAGCGCGTCATCTACGACTGCGTCGCGCTCGCGAAGGCGATCGCCGTGCTCTTCGAGCCGCTGGCGCCCGAGAAGAGCGAGCGGCTCTGGGCCCAGCTCGGCGAGCCCGGCTCCGTCCACGAGGCGACCGTCGAGGCCGCCCGCGAGGGCCCCGCCGGCGACCTGAGCGAGCCGACCGAGCTGTTCGAGCAGGTGGAAGACGAGCGCGTCGAGGACCTGAACGAGAAGCTCGAAGCGCGCGTCGCCGAGGCGGAGAGCGACGACGCTGACGACGAGAGCGGCGCTGACGACGAGGGCGACGAGACCGAGACCACCGACGACACCGACATGAGCGACATCGAACCCATCAGCGACGACCGCATCGGCTTCGAACAGTTCCAGGAGCTGGACATCCGCGTCGGCCGCATCGAGGCGGCCGAGGGGATCGAGGGGGCCGACGACCTCGTTGAGCTCACCGTCGACCTCGGCGCGGAGACCCGGACGATCGTCGCGGGGCTCAAACAGCTCCACGAGGTCGACGAGCTGCCGGACACGAAGGTGATCGTGCTCGCGAACATGGAGAAGGCGGAGCTGTTCGGCGTCGAGTCCAACGGCATGGTGCTGGCCGCCGGCGAGGACGCCGACCTCCTCACCACCCACGAGGACGCCGCGCCCGGCACGAAGGTGAAGTGAGGCCGCGGCGCCCCGCGGACGGCGACCGTTCTCGAAGTTTTATTTGACTGACGTGCGACGACGGGGTATGGCCCTCCTGGCGCGGTTCGAAGCCATGTCGTTTTCCGCACAGCTGATCGCCGTCGCGGTCGTCTGCGACCCGATCGGGTTCGCCGCCGGCTACCTCCTCGCGCCCGAGTTTGGCGTCGAACCGATCCTCGGCGGCGTCTACGGGCTCGTGGCCGCGAGCGTCCCGCTGTCGCTGCTCGTGCTCCGCGAGTCGATGTCGGGATAGGCAACACACGGCTCGCGCGAGCGAGCCCCGTCAGGCGGCGAGCACCTCGATCAGGTTCCCCTCCGGGTCCCGGACGAACAGGACGGTCGTCCCGCTCTCCGTCGTCCGCGGCGGGCTCAGCGTCTCGACGTCGTCGGCGAGCCCCGCGTGAAACGCCTCGACGTCGTCGACCGCGAGCCCGAGGTGAGTCGCTCCGGGGCGATTCAGGTCGGGGGCGTTCCCCGGACCCGACTCCTCGGCCGGGTCGTATTCGACGAGTTCGACGATCGCGTCCCCGGCGTCGAGGTGCGCGAACGCGGCGGCGGCGCCCTCGACGGCGACCGCCTCGGCGAAGGCGTCGCCGCCGACGGCGAACTCGGCGACGACGTCGAGGTCGAACGTCTCGGCGTAGAACTCGACGGCACGGTCGAGGTCGGCGACGGTGACGCCGACGTGGTGCGCGGTCGGGTCGGACACGGCCGGTCGGACGGTCCCCGCCGGGGAAATCGTATCGGGTCAGAGCCCGAACAGGCGGGCGGCGAGCCCGGCGAGCACGACCAGCGTGCCGAGGATGAACGTGCCCGGGATCGGGAGGAGGAACAGGGCGACGCCGATCAGGACCACGATCGTCGAGGTTCTCATGACGCGCTCCTTCGGTCCGGCGCCGGATACGCTTTGGGTCGGAGCGACCGCCGCGGCCGCCCCGACCGAAACGACCATTCCGCGTCCGGCCGACCGTCGCGTATGCACGTGGTCGTCAACGCGGCCCAGAGCGTCGACGGGAAGCTCGCCACCCGCCGCCGGGAGCAGCTCCGCATCTCCGGTCCCGAGGACTTCGACCGGGTCGACCGCGTCAGGGCGGCCGCGGACGCGGTGCTCGTGGGGGTCGGGACCGTCCTCGCGGACGACCCGCACCTCACCCTCGACGAGGAAGACCGCCGCGTCGAGCGCCTCCGGAACGGGCGGCCCGGCGACCCCGCCCGCGTCGTGATCGACTCGACGGGGCGGACGCCGACCGACGCCCGGATCTTGGACGACGCGGCCGCGACGTACCTGCTCGTCTCGGCCGCGACCGACCGGGAACGCCGCGAGGCGCTCGCCGACGCGGGCGCCGAGGTGATCGTGGCCGGCGAGGAGCGCGTCGACGTCGCCGAGGGGGTCGATCGGCTCGCCGAGCGCGAGGTCGACCGCCTGATGGTGGAGGGCGGCGGCGAGGTGATCTTCTCGTGTTTCGAGGCCGGCGTCGTCGACGAGCTCCACGTCTACGTCGGCTCGCTCGTCATCGGCGGCCGCGACGCGCCCACCCTCGCGGACGGCGCGGGCTTCACCGAGGGGTTCCCCGACCTGACGCTGACGGGCACGGAGCGGTTCGACGACGGGGTCGTCCTCTCGTACGCGGTGGGAGAGGACGGCGAGTCGTGTGAACGGTAACCACGGAAATCGGGGGGTACACGCGTCGTGGCACCGGTACGCACGAAAATCACCGAAGTATTTATGTATCGCCCGGGGGTAGTTGCAGGTACCAGAACGCCTCTGGCGCTGGTGGAATCGCACGCTGAAATGAACGGGAGTTCTTGTAGACGGCCCGACGCACCACAGCGAGCGTCCGCTATCGCCGGAGCGGTGATGGAGAGATAACAAATGGTAACGAAAGAAGAAGTCATCGAGCAGTACGACGTAGAAGCGATGGACGAGGCGGACAACGTGGACCTTTCTGAGGACGACCTGGAGAACGGCTCCAAGGGTCAGCTCATCAAACGCGCCGGCCAGCTGCGAGACCGACGCAACGAGCTGAACCAGATGGCGTCCGAGCGCGCCTCCAAGCGCGACGACCTCAACGCGAAGACGCGCGAGAAGGTCGATGAAGCCCAGGAGCACCGCGAGAAGCGCGACGAGCTCAACGAGCAGGTCCAAGAGCACAAGGACAAGCGCAACGAGCTCAACGCCGAGGCCAACGAGCTGTTCGACGAGGTCGAGGAGCTCAAACAGGACCTCGAACTCGGCTCCGGCAAGTCCATCGAGGAGCTCGAAGAGGAGATCGAGGACCTCGAGTTCCGCCAGCAGACGGAGGTGCTCGACGCGGAGGACGAGCGCGAGCTCATCGAGAAGATCGACGACAAGCGCGAGAAGCTCGCCGAAAAGAAGGAGAAGGTCGACGACACGAGCGAGCTCGACGAGCTCGTCGAGGAGGCCGAGGAGGTCCGCTCCGAGGCGTCCCAGCACCACCAGAAGGTGACGGAGCTCGCCGACAAGGCCCAGGAGCACCACAACCAGATGATCGAGGCCTACCGCGAGGCCGACGACATCCGCGACGAGGCCGACGAGATGCACGAGCTGTTCGTCGAGGCCCAGGAGGCGGCCGACCGCCACCACGAGGACTTCGTCCGCGTCCAGAAGCGCCTGCGCGAGCTCGACAAGAAGGAGGAGGAAGAGCGGCAGGACGAGCGCGCCGAGAAGCGCGAGGAGGAGAAGGAAGAGGCCGAGGAGATCTATCAGAAGTTCAAGGAGGGCGAGACGCTCGACACCGAGGACCTGATGAAGCTCCAGAAGACCGGCCTCCTGTAAGCCGGCCGAGACGCGGTCCGACGCGGTTTTCTGCGGTTTTCCACGGTCGACAGCGACGCGCCCGGCGAGCGCGGGCGGCCGGTCCTGGCGACCGGCGTCGCCCACGACAGCATATAAACGGGAGCGCCGCCAACCGTCGGTATGGACGACGCGCCGGCGAACGGACGGAAGGGGTTGCTCGCGGCCGCCGCGGTCGGCGCGGCGACGACGATCGCGGGCCGCGCGGTCCTCGCGCGGCTCACGGGCGGGCGATTCGGTGACGCAGACGAGTACAACGTCGCGAAGGTGACGGTCTCGGGGCCGATCCGCCGGAACCAGGGGCGGCCGTCGCCGCTTTCGGGCCCGGGCGGTGCGACCGCGGACGACGTGGTCGAGCAGATCGAGGCGGCCGACGAGGACGACGACGCCGAGGCGCTGCTCGTCGAGCTCAACACGCCCGGCGGCGAGGTCGTGCCGAGCGACGACATCCGGCGGGCGGCCGCCGACTTCGACGGGCCGACGGTGGCGTACGCGACCGACACCTGCGCCTCCGGCGGGTACTGGATCGCGAGCGGCTGCGACGAGCTGTGGGCGCGCGAGGCGAGCCTCGTCGGCTCCATCGGCGTCGTCGGCTCCCGCCCGAACGCGAAGGGGCTCGCCGACAAGCTCGGCATCTCCTACGAGCAGTTCACCGCCGGCGAGTACAAGGACGCCGGCGTCCCGCTGAAGGAGATCGAGGAGGACGAACGGGAGTACCTCCAAGGGATCATCGACGGCTACTACGAGCAGTTCGTCGAGACCGTGAGCGAGGGCCGCGACATGGACCCCGAAGCGATCCGGGAGACCGAGGCGCGGGTGTACCTCGGGGACGACGCCGCCGAGCTCGGCCTGGTCGACGAGCTGGGCACAGAGGACGACGTCGAGGACCGGCTCGCCGACCTGATCGGGGCCGAGCCCGAGGTCCGCGAGTTCACCCCGGAGCGCGGGCTCGCGGAGCGGCTCGGCATCGGCGCCGAGCGCGTCGCGTTCGCGGCCGGGAGCGGCGTGGCGGGCGTGTTCGCCGACGACGGCGGCGACATCGACGTGGAGTTCCGGTAGCGACCGGCAGACTGCCGCCGAGACGGAAGGGCGGTCCGCGACCGACGGGGAGGATTTTTGTCCGGCCGCGGTGTGAGACGACACGTGACGACGCTGGTCATCTGCGTCGACCGCTCGGGGGCGATCGGTCGCGCCACCAACGTCCCGATGCCGGTCGCCGGCTGGGAGGCCGTCCGGTCGCTGGTCACGGACGCCGGGCTGGACGACCCCGAGGACGCCAGCGTGAACTGCCTGCTGGAGTCGCTGCGCGTCGCGCGCGACCTCAGGGACGAACGCGAGGAGTCGGTGGTTGCGGTCGTCTCCGCCGAGAGCGACTCCTCGGTCGGCGCCGACCGCTCCATCGCCGCCCAGCTCAACGACCTCGTGGAGCGGTACGACCCGCGGGCCGCGATCGTCGTCGTCGACTCCGCGGAGGACGAGCGCGTCCTCCCGGTCGTCGAGTCGCGGGTCCCCGTCGACTCCGTCGACCGCGTCGTCGTCCGGCAGGCCCGGGACATCGAGTCCACCTACTACCTGCTCAAGCAGTTCCTCGCGGACGAGCAGCTTCGCTCGACGGTCCTCGTGCCGTTCGGCGTCGCGCTGCTATTAGTCCCCGCGCTGTTCTACTGGTTCTCCGCCGGCGAGGCGGTCGCCGGCGTCGCCGGGCTGCTCGGCGCCGCGCTGCTGTACAAGGGGCTCGCGGTCGACCGGCTCGTGGCCGGGCTGCCGGAGCGCGTCCGCGAGGCGCTGTACGCCGGCCAGGTGTCCGTCGTGACGTACGTCGTCGCCGGCGGGCTCGCCCTCGTCGGCGGGTTCTTCGGCTTCCTCGCCGCCTCGAACCTCACCCCCGGATCGGCGCGGCTCGTCGAGGTCGTGGAGTTCACCTACGCCGCCGTCCCGTGGTTCGCGGTCGCGGGCGTGACCGCGGCCGTGGGCCGGCTGCTCGACGAGCTGATCCGCGACGAGGGGATCCGGACCCCGTACCTCAACCTCCCGTTCGTCATCGCCGCAGTCGCCCTCGTCGTCCGCGGGTTCGCCGGGTACTTCCTCGCGCAGGAGGCGATCCACGAGCCGCTGTCGGCGTACGGCATGACGATGACCCCAGTTCAACAGCTCGCGGCGTTCATCGTCGGCGGCATCGTGGTGTCGCTCGTCGGCGTCAAGATCGCCAGCGACGTCGGCACCGAGACCCTCGAAGACGTCATCGACGCGGAGCGGGACGCCGACGGCCGGCGGGAGTGAGACGGGGCGAGGGCCGGCGAGAGCGACCCGCCGACCGACCCGTTTTTGTCGGTCGCGGCCGCGTGAGCGGGCATGGACGTGTACGGACTGATCGGGAACCCGGTCGGCCACTCGCTGTCGCCGCCGATGCACGAGGCGGGTTACGAGGCGCTCGGCCTCGACGCGCGCTACGTCGCGTTCGAGCCGGACGCCGACGCCGCGGCCGCGGCGATAGCGGGCGCGGCCGACCTCGGCGTCGCGGGGCTCAACGTGACGGTCCCGTTCAAGCGGGACGTTCTCGACGCGGTCGACGTCGCCCCGCTCGCGGAGCGCATCGGCGCGGTCAACACGGTCGACTACGGCCCGGTCCGGGCGGGCGAGGCCGACCGGCCGCGCGGCCACAACACCGACGCCGCGGGGGTGACGCGGGCGCTCGAACACCACGACGTGACCGTCGACGGCCGCGACGCGCTCGTGGTGGGCGCGGGCGGCGCGGGGCGGGCGGCCGCGTTCGCGCTGGCGGACGCCGGCGCGGCGGTCCACGTCGCGAACCGCACCGCGGAGCGCGCGGTCGAGCTCGCGGGGGACGTGCCGGGCGCGACCGGCGGCGGCCTCGACGGCCTCGGCGAGCGCGTCGCGGCCGCCGACCTGCTCGTCAACGCGACGAGCGTGGGGATGGAGGCGCCCGACGAGACCCCGGTGCCCGCCGAACACCTCCACGGCGACCTCGCCGTCCTCGACGCGGTGTACGCGCCGATCGAGACCCGGCTCCTGCGGGAGGCCGCGGCCGCGGGCGCGACGACGGTCGACGGCGCGTGGATGCTGCTGTACCAGGGGGTGGAGGCGTTCGAGATCTGGACCGGCGAGGACGCGCCCGTCGACGCGATGAACGCGGCGCTGCGGGCGGAGTTGGAGTGAACGGACGGAGGACCCGGCGGCCGCTCAGAGGAGCGACGGGCTCGCGAGCAGCCCGGCGGTGACGATCAGGCCGAGGGAGACGGCGGACGCGCCGTAGAGGAACGGCTTGGCCTCGCGGGCGGGCTCGCGGAGCTTGTCGGCGTCGAGCCCGTCGGCCAGCTTCGAGCCGGCGACCTCGACGAGCCCGGTGCCGACGAACCACAGCCCGAGCATCGTCAACACGAGGTGCCCGCGGGGCGTGCCCGTCAGCGCCTCGAACGTGTACAGCGTCCCGGCCATGTGGCCGCCGGAGAGGACGAACGCGACCGCGCTGATCCGGGTGATCCAGCGCAGGCGACCGACGACCGAGCCGAGCGCGGTCGTCCCGATCTCGCCGCGGAGCGCGGGCGGGAGGACCGCGAGGGTGACGAACAGCACGCTGCCGACCCAGAGGACGGCGAAGCCGACGTGGACCGACCACATGACCGGATTGATCACGTTCATACGACCGCGACGGCCCGGCGTCACTTATAAACAGGCGGGACGGGGCCGGCGGTCGATTGCGGCGGAGAGGGTTTTTAAATATCTCGCACGTGTAGCCGCCGGCAATGGCGCTACTCCAGAAGCTCAAAGAGAAGCTCGGATTCGGGAGCGGTTCGGGCGAGCGCGAGTCCGGCGAGACGGAAGTGACGGTCGAGCACGAACCGGAGCCGGCGGCCGAGCCGCCAGCGGCCGGTGGTTCGGTCGAGTCGAGCGACGCGGAGCCGGCGGAGAGCGAGGCGGACGACGGCGACGAGGCGGCGGTCGCCGCGGAGACGGAGGCGGCCGCCTCGACGGAGTCGCTCGTCGACGACGAGGGCGCGGGGGCGGACGAGGCGGCCGAGCAGGCGGAGGCCGCGGCGGGCGAGGCGGACGACGTCGCGGTCGACGACGACGACCGCGGCCCGAGCGTCGAGGAGATCAAGGGAATCGGCCCGGCGTACGCCGAGCGGCTCGCCGAGATCGGGATCGAGACGGTGGCCGACCTCGCGGAAGCGGACGCCGCCGAGGTGGCGGAGGGCACGAGCGTCGGCGAGAAGCGCGCCGCGACGTGGATCGACCGCGCGGGCGAGTTCTGACGGGCGGGTCGGGCGACCGCAACTGTTTCGTCGCGCCCGCCGAACGGAGTCCCATGAGGCGAACGGTACACACCGACCGGGAGCGGTTCCGCGCGGTCGCGGCCGCGGCCCCGGACGGCGCGCGGGTCCCGGTCGAGCTCCGGGTCGCCGTCGACGACCCCTTCGCGGCCTACCGCCGAGCGCGTGACGGCCCCGGCGGCGTCTTCTACGAGACGACCGGCGGCCAGTCCGGATGGGGGTACTTCGGCGTCGACCCGGTCGAGCGGCTGACCGTCGCCGCCGAGGCGGTCGTCGCCGGCGCGGGCGACGCGGACGGATCGGAGCGCGGCGAGGGGACGACCCAGGCGGGCGACTATCGGCGCCCGTCGGCCTCGCTGTCCGCCCTGGAGGGCGTCCTCGACGGCGAGGCGCTGGCGCGCGGCGACTGCGAGGTGCCGTACCCGTGCGGCGCGTTCGGCTGGCTCTCCTACGACGTGGCGCGCGGACTGGAGGCGTTCCCGCCGGCGCCGCCCGCGGGCCCCGGCGCGGTCGACGACCGCGGGCTCCCGCGGCTCCAGGCCGCGCTCTTCGACCGGATCGCGGCCTGGGAGTGTCCGGTGGACGCCGAGGACGGCGACGACGGCGACGGCGACGGGACCGTTACGCTCCGCGTGACCGCCTGTCCCCGCGTACCGGCGGGCCTCGACGATCCCGAGGGCGACCGCGACGCGCTCGACGCGCTGTTCGACGAGGGTCGGGCGCGGGCCGGGGACCTGGTAGCCCGGATCGAGACCGGGGACGCGGCCTCGGGGGCGCCGCCCGACCCGACCGCGGAGAGCGCGACCTTCGAGAGCGACGTGGGCCGCGAGGGGTACGCCGACGCGGTCCGGCGGGTCAAAGAGCACGTCCGCGAGGGCGACACCTTCCAAGCGAACGTCTCCCAGCGGTTGACCGCGCCGGCCGCGGTCCATCCCGTCGAGGCGTACGACGCGCTCCGCGAGGTGAACCCGGCGCCGTACTCCGGCCTGATCGAGTTCGGCGGCTCCGGTGAGACCGGGGCCGACCGGCCGAGCGGCGTCGACCTCGTGAGCGCGAGCCCGGAGCTCCTCCTAGCGCGCGAGCCGACCGACGATTCCGACCGCGGCGCGCGGCTCGTCACGGAGCCGATAGCGGGGACGCGGCCGCGGGGGGACACGGCGAGCGGTGACGCGGCGCTGGAGGCCGAGCTGACCGGCGACGAGAAGGAGCGCGCCGAGCACGCGATGTTGGTCGACCTCGAACGCAACGACCTGGGCAAGGTGTCGCGGTTCGGCACGGTCGAGGTGAGCGAGTACCGCCGGGTGGACCGCTACAGCGAGGTGATGCACCTCGTGAGCCTGATCGAGGGCGAGGCCCGCTCGGACGTGGGGCTCGCGGACGCGGTCGCGGCCTGCTTCCCCGGCGGGACCATCACGGGCGCGCCGAAGCCGCGGACGATGGAGATCATCGACGAGCTGGAGCCGACCCGCCGCGGACCCTACACCGGGTCGATGTTCGCGGCCGGGTTCGACGGGCGCGCGACGCTGAACATCGTCATCCGGACGCTCGTCCGCCACGCCGCCGAGTACCACCTCCGGGTCGGGGCGGGGATCGTCCACGACTCCGACCCGGACGCGGAGTACGAGGAGACGCTCGCGAAGGCGCGCGCGCTGGTGAGCGCGGTCGACGAGGCGCTCGCCGCCGGCGGAATGGCGGTCGAGACCGAGGACGGGTCCGCGGCCGAGGAGGCGGTCGAGCGATGAGCGGTGGCGACGCGCGGCGGGAGGAGGAAGCGGCCGACCGCGGGGGCGTCGCCTCGGCGGCGGGCGGGTGGCGCCCCGGCGCGGGCGACGCCGACGCCCGGGTCCTCGTGGTCGACAACTACGACTCGTTCGCGTACAACCTCGTCCAGTACGTCGGCGAGGTCGCCGGCGCGGTGACGGTCCGGCGGAACGACGCGGTCGACCTCGCCGGGATCCGCGCGCTCGACCCGGACGGCGTCGTCGTCTCCCCCGGCCCGGGGACGCCCGCTGAGGCCGGGGTCTCGACAGACGCCTTCGAGCTCGACCGACCCGTGTTCGGCGTCTGCCTCGGCCACCAGGCGCTGTGCGCGAGCGGCGGGAGCCGCGTCGGTCACGCGCCGGAGGTCGTCCACGGGAAGCCGTCGACGATCACCCACGACGGCGAGGGCGTCTTCGCCGGGCTCCCCGACCGCCTGCGGGTCGGACGGTACCACTCGCTGTGCGTCGAGCGCGAGGACCTCCCCGCCGAGCTGGTCGAGACCGCCCGCACCGACGAGGAGCGCGAGGTCGTGATGGGCGTGCGCCACCGCGAGAAGCCGCACGTCGGCGTCCAGTTCCACCCGGAGAGCATCCTGACGCCCCGCGGGAAGCGCATGGTCCGGAACTTCGTGGAGGTGTGTGAGGATGCGTGAGGGAGACGAGGGTTCGGACCGCCTGTACCACGTCGACGGCGACCTCGTCCCCGCCTCGGAGGCGACCGTCTCGGTGGAGGACCGCGGGTTCGCCTACGGCGACGCCGCCTTCGAGACGATGCGCGCGTACGGCGGCGCCGTCTTCCGGTGGGACGCGCACGCGGACCGGCTCCGGGACGCCTGCGAGACGCTCGGGCTCGACCACGGGCTCGCCGACGCGGACCTGAAACGCCGGGTCGACGAGACGCTCGCCGCGAACGGCCTCGCGGACGCGTACGTGAAGCTCTCGATCACTCGCGGGGTCCAGCCGGGGACGCTCGACCCGAAGCCGGCGAGCGACCCGACGGTCGTCGTGATCGCGAAGCCGCTCGCGCGCGGCGGCGTCGGGAGCGACCCGGTCCACGACGGCCCGGCCGCGCTCCAGACGACGAAGACGCGCAAGCCCGCCGACCGCGCGATCCCGGCCGCGGCCAAGACCCACAACTACCTCAACGGGATCGTAGCCCGGCTGGAGCTCCGGGTCACGGGCGCCGACGAGGCGCTCATGCTCGACCCGGACGGGAACGTCGCGGAGGGCGCGACCGCGAACCTCTTCTTCGCCGACGGGACGGCCCTCAAGACGCCGTCGCTCGACGGCCCGATCCTCCCCGGGGTCACCAGGTCGACCGTGATCGAGCTGGCGGAGTCGGAGGGGATCCCGGTCGAGGAGGGGACGTACGCACCCGACGCGGTGCGCGAGGCCGACGAGGTGTTCCTCACGAACACCACCTGGGAGGTCCGGCCCGTCGCGACCGTCGACGGCATCGCGGTCGACGGCGACGGCGAGGGGGTCGCCGGCCCGCTCACGACCCTCCTCTCGCGGCTGTTCGACCGGCGGATCGAGGAGACTCACTACGACGGCGAGCGGCTCTGAGGTCGGCGGGGGACCACAGCGTTCAAATCGGTCCCATCCCACCGGACGACATGGACGAGACCCGTCGGATCGCCGGCGTCGAGGAGGTCCCGGAAGAGAGCACGCTGCTCGCGACCCTGCGCCCGGTCGACCCCGAGACGGTCGACGAGGGCGAGGGCGACCTCGGCGAGGGCGAGGGCGACGCCCCGGAGGTCGAGGCGATCCTCACGCGGGCCGCCGGGGAGGTGAGCGCGTTCCGGAACTACTGCCAGCACTGGACCGACGTGCGCCTCGACAAGGACGACGGGGCGTTCGTGCGCAACGGCGAGGTGTTCTGTCAGACGCACGGCGCCACGTTCGAGGCCGACGGCGGCAACTGTAACTTCGGGCCCTGCGAGGGCGCCGTCCTCGAATCGGTCGGCGTGACGGTCGCGGACGGCGCGGTGTACCTCGACGACGACGCCTACGAGTTCGTCCGGCTCGGCCCCTCCGCGGGGAAGGACGACGGCAGCGGCTCGCGGATCGACTTCACCGGGAACTGAGCGCGGCCGGGGGGCCGCGACCGCCCCCTCGCCGGCGGTCAGAACCGCGTGCGACCGCTCCCGCCGCCGGCGTCCTCGCGCCCGAGCGCCTTCTTCAGGAAGTTCATCCAGCGCTTCTGGTCGGCGGCCTCCTGGCGCTTGGCCTCGGTCTCCGGGTCGGGCGCGTCGAGCCCCTCCAACGCCTCCAGCGCGCGGTCGATGCCGATGACCGACGCCGCCAGCCGCTCGCCCTCCTCGTAGCTCACCTCGTTGTCCTCGATCGGCGCCAGGCGGTCGAGCCGCTCGCGGCGGAGGTTCCGCTTGGCGCGCTCGACGCGGTCGCGCTCGCCGGGCGGGACCGAGTCGCGCCGCTTGATCTCGAAGACGAACGACCGGAGGTCGATCGCCTCCCCCTGGATCTCGATCGACTCCGGGATGTCGACGCCGATCGTCGACGACTCCCGTTCGACCCGTTCCAGGAGCTGTTTTCGCTCGAACTCCTTCACGGCCGATCGGTAGGTCGCGGGCGCACTTCGCTCCTTCGCCGGGCGCCGTCAGCCTGACGGCGCCGGCCGCTCCCTCGCCGGGAGGTAGAGCCGGACGACGTTGCCGCGGGGGTCTCGGCGCTCGAACTCGAGTTCTCCTCCGAGCGACTCGATACACCACTTCATCACGAAGAGGCCGACGCCCGTCCCGTGGCGGGTGTTCGTCACCTCGCCGAACGCGTCGAGGGCGTCGACCTCGGCCTCCGGGATGTGCGGGTTGGCGTCGACGACGCGGATCTCCACGCGCCCCGTGTTCGGCGACGGGCGGACGGTCACCTCGACGGTCGGGTCCGGCTCGTCAGCGTGCCGGACCGCGTTCTCGACCGCGTGGCGAAGCGCGTGGTCGAACGCGGCGTCGACGTGGATCCACATGGGTCTGCGCTCGTCGACGACGAACTCGGCGTCGGGGTACGACGGTTCGAGCGCGGCGACGACGTCGCGCGCGGCGGCGGCGGCCCGTCGGTGCGAACGCGGCGGCTCCGACCGACTGACGGCCTGCTGGATCTCCTTGACCGAGGTCGCGACGCCGCCGAGCCCCACCGCGGCCTCGCGCGCATCCGCGGCAGCCTCGCGAACGCCGTCGTCGTCGGTCGTCCGAAGGATCTCGCCGGTGTACCCGATGATCTTGTTCGCCTCGTTCCGGAGGTTATGTCGGAGCACGCGCCAGAACAGTGCCTCGCGCCGGCTCGCAGCGTAGTGCTCGCTGATGTCGCGCACCTCGGCGAGGACCCGTCTCGCGCCCGTCTCGCGCTCTCCGTCGCCGTCTGTTCGTCGGTCGGCGTCGTTCTCCAGCCCCCGGTCGCCGGACCACGGGGAGAGCGAGACGCGGACCCAGACCAACTCCCCGTCACGCCGCTTGATCCGCCACGTGAACTCGGGCGAGCCGCCGGCGGCGGCCTCGCGGAGGCGGTCGGCGAACTCCGACTCGGAGAAGCGGTACGTGTTGGCGGTGTACCGACCGACTGACAGCCCGCGGAGTTCCGCGGTCGAGTACCCGACGAGCGACTCCAAGCGGTCGTTCGCGCTCTCTACGGTACCGTCGGCGACGTCGAACAGCGCGATACCGACCCGGAGGGAGTCGTACGCCGGTGGCAGTCGCGCGTGCGGCTTCGCGGCCATACGTGTTGACTCGTCTCCCGCCCGGTCATGGGGCTTGCTAAGAGGGATATATATCGCTCCGGTTCGCTTGGGACCGTCGGGGTTTTTCGCGCGCGTCACGGAGGGGTAACACATGAAGTCGCTCGAAGCCGAACTCAACGCCGCCCGTGACCTCGCGGTCGCGGACCTGGCGGACGCCATCGAGTCCATCGGGTTCGAGTGTACGCGCTGCGGCGGCTGCTGTACCGGCTACGCCCCCGACGAGCCGGGGGGCGCGCCCGCGGGAGAGGGGGCAGACGAGGGGGGCTCAGACGGCGACGGCGATACCCCCGACTGCCACGGCGACGGCGCCGCCGACCGCGAGCCGCACACCGCGACCGTCTTCCCGGACGAGGTCCGGCGCGTCGCCGACGCCGCCGAGGACGAGTTCGGCGAGGCGTACGACTGGCGCGACGTGGCGCGGCCGATGCCGTTCGGCCTCGCCGCCGACGGTGACGGCGAGCCGACCGGCGAGACGTTCGAGTGGGCGCTCGCGACCGACGGCTGCGGCGACTGTACCTTCTACGAGGAGTCGGGCGGGGAGGGGGCGTGTACCGTCCACGACGCGCGCCCGCTCATCTGCCGGACGTACCCGTTCAGCGTCGCCCTGGAGGGGACGAGCCAGCCGATGGGCGAGGCGGTCGACGAGGCGGGCGTCGTCCGCGCCCACGAGTGCGAGGGGCTCGGTCGCGACATCTCCCGCGAGGACGCCGAGGAGCTCGCGGCCGCGCTGAAGGAGCGCGCGGTGCGCGAGTTAGAGGAGGCGATCGGAGTCCGGGACAGTTACGACCCCGGAGCGCGCGAGCGGGCCGACGGGGATGTCGTCGTCTTCGACTCGGAGGGACCGAAAGAGGCCGACGGGACGCCGATCGGCGGGGAGTAGCGGCCGGCTGCGGGTCCGCGGTCCGGCTTCTCGCGGATCAGACCACGTCCAGCGCCGCGTCCACGTCGTCGCGGATCGCCTCGCGGGCGGTCTCGTCCGGGAGCGTGAGCGGCGGGCGCACCGCCGGGTCGGGGATGAAGCCGCGGTGCGCCGCCGCCACCTTCGTCGCCGGCGCGAAGGCGTGGTCGGCGCAGCGGGCGAACAGCGGCGCGACCGCGCGGCGGTGGAGCGCCAGCGCCCGCTCGTCGTCGCCGTCGCGGATCGCCTCGCCGAGCGCGTCGAACACCTCCGGGATCGCCTGCGAGAGCGCGTGTATCCCGCCGTCGACGCCGAGGCTCGCGCTCGGGTACAGCTGGGCGTCGACGCCCTGGAAGACGGCGAAGGAGTCGGGCGTCCCGCCGACCTTCGCCTCCAGGCCGGTGAGGTCGCCGGTCGTGTCCTTCATCCCGATCACCGACTCGCGGCTCGCCGCGTCGGCGAGCGCGTCGAGGTCGATGCCCTCGCCGACCGTCGCCGGGATGTCGTACAGGAGGATCGGGAGCGGGGCGTCGTCGGCGACGGCCTCCAGGAACGCGCGCTGCCCGTCCGGGTCCGTCGACGTGTGGTAGTACGGGAGCGTGACGAGCCCCGCGTCGGCCCCGGCCGCCGCGGCGGCCGACAGGTGGTCTCTGACCCGCGAGACGGCGGTGTCGGCCGCGCCGGCGATGACCGGGACTCGCCCGTCGGCCGCGTCGACGACGGTCTCGATCACGGTCCGCCGCTCGCCGTCGTCGAGGCTCGCGAACTCGCCGGTCGTCCCGCAGGGGACCACCCCGTCGATCCCGGCCTCGACGAGCGCGTCGACGTGGCTCGCGAGGGCGTCGGCGTCGACCTCGCCGCCGGGGGCGTCGCCGTCGGGGACGAACGGCGTCACTATCGGCGGCGAGACGGCTGCGTGCGGCAGATCGAAGAGTGGCATGGACGGCCCTTCGACCGGTGCCGACAAAGGCGTTGGTGCCTGCCCCGCTCCCGTCGCCTAACAGTGTCGGCGGTACAACTATACTGACCCGCTCCCAGATTCCGATGGAGTCTACTATGGAAATCTCCGAGAAGCTCCTCTGTCTGTTCAGCGCGGAAGTTCGCGAGGCCGACGACGGCGAGTACGTCGTCGACGTGCCCAACCGAGAGATCGAGACCGGGTCGCTGGAGCCGGGCGAGACGTACCGCGTCGCGCTCGTCGCCCGCGACGGAACCGCGGCGTCGACGGACGACGCCGACGCCGCCCCCTCCCGGAACGACGACGGACCGCAGCCGCCGGTCGAGCCCGGCGAGATGCGGTACGTCGAGATAGAGGACCTCGG
Organism: Halorubrum sp. Atlit-28R; assembly: GCF_003665955.1. Taxonomy (NCBI): domain Archaea; kingdom Methanobacteriati; phylum Methanobacteriota; class Halobacteria; order Halobacteriales; family Haloferacaceae; genus Halorubrum; species Halorubrum sp. Atlit-28R. The sequence goes on from NZ_QPLS01000001.1 coordinate 608,212, forward strand.
CAAGCAGGGCGACGGGATCGCCCGCGTCGAGCGCGGCTACGTGATCATCGTCCCCGACACCGAGGTCGGCGAGCGCGTGAAGATCGAAGTGACCGAAGTGAAGTCGAACTTCGCCGTCGGCGAAGTGGTCGAGGAAGCGGGCTGAAGCGGCGGCGAAGCGAGGCGGCGGCAGTTTCTGACGACGGGACAGGCGACGAGCGGCGGCGCGCCGCTCACTTCTCGTCCGGCACCCTGGCGTCCCAGTAGGACACCGAGGCGACGTAGTCGCCGGGGACCGTGTCGCCCGCGAGCTCGTCGAGCGCCCGGAACGGCCGCGCGACCGCGCCCGGCAGCTCGCGGTAGAAGCCGTACGGCAGCACGAAGTCGTGCTCCTCGTTCGCGAGCGTGAGGCCCGCGTCGCCGAGCATGGCGGCGACCTGTCGCTCCGAGTAGAGCCGGGAGCCCATCGGGAGCAGCCAGGTGTACAGCGTCCGCAGGCTACGGCTGTTGAACGTGTCGAAGAACACCTGATCGCGGCTGACCCGGCGGAGCTCCTTCGCGAACGGGACCGGGTCGTCCATCAGGTGGAAGAAGCGCATCGCGACGACCGTGTTGAAGTGGTCGTCCGGGAACGGGAGCCGCGAGGCGTCGCCGCGGAGGAACTCGACGGCGTCGGCGTGCCCGGCGGCGGCGACCTTCTCGCGGGCCTGTTCGAGCATCTCGCGGGAGACGTCGAGCCCGACGACGTCCGCGCCCTGGTCGGCGAGCATCGTCGTGAACCGCCCGGTGCCGCAGGCGACCTCCAGCACGCGGTGACCTGGATCGATGGGTCCCAACGCGGCGAGGACGGCCTCCTTCTCCCGGCGGTCGATGAGCTGTCCGCCGCCGGAGAAGCGGACGTCGTCGTACTCCTCGGCGACCTCGTCGGCCTGGTACCAGTCCTGTCCCTTCACGTTGTCCGTGGTGGACGCCGGACCGACAAAACCGTACTGGAAGCGGTCCGGCGCGGGCCTCGGTGCGGGCGGTCCGGACCGCTCCGACGGCGGTCGCCGGTCACCCGCTCGTGGCGACGTTCTCGGCGGGGATCTTCACGATCACGCGGGCGCCCTCCTCCTCGTCGTGGTGCGGGTACTCGTCGACGTCGAAGTACCGGCGGGCGAGCGCGTCGATGTGGGCGCGCGCGCCCTCCTCCGTCAGTTCGGCCTCGCCGCGGACGGAGACGTAGCGGTACGGGTCGTCGGGGTCGAGCACGCTGACGCCGACCTTCGGGTTGTCGCGGACGTTCCGCTCCTTGCGTCGCCCGCGGGCGGTGTTCACGAGGACGTACTCGCGGTCCTCGTGGTCGACCCAGACCGGCGTGACGTGGGGGAGGCCGTCGGGCCCGACGGTCGCGAAGTGGGCGTACGACTCGGCTTCGAGGATGTCGACGTGGGACTCGGGGATCACGAGCCGGCGTACGGGCCGCCGCCGGAAAACACGCCTGATCGATCGTGTATGAAAGCGAGCCGAGGAGTGATATTAACACATTATATTATCACAGGCGGATTCCCCTATATGTAGCCAACCTTTACCACTACCCACGGAATTCGTGTGAGACATGAGTACCAGTCCCGCGGAGACCGCTGACCAGGACCGCCTGTCGGAGAGCGAGTATCGCGACCGCCTGCGCGAGCTTCCCCCGAGCGCGAAGCTCGTCGCGAAGGTACTGGAGGGGGACGCGCCCCTCTCGCAGGGCAGCCTCGCCGAGGAGTCGCTGCTGCCCGACCGCACCGTCCGCTACGCGCTCAACCGCCTCGAGGAGGAAGGCCTCGTCGACTCGCGGTACAGCTTCAAGGACGCGCGCAAGCAGGTGTACTACCTGACGATCTGAGCGGTCCTCGGACCGTTATCGCCGGCCGCGGTCGGCGCGGCGTCGGGTCGGGCCGATCGAACGCACACGTTGCCCTTTTTACCTCCTCGCCCCGATAACGGGTCGTATGGACCTCTCGGTCGTCGTCCCGACGCTCAACGGTCGGGACCGGTTGGCCGCCTGCCTCGACGCGCTGGCGGCTAGCGCCCCCGACGCCGAGGTTATCGTGGTCAACGGCCCCTCGGCCGACGGCACGACCGGCATGGTTCGCGACCGCGACGACGTCGACGTGCTGGTCGAGATCTCCGACCGGACGGTGAACGTCGCCCGCAACGCCGGCATCGAGGTGGCGACGGGCGACGCGGTCGCGCTGGTCGACTACGACAACCGCATCGAGCCGGGGTGGCGCGACGCGGTCGCGGACGGCCTCGACGCGGCCCCCGTGGTCTCGGGCCCGGTGGCCCCGATCCCGCCCAGCGAGACGGACGCGGACCGCGCGGTCGACGAGGTCGACGACCCGAGCGAACCGGAGCGCAACCGGATCGCCGGCCGGGACGTCACCTACTTCGAGGGAGGGAACGTCGCGTTCCGGCCCGAGGCCCTCCGCGACCTCGACGGCTTCGACGAGTACCTCCGGGTCGGCGGCGCGCGCGACGCGGCCCACCGACTGGCGCGCATGGACCGCGAAGTGGCGTGGCGGCCGGAGATGGCCGCGCGGAAGGAACTGCCGACTCCGACCGCCGCGGACGGCGGACGCAGCGCCCACGAGTGGGGCTGGAAGTATCGCGGGCTCGCCTATCGCCTCCTGAAGAACTACGGCGTGCGGCCGACCGTCCTCCTCCGGGCGGGATCCCACGCGGCCGGCGACGCCCTCTCCGCGGCGCGGGACGTCGTCCGCGGCGAGTCGACCCCCTCGCGCTGGGCCGCGACGGGTCGCGACGTGATCGTCGGGCTCACCGGCGGCGCCTCCGACGGGATCGTCGCGCGACGGCGGGACCGGAGCCCCGCCAAGAACCCGAACGGGGTCTCGACGCGCGCGGACCGCGCCGTCGCGAAGTACGACCGACGGGACGCGGGGGGCCGCGGCGAGGGGGCGCCGGCCGGCGAGGCGGCCGACGCGACCGGCGCCGAGTGAGCCCCGCGCCTTTTAACCGACGGCGCGGTCTACGCTTCGCCAACGAATGGGACTCACGAAGCGTATCATCCCCTGTATCGACGTCGACCTCGACGACGACGGCGACGCCGCGGTGTACACCGGCGTCAACTTCGAGAACTTGGAGTACACGGGCGACCCCGTCGAACTGGCGAAGAAGTACAACGAGGCGGGCGCCGACGAGTTCGTCTTCCTCGACATCACCGCCAGCGCCGAGGGGCGGGAGACGATGCTGGACGTGGTGAACGCGGTCGCCGACGAGTGTTTCATCCCCCTGACGGTCGGCGGCGGCATCCGCACCAAGGCCGACATCAAGGAGACGCTCCGCGCCGGCGCGGACAAGGTGTCTATCACGACCGGCGCCTTAGAGCGCCCCGAGCTCATCGAGGAGGGCGCGGCCGCGTTCGGCAGCCAGTGCATCGTCATCTCCGTCGACGCCCGCCGCCGGTACGACGACGAGGGCGACCACTTCTACGAGGACGAGGACGGCGAGACGGTGTGGTTCGAGTGCACGAAGAAGGGCGGCCGCGAGGGCACCGGCATCGACGCCGTCTCGTGGGCGAAGGAGGCCGAGGAGCGCGGCGCGGGCGAGCTGTTCGTCAACTCCATCGACAAGGACGGAACGAAGGACGGCTACGACGTTCCGCTGATGAAGGCCGTGGGCGAGGCCGTGTCGACGCCGCTCATCGCGTCATCGGGGTGCGGCAGCCCCGAGGACATGTACGAGGTGTTCACCGAGGCGAACGCCGACGCCGGGCTCGCGGCCTCCATCTTCCACTTCGGCGACTACTCCATCGAGGAGACGAAGGCGTACCTCGACGAACGCGGCGTCCCGGTGCGGCGCTGAGCGCGGCCCGGCTTGGGAGTAACTACGTTCGTAGTTTCTATTTTTGCGCGACTGAAACCAACAGTTATTATCCGACCGAGCGCGAATCGTGACGTATGTCCACGTCCACGTCATCCGCGCGTGTTCGCGACGGGTCGCCCGAACTCGTCTGTAAACGGACGGACGGCGACGACGGCGGCGAGGTGACGTTCTTCGAGCGGGACGTCGACCCGGACGAGCGGACCACGCGGTGGATCACGGTCCGCGAGTCCGACTGCGTGCCCCGCGACGAGTGGCAATAGGAGCGGTTTTGTCGTGGTTTTGGGGTTTATTTGGCTCTGTTGAAATCCTCCGCAGCTGATAGTTCTCACCCCAATCGCTCAGTACAGAGCGTGATTTCAGCGAAGTATCTTAGATAACGGTGGCCGTCAAGAGAGACGGACTAGTCGGTGTCGTAGAATACAACCAATTCGGATGAACAAACTTTAGTCATGTGGAGTATATTTATATTTCATCGTTTGTGACCACGATTTGTGTCCGAACAGCCCTCCAATACTGAGATAGATATCGGACTTATCGCCCAGACGATCTTCGTTCTCGCCGTGGTGATCGGCATCCCCTCGGCGTTTGCGCTCGATGGACAACTCCGCTCTCTCGCCTTCCTAATCCTAGCCGTCCTGCTGCTCGTGGGCTTTCTTGTCGTCGGTTACCGCCATGCACGCCGACAGAAGTCTCTCCATCAGCACGTTGCTTTTTTAATAGTTTGGTTCGGCAGTTTCTCTCTAGCGGGCCGACTCGCTCGCACAGCAAGCGGCCGCCTCCCAGAGCCGATTCCCGACCTCTTGGCAATAGGCGTCACGCTCGGTGCACTGTGGATCGGCTCACGACTTGCCTACGGTGGTGCATTGACCCGGGCGGTGTTTGGGTCAGACTGAGACTTCACGAGGAGACTGAACTGGTCAGTCGAGGTCTGGCCACTCCCAATACAGGCGTTCCATGTCGTATTCGAGGCTCTAATCGGCCGGCTGTTTCAGTCGGTAATGTGTCTGAATAATAGGATTTCAACAGAGCCGTTTATTTATAACTCGTCGTGAGCGGAGCGGCGAACACCGCCAAAGCCCCAGCCGCGCTCGACTCCCTCAGCTCGCTGCGGTCCTCGGTCGCGACGCTCCCTGCGGTCTCGCCGGCGGCGCTACGCGCCGGCGACCTCGCGCGTGCTCCTCGCGGCCGCCGCTCCGGCCGCTCGCAGGCACGCGCCGCCGCTCAGGATTCATCGAGAAATAGTCGCCGCGTGTCGGTCAGTCGTCGTCCGCGGCGGCGCGGTCGGCGAACTGCGGCAGTTCGTCGTCGAGCAGCGCGACCGTCGCCAGTCGGATCGCGTGCGGCCAGCCGAGCGGGGTCGCGCTGTCGGGCGTCCCGTCGTCGAAGAACTGCTCGGGGAGGTACGTCGTCGGCTCGCACAGGGAGCCGCCGGGCGAGACGTGCGCGAGCAGGTCGCGGGCCCGGGCCGTCATCTCCGCGGCGCGCGGGTCGTCGTGCGCCGCGAGCAGGGCCGCGAGCTCCGCGCAGGCGTTCGCGCCCCACGCGGTCGAGACGGTCCACACCTTCTCCGAGAGCTGGTCCGCCCGGCGCCAGCCGTCGCCCTCGTAGCGGATCAGGCCGGCGATGTCGTCGGTCTCGTGGGAGAGGCCGTCGACGACCGTCTCCACGTGCGAGACCAGCCGGTCGAGGCGCTCGTCGTCGACCGCGCCGCCCTCGCCGTCCGCCGCGCCGAGCGCGTCGAACGAGCGGTGCGCGGCCGCCAGCGCCAGCGTCGCGGAGTCGAGCCGGTCGTCGATGCCGCCGTCGAGCGTCTCGCGGACGGCGTAACAGCCGCGCTCGGGCACCCACAGGTCGTCGAGCGCGTCGTACACCTCGCGGGCCCGGTCGCGGGCGTGCGCGGCGAGGTCGTCCGGCAGCGACGCGGCGCCGGGCACGGCGTCGGGGTCGTCGAGCGCGTCCACGCTGAGCCCCTCGCCGTGCCGCGCGAGCTCGCTGTACGCCTCCAGGAACGTCGCGGCGGTGTGCGCGAACCGGCCCGCCGAGTCCTCCCACGCGTTCTGACAGACGACGGGGCGGCCGTCGGGTTCGAGCGTCCGGTCGAGCCCCGCGAGCGCGGCGACGAGGGTCGCGTCGAGGCCGGCAACGTCCACGCCCGTCGCCCGCGCCCGGGCGAGGTACGCGACGACGCTGCCGGTCTGGTCGGCCTGGTAGTCCACGTCGGGGCCGTCCTCGATGCGGGCGTTCGCCCACCCGGGGGCGAGCGCGCCGTTCCGCGGCCACACCCGGTGGGGCCAGGAGCCGTCCGGGCGCTGCGTGTCGACGTACATGCGGGCGGAGCGGGCGTGCCAGTCGTCGAGGTCGAGGTCGACGGCGTCGGCGGCGCCGAGCAGGAACCCGGATATCTCCGCGTCGTCGCGGAACCACGTGTAGCCGTAGCCGCCGGAGTGCTCGTAGTAGGGGTCGAAGTCCGGCCCCGCGATCCGGAGCCCGGTCGGCGCGGAGAGCAGCGAGAGGACGCGCAGGTCCGCGACGACCGACTCGCGAGCGGGCGCCGACTCCGGCACCGACGGGAGCGCGTCGGCCGCCGCCTCGGCGAGCGCGTCGACGTCGTCGAGGTCGGCGAAGAGGTCGGCGAGGCGCTCGCGGGCCGCCTCGCGGTCGGTCTCGGCGCGGTCCGTCAGGAGCGTGGCGACGGTCGCGACCCCGTCATCGAACGGCACGTCGGCGATGACCTCGCCGGAGAGGCGCTCCTCCTCGTAGCGGTCGCCGTCGCGGTCGCGCGGGAGCTCGGTGGGGTCGTCGTCGAGCAGTTCGGGGAACGTCGCCGGGAGCTGGCCCCGGAGGTCGGCGAAGCCGGTCGCGCTCGCGAGGAAGTCGCGCTCGTCGGCGTGGTACACCTCGACGGCGTCGTCGTAGCGGAGCTGTCCCACGCGGTCGTCGCGGCCGTCGGGCGCGAAGCGGGCGTAGACGACGAGCGAGGCGTCCGCCGGGTCGACGTCGCCGTCCGCGAACTCGACCGACGCCCGGGTGAGGTGCGCGTCGCCGAGCGTGAGGTCGTGGCGGGTCACCGTCGCGCGCGGCGTCTCGTGGACCGTCTCGACCAGCGCGGTGTCGCCGACGTACCGCTGGCTCGTCTCGGCCTCGTCGAGCCAGGCCACCTCGTCACCGACGGCGAGCCCGATCCGGGACCGGACGAGCCCGGTCCGGCCGGTGAGCGGGTAGCCGAAGTCGCGGAGTTCGCCGTCGTCGCCGACGTGGACGAGCCGGCCGTTTCCGCCCGAGAACCGGCCGGAGACGGTGCGCCGCTCGCCGGGGAAGCGCGTCCCGTCGCCGGCGTGGCGCTTGTAATCGTCGAGGGCGTCGCGGAGCTGCATTACGCGAATACACGCCACCGGTCGATATGAATCTTTGGTGTAATTATTGTTCATTCGTTCCGGGAACGGAAACCCTCAAACCGCGGCGCGACGAGAGGCGGAGCGTGCACGAACCCGGCCCCCCGCGAACGACGAGCGTCGGCGAGCCCGTCGAGCTGGCGCCGCGGTGTCCCGACCCCGACGGGACCTACCGCTGGACCGTCCGCGACGCGCCCGCCGACAGCGACCTCTCCCCCGGCGACGGCCCCGACCCGACCGCGACCGGCCCGCCGAGTTCGGCGACGACGGTCGACCCCGACGGCTCGGCGGCAGCGGACGCGGCCGGGTCCGACGGTCCGGCGGCGGTGCTGCGGGCTGGCGAGACGGGTCGCGACGACGACCCGGTGGTCCACCTCGCGCCCGACGCCCCCGGCACCTACGTCCTCGCGGTCGACGCGCCGGACGGGACCCACCGGCAGCGCGTCCGCGCCTTCCCCGACGAGCGCCGCCGGGCGGAGATCCGCGTCCCGGCCGACGACCTGGGCGTCGAGGACGGCGAAGTCGACCGCGTCTCCCTGCTGTGGCCCCACAACGAGAACCGGCTCGCGCTCGACCGCGCCGAGCGCGACGGCGGCGAGTGGGTCGCCTCGGTCCGCGTCCCGCCGGGCGGCCACGGCTTCGGCTTCGTCCCCGACGGCGATCGCTCGGCCGCGTTCCACGGCGTCTGCGAGGTGCCCGGTCCCGGTCGGCCGCGGCTCTCGCTCGACGCGTCGGTCGTCGAGGCCGACGACCCGGCGGCGAGCGACCGGCTCCGCCTGACCGCCGCGGTCGAGCCCGCGCCCGCGGTCGACGACGTCGAGCGCGGCGGTGACCCGGACGCGCTCGACGCGACGTTCCTCGTCGACGACCGCGACGCCGACCCCGAGACGGTCGCGGCGATCGAGTCGCGGGCGGACGGGCGGACGCTCTCGGTCCCCCTCGACGACCTCCCGGACGATGTCCGGATCCACGCGGTCCCGCACGGCGAGCGGTACGGGGCCGCGGAGACGGTCCGGATCGAGCGGGAGGGCGCCGCGGCCGGCGGCGACGGTGCGGTCGCGGTGCGCGACCCGAACCCGACGCCGGGGTGGGCGGAGTCGCCGACGATCTACGAGGTCTTCGTCCGCTCGTTCGCGGGCGACACGCTCCCGACGACGTTCGCGGAGATCGAGCGCCGGGTCGAGTACCTCGACCACCTCGGCGTCGACGCGCTGTGGCTCACCCCCGTCCTCGCGTCGCCGACCGAGCACGGCTACCACGTCACCGACTACTACGACACCGCCGCGGACCTCGGCTCCCGCGAGGCGTTCGAGTCCCTGGTCGAGGCGTGCCACGACGCCGGGATCCGCGTGGTCTTCGACCTCGTGATCAACCACACCTCCCGCGACCACCCCGCGTTCCAGCTTCACTCGGCGGGCGTCGACGCGTACGCCGACCACTACCGGCGGACCGACGCGGCCGCCGACGTGACGGGGATCGACTGGGCCGAAGTCGGCGACGGGGACGCCCCGGACTACTACTTCGAGTGGGGCCGCATCCCGAACCTCAACTACGACAGCCCGGCGGTCCGCGAGTGGCTGCTCGACGTGGTCGACGAGTGGGCCGGCGTCGTCGACGGCTTCCGCGCGGACGTGGCGTGGGGCGTCCCGCACGGCTTCTGGAAGGAGGTCGCCGCGCGCGTCCCCGACGACACCCTCCTGCTCGACGAGACGCTCCCCCACGACCCGTTCTACGGCGAGGGGGAGTTCCACCGCCACTACGACACGTCGCTGTACGAGACGCTCCGCGCCGTCGGCGCGGGCGAGGAACCGGCCGACGCGGTCGAGACCGCCCTCGCCCGCGTCGAGTGGCTCGGCTTCGACGACCCCGCCGCGCAGATGCGCTACGTCGAGAACCACGACGAGGACCGGTACCTCGCGGAGCACGGCCGCGAGGCGCTCCGCGCGGCCGCGGCCGTGACGTTCACGCTGCCCGGCGCGCCGATGATCTACGCGGGCCAGGAGCGGGGCAACGAGACGTACCGCGGCCCGATCCGGTGGCACGACGGCGACAACGACCTCACCGACTTCCACCGCGAACTGGCCGCGCTGCGCGACGCCGAACCGCTCCTGCGCCGCGGCGGTGTGGCGTTCGACGGTCGCGCAGCCGACGCCCGCGTCGTCGACGGCGACGCCGAGCGCGTGGTCGCCTACGAGCGGACGCCGCCGGCGGGCGCGGGAGCCGGTGACGCCGGAACGAGCGACGACGCCGACCCCCTGCTCGTCGTCGTCAACTTCGCCGCGGAGCCGGCGACCGTCGCCGTCCCCGGACCGGTCGAGGCGGACCTGTTCGGCGACGGGAGCGCGGTCGCAGGTGACGGCGACGGCGAGGTCCGGGTCGCGGTCGACGCCGTCGCCGTGCTCCGATAGCGGTCGACGCCGTCGCCGCGCTCCGGTGACGGACCGGGCGTCGCCGGTCGGCGGCGCGGCGAGGTCGCCCGGGACCGACTCATATAAGTGTCGCTCGGAAGAGGCGTTCGTATGGACGACCGGACGCTGACCGACCTCCTCCGTCGCTTCGGGCTCTCCGACAAGGAGGTCGACACCTATCTCAGTCTGCTGGAACACGGCGAGGCGAAGGCGAGCACCGTCGCCGACGCGGCGGGCGTCTCGAAGCGGTACGTCTACAGCGTGAGCGAGTCGCTGGCGGAGCGCGGCTTCGTCGAGGTGAACGACCACGTCGTGCCGACGACGATCCGCGCGAACCCGCCGGACGAAGTTATCGACCGGCTCCGGTCCGACGTGGACGCGATGCGGCCCGGGCTGGCGGAGCGGTACTCCCGCGTCGAGCGCCAGGCCGAGCAGTTCGAGGTGATCAAGTCGCGGGCCACGGTGATCAAGCGGATCCGGTCGCTGCTGGCCGACGCCGAGAGCGAGGTGGCGCTGTCGATCACCGCAAAGCAGCTCCCGGAGGTGAAGGAGGTGCTCGTCGACGCGGTGGACCGCGGCGTGCTCGTCTTGCTCGTCGTCTCCGACGCGGCCGCCGACCTCGACGCCGACGACCCCGGGCTGGCGGGCGTCGCGAACGTCGTCCGGACCTGGGGCGAGGCGATGCCGACCCTGCTCACCGTCGACTCCGCGGCCGGGGTCGTCTCCCCGCCGGAGCTGCTCCGGCGCTCGACCACCGACCGGCAGGCCATCGCCTTCGCGCAGGAGCAGCTCGCGCCGGTGATCGCCGGCTCCTTCCTCGGGAACTACTGGCCCGCCGCGACCGAGCTGGCCGTCGCCGACCCGGCGCCGCTCCCGGCGGAGTACACCGACTTCCGGCACACCGTCCTCCAGGCGACACTCCGGCTCCGCGCCGGCGACCCGCCGCGGGTGACCGTCGGCGGGCGGTGGACCGACGACGACGAGCCCGCCGAGGTCGTCGGGCGCGTCGTCGAGACGAAACAGGGGATGGTGGAGCCGACGAACAACGAGTTCCCCGTCGAGCACTCGCTCGTCGTCGCGACCGGCGACGGCGAGGTCACCGTCGGGGGACAGGGCGCGTTCGTCGAGGACGTCGAGGCGGACCTGGTGCGGATCGAACCGGGCGGGGAGTAGGGCGGGAGCGTCAGTTCGCCGACGGGACCGACGCGGTCGACGGGCCGCCGTCGAGGGCTGGCGCGTCCGGGTCGACCCGGACCCACCAGTCGGAGCCGGTCGCGTCGCCGGCCGCGCCGAGGAGGGAGATGCCGGCGATCCGGCCGCGCGAGTCCCGACGGCACAGCTCCAGCGCGGCCGGGAGCGTCGCGACCCGCCCGTCGGCGGGCGACAGCGCGTACCCGGAGACCCGGACCGTCGCGTCGTCGGCCGGAACCCCGGGTCGCGCAGCCAACCCCGCCTCGTCGGCGCGCTCGTACCCCTCGACGAGACCGACGGCCGCGAGGCGGTCGAACGCCGCGTCGACCGGGTCGGCGGCGGCCGACTCCGACGGCTCGGGGAGGCGCTCGGCGGCTGCGGCCAGCACCGACGCCTGCGCGTCCGGGTCGAGGTGCCGGTCGAGCGCCGTCGCCATCGCTTCGAGCAGGCAGAGACAGAGGTCGTCGGGGTCGGCGACGCGCTCGGCGAGCGAGAAGTACGCGTTCATCGCGGCCGACTCGGCGCGGTCGTGGCCGCCGGCCGAGAGCGCCTCGAACGTCGCCGCGGCCGCCGCGTGGCAGAACTCGACGCGGTCGCGGGCCCGGCCGCGCCTCCCTGCCTCGCCCGCGCGTCGGCGGTCCGTCGGCGCGTCGTCCCCGCCGGGTGCCCGGCGGGCGGTACCGTCAACGATCCGGTCCGCCAGCTCCGCGGGCGGCGACCCGCCCTCCCCGGGGGCGAACGTCGGGCCGCCGTCGTCCCGCTCCGTCGACCCCGACGGCGGCTCCGCGAACTCCTGTCTGACGACCACGTCGTAGAAGGGGAGTTCGGGGTCGTACCGGCGGAGGGTGTCGCGGTACTGCTCCGTCGCGCGGGCCGCCGCGCGGGCCGTCTCGCGGCTCTCGAAGCGCAGCCCCGCGGCAGGCACGGGCCGGTCGCCGTACCGCGCGCAGACGAGCGAGAACTCGCCGTCGTCGGCCGCGAGCGATTCGATGTGGTCCGCGATGTCGAGTAGGGTGGTTCCGATCACGGTTGAGTGGATCCGGTCGCGTGCGTTCAGTCCTCGAGGCTCGGGTGCGTCTCCTGGGGGTCGGGGTGCGGCTCGACGGACCGCTCGCGCGCCGCGTCGAGCGCGGCGGCCTCGCGTGCCCGGCGTTCGTCGGCGTCGATCTCCTCGCAGCCGGGCGGCACGTCGCGGCCGCGGTCGGTGAAGTACCCCTCCGGCGCGACCCAGTCGTGGTAGAAGGGCGCGTCGTCGTCCTCCAAGAGCGTCACCGCGACCTCCGCGCCGTGGCCTGCGCAGACCGCGGCCTGATGGGGCTTCTCGGCGAGCCGCCCCGCCGCGTACAGCCCGTCGACGCCGGTCCGACCGCGCTCGTCGACGTCGACGTACGCCTTCCCGCGGTCGACGATCCCGGCGCCGTCGACCCCCTCCAAGTAGCCGACCTCGTTCTTCGTCGCCGCGACGACGTACCGCGTTCGCACCGGGTCGGCGCCGTCCGTCTCGACGACGAACCGCGCGCCGTCCGCGGCGGCGTCGGGTCGCGCGTTCGCCGCGGGGTCGTCCGCCGCGGCGTCGTCGACCGCGCCGATCGTCGCGACCCGGGTGACCCGCCCGTCGAACCGGTCCGCGCCGGCGCCGGCGGCCTGCTCGTCGAGGCGGTCGAGGAGCTGTCGGGGGTTGATCCCGAGCGGGAACCCGGGGAAGTTCTCGAGGTGCGCGTTGCGCCGGAGGATCGACTCGCCGGGGTCGACGACGAGGGTGTCGAGCCCCTGCCGTGCGGTGAAGACGGCCGCCGTGAGCCCGGCGACGCCGCCGCCGACGACCACCACGTCCCTGCTCGCGTCGGTCGACCCGCCGTCGGGGCCGTCCGCGCCGGTGTCAGTCATCGGTCCCCGACCTCTCGGCCCTCAGCGGGGCCGTCCGCCGCCTCATCGGGCAGTCCGATCGAAGCCGGGTCGGTGCCGAACGTCTCGGCGGCGTACTCGCGGACCACGTCGTCATCGAGGGCATCGAGCAGCCGGAGCTGCCCGCGGCGGTCCCGCCGCTCGCGCTCCTCGGCGGTGACGCACCGATCCAGGAACTCGGTCTTGAGATCCTCGCGGGCGGCGTCGACGACGGACCGGTCGACCCCGTCGTCCGCCGGCAGCATCTCCCGTTCGAACCACTCGTCCACGTGGTCGTCCCAGCCGTCGCCGCCGTAGCGCCCGTCGTGGACGACCCAGTCGACGTAGCGCTCGCCGACCGCCGGCCAGTACCGGTCGCTCATGTCGTCGCGGGCGAGCGCCAGGCCGACGCGAGCGCCGTGGCCGACGTTGACGCCGACCTGGTGGACGGTCTCGTCGCTCATCCAGCCGGCGACGTACAGTCCCGGTACTTCGGTGCGCCCCCCGTCTGTGGGGACGAACGGGTCCGGCGGCGACCCGTCGGCGTCGTCGGCCGCCTCCGTGCCTGCGCGTGTGTCCGCGACCGCGTCGGCAAGGGGGTCCAGCACCTCGCCGTCGTACGCGGCGGCGACGACGACGCGGTCCGCGATCAGTTCTCCGGACCCGGTCTCCACGGCGAACGCGTCGGACTCGCTGCCGTCGGGGTCCGCCGGCCGGACCGCGGTGACGCGCTCGTCGACCACCTGACCGCCCTCGGTCTCGACCTGCGTTCGACCCAGTTCGAGGAGTCTGTTGGGATCGATCCCCGCGGGGAACCCGAGGTAGTTCTCGACGTGAGCGCACTGCGTGATCGCCGCCTTGCCGCCGTCGAGGACGGTCGTCTCCAGGCCGTACCTGGCGACGAAGGTCGCCGCGGACAGCCCCGCGGCGCCGCCCCCGACGACGGCCACGTCGGCGTCGGTCCGCGAGTCCGGGTCCGCGGCTGGCGTGGTGTCGGGACGGGTCGTCATCGGCGCACCTCGACCGGTCTGTCGGCTGTGATGAACGGCTCGTCGGCGTCCGCCGCCGCGAACGCGACCGCGCCGTCGGGGCCACGCGCCACGCGCCACTGCGGGAGGGCGGGGACGCCGTACTCCGACGGATCGCCGTACGTCGCCGCGACGGTCCACTCGCGCGCGCGCATCAGAGGTCACCCGCGATGATGTCGTTGACACGGTCGCGATCGAACAGTCGGTTCTCTTCCGGGACCTCGGGAAAGGCCTCGGGATCGAACTCGCCGAACTCCTCGGGGTACAGCTGCTGGGCTTTCATTTCGGTTTGGAGCAGGTTGACGATCGGTCCCTGTTCACCGTACGCGCCCGGGTACACGCGGCCCTCGCTGACGGCCGTGAGCTCGCTTCCGACCTCGTCCTCCTCCATCGGCGTCACGTACTGCTCGCGGAACGCGGAGGCGGAGAAGGAGTCGGTGTCGCCCGTCGTGCCGATCCCCCAGTGGACGACGATGATCTCCGGGTCGACCTCCAGCAGTCGCTCGTAGCCGATCGCGCCGCTCTCGGCCAGCTCCTCCGAGAAGGCGCTCTTCACTTCGAGATCGCGGTACGGCTTCATCTCGTACCCCTCGCCGCGGGTGTACAGCGGATATATCTCACCGCTCGCCGGGTTGGACCCGCTGTTTATCAGTCCGACCTCCGGCCGCTCCTCCTCGGGCGGCAGCCGAGAGGCGATCTCGGTCCGGAGCTCCTCGTGGACCGCCGCGAGCGCCTCGTAGCGCTCGCGCTCCTGGAACAGGTCGGCGAGCCGCTCGAACCCCTCGTAGAGCCCGTACAGCTCGTAGTCGTGGAATCCGCGGCGACGCCGCATGTTGTTGCCGAAGAACGGGGCGATGTTCTCGCGGATCTCGGCGGTGTCCGCTTCGCTCCACGAGCCGTCCCAGCCGGTCCCGTGGAGGTAGTTCGGGTCGATGAGGAACACGTCGGGGTCGAGCTCGTAGAAGCTCTCCTTGTCCCAGCCGCCGTCGGCCCACATGGACGGTAGCTCGTCTTGCGGGGGCACGTCGAGGTCGAACGGCTCGAAGAAGAACGACGGGATCATGTTCCCCGCTGTGAGGAACCCGTCCTGCTGGCCGAGGGCGAACGCCATGTCCGCCCAGCCCCCGTTGTACACGGCGTACGTCTCGGGGACCGACTCGAAGGTGAGACAGCCGACGGGTTCGATGCAGGCCTCGTACGGTGCCATCCCGTCGCCCGAGGCGTCGCCGTCGGAGCCGTCTCCGTCGCCGTCGGCCGACGATCCGTCGTCGGTCGTCGAGGGCTGTGACCCGTCGCCGTCGGACGGCCCGCCGCCCGTACAGCCGGCGAGCAGGCCGCCGAGCGCGACCGCCCCACCGTACCGGAGGTAATTGCGCCTGTCGACGCGCTCAGAGCGATCGGTCTCGTCGGTCATCTCAGTAGTCCCCGCTGATCGCGTCCGCGACCCGCTGCCGGTCGAACAGCCGCTCCGCCTCGGGGATCTCCGGGTACGGACCCTCCTCGTAGCGGGGCCACTCGCCGAACGCCTCGGGGTACAGCTGCTTCGCGGTCATCTCCAACTGGAAGAGGTTGAGGATCGGCCCCTGGTACCGGGCGCCCTGCGGGTGGACCCGGTCGTTCCTGACCGCCGCGACCTCGGAGCCGACCGGGTCGTCCTCGAAGGCGGCCCGCCGGCCGGCCATGTCGGTCCCGGGCTCGAACCCGCCGAGGTAGAGGATCACGTCGGGATCGGCCTCCAGGATCGTCTCGAAGTCCACGACCGTGCCGGACTCGACGCTCCCCTCGAAGGCGTCGCGCGGCCCGAGCGGGCGCGTGTGCGACGTGAGGAAGCCGGGGTTGCTCAGCGTGTACGCGTACATCTCCTCGACGTCCGCGGCGGCGATCATGATCGCGGTCGGCCGCTCCGACTCCGGCGGGAGCCCCTCGTCGATCGTCGCGAGGAGGTCCTCCCGGACGGCCGCGAGCGCCTCGTAGCGCTCGCGCTCCCGGAACGCGTCGGCGACGATCTCGAACTGCTCCCAGAGGCCGTAGTACTGGTAGCCCTCGGCCCACTCCGCGGGCGGCTCCTGGTGGCGGTCCGAGAGCGAGTTGCCGAACCACGGCGAGACGCGCTCGCCGATCTCGTCAATATCGTCCCGGCTCCACGCGTCCTGCCGCGTGATCCACGCCGGGTCCGCGAGGTGGACGTCGCTGTTCAGTTCGTACAGCTTCTCCTTGTCCGGCTGCCACGAGGAATAGAGCCCGGACCAGTCGAGCGAGACGCCGGGGAGGCGCTCGACGAACTGGTTCCAGAGGCCGTCGTAGTAGTCCGGGGCGTGGAGGGCGGTAACGTCGTTCCCGCGGCCGAGCGCGAACGCCATGCCCGCGTGGTGGGTGAGCCGGGTGAACACCGTCTCCGGCGGCGACTCGAACGTCGCCTCGCCCGTCGGCGAGATGGACGCGGTGTAGCTCCCGCCGTCGTCCGCGGAGGGGTCACCCGATCCGTCGGAGCCGCCGTCCCCCGAGCCGGCCTCGTTCCCGCCGCCGTCGGTCGAGTTCGTGTCCTCCGGCGACTGGCTTGCGGCGCAGCCTGCGAGCGCTCCCACGCCGGCGACGCCGCAGTACCTGATCGCGTCGCGCCGAGTCGCCCCGGACCGCTCTGCGTCTGAGTCCATGTGGTTTAGGCCACCCTAAAGAAATAAATCGGTTTCGAATCTTAGGCGAGCCTAAAGAGTTCGGCGAGTCGGGGGAAACCGCGCCCGAACCGGCCGGTCGAGGCGGTGGTCGAGCGCGGTCACGGGGACCGGTCGGGGTCCGTGGTTCGAGCGCTCTCCCCGAAGACGGGGACGGACTCGTGCGGTTCCCCGGTCAGAACGGCGGGCTGTAGTCCTCGTACTCGTCCATCTCGTCCATCTCGTCGGTCTTCGACGGCATCACCGCGGCTCGCGGACCGCCGGACCGCACGACTTCCACGTCTTCGAGGCCGTCGACGCTCTCGGGGAGGCGGCGCTCGATGGCCTTCATCGTCATCGGGGCGATACCGCAGCCCGAACACGCGCCGCCGATGGCGACGGTCGCCGTTCCCGCCTCCTCGTCGACGTCGCGGATCTCGAAGCTGCCGCCGTGTTGCTGGATCTGCGGGACTTCGTTGCTCAGGTAACTCCGCGTCTGCCGTTCGAGTCCTTCTGCGCTCATTGCGCCCCCACATTCAACGCATAGTATCATAAAACTGTGGTATTAGGGTACCCTAAAAACACGCGATAGAGGCTATATATAGGACATATACTGATATTCCGCTGATAAGTAATTACGTTTTGTTATTTTTCGCACCGCCTAAAACGGGACGGCGGTCGATACCGGTCTGCCGGATTCGACCGGGGTGAGGACGCGTCCGGGCCCGGGTCAAGACCGCTCGCCGTCGGTCGTCGCCGACGCGTCGTCCGCGTCGGCTCCCGGGCCATCGCCCGTCTCGACGGGGAGCGTATCCGCGAGGCGTTCGGCGACGATCGGACTGACGAGCCCCGCCACCCGCATCGCCTGGCCCTCCGAGTCGTCGAGGTCCAAGACGCTCCGGAAGAACCACGAGACGGTCACGTAGGTCTCGTGTAGCTCCGCGGCTCGCTCGCGTCCCGCGTCCGTCAGCCTCGCGCCCTCGTACGGCCGGTACTCGACGAGGCCGTCGTCGTCGAGCCGCTGGAACGTCTCGGTGACCGTGGCCGGCGACCGGTCGAGCGCCTCGGCCACCGCGCCCGTCCCGATCGGCTCCCCGTTCCGATGCCCGAGGATGTACACCGCCAAGAGGTACTGCGGGGCGCCGGTCATCGCTCACCCCCTCGCGTCTCGCCGTCGGCCCCCGTCGACGACGGTCCGTCGGCGTCGTCGGCGCCGTCCTCTTCCCCACGCCCGTCACCGGGACCGAAAATCGCGAGGTACGTCCAGGCCCACGCCCGAGCGCGCCGACCTCGCGGTCCGCTTCCCACGGTCATACCCTCCGAACGAGGTGTCTCCGCACCGTTCGCTGGCAGTCGTCACACGTCGCCTCGAGCGTCGCGACCGTCGACAGGACGGGGTGATCGACGGGGAAGTCGCGGTAGAGGTACGGGGGGAGCTGGCGGTGGGAAACGCCC
Organism: Halorubrum sp. Atlit-28R; assembly: GCF_003665955.1. Classification (NCBI taxonomy): domain Archaea; kingdom Methanobacteriati; phylum Methanobacteriota; class Halobacteria; order Halobacteriales; family Haloferacaceae; genus Halorubrum; species Halorubrum sp. Atlit-28R. The sequence continues at coordinate 626,070 of NZ_QPLS01000001.1, forward strand.
GCCTCGACTCCGTTGTTCGTCGTGCCGGTCAGAAACTCCTGTCGGCGCCGCGCCAGGTCCGCGCACCGCGATCGGAGTTCGTCGAGCGTCTCGTGTCGCGCCTCGAGCGCCTCGAAACCGAGCGCCGTCAGCGGCGTCTCGTCGAGGTCGACGATGCGCTCGGTGACGGCGTCGACGGCGTCGGCGGCGTCGGACAGGTGCGCCGCCTCCCGGGAGAGCGCCGCCTCGAGCGCGACGACCTCGTTCCGACGGGCAGTCGTCTCGGCGACGACCGTCCGCTTCAGCTGCGGACTGAACGAGGCGTCGGTCGCCGGCGAGAGCGCCAGCGCGATCGACTCGGTGAGCTCCGAGCGGACCGTCTCCAGCAGCGACTCGTCGCCGGAGCCTTCGACGTCGTCGAGGCTGTGCGGCCGGACCGTCTCCTCGAACGCCTGGCGGACATCACGACAGCGCGCGTCGTCGGCCGACCGCACGCGCCGCTCCGTCCCCGTGACGGCGGTGGCGCTCGTCGACGCGGCCGGCGTCGGGTCGGTCGACACCGACCGCACCCGGCGATTGAACTGCTCGAACGCCGCCCGTTTCGCGTCGAGGGCCTCCCGTTCTGTCCGAACGCGGGTCCGAGCGCGTTCGACGTACGTGTCGACGCCCATCTCAGGCCCCCTCGGCGGCGGTTTCGAGTCCGCTCCGTGCGGTCGCGCCCGTCGGCCCGACGGCGTCTGTCCGCGCCATGGGTCAGACGGGGCCCGTCCGGCCGGTCGAGTGACTCGCGCCGGTCGACGTGCTTGCGCGGGGGAGACCGCCTCTCCGCGTCGATTCGACGTTCCCGTGGTCGCTTCCGTTCATATGGTTTAGGCCGGCCTAAAAATATAAGAAAGTACCGGTCGTCACGGTCCCGAGACGGGACGCGCCGCCGGGAGTTCGCCCCGCGCGGGTCTCACGCTCGCGAGCCGGTCGGGCGACCAGTCGACCTCGCGCGGGGAGAGCGCGTCCGTCGGGCGTCGGTCCGCGGTCAGGCGTCGCCGTTGATGATGTCCGCAACGCGCTGTCGGTCGAACAGCCGCTCGCCGTCGGGGATCGCGGGGTAGGCGTCGCCGTGGTCGTAGCCGGGCCACTCGCCGAACCGCTCCGGGTACAGCTGCTTCGCGGTCATCTCCAGCTGGAACAGGTTCATGATCGGGCCCTGAACCGGGTTCCCGGACGAGTAGAACCGGTCGTTCTCGACCGCGGCGAGTTCGCTCGCGACGGGGTGGTCCGCCAGCTCCTCGCGGACCGCGCCCACGTCGTAGTAGGAGGCGATCCCGAACTGGTGGAGGACGACGTCGGGGTCGACCTCCAGCAGCGCCTCGTGGTCGTACGTCGTCTCGTAGGTGACCTCGTCGCCGGCAAAGGCGTCGGGGGCGCCGAGCGGTCGGACGTGCGCGTTCGCGAACCCGGGGCCGTCGGTCCGCGAGGGGTAGTAGGTCCCGTCCATGTAGATGAGCGTCGCGACCGTCGGCCGGTCCTCGGCCGGCGGGAGGTCGCTCCGGACCGTCTCGAGCAGGTCCTCGCGGACCGCGTCGAGCGCGGCGAACCGCTCCTCCTCCCGGAAGACGGCGGCGACGCGCTCGCCGACGTCCGGGAGCGCGTAGTACTCGTACCGGTCCCGACACGGCTCCGGCGGCTGCGAGCGCCGCCGGCTGTAGATGTTCCCGAACCACGGCCCGACGTTGTCGCGGATCTCGGCGACATCGTCCTCGGTCCACCCGTCGAAGGAGACGAACAGACAGGGGTCCGCGAGGTGGAGGTCGCTGTCGAGCTCGTAGAGCAACTCGCGGTCGACGGAGATGCCGCCCCCGGAGCCCGTGTTGAGCTGCGCGAGCCCGTCGCGGTCGAAGGAGACGCCGTCGAGGTCGGCGTAGTAGGCGTCCAGCGTGTTCCCGCCGGCGTCGGCGTCGAAGCCGAGCGAGTTGACCGCGTCACCGTGGCCGAGCGCGACGGCCAGGTCGGCGTACAGGAGGCTGTAGACCATGACGTCCTCCGGGACCGCGTCGAACGCGACTTCGCCGGCCGGCGCCATGGTCGCCGTGTAGCCGGGGTCGGCCGTCGAGCCGTTCGAGTCTCCCGTCGCGTCGGACCCGTCCGTCGCGTTCGACCCGCCGGTCGTCTCGTCGTCGGTCGCGTTCGACCCGGGGCCCTCGGAGCCGCCCGTACAGCCGGCGAGCACTCCCGCGCCGACGACCGCGCCGCCGTACTTCACGTAGTCTCGCCGGGTCGGCGCCCGACGTTGGCTTCGTTCGTCTGCCATATTTTTAGGCTGACCTAAAAATTGAAAAGGATTCTGATCCGTCGATTCCCGGCGGAGCGCCGTTCGCCGACGACCCGGGATCGACCGCGCCGGTCGCGACCCTACTCGTCGCCGCCGTCGGCCCGCGCGACGCGCTCGCTCGGGCGCTCGCGGTCGTCGTCGTGCCGGGCGCGAAGCGGCTCGATCCGGGGACCGCGCGGAGTCTGATCGACCGCGGCGTCGATCTCGAACACCTCGGCGAGCAGGTCCTCGGTGACGACCTCCTCCGGCGTGCCGCGGGCGCGGATCGCGCCGTCCTTGAGCGCGACCACGCGGTCGGCGACCCGCGCCGCCTGCTCGATGTCGTGGAGGACGACGACCACGGTGACCTCGCTCTCGTCCCGGAGCGTCTCGATGATCTCCATTACCTCCATCTGGTGGTGGAGGTCGAGGAACGTCGTCGGCTCGTCCAAGAGGAGCACGTCCGTGTCCTGCGCGAGCACCATCGCGATCCACGCGAGCTGTTTCTGCCCCCCGCTGAGGCTGCCGACCTCGCGGTCCCTGAGGTGACCGCAGCCCGCCAGCTCGATGGCGCGGTCGACGGCCGCCTCGTCCTCGTCGGTCGTCGTCTCGAAGAACCCGCGGTGCGGGTAGCGCCCGTGGTACACCAGGTCCTCGACGGTGATGCTGTTCGGCGACGTGCTCTCCTGCGAGAGCAGCCCCATCGTCCGTGCGAGCTCCTTCTTGTCGAACGAGTCGAGCGCCCGCCCGTCGACGAGCACCGAGCCGGCGGCGGGCGCGAGCTGGTCGGCGAGCCCCTTCAGCAGCGTGCTCTTTCCGGACCCGTTCGGGCCGACGAGCGCCGTCACCGCGCCCGCCTCGGCCGTGATCGACTCGCCGTCGACGACGGGCCCGTCGGTCGACGGGTACGAGAGGACGAGCTCCTCGCCGTCGAGGCGCCCGTCGGCCTCGGCGTCCCGACCCGCGTCGGCCTCGGTCTCGGTCAGTCGCTCCGACTCGCCCGCGGTCGGTTCGAGCGCCATCAGATCTCCCCCATCTGTTCCTGCTTGCGCATCAGGTAGAGGAAGTATGGTCCGCCGACGAGCCCCGTCACGATGCCCACCGGGATCTGCGCGTCGGAGCCGACGAGCACCGCCATGCCGAGGCGCGCGCCCACGTCGGCGGCGACCAGCAGCGCCGGGCCGGCGAACACGCAGCCGATCACCAGCTTCCGGTAGTCGCTCCCGACGATGTTGCGCACCATGTGCGGGACGATCAGCCCGACGAAGCCGACGATGCCCGCCACGGCGATGCTCGCCGCCGCGGCGAGCACCGCGACGCCGGAGAGGGCGAACCGGACCTTCTCGACGCTCATCCCGAGCGAGCTGGCCGTCCGCTCGCCGAGCAGCAGGACGTTCAGCTGGCGGGAGCTGACTAAGGCGAGCAGCATCGCGACGGCGGTCCACGGCAGGGCCATCCGGACCTGCTCCCAGTCGGTGCCCGTCAGCGAGCCGGTAGTCCAGGCGATGGCCGACTGGACGACGCCGATGTCGTCCGCGAAGAAGAACAGCGCCGTCTGGAGGCTGCTGAACACCGTGCCCACGATGACCCCCGCGAGCACGAGCCGGACCGGAGAGGTCCCGTTCTTCCACGCGATGACGTAGACGACCAGGAACGCGGCGGCCCCGCCGAGGGCGGCCAGAACGGGCAACAGCGACGAGATCCCGAGTTCGACCGTCGTCAGCGACAGCGACAGGTCCGCCGACACCGCGAGGAAGGGTATCGCGAGCGTCGCGCCGGCGAACGCGACGAGGACGAGCAGGATCATCAGGCCCGCGCCGGAGGAGACGCCGAGGATGAACGGGCTCGCCAGCTCGTTCCGCGTGACCGCCTGGAAGATGGCGCCGGAGACGGCGAGGTTCATCCCGACGAGCATCCCGACGAACACCCGCGGGAGCCGGATGTTCCAGACGATGAGGCTCTGCTTGCCCATCTCGGGGAGTTCGGCTCCGAGGAGGAACGCCCGCCACGTCTGCGCGTCGAAGAGGACGCGGGGGTCGAACACCGCCTGCCACGCGTCGACGATCGTCATCGAGAACGCGCCGAAGCTCACCTGGGCGAGCCCGCCGAGGACGACGACCGCGAGGCTCGCCGCACACAGCGTGAACAGCGAGCCGTCGAACCAGCCGAACCACTGCTCGCGCCAGCCGGCCGCTTCGGCGGAGGTGCCCGTCGCCACGGTCAGGATCCCCCCCGTGTCGCGCCGAGTTCGGCGGCGCGGTCCCGAACGCTTTCCTCGTCGACCGCGTCGAGCAGCGTCTCGTCGTCGAGGGCGTCAAGCAGGGTGTCGGTGTCGACCGCGTCCAGCAGCGTTTCGGCGTCGACGGCCCCGGCCACTCGGTCCGCGTCGAGGTGGGAGGCGAGCGCGGCCTGCCCCGCGGTCGCGCGCTCCTCGATCTCGTCCGGCTCGACGTACGACGAGAGCGAGTCGTCGATGGCCGCCGCGCGGACGCGCCGGTATCGCTCGGAGTCCGTGTCGACGGGCGCGTCCTCGCCGTAGTGGTCGTCGAACCACTCGGTCCACCGGTCGCGGTCGCTCCACTCGGCGTCGAGTTCGGCCTCGCGGCGCACCCAGTCGGTGCCGTCCGCGACCGCCTCCCACCAGCCGGCGTCGATCCGGGCGTCGGCGATGACGCGGTGCGCGACGCGGGCGCCGCGGCCGGCGGCCATGATCGCCTGCGTGTCGGCCTCGTCAGAGGGCGAGGCGACGTAGAGCCCGTCGACGGGCGTCGTCCCGTCGCGGTCGGCATACTCGCGGTCGAACCAGTCGTGCTCCTCGCCGTCGTGCTCGTACGTCTCGAACATCGCCGCGCCGTCGTCGAGTCCGCGCAGGTACGAGCCGTCGTAGCGCGTCGCCGCGATCACGCGGCGAGCGGTGACGGGGTCGCCCTCCTGCGGAGTGACGACGAATCCCTCACCGTCGTCGGCGCGGTCGACCGACTCGACGAGGTCGGAGTCGATCTCGCAGCCGGCGGTCTCGGCGTGGGCGTGGATCAGCCCGTACAGCGTCTCGACGTCGATCCCGGCCGGGAAGCCGAGGTAGTTTTCGAGGTGCGCGCAGCGCTTGAGCGACGAGCGCCCGCGGTCGAAGACGACCGTGTCGAGCCCCTCGCGGGCGCAGAACACGGCCGCGGAACAGCCCGCCGGGCCGCCGCCGACGACGGCCACGTCGCGGTCGCAGTCGCGTGTCGGTTCGGGGTCGGTGGTGCTCATTGGTCAGATGTCGCCGTTGACGATGTCGGAAACGCGTTGCCGGTCGAACAGCTGTTCCTCACCGAAGACGTCCGGATATATCTGCTGGGCGGCGATCTCGGTGTTCACGAGGTTGATGATCGGGCCCTGGTTCGCGGCGCCCCCGCGGAACACGCGATCGTTCTTGACCGCGGACACCTCGCTGCCGACCGGGTCGTCTTTCATCGGCTGGACGAAGTTCTTCTCGAACGTCTCCTCGGACTCCATCAGCCCCCACGGGGCGACGATGATCTCCGGGTCGACTTCGAGCAGCCCCTCGTAGTCCACCTTGTAGAAGGCGCCGTCGGTCTCCAGTTCGGCGAACGCGTTCTTGACCCCGAGGTCGTTGTACTGCTTCTTGCCGACTTGGTCCTCGATGGGGTAGCCGGTGATATCGCCCTTCTCCATGTCCGAGGTGGAGGTTATGAGCGCGATCGCCGGCCGCTCGTCCTCGGGCGGCAGTCGGGACTGGATGTCGCCGATGAACTCGTCGTGGAGTTCGTCGAACGCCTCGAACCGTTCTTGCTGTTGGTAGATTTCCGCGACCTTCCCGAACGCCTCGTACAGCGAGTAATACGGGTAGTCGTGCCACTCGTCTCCCTTCCGGCGAATGTAGTTCGCGGCGAAGGGACCGAGATCGCCGGTGATCTCCTCGATGTCGCCGTCGTCGAACCCGAACCACTGGCGCATAATGTTCGGGTCGAAGTGGAGGACGTCGGGGTCCATCTCGTAGATCAGTTCCTTGCTGACCCCGCCGTCGGCGTACAGCGAGCCGGTCTGATCGGGGGAGAAGTCGATGCCCGGTATCTCCTCGTAAGGGTACGCAGGGTAGCTCCCCGGCCCGTACGCCGTCGCGAGCAGAGCGTCGCCCTGGCCGAGGGCGACGAGCATGTCGCCGTAGGTACTCCAGTACGCGACGGCTCTCTCTGGCGGCTTCTCGAACGTGAGTTCGCCGACCGGCGCCATCTCCACCGAGTAACTGGTGTCCTCGGTCGACTCCTCGTCGCTCGCCGCCTCGTCGTCCTCCCCGGTCGTCGTCTCGTTTTCGGCCGCCGGTTCCGTGTCGTTGCCGTCAGGCGTCGAGCCGGAGTCAGACCGGCCCGCGCAGCCGGCGAGCAGGCCCCCGCCGACGACCGCACCGCCGTACTTGACGTAGTCCCGTCGAGACGATTCCAGCCGGTCGGGCCGTTCGTTTGCCATACGTTTTAGGCTCGCCTAACTCTTCAAAAGAGTTCCGAATCTTTAGGCCGGCCAAAATTTTCAGCGAGGCGTCCCGCAGCGGGGACACATCGGGGGACCGCCGTCGGCGAAGTCGAGGCCGCAGTGCGGGCAGACGCCGTCGTCGGGGACCGTCATCGCCGCGACCGCGTCGGCCGTCCCCTCGCGGACCGACTCGACGGTGCCGACGCCGGACACCGGATCTGACGCGGGATCGCCCAGTCGGCGCCGGCAGAACTCCGCGCGGTCGAGAAGGAAGGACGGCGCCGCGTCGGCGTCGACCTCGTCGAGCGCCTCGCCCGCGTCGGCGCGCTCTTTCGGCGGCTCGGTTCCGGCGAGCAGGCCGAGCGCCTCGGCGGCGCGTCCCCGGACGTACGGGCTCTCGTCGCGGAGGCGCTCGCCGAGGGCGACCTCGGCGGCCGTCAGTCGCTCGGGGTGCTCACAGCCTATCGCGACCAGCGCGGTACAGAGGTGGTAGCGCACGAGTTCGTCGCCGGCGTCGAGGTGCTCGGCGAGCGAGTCGACGTGGTGGCGGAGTCGGCTCGGATCGCCGAGCGCGACGTGCGCCAGCGCCTTCGCGAGCTTCTCTTTCACCTCCGGTTCGTCGAACTCCAGTCCGACGCGGAGGTCGGCCAGCGTCGCCGGGTCCGCGACCGCCTCGGGCGACTCGACGGCGACGTATCCGAGCGCCTCGGCGCAGCGGGCCCGGACGTAGTAGAACTCCGCGTCGTCCGCCAGCCGCTCCCCGAGCGAATCGACGGCGGGGGTCACGGCCTCCGGTGCCGTCCGCGCGAGCGCGACGAACAGCTTCGCGGCCGTCAGCCGAACCGCCCGGTCGTCGTCGGTCAGGAACGACGTCAGCGGCCCGACGGCCGCCCCGTCGAGGCGGGTCCCGTCGTCGACCGCGTCTCCGACGGCGCGCAGCGCGCGCTTACGAGTCTCGGCGTCGACCGCCGTGAGGTCTGCGACGGTCGCGACGACCGCCTCAGCGTCTCCCTCGGTAATCCGGGCGGCGAGGCGGTCGGGGTCCGAGTCCTCCATGATCTGTTCGGGAGTCTCGCGAGCGACCGGTTTCAACGCGGTGGTTCCGCGTCGGGCAGGACCGTACTGCCCGATGAGAATTGTATATCGCGCTATCCGATTTATCGGTCGTCGAACGCCCGAACGCTGTCGAACGAGCCGTCGGCGATAGCGGCGGCGATGCCGTCGATATCGGCCTCTCGGGGCACTTCGTGGGGATACTTGCGAGCGAAGTACCGCGTGAGGTTCTCGACGTCGCGTTTCAGGAAGTCGCGCGCGTTCTCGTGGTCGACGGGCACGGCCTGCGGCCAGTCGAAGACCGTCACGCCGCTCTCCGCGACGGCGACATTGTGCTCGGACGCGTCGGCGTGGACCCAGCCCAGGTCGTGTGCGGTCGTCAGCTCCCGGAGGATCAGATCGAGGACCCCGACCGCCTGCTCCGGGTCGAGCTTCGCGCGCGACAGCTCCACGCCCGGGAACTTCTCCATCACGATGGCGTGCCGGTTGTGATCGACCGGCCGCGGGACGCTCACGTCGGGGTACAGTTCCTCCATCGCCTCGTACTCGCGTTCGGCCGCCTTGCGCGCGGTGTAGAGCCACGAGACGTGGTCGCGGTCGGCGGTGTACTCGCGCTCGCGGTTCACCTCGCGGAAGTTGGTGTACCCCTCGCGGTGGTACTTCAGGGCGAGCGGCCGGAACGACTGCGCCTCGTACACGTCGCCCTCCTTGCCGAGCCCCAGGGGCGACCCCACGCCGTCGATGGTCTCGCGCTCGGCGAACGTCCGGAGCGCCAGCGCATCGTACCCCTCGAAGGTGAGCTGGTACCCCTCGTACTGGATCGTCTTCCGCTCGATCAGCTCCCGGTCGAGACACCGGTCGATCCGGTAGTCGACCTCCTCGCGCGTCAGGTCCGCGTAGTCGGGGAGCTTGTCGCGGCGCACCCACTCCGAGAAGCGCATCCCCTGCTCGACGCCCGAGAGGAGGTAGAAGTCCTCGGGGTCGAGCTCCGCCATGTCGCCGGCGACGTTTCGCACCATGCGCGCCCCTACTCCGGCGATTGGTAAAAGGGACGCGCGTTCGGGATCGGTGGCCGATAAATCGCATACTGCGATAACAAATCCGAATCTCGCCGTTCGCGACGTCGAGCGCAACCGCTTTCGGAGCGGCGCCCCACGGGAGCGGTATGACCGCGCCCGCCGTCGACTGGCGGCTGATCCGCGAGGAGGCCCGCCCCGGCCCGATGCAGATGGCGTTAGACGAGGTCGCCGCCGAGACCGCCGCGGCGGGCGGGCCCGCCACGCTCCGCACCTACCGCTGGGAGCCGAGCTGTCTCACCCTCGGGCGCCATCAGGAGCCGGAGACGGTCGACTGGGAGTTCTGCGAGCGCGAGGGGATCGACGTGACCCGCCGGCAGACGGGCGGGGGCGGGATCTACCACGACGGTCGCGGGGACGTGGCGTACTCCATCGCGGTCCCCGCGGACGAAGTGCCGAGCGAGCTGCTCGACTGCTATCACCTGCTCTGCGAGCCCGTCCTCGACGCGTTCGACCGGCTCGGGATCGACGCCGACTACGTCGAGGAGCCGCAGCCGGAGCTGTACCACCCGGCGTGTTACCTCCGCGAGCTTCACGCGGCGCACGACGTGGTTGCCGACGACGGCCGAAATGGACCGCGCAAGATCGCCGGCAACGCGCAGTACCGCAAGCGGGAGGCGGTGATTCAGCACGGGTCGCTGACGTTCTCCGTGGAAGCGGACCGCGATCTGGGCGTCTTCGCCGACCCCCCGGTGACACCCGGAGCGTTCCGCGACCGCGTCGTCGGGATGGACGAGCTGGTCGACGTCGACCGGGCGGACGCGGTCGCGGCCGTCGAGGCGGCGCTGGCCGACTGGGCGGGAGCGGCGCCGGACGCGACCGTGGAGACGGACGGTTCGTGGACGGAGGCGGAGCTGGAACGAGCCGAAGAGCTCGTCGCGGAGAAGTACCGCGACGAGGCGTGGGTCCGAACGCGCCCCGGCAGCGGCGGGGCGTAGCGGCCTCGGCGGGCGGGGCGGGGATTCCCGGTTCCGAAGGGGCTTTTTCGACCGCCTCCGTGTACCCGGTATGAGCCTCAAGGTCGGCGCGCACGTCTCCATCGCGGGCGGCGTGGACAACGCCGTGGCGAACCAGGTCGAGGTCGGCGGCAACTGCGGGCAGATATTCACCCACTCGCCGCAGGTGTGGCAGGACCCGGACATCGGCGACGACGAGGCCGAGCGGTTCCGCGAGGGGACCGAGCGCGACCTGGAGGGACCGTGGGTGATCCACACCTCCTACCTCGTGAACCTCTGTACGCCGAAGGAGGGGCTCCGGGAGAAGTCGCTCGACTCGATGCAAAAGGAGGTGGACGCCGCCGACAAGCTGGGTATCCCGTACGTCAACGTCCACCTCGGCGCGCACACGGGCGCCGGGGTCGAGGGCGGGCTCGACAACGCCGCGTCGGTGATCGACGACCTCGACGTGCCCGACGGCGTGACGGTCCTGATCGAGAGCGACGCGGGCGCGGGGACGAAGCTCGGCGGCGAGTTCGAACACCTCGCGGGGATCGTCGACCGCACGGAGACGGACATCGACGTCTGCGTCGACACGGCTCACGCGTTCGCGGCGGGCTACGACCTCTCGACGCCCGAGGCGGTCGACGAGACGGTCGCGGAGTTCGACGACGTGGTCGGGTTAGAGCACCTGGAGTACATCCACCTCAACGACTCGAAACACGAGTGCGGCACCAACAAGGACGAGCACGCTCACATCGGCGAGGGGCACATCGGCGAGGCGGGGATGGAGCGCATCCTCAACCACCCCGATCTGGTCGACGTGCCGCTGGCTCTGGAGACGCCGACCGAGGACGGGAAGAGCTTCGCGTGGAACATCGACCGGGTGCGGGAGCTGCGTCACGACTGAGACGAGCTCCGCGGCGCCGAACGCCGTCGGCCCCGAGGACGCCGTCCGTCCGACGCGGTTTTAAGTGACCTCGCGAGCGATCCACGGACATGCCCACCACGAAGGCGTTGCTGTTGGGACGCCGCCGCGGCCGCGCGGTCGGACTGGTGGTCGGGTTCGCCGGCGCCGTGGCGCTCGCGCTCGTCGCCGCGTTCCTCGCCGAGACGGCGGGCGTGACGACGGCGAGCGCCCTGACCGATCGGATACTGCCGCTGCTGGTGTTCTACGCGCCCGGGCCGCTCGCCGCCGCCGGCGCGTACGCGAGGTGCGGCGGCCCGGCGTGCCTGGCCGTCGGCGTCGTGCCGGCGGCCGTCCTCGGCGGGTTCGTCCTCCTCGGAACGGTGGTCGGCGTCCCCGGGATCAACGGGGGGAACCCGGCGATCGGCGACGTGACGGTGAGCTTCGCCGCGGTCGGGGTGACCAGCGCGTTCGTCGGCTACTGCGCCGGCGTGACCGCCGTCCTCGCCGCCGACCTGCTCGGGGTCGGGTCCGGTAGCAGGGACGGCGAACGCGGCGACGAGTGAGGACGCGGAGCCGCCCGCGACCGATCTCCTGACGTTTATTTCCGCCCGCCGCGAAGCGGGCCCGTGCGACGCTTCTCCGCCGAGTACCTCGAACACACCCGCCGCGGGATGTGGGACGACGGCCGCGACGCGCTCGCGGACCTGGACCTGCCGAGCCGCGAGCGCGTCCTCGACGTCGGCTGCGGCACGGGGGAGCTGACCCGCGTGCTGGCCGCGGAGGCGGACGCTGCGGGCGACGCGGACGCGACCGTGATCGGCGTCGACGCCGACCGCGACCTCCTCGGGGTCGCCCGCGAGGAGAGCGACGGGCGGATCGGCTACCTGGCTGGGGACGCGACCCGGCTGCCGGTCGCCGACGACGCGGTCGACCTGGCGGTCTGTCAGGCGCTCCTGATCAACCTGCCGGCCCCGACCGCGGCGGTGCGTGAGCTCGCCCGGGTCTCCGGGGACCTCGTCGCCGCGGTCGAGCCGGACAACGCCGACGTGCGGGTGGCCTCGACGGTCGACGCCGAGGAGCGCTTAGAGCGCGAGGCGCGCGAGGCGTACGTCGCCGGCGTCGACACCGACGTGGCGCTCGGCGACCGGGTGCGCGAGGCGTTCGGCGCGGCCGGGCTGGTCGATGTGCGGACGCGACGCTACGTCCACGAGAAGCGGACCGAGCCGCCGTACGCGGAGACCGCGCTGCGGTCGGCGGCCCGGAAGGCCTCCGGCGCGGGCCTAGCCGACCACCGCGAGGAGTTGGTCGCCGCGACCTCCGAGGCGGCCTACGACGACCTCCGGGGGCGCTGGCGCGAGATGGGCCGCGAGGTCGTCGACGCCATCGGCGCCGAGGAGTACGAGCGCGTCGAGTACGTCCCCTTCGACGTGACCGTCGGACGGGTGGCGTCGAGCGGCTGACCCCCGTTGCCCCGGGCGCCGGGTCAGACCATGTCGCCGCGGACGGAGGCGCCCTCCTGCTCGGCGCGCCGTCGTTTGAGCACGTCGGCGGCCGCGTTGGCCGCGTCCTCGTCGGCGCCGAGCATCCCGAGCGCGGCGGGCAGCGTCGGCATCGCGAGCGAGGCCTCGCGGAGGCGGTCGAACGCCTCGTCGTCGCGCTCGCCGTCGACCCACAGGCAGACCCCCCGGGGGTCGAGCACCTCCTCGTAGGCGTCGCGGGCGAGCGCCCCCTTCAGCCGCTGGCGGACGTTGTCCTCGAAGCCCGCGTTACACACTTCGAGGTGGATGGGCTCGTCGTCCTCTACGAGTTCGGCCGCGAGGCACTTCTCGGGCGCCGCGTAGCCGTTGTCGCTCGTCCGGACGCGGTCGGGGTGCGCCTCGGCCCAGTCGGCGTCGACCGTGGTGCCGACGCCCTTCACGCCGTACTCGGCCTCGAAGGCGGCGGCCGCGTCGCCGTCGCCGCCCATGATCACGTCCTTCGTGAGGTAGACGTCGAGCCGGTCGACCGGGTCGAGCCCGAGCGCCACGTCGCCGAACGCCCACACCTCGCGGACGGGCACCGGCATCGGCTCGCGCTCGACGCGGTCGACGAGCGACTCCAGGCGGTCGACGGCCCGTTCGCGTTCCATTACCGACCGGTACGCGGCGGGCGGGCAAACCGGTTACGCTCGGCCGCCGGGCGGGTCAGAGCCCGTCGAGCCGCGCCGCCACGTCGTCCCAGTGGCCCCCCTTCCAGAACCACTGCCCGCACTCGGCACAGCGCCATCCGGGCCGGTCGGTCCCCACGTCGTCCGGAACGTAGTCGGGGCGGTCGGCCGGAGCGGGGTTCGCCTCGGCGTCGACGCGCTCGACGGGACCGTTACACGAGCCGCACCGGGAGGGCTCGGCGGCGAGTTCGACGGTGAACCCCGTCGCGTCGAACTCGCGGAGCTGGTCGAGCACGTCGCGCTCGGTGAGGAGGACGGCCTCGGGGGAGCCGTCCGTCGCGTCGGCCCGCGCCGCGAGGTCGCGGTCGCGGGTGACCAGGGTCCGCCCCTCGTCGGCCGCGAGGTCGAGGAGCCGGTCGTCGGCCTCGATGCCGCGGTCGAGCGCGTAGGCGGCGTCGTAGCCGCACAGGCGCAGGTAGGTCGCCAGTTTCCCGCACATGACGTCGAGCAGGACCGGGGGGTTCCCCCCGGTTGTGGGGCCCCGACCGTCGGGCGCGTCGCCGCCGTCGCCGCTCGTCATTCGAGCAGGAACGATCGGACCCCGTTGAGCGAGCGCGCGTTGAGCACGTCGGCGGCCCGCGCCCACCCCCGCCGCGCGGTGTGAACCCCGTAGCGCGCGTTGTCGAGCTCGCGCGGGGCGTGCGCGTCGGTGTTGACGGCGATCGTCGCGCCCGCCTCGATCGCGGCCCGGACGAACTCCCCGTCGGCGTCGAGCCGAGCGGGGTTCGCGTTCACCTCGATCGCGGTGCCGGCCGCCGACGCGGCCGCCGCGATCGCCTCCACGTCGGGGTCGAGCCCCGGCCGCTCGTTGATGAGGCGGCCGGTCGGGTGGCCCAGCACGTCGACGTGGGGGTGTTCGACCGCCCGGACCAGCCGCTCGGTGGCCGCCTCGCGGTCCTGTCCGAGGGCGGCGTGCGGCGACGCGACCACCAGGTCGAGCGCGGCGAGGGTCTCGTCGTCCGTCGAGAGCCCGCCGTCGGCGTCGATGTTCGCCTCGATCCCGTGGAGGATCGGAATCCCGACCTCCTCGGCGGCCTCGGCGACCGCCGCCGCCTGCTCCTCGATGTCGGACTCGTCGAGGCCGACGCCGCCGACCATCCCCGGCCCGGTCGCGTGATCGGTGACGACGTGGTAGTCGTACCCGCGCTCGTCGGCCGCCCGCGCCATCTCCGCGATCGAGAAGCCGCCGTCGGACCAGTCGGTGTGGGTGTGGAGGTCGCCGCGGAGCTCGCCCGGCTCGACGAGCGGCGGGAGCCGGTCCTCGGCGGCCGCGTCGACCTCGCCGCGGTCCTCGCGCAGCTCGGGCGGGACCGGCTCCATGTCGAGCGCGCGGTACACCCCGTCCTCGCTCTCGCCGGCGACGCGCTCGCCGGCGCGCGTCGAGTCCGCCTCGGCGGCGTCTCCGCCGTCGTCGTCCGCGTCGGCGGCGGGCTCCTCGTCGAGGTCGCTCACGTCGAAGAGCCCGTACTCGTTCAGCTTGAGCCCGCGGTCGATCGCCCGGTTGCGGACGGCGACGTTGTGCGCCCGCGACCCGGTGAAGTACTGGAGCGCGGCGCCGAACTCGTCGGGGTCGACGATCCGGAGGTCGACGCGGGTGCCGTCGGCGCGCACGCTCGCCTTCCCGGTGCCCGCCTCGATCGTCGCGTCCGCGGCGTCCCAGTCGGTGAACGCCTCGACGATCGGCTCGCGCGCCTCGCTGGCGACGAGCAGGTCGACGTCGCCGATGGTGGACCTCCACCGCCGGATCGACCCGCACACCTCGACCGACTCGACGGCGTCGCGGGCGGCGAGGTACGCGAGCGCGTCGTCCGCGAGCGGCCGGGCGTCGCCGAGGCGGGTACGCTCGCGGGCCTCGCGGGCGAACGGGACGTTCTCGAGGATGTTCTCCTCCGTCTTGGCGCCGAACCCGGACACCTCCCGGATCTCGCCCGCCTCGGCCGCGGCCTCCAGCTCGTCGAGGTCGGTGACTCCGAGCGCGTCGTACAGCGAGCCGACCGTCTTGGGGCCGACGCCCTCGACCGCGGTCAGCCCGGCCATGTCGACCGGCAGCTCCTCGCGGAGCTCCGTCAGCTCCTCGATCTCGCCGGTCTCGACGTACTCGACGACCTTCGCGGCGATGGCGTCACCGACCCGGTCGATCTCGGCGACCGCGTCCTCGCCCTCCGCCGCGAGCCCCTCGATCGGCGCGGGGTGGTCGCGGACGTTCTCGGCCGCCCGTCGGTAGGCGGTCGGCTTGTACTCGACGCCCGTCGCCTCGAGGAGGTCGGCGAACTCCTCGAGGCGGGTCGCGACCTCGTCGTTCCGGCTCATGACGCGACCGTTCGACGGCGCGGCACTTATACGGCCGGCCGAACGCCCGACGGCCGCCGGACGGCGACCCGCCGGTCGCTTATGTCGGCGGCGGCCGAACCCCGTTGTATGTCGACCGACGACTCCGACGGGGAGCCCGGCGAACGCAACGTCTTCGGCGGCGAACTGGCCCCCTGCGGCGGCGAGCCGACGACCGGGTACCTCCGCGACGGGTACTGCCGCGACCTCGACGGCGACGTGGGGGAACACACGCTCTGTGCGGTCGTGACGGCCGAGTTCCTGCGGTACAGCCGCGACCGCGGCAACGACCTGATCACGCCGCGCCCAGAGTTCGACTTCCCCGGGCTGGAGCCGGGCGACCGCTGGTGCCTCTGCGTCGGCCGCTGGACGGAGGCGGCCGAGGCGGGGGTCGCGCCGCCGGTCGTCCTCGAGGCCACGAACGAGTCCGTGCTGCGCGCGGTCGACGCCGACCGGCTCCGCGAACACGAGTTCGACCCGGAGACGTTCGAGCCCGGGAGCCTCGACTGAGCGCGGGCGCCGCGGGCTTGACGGGCCGCCGACCGGTCACTCCGTCGCCCAGAGCCCGGCGGCGACGACCGCGGCGAGCCCCATCGACCCGGCGAGCAGTCCGAAGGCGGGTCGGAAGCCGACCACGTCGGCGACGATGCCGACCGCGCTCGGCGCGAGCGCGCCGCCGCCCATAAGCAGCGTCCGGACGACGCCGAGCCCGCCGCCGGCGAGCCGGTCGGGCAGCGCCTCCACGAGGTAGGCGCCGCGGACCGGGCGGAAGCCGTGGGACCCGAGCCCCAGCGCGACGACGAGCGCGCCGAGCGGGACGGCGCCGGCGCCCGCGAGCGCGACGAGGCCGCCGAGCGCGGCCGTCGCGAGCCCGAGGGCGGCGACCATCACCGGGAGCCGTCCGAGGCGGTCCGAGAGGTCGCCGGAGGCGAGCTGGACGAACGTGACCGCGAACAGGGCGGAGTACAGCAGGCTCGCGGTCGTCGCGGGGAGCGCGGCCGCCTCGGAGAGGTACAGCGGGAGGAACGCGACCGTCCCGTTGTACGCGAACGAGAAGGCGACGGTCACCAGCACGAACGCCGCGAACCGCGGGTTCCGGAACAGGCGGAGGTACGCCGCGGCGCCGGGGTCGTCGTCGCCGTCGGTCGCGCCGTCGGCGGCCGCCGACCCCGAGAGCCGGACCGCGGTCGCGGCCGCGAGCCCGACCGCGAGGACGCCGGTGAGCAGGAACGGCGCCCGCCAGTCCGCGCCGGGGAGCCGCGCGAGGACCGCCGCCAACGCGGGCGGCGCCGAGAGGACGGCGACGACGACCGCCGGCGCGGCGACCCCGCCCATCGCGCCGAGCGTGTCGTGCGCGCCGAGCATCCGCCCGGTGCGCGCGGGGTAGACGCGGGCGATCAGCCGCACCGAGACGGTCTTGTGGACGCCGGTGCCCGCCCCGATGACGAGCATCGCGGCGACCAGCGCGGCGAAGGGGGCGTCGACGACGACCGCGAGGGAGCCCGCGCCGGCGACGAGCGCGCCCGCGACGATCACCCGGACCGGTCCGAGCCGGTCGGCGACCGCGCCGCTCGGGAACTGGAGGAGGGCGTACACGATCATGAACCCCGTGAACGCGGTCCCGACGACGGCGTTGCTCACGCCGTAGGCGCCTTGGATCGACTCGAACAGCGGGGGGAAGAGGTAGCGGACGAACTTCCCGAGGAACCAGACGAGCGAGACGAGGATCAGGGCGTCGTACTCGCCGATCCGGTCTCGGTTCATCGAGTCGTCGTTGACCGGTCACCGAATTAAAAGGCCGGAAGGAGGCAGAGGACCGGTCGCGACGCGACCGGTGGCGACGGCCGACCCGATCAGAACGGCCCCTTGCCGCCGCCCATCATGTCGCCGAGGCCGCCGCCCTCGCCGCCCATCTTCTTCATCATGCGCTGCATGTCGCCCTCGCCCATCCCTTGGAACTGGCCGATGGTCTCCTCCATCATCGAGTGCTGTTCCAAGAGCTGTCGGACCGTCTCCTCGTCGGTGCCGGAGCCGCGGGCGATCCGCTCCGTGCGCGACTGGCCGACGACGCGGGGGTTCTCCAGCTCCTCCTCGGTCATCGAGTCCATGATGCGCTCGAAGCGGCGCATCCGGTCTTGGGTGACGTCCATCGCGTCGTCCGGCAGCTCGTCCATCATCCCGCCGCCGAGCCCGGGGATCATGTCCATCACCTGGTCGAGCGGCCCCATCTTGTTCATCGCGTCCATCTGCCGCTTCATGTCTTTCAGGGTGAATTCCCCCTTCAGCATGTCCTCGGGGTCCCAGTCCTCGTCCTCCTCCTGGGTCTCCTGCATCGCGCGCTCGACGCGCTCGGAGAGCTGCTTGAGGTCGCCCATCCCGAGCAGCCGCGAGATGAACCCGGAGGGCTCGAAGCGCTCGATGTCCTGGACCGTCTCCCCGGTGCCGAGGAAAGCGATGGAGGAGTCGGTCTCGTTGACCGCGGTGAGCGCCCCGCCGCCCTTCGCGGTCCCGTCGAGCTTGGTGATCACGACGCCCTCGATGCCGATCGACTCCTCGAACTGCCGGGCCTGCTCCTTCGCGCCCTGGCCGATCGCGGCGTCTAAGACGAGCAGCGAGCGGTCGGGGTCGACGACGCCCTCGATCTCTTCGATCTCCGCGATCAGGTCGTCTTCGAGCGCGTGGCGGCCCGCCGTGTCGACGATGTGAACGTCGGCGTCCGCGGTCTCTTCGAGGCCCGTCCGCGCGATGTCGACCGGGTCGTCGTTGTCGGGGTTCCCGTAGAAGTCGACCTCGGCGCGCTCGCACATCTGCTTCGCCTGGTCGTACGCGCCCGGCCGGAAGGTGTCCGTCTGGATCACCGCGGGGCGGAGGCCCTTCTTCGAGAACCACCAGGCCATCTTCGCCGCGGAGGTGGTCTTCCCCGACCCCTGGAGGCCGGCGAGGAGGATCGTCTGGTTCTCTAAGGGGAGCTCGGTGGAGTCGCCGACCAGCTCGACCATCTCCTCGTAGACGATCTTGAGGACGTGGTCTTTCGCCGTGGTGCCGCCCGGCGGCTCCTCTTCGAGCGCGCGGGACTTGATCGAGTCCGACAGCTCCATCACGAGAGAGACGTCGACGTCGGCGGACAGCAGGGAGCGCTGGATCTCCTTGACGATCTCCTCGACGTCGCTCTCGGAGAGTCGGGACTTCCCCTGGAGCTTGTCGAGGCTGCTCCGCAGGGACGTACCGAGGTCGTCGAGTACCATTTGCCGGAGATAGGCGGGCGACGCGGTAAAGCTTTGTTCGTCGGCGGCCGCGAGATGCGTCGTCGGTCGGAGATCCCGAGGAAGACACCTCCAACTCCTCCGAGAACCGGGATCTCTTGACGGCTACCGCCAGGAGAACCCGCCCCGGCCTCGCCGCCGGCGTCGACCGCGACCATCTCGCCGTTCGCTTACCGCTCGACCAGCCGCGCGCCCGCGGCGTCGATACGGCAGGCCTCGGGGTCGTAGCCGGCGTCGGAGAGCCCGGTGCCGAGCGCGAAGACGGTGCGGCCGAGCATCGCCATCGCGGCCTCGCCGCCGGCCGCGTCGACCGCGTCGATCGCCTCGGCGGCCTCGGGGACGAGGAGGTCCGCCTCGCGGGCGAACCCGCGGGCCGCGTCCATCAGCGTCGGGAGGCGCGGATCGGCGCGGAGCCGGTCGAGCGCGTCCTCCCCGGCCGCCGTGAGCGCGTCGGTGTCGCCGCCGAGGACCGCCTCGGTCGACAGTTCGCCGAAGGTGACGTACTCGACGCGCGCGGTCGCCGGCACGCCGTCGAGTTCGCCGACCCCCGGCGCGCCCGGTTCGAGCCGGACCGGGACGCCGCCGCGCGCCTGTGCGACCACGTCGCCGAGGCCGGTCTCGCGGCCGACCTCCGCGGCGTGGGCGATCCGGACGAGGTCGTTCTCTGTGCGGGCGCGGTCGAGCGCGTCGTTCGCGGCGAGGGCGGCCCCCAGCGCCGCGGCGCCGGAGACGCCGAAGCCGGCCCCGATCGGGAGGTCGGTCTCGACCGCGACGTCGGCTGCGGTCGCGTCCAGTTCGGCGAGGACGTCGTCAACCGCGCCGATCGAACGGTTCTCGCCGTCGACGGTGCGCGAACCGCCGTCGGCGTTCGCGTCGCGGTCGCTCGCGTCCGCCGCGTCGCTGTCGTCCCCGTCGCCGTCGACCGGGCCGGCCGGCGCCGACACCCGGACGGTCACGCCGTCGGCGAGGGTCAGCCCGGCGCCGCGCGACCCGGCGACCGCCGGATCGTCGGCGGGGTGCGCGCTGAAGAAGGCGGTGACGTGGCCCGGGACGAACGCGGTCGCCCGCTGGCTGATCATGTGCCCGCCGACGAACGGGCCGCGATTAACGGTTGTTATCCCGACCGGAGCGGTCGCGGACCGGGAGACGGCTCGGCCGACGGGGGCGCTCGGGGCGACACCGCAGGCCTAAGTACCGGCCGGTCGAAGCCGGGCCGTATGCGAAACCAGTTGCGCCCCGTCCTCGCGGCCCTGCTCGCGCTGGTCTTCCCGGGGCTCGGCCACCTCGCGTTGCGCCGGTGGGGGCGGGCGCTGCTGTGGCACCTGACGATCGTCGGCGGCGGGGTCGCGCTGTTCGCGCTGTACGACGTAGAGCCCGTCGACCCGCTGGCCGACCCCGCGGCGCTGACGGCGGCGGTCCCGACCGACGTGACGCTGCCCATCGTGCTCCTGTCCGCGCTGTCGGCGCTCGACGCGTACCTCGTCGGCCGCGCCGAGGCCGCCGAACGCGACCGCGCCGAGGCCGCCGCCGAGGCGATGCGGCGGCGGGCCGCGAGCGCCGACGGCGACGAGGGCCCGGGAGGCGTCCAGTCCCCGCCGCCGGCGGCCGCGACCGGCGAGGACGGCGAGACGCTGGAGGTGGCCTGTCCCAACTGCGGCAAGGAGGTCGACGCCGACCTCGACTTCTGTCACTGGTGTACCGAGCCGCTCCCGTGGGCCGAGTCGGACGCCCGGTGACGCGGACGGTCCCACCGCTACCGAGAGACTGATTGCTCCGCCGCCCCGCGTGCCCGTGAACGGATGACCGGTGAGTCCCGATGACCGCGTCGGCCGCCGGGTTCGTCGGGGTGGCCGGGCTCGTCGGCGGCGCCGCGCTCGCCGCGTTCGCGGTGCTGCTTCCGGTCTGCGTCGGTCCGGACCGCATGCGGGCCGTCCTCTCGGACCGCGACCTGCTCCGCGAGCGCGCCGTCGGGATCGCGCCGTACGTCGCGGGGCTCGCCCTCGTCCTCGCCGTCAACAAGGGGTGGATACGGCGGATCGAGGCGTTCTCCTTCGAGTACGGCTACCGCGCGACGACCGCCGTCTACGCGATAGAGGGCGACCTCGTGGCCGCGATACAGGACGCGGTCCCGCGGGCCGCGGTGTACTACTTCGGCCCGATGTACGTCGTCGGCTACGTCGTGCTGGTCGCGTTCCCGGTCGCGGCGTACGCGTTCGCCGAACGGCTGCGCCCGCTGAAGCGGCTGGTCGCGGCGTACGCGGTCAACTACGCGGTGGCGATCGCCTGCTACGCCGGGGTCGTCGCGTACGGTCCGCGCAACTACCCGACCGCGCCGGGCGCCGACCCGGGCGCGGCCCCCGTCGAGCCGCTGCTCCTCGACTGGTTCGGGGGAGTCACCCAGCTCACCTCGCAGGTGAACGCCGCCACGAACGTCTTCCCCTCCCTCCACGCCGCGCTGTCTGTGACCGTGTTCCTCGCCGCCGTCTCGACCCACGAGGAGTTCCCGCGGTGGACCTACGTCGCGGGGGCGCTGGCGGGCAGCATCGTCGTCGCGACCGTGTTCCTCGGCATCCACTGGGTCACGGACGTCGTCGCCGGCGGCGTCCTCGCGGCGGGGAGCGTCGCGGCGGCGAACCGGATCGTCGGCTGAGCGGCGCGGCGGCCGGCTCGCCGAGAGCGGGGACCCGGACCGGCTCGCCGCGAGCAAGGGTCAGAACCGATTCGCCGTCGGGCCCGCCGGCGCGGTAGTTTCTCACCGCTGATAACTGAGGGCCAACTATCATATAACCCCGCCGCGACAGTGCCGGTACGGACGCGAACGACGGACGGAACATGAGTCTGAATCCACGACGGTACGACGTACGGGAGCTGCGCCGGATCGCGGACGCACCGCGAGACGGTGCGGACGGAGCGCCTCGGGAGCGGGCGCTCCGGCGGCCGAACCGGAACCGAGCCGAGCAGGCGGCGCGTTCGGCGGTGTTCACGGAGCTGCTCCAGCGTCGGCGTGGTGCGCGGTTGAACGGCGGGGGCGCGGGGGAGAAGCCGTACCTGACGGCGATCCCGGCGTCGCCGGCGGCGGAACGCGAGCTCGGCGAGTGGCTCGGCTACCTCGTCGACGTCGGCGGTCACGTGCGGGCCCGAGACGCGCTATCCTACTACGGCGAACTCGACTGGGTCGGCGACGACGCGGTCGCGGCGCTGACGCGCCGCCTCGAGGGGTTCGACGCCCCGACGCGCGACCGGCCGTTCACGCCCGCGGACCACCGGATCAGCCTCGTCTCCATCGTCCGGATCGCTTCGTGTGCGAGTGACCAATGAGCGACGACGAATCCACGGACATCAACGAATCGGACGAATCGGCGGCGGTCGGCGTGAAATTAGGCAGCACCCGAACGGTGCTCGACATCCCCGACGGGCGGGGCGGCCGCGAACGCCACTCGGTGCTGACCTGCCTGGCGACTTACGAGGACGCCATCACCGGCGAGGAGAAGGTGCTGTTCGGGGAGGAGGCGGCGGTCGAGTACCCCGACCGCGTGCGCTTCATGCTGCGCTCGGGGCTCCCCGAGGACGACGACAGCGTCGCGGACGCCGAGCGCTTCTTCGAGGCGGTCGTGGACGCCCACGATGTGCCCGAGGACAGCACGGTCGTCTACGCCGTGCCGACCATCGACAACGAGGCCGGCGTCGAGAACCTCAAGTCGGTGATCGAAGGCTCCTCCATCGGCGGCGTCGAGACGCGGAGCTACCCCGAGTCGCTGTGCGGGGCGATCCCCGCCTACGGCGACGACCTCGACGCGATCGACGAGGTGTTCGTGTCGGTGAACCTCGGCTCGACGACGATGGAGGCGTGCGCCTACCGGCGCGGCGAGCAGCTCTCGCCGTTCTCGACCGGCTCGGTGACGGGCAACGAGGTCGACCGCCGCATCGTCGCGGCCGTCGAGGAGGAGACGCAGGGGCGCGTCCACATCGACCGGACGACCGCTCGGGAGTACAAGGAGCAGCACGGCGACGTGTACGACTTCGAGCCGTTCACCGACGTGGTCCAGCAGCCGGGCGGCGGGAGCCACGAGTTCACCGTCGACCGTGGCGTCCAGGAGCCGATCGACCGGTACATCGACGAGGCGGTCGACGTCGTCGCCAACGAGTTCCTCCCCGAACTCGCGAACGACCACATGAAGCCCTACCAGCTGGCGCTCGGGCGCCCGCTCGCCATCACCGGCGGCATGGCGTGTATCCCCGGGCTCACCGAGGAGTTCGAGAAGCGCCTCAGCGAGGAGCTCGACCGCGACGTCGAGGTCGTCTCGCCCGAGGACCCCGCGACCGCGGCCGCGGACGGCGCGGCGCGCATCGCGGCGCGGCTCGTCTGAGCGGCGCGCGAGCGGTCCGGTTTTTTACCAATTTTAATTCTCACAGCGGCCGATCCGCGCTCCGCCGATCGAGGCCAACGCGGTGGCGCTCGCAGACACGTGCGGGGGACTGCGGCGACCGGAGCGAAGCGGAGGGAACCGCGAGGCTGGGGAGGTGTGGGGCTGTGCGGTACGGCTGGGGCTTTGGAGGTGTTCGCGGTCGATCCACTATCAATTATTCAGCTCTGGTGAGATCTTCAGCAGGTGATATGTTCTTCGAGCCGTGCCGAATACAGTGCGCGTGTCGGTCAGTGGTCACTCGTTACTCACGGGTGCCTAGAGCGATAGACAGGGGGCGGTACCGGTACGAGGCGAACCAGGCGACCCTTCCAGCGGACTCGCCGGCAACGCCATCCACAAGAGACTTGGCGGGAGAGCAGGCATTGCCGCACATATGGAAGAGCCCTCCTGGACGCGTCGAACCCTGCTCCGTCGCGGGAAGACGGCCGCCACGACGGCAACGCTCGTCGGCCTGGCTGGCTGTTCGGGGGTCGGGTCAGTCGTCGACGGGAGCCCCGACATTCCCTACCCCGCCACGTGGCTCCCAGCGCCTGATCGCGTCTTCGCTTCGGACACCGACCCGGCCCAACGCTGGTACCCGTTCCGCGTCCGGCGTTTCGACGAGCTAGCAACGTATCTACAGGACCGGGGAGCGTCCTTCGAGTCGACGGCGCTGTATCAAGACGGCAAAGCGCACCCGGTGCTCGACATCGAGCCGAGCCGAGCAGCAATGGAGATCCGTGCCGGCGGACGAGGACTGTCCGTACTGGAGACGGACCTCCTCGCCGAGGAAATCGTCGAAGAGTTCCAGACCCCCGAATCGGGTGAGCCCATTTAGAAGGCGTTCGAACCGCTCGACGAGTACGAAGGGTATCGCCTGTTCGGTGCCCCCGACACCGACTGGGTCGTCGGCATCAAGGCCGGGGTCGTTGTCGAGGCCTTCGCCAGTATGGCACCCGACCCGCTGGGCGATAAGCGTGCGGCCGTCGAGGCGATCATCGATGCCCGTGACGGCGAGGGACGGTACACTGCCACGGACGAAACGCTGGCGGGTGTTGTCCGTCGACTTGGCACCGGGATGACTGTCCGCGCCGAGCCACCTGGCGTCGAGGTCGCCGACGCCGACGGGGAACCGGCGGCGAGCGGCACCGCTCACACGAGTGCCGAGACGGAGAATGCCACACGAGTTCTCGCGTTCGAGACCCGGGAGGACGCGGAGACGTTCGCCGCTGACCCGCAGTCGGAGCAAATGCGCTCGTGGGAGGACATAGCGGTCTCTCGTGACGGCCGGTTCGTGACGATTACCGGCACGAGCCACCCAGCATAGTTGTCGCCGTACGCAGCGGACCGAGGGCGGAACAATCGGGAATCGACTAGTTATACGCCAAAGAGGCGCTCGGCGTCGATCGCCTGTCGGCGGTAGATGCCGCGACCCTTCAGCCGCGGGACCTTGTGACGGTGGAGCCGCTCCGCCTCGGTGTCGTATACGAGCGGGAACACGTTCGTCCGTCGCTTCGCGACCGTGAACCCGGACATCGCGTCGAGCAGCGACGCGTCCGGGTCCGGCGTCGCGAGCGTCACGTAGCCGACGGGCGTCGGCGCCTCGCCGCCGTCGGCGCGTCCCGGTCGGGGGTCGACGGTGTCGGCCAGTACGTCGCGGAACGCCGCCGCGGCGTCGAGCAGCGTCTCCGCGTCCGCCCCGTCGGCCTCGACGAGCGTCGCCAGCACGACCACCTCGCCGACCGTGTCGTCCGTCTCGCGCGCCGTCCACAGCCGGTCGAACTCGTCCGTCCGCCCGTCGACCGCCTCGAAGCCGTGTTCGCGCCGGTTCGCCGCGACCTCTGCCCGGTAATCGGAGATGTCCATGGGACACCCACGATCCGCATGGTAAAAAATGACACACACGATCGGCGGGCGGATCCCCGACAACAACGCTATACCCTCACTGGTGCTGTCGGACCGATGACACCGACTCGACGGCGGTACCTCCGGGGTGTGGGCGGAGCGAGCGCGGGCGGACTGATCGCGCTCGCCGGGTGTGCGTCGACGGGCTCGGACGGCGACGGGTCCGACAGCGACGGCCTACCGGGGTCGGACGGGAACGACGGCGACGCCGGCGGGACGCGCCCCGAGGGGACCGGCGGCCCGGGCGTCTTGATCGTCGCCACCGACGGCGACATGGACTTCCCGGTCCAGCCGAGCGTGGAGGTCACGAGCGAGGCCGCGACGACCGACCACCCGCCGCAGCTACGCACGACGCTGACGAACGCGGGCGACGAACGGGTGCGCGTCGGCGAGAGGGCGCGCCGTCCACTTCGAGTACGTCTCCGACGGGAGCAACGCGCTCGTCTGCCTGCCGGCGGACGGCGAGTATCCCGCCGAACCCGACTGCTGGCGGCTGACCGACGCGATCGCCACGACCGAGGAGTCCCGGACGTTCGCGCTCGACCCCGGCGAGTCGAGCGAGCGGCTCGTCGGCCTGTACGCGACGCCCGGCGAGGACGCCTGCCTCCCGGTGGGCGAGTACCGGTTCGAGACGACGATGGCGGTCGTGTCCGACGACGCCGAGCCCCGGTCGTCGGCGGCGTGGGGGTTCTCGGTAGTGCTGGAGTGAGTGCCCGTCGCCGATGCCCGCCCCTCGGCGCCGACGCGCGGAATACATAGCGCTCTATAGCCCTCTTAGGAAGCGTTAATCGGGCGCGCCGGGACGCACGGGTATGAACGACGACGACGTCGTGACGTTCGGGTTCGTCTGCGTCCAGAATGCCGGCCGGAGTCAGATGTCGGCGGCGTTCGCGGAGCGCGAGCGCCGCGAGCGCGGCCTCGACGACCGCGTCGAGGTCGTCACCGGCGGCACGCATCCGGCCGACGAGGTCCATCCCGAGGTCGTGGAAGCGATGGGAGAGCTCGATATCGACCTCTCCGATCGCGTCCCCCGCGAGGTCTCGACCGCAGAGCTGAACGCCTGCGACGTCGTCGCCACCATGGGGTGCTCGACGCTGACGCTCGCCGACGGCGTCGATGCCCGCGACTGGGCGCTCGACGACCCGCACGGGCAGGAAATCGAGCGCGTCCGCGAGATCCGCGACGAGATAGAGGGGCGAGTCGTCGCCCTCTTCGACGAGTTCTTCGACGAGGCGTAGAGGGTGTCGAACGGCGGGGCCCACAAGTCGGCCGGAAATAGTCCTAGGCGGATTCGAACCGCGAGGACTCGCTGCGCTCGTCCACTGGGTTCGAACCGCTGCGGATATTTGCGCCTCACGAGATTGTTCGGCGCAAAGTAGTCCCGGGCGGATTCGAACCGCCGTCAATGGCTGACTTCGGGTATCCGACGGGGCGTTCCAGCAGAAACGCCCAACAGCCGCGTTTGAGCCGCGAACGCGGACGGATTCCCTCCAAAGGCCATTATGATTGGCCACTACACCACGGGACTGCAAGTTCGGTTAACCGGCGGGCACTCAAGTACGTTACTCTCCGCGGCGCGTCGGGGGCGTCCCCCGACTACGCGCCCTCCTCGATCCGGTCGAAGCGCTCCTCGAAGTTCTCTCGGCAGGAGCCGCAACAGAAGTGGTACAGCGTCCCGTCGATCCGGGCCGACTCCCCCTCGGCGGTGACGGTGTTCCCGCACTCGACGCACTCGACCGCGAGGTCCGCGTCGCCGACGGCGGGCGACCAGTCGTGGGCGTCGAGCGGCCGCACCGACAGCTCGGTCACAGCGTCCAGGCCGACCGCGTCGTCGACGAGGTCGCGGGCGGTCCCCTCCTCGACGCGCGCGACGACCGTCACCTCGCCGTCGGCGGTGAGGAAGGCGTGCTCGACGCGCTCGTGGGCGGCGACCGACTCGTGGACGCGCTCGGCGTCCGCGGGCGCGACGGCGAGCGTCGCGAGGACCCGCAGCCCGTCGGAGAGCGCGTCGCCGTCGATCCGGAGGGTGAACCCCTCGATCACGCCCACCTCGCGGAGGCGGTCGACGCGGTCGGACACCGCGGGCGCCGACAGGTCCACGCGCTCGGCGATGTCGCTGTACGGGCGCCGCGCGTCGGCCAGCAGCAGCCGGATGATCTCCCGGTCTGTCTCGTCGAGGGTGCGCATGGGCGGGCGTTCGACCGGCGCGGTCAAAAGCGGTCCGACGGTCGAGCGACGCGAGAGCGACCCCGGGAACCGGTCGCCTGCGGGGACGACGGAAAGGCAGTTGTGTCCGCGGCGGCTACGCCCGGACATGACGACGGTAAACGTCGACGGCATGTCGTGTACCGGCTGCGAGGACAACGTGACCGACGCGCTCGGTGAGCTGCCGGGCGTCGAGTCCGCGAGCGCCGACCACGAGGCGGGGACCGCGACCGTCGAGGGCGACGTGGACGTCGACGCCGTCGTGGCCGCCATCGAGGACGCCGGCTACGAGGCCTCGGCGTAGGCGACGGGTCCGAGCGCGAGCGCGATCGTATTGTTGCTACTCGTTGGCATGACTCATACATACCCAGCGCGAGCATAGCCCTCGCGCCCGACCGCGGCCGGGGCGACCGACGCGACCGGCACGACCGAGCGTTCCGGGATCGTCGCACCTATGACCCGGAGTCGCGCTCGCGGTGACATGGACACCGTACTTGTCACGGGAAGCGCCGGCGGCGTCGGCGCGCGCACGGTCGACGCGCTCGCCGACGCGGGCCGCGAGGTCGTCGCCGTCGACCGGCGGACGCCCCCGAGCGACGAGCGCCGCGACGACGTCGACTACGCGGCGGCGGACCTCACCGACTACGGGGAGACGCGACAGGTGATCGGGGCGGCCGCGCCCGGCGCGGTCGTTCACCTGGCCGCGATCCCGCACCCCGAGGACCACGCCGGCTCACGGGTGTTCGCGAACAACGTCGAGAGCGCGTACAACGTCTTCGACGCGGCCGGCGCCGCGGGCGCCCGGATCGCGTGGGCGTCGAGTGAGAGCCTCTACGGCACCGTCTTCGCCGACGACGACTGGCTCCCCGACCGCCTCCCGATCGACGAGGCGACGCCGACCGAGCCGGAGGACCCGTACGGCCTCTCGAAGGTCGTCGGCGAGGAGGTCGCGGCCGCGGCCGCCCGCCGCCACGGCGTCCCCGTCGTCTCGCTGCGATTCTCGTGGGTGACCTACCCGGGCGACGAGCGGCGCCGCGAGGCCCGGGAGGCGTTCGACCCCGCGACCGCCGACCCGAGCGGCAACTGCTGGTCGTACGTCGACGTGCGGGACGCGGTCTCGGCGATCGAGGCCGCGATCGACCCCGAGACCACGATCGAGGGCCACGAGGCGGTGCTGATCGTCGCCGCGGAGAACTTCCTCGGCCGCGACACCGCCGCGACGATCGAGGCGGCGTTCGGCGACCTCCCCGCCGACTGCGACCTCGACGGCGACGAGTCCGTCTTCGACTGTACGAAGGCGGAGCGTCTGCTCGGGTGGGAGCCGGAACACTCCTGGCGCGACGAGGAGATGAACGGGAGCGGTGGCGACTGAACCGCGGTCAGAAGCGGCGATCGCGGCCGAGGAGGGTCAGTCCCGCTCGCCCGGCTCGTCCCGCTCGTCCGACCCCGTCGCGTCGGCGGAGCGGCCGTCGAGGTCGGCGGCGTCGCGGGCGGCGCCCGGCGAGTCGCCGTCCTCGGCCGGTGCCGAGGCGGTCGCGGCCGAGTCCGAACTGACCGCGGCGGTCGCTCCCGGGTCGTCGCCGGCGACCGCCTCGCCGTCGGCGGGGCCGTCGCCCGTCGACGGCGCGGGCGGGCGGTAGGTGTAGACGAACTCGCCGGCGACCGCGTGGAAGGCGCCGGTCTCGGGGTCCTCGACGACGCCGGTGTCGTTGTCGATCGCGAAGTCGACGAGGTCGCGCAGCGACCCGGCCTCGGCGGTCGGGCGCTCGTGGACCGACGCCGGGAGCCGGAACGTCGTGATCCACTCCGCGAACTCCGAGCGGTCGTCGCGGTACGAGAGGTACTCGCGCTCCGCCTCGGTGAGCGCGAGGTCGTACTCCCGCCGCGCGTAGGCGATCCCGCCGGCGCCCGCGAGCCCGACGAGCAGGAGGAGCGGGCCGCCGAACGACCGGAGCACGCCGTACTCGCGCTCGACGGTCACCGGCTCGGTCCGCTCGGTCGTGTCGGACTGGACGCCCGGCTCGGAGACGGAGTAGGTGTTGCCCCCGTGGTTGACCGTCATGTCGAGCGTCTGCGTCGAGGCCGTCGGCACGCCCCCGATCGACCCGTCGACGGCGACCTCGGTCGTGACGAACGTCTCCGTCTCGCCCGGCGAGGCGCCGAGCTGCTCTTCGATCGAGGCCACGCGCCCGTCTATCGCCGTGCTGTTGAGCGTGAAGGAGGCGTTCACGGTCTCGCCGGGCGCGACGCCCGAGGCCGTCTCCGACGCGAGCGGCTCCGTCTCGCGCCAGTAGACGGTCCCCTCCTCGCCGACGTTGCGGATCACGAGCGCGGAGTCGACCTGGACGGTCACGTTCTCCGCGGTCGACGCGGCGTAGCTCGTCGCCACGCTCACGTCGAGCTCCGGGGCCACCCGCGTGAAGTACGTGTCGCGCCCGTCGAGCACGCGCCCGGTCTCGAAGACGGCGTTCGGTTCCGTCACGGTCGCGCTGTGGCGGTACTCGCTCTCGACGGTGAGCGACGAGACCGTCCGCTGCTCCGTCTCCGTCCCGGGGTCGACGTGCGTCGTGTACACGAGCCCCGCCCCGACCGCGACGAGGAGGAGACAGACCGCGAGGATCGCGGTGGACTGTGCGTTCAGTACGGCGCTGAGTCGGAGTCGACGTTCGTCGGGCGCTGAAGACATGTGTTACCTGTAGAGCTCACGGAGGAGTCGCTTGTACAGCGGGGGGCGCTCGCGGGAGCCGCGCGACCGGATCCGGGCGGGCTCGCCGCGCAGCAGTAGCAGTCCGATCCCGACGATGCCGCCGCCGAGCAGGCCGTTGATCGCGACGAGCGGCGCCCAGGGGTGGACGCCGTACAGCTCGTCGACGACGCCCGGCGGCAGTACCGCGAGGTAGCGGTGTTCGACAACGAACAGGCGGTAGTAGCCGGTCTCGTCGGGCGCCGACAGCGTCACGGTCGTCGACGCCTCGCCGCGGCTACCGACGGCGAGGCGCTGCGGCTCGACGTCGACGCCGGGGCTCGCCGGGGTGACGTACGCGTACACCGGGACGAGCCCGGCGTTGGGGACGACGTACTCGATCTCCTGGCTCGTGCCGCGCTCGATGACCGTCGGGTTCTCGGACTCGAACTCGGCGCTCACGACGCCGTACTCCTGGGTCCCGCCCGGGACGACCATCGCGGCCGTCGCGGTCGCCATCAGCACCAGCGCCAGCACGCCGAGGATCGCGAACACGGAGGTGCCGTCGTCGCGCGACCGGTCGCGCGATTCACGGTCGCGGGAGCCGGCGTTGAGGTACCAGTCGACCGCGTACGCGACGATCGACAGCCCGAAGACGATGTACGCGAGCCCCTGCGTCCCCTGGAACGACCGGACGCCGAACGTCACCGCGAGCCACGTCTGGACGGACTGTAACGCAGACTGGAAGCCCATGGCGACGGTGCCGAGGTGCGGGATCACGACGACGCTCCCGCCGACCTGGAGCGCCTTCGCGACGACGTCCGCGTCCTGGACCACCGGCTCGCCCCCGTCCTGGTCGGTGAAGGGGTTGTTGTCCCCGCGGGTGATGTAGCCCCGCTCGGTCTCCTCGACGACGCGGTGGGTCGTCAGCCCGCCCCCCTGGATCTCCTGGGCGTCGAACGTCACCACGTCGCCCGGCCCGATCCCGCCGGCGATCTGCGCCGGGATCGCGATGAACCCGTCGCCGGGCGAGAGCGTCGGCTGCATGCTCCCGGTCTCGACGTAGCTGAGCAGGATCGGCTGTCCGAGGAACTGGCCGACGACGAGCGAGACGACGACCAGTACCGCGGCCGCCTGAAGGGCCACGGACAGCGTTCGTTTGATGGACATGGTGTCGGACTCGGCTGGGAAACGGGCCGGACTCGGCTCGGAGACGGGCTGGAATCGGTCTCGGGGGACCGCCGCCGCGCGGCGATTCCTGTCGCCCGAGCGTCAGGTAGCCGTCGATCGCTGAACGGCGGCGTGCCCTAATAAGTTCGTGGGTGGAGGCGAATCGGGGCGGCCGACGGCGCTCACTCGTCGAAGACGCCGCCGGCCAACAGCGCGAAGGGGGCGATGAACCCGAGGCAGAACCCGAGGAGGTGGACGTAGAGGTTCACGACGCTGCCGCCGCCGGCGGGGTCGGAGGGGAAGCCGACGACGGGGTAGCCCACGGCCACCACCGCGCCGACCGCGAGCAGGTCGCCGTAGCCCGGGCGCGACGCGACCGACTTCGCGTGCGCCCGGAGCGGCCGCGGGATCCGGACCTCGCTGCTGGCCGCGTACAGCAGCGCGAGGAGCGCGCCCGCGACGCCGACCGACAGCCCCGCGATCCCGACCCCCTCGGTCGAGACCGGCAGCGCGAGCAGCGCGATCCACCCCACGAGCGCGAAGAAGACCGCCGGTAGCGCGGCGACGGACGCCCCGGGCGCGAACCGCTCGCGGGCGTAACAGTACCACAGGATGGGAAGCAGGCCGGCGAGCGCCATGTTGACGCCGGAGAAGCCGAAGCCGATCGCGTTCCGCGGGACGGCGAGGTTCAGCGCCGACAGCGCGAACGGGAAGGCGCCGAGGTAGGTGACGAACGCGGTGAAGAAGAGCCGCCGGCGCCCGCCCAGGACGGCGAGCGCGTAGCCGACCCCGGCGAGCAGCCCGTACCCGGCGAGGTTCCCGAGCAGGTGGTCGGCGCCGAGGTGGACGTAGTGCGCCGTGAACGCCGACAGGAGCGTGGGGTCCGTGTACGCGAACGCCAGCGAGCGCCGGGTCGCCTGCGGGAGCGCGAACACGGCGACGAGAGCGGCCGGGACCGCGAGCAAAGCGAGTACGTCGACAACTCGGACGCTCGCGAGAAGCTCCCGGCGGAAGGTGGCGTCCGTCCGGCCGCCGGCGGGCCGGTCGCGCTCGTCGGTCGCGGACTGTGTCACGCGCTCGAAGAGGTCGACCAGCGGTTAAGAACTGTCGGCCGGCGTCTCGGGAGTGACAGTCGTCGGACGCCGCACGCGGGACGAGGCGAGAGAGCGGAGCGGAGCGCCGCGCGGTTCACGACCGCGGCATCCGGCGGAACAGCGCGAGGCCGGCCACAGCGATGGCGAGCGCGACGAGCAGTCCGCCGAGCTCGACGAAGTCGATTCCGCCGGGCTCCTCAGTGGGACCGCTCCCGGCGTCGGCGTCGGATCCATCCGCTGTCTCGGAACTCTCCCCGTCGCCGTCGGCCGGTTCGTCCCCGGGGTCACCGACGAGCAGGGTGCCGACCGGCGCGCCGTCGAGCGCCAGCTCGTACTCGCCGGCGGTCTCGAAGGTCGCGTCGAACGCGACCGCCGCCGTCTCGTTCGGCGCGAGCGCGACCGTCCGGTTCGCGACCGGGTCGCCGTCGGCGGTCAGCGTCACGGCGCGCTCGCCGGCCGCGCCGCCCCCGTTCCGCAGGGTCGCCCGGACCGCCGTCTCGTCGCCGGGGTCGATCGCCGCGGGCGCGAGCGACGACTCGGTCACTTCGAACCGGGGCGCGTGCGCCGCGACCGCGAACGTCGAGAACTCCGTGGTCCGCGCGCGGAAGTGGACGCGGTCCTCCGGAAGGCCCAGAATCTCGACGACCGCGTCGTCGACGACGGTCGCGGGCTTCTCCGTCCACTCGCCGGCGTCCGTCCGCCGGTAGAGCGTCACGTCTTCGGGGTCGATCCCGGTCTCGTCGAGGTAGTCCGGGTCGACGCTGAACCGGACCGTCATCGCGTCGACCGCGTCGGGCGCGAAATCGTACTCCAGACCGAGGTAGGCCAGCGATCTCGGCGTTGTCGGCGCGGCCAGCGCGCTCTCGTTCGCGAACGGGGTCGGACGCCCCGTGGCGTTCAGCTCGACGCGCTCGGTCCGGACGCCCGTCAGGTCGATCCCCTCGAGCGTCACGTCGCCGCGGGCGAGCGACATCCCGTCGGCCAGGAACCGCACGTCCCCGCCGCTCTCGATGCCGCTCGCGACGAACTCCCGGCGGTCCGCGGCCGGCGAGAACACCGCCGTGGTTGGGCCGCCGTCGCCGCCCCGCTGAACCGTCCCGCCGCCCGTCGCTTCCGCTTCGGCCGGCTCGGCGATCTCCGCCTCGATCGAGAACTCGTCGGCGCCCAGCCGCGCTCCCGCGGTCGCGCCGCGCGAGTCGAACGCCAGCCCGATCGCGACCGTCTCGTTCGGCGCGAGCGTGACGTTGTTCGCCTCGCCCTCGATCGAGTCGCCGCCGGCGACGAACGTGACGTTCTCGCTCACGTCGCCGATCCAGACGCGCGCGTACTCGTCGGCCGTGTACGTGACGGTGAACACGTCATCGATCCGGCCCGTCGCGCCGACGTTCACGCCCTCGAAGGAGGGGCCCTCGATGTTCGGGTTTGACGCCGACACGTCGATCGCGATCTCGTCGTCGTCGTTCAGGTAGGCGTACCGCCCGTTCGGGCCGTCGGCCGGCTGGACCGCGAGGTCGCCGTCGGCGACGGTGTCCGTGTCGCCGTCGATCACCGCCGCACCCGTGGTGAAGGCGAGGGACCCTGCGGCTACGAGGAGGAGGGCGAGGGTCAGGGTGCGGCGGGTGGTTGGCATCGGTGGTTATGCTAGCAGTATATGCTCTATTAGGTTGGTTATGCTGTATCTGAAATTGTTCTGGCTCAGATTGAAGCCGATGAGTCGGTCGAATACGCTGTCTGACTGCGGATATTTCGAGAAGCCTCTCATAGATCAATTCCTGTTCCCCTGTAAGCTGCTTCCATCCTCGCGGCGTGAGTTAGGGTCGTTCGCTGGGGTAACGCTATTGTCGTCGTTGACGCCTCCCCCGATACCGTCTTTGGCAACGATGGTGATCGAATCGAGAAGCGTATCGTCGGCTGAGATGTCGGCCTCGGGGACGCCGTCATTCGCAGGGCGCAGGTGGCGCCCGTCAGTCGCCTCTGCCGCGTCGCCGTCCCTATTGTCGATGCGGACCCCGATCGGAACGTCCTCGCCGACTTCGAGGCCGACCGTCACACCGTTAGCGAGGCTAAAGACGCCGTTTCCGCGCGGGACGTACGTTGCGGGGGGATTGGTCTGACCGGACTTGACATGTTCCCGTCCGATAATGAACGTGACAGCCTCGGTGTACGCACCGGTCTTATCGATCCGGAATCCGACCTTCTGTGTCCCCTGGTTCCGGACGACGAATATGTCCTCAACGCGGGTTAGCGCGTCGTCGTTCAGCCTGTCGAGGTGAACCGCGAGCTGCCCGTTCTCCGTTCGCGCGTAGTCTCCATTCGGACCTGAAGCCGGCTCTAACCCCAAGTACGACTGTTCATCCCCAGCCACGTTGATTGCTACAGCCCGGTCGGCGCTCGCGCTGGTGTACGCGCCGCCGAGGTCCCCATTGCTGCCACGCCGAGCGTGGGGAGGAGTTTTTGTTGGTTCATATTTGAATGCCGTTCGGAATACTCACCGGCGGAATCGAATCGCCTTCCTGTACCGGCGTGGAATCAGGCTGTGCCCATGTCAACAGTGTCGAGACTCAGTTGCTTGAGCCAGTTGCGGTAATCGTGAGAGTCCCCGAAAGATCGACACCCGCCTTCGCTACATCTGAAGCAATATTTCCGGGAATATCGTATCGGCCAGTGTCGATGAAAATCGCAACGCCTGCGCGCTCTCCGACCCCGAGTGAGACAGTAGCCGACTTTCTCACAGGACTGCTGACCGGCGGTTCATTTGATGGCCTGCCATCGACTGAAGCGCTGGTGTCGTCATCAGCAACCAACAGGGTATCCCGGTCCTCACGCCCCCCGTCCGGGGTCATCTGCATTGCTAACAAACAGTTGTTTGCGGCCCCGTCGTAGCTCATCGTGACCTGCTGTGCCTGCGTGCCTTGGTTCACGATATTGAACGCAGGGTCGTTGTATGCCCCTCTCGATTCAGTCTTGAGCGCATCTGGCCCGGAAAAGTTTCCAAACGTCCCGATCTGAACGCGTGCATTGGCGTTGATTCCGGTTGCTTGCCCTGCTCCAAAATCGATCACCAACTGGCCAGAGCCGTTTTGTCGCACGATTTCACCGTCAGTCTCGTCCCGGAGTGCGAGGAGTGCGTTCGCGTCGTCTGCGACGTTAACACTCACCGACCGGCCAGCGGAGACGCTCGTGAACGCGCCGGTGCCGAGCACCGCCGACCCGCCAGCCGCAGCCGTTCCGAGCGCGGCGAGGACCCGTCGCCGTCTCACGAGCCCCCACCTCCACCTGTCTGATTGTAGAGCGCGGTCACGTCGCTCGCCGAGAGCGCGCGGTCGTAGATCCGCACGTCGTCAATAACCCCTTGAAAGAGCCGAATGCGTCTATCAGTACCTACGCTTTCGGCGCCAATAGCACCCGGGTCATCGCTCGTCTTCGGCGTGAAAGGTGAGCTAAACGACCGTTGTTTCTCTCTCGTTCCATCAACGAACACACGCAGGTCGGCCGAAGCCTTGTCGTAGACTCCCGCGATGTGGACGAACTTCCCCGTCGGTAGGGTGCCCGGCGAAGTATCGACATTGCGATTCGTTCCGTTCTGGTCGAAGATCGACCAGTGGACCCCGCCGTCTCCGTTCGCCCCGAGCCACCAGTTTCGACTCTTGGGGGTGCTTCCAAGTCCATCACCCTGAGTCGAAACGGCATCATAGCCAGACCTGGCCTCCTGCTTCACCCACGCTGCGACGGTCAAGGACCCGTCAATCTGAACGGATGGCGTCTCCACGAAATCATTACTTCCGTCGAACAAGGCTGCCCGGCTGATCTGTCCAGAAGCCGATGAGACCGCTCCTTGCACCGTCCCGTTGTTATCGCCAACGACGTCCTCGGCGGTCCCGTCACCGATGCTGTCGAGTGGCCAGTAGCCCACCAGCCCGTCGACCGGCCCGAGTGGGCTTCCGCCGCCGCCGACGACCGCGCCGGCCGCCGGGTTTTCGGCGTCGGCGTTGATTGTCATCGTTAGGTTCTGGTCGGTCGTGACACCTGTCATGTCGACGTAGACGCCGATCTGTGCCGACTGGCCGACGCCGAGATACAGCACGTCGTCGTCGCTGTCCCGGAGTCGGTCGTCGGCGTCACCGTTCGGATACAGGTGGATGTCGGTGTCCGATCCGCCGGGCGTGAAGCTCCCGCTCGCGCCCGAGAACGTCGCCCAGACGTAGACGGGTTGGGTACCCTGATTGGTGATCCGGAACACGTCGTCGAACTGGTAAACCGAGTCCGTGCCGAGGCCGCTACCACCGGCGTTGGTGTCGGTAAAGTCCAGCACAATCGTTCCGCCGTCGGTCGCGGCGTACTCGCCGTTCGGGCCAGGGGAGGGCTCCATCGCTAAGAACGCGTCGGCGTCATCAGCGACTTCGACGTTGACGCTTCGGTCGGCCTCGACGCTCGTGAACGCGCCGGTGCCGAGTATACCGGAGGCACCGGCGGCCGCGCCGAACACCGCGAGCAGTCGTCGTCGGTTCATATTTGATTGTCGCTCCGAAGACCCACCGGCGGAGTCGAACCGCCGTCACGCGGGAAGGGCCCGCGCCGCGACCGCGAGGGGTCGCGTGCCGTCGTGGGTGGAGACCGCAGACTCGTCGCTACTTAGCTGGTCGAGTAGGTCTCGCCGATACCGAGTGCCACAGGATTCGCAGAGGTCTGCGCAACGCCGCCGCCACCGTCGCTAATGAAGACCTCGTTGACCCGGAACTCGGAGGGCACACCGCTGAGATCCGAGTTGTCGTCGGCTGCGACCGCCGCCCAATCGATCACGAGTTCGTACCCGTCGCCGTTGGGATTCGAGACCGTAGATGCGCTGAAACCGTCGAGATTCTCCTCGATGGTGTCTGTCCGGTCATTATTTCCGTTGGTGCCGACGTTCCGGCGGAGCTTCCCACCGGCACTGGAAGCCGCCCGGCTGTCCTCCCCTGCGTAGCTGAACCGCATATCGTCGTTCGGACTCTCGCCGAAGCCGTCGGAGCTGATGTCGAGGTTGGCTTCAACGACGAATGAAGTGTCGTTCGCCGGGAAGTCACCGCTGACGATGTCGTCGTTGACGTTGATCGTGATCGTGGTAGTCGCGCCGTCGTTGACCTCCGCGGTGACCAGCGAGTCCGGTCCGCTGGTCCCGGTCCCGGGTTCGGGGTCGCTCGCGATTTCGTCGATTCCGTACTGGTTTCTGACCTCACCGGGATTCTCCAAGTCTCTCACAGCGACAGCGTTGAACGTCAGCGTGCCGCTGAAGTCTTCAAGAGGCGTAGCGTCCTCACCTTTCAGGCGGAAGATCACGCCGACATCTTCCATCGTCTCGCCGACGCGGACGAGCGCGAGGTTCCCCGAAGAGGGGTTGTACGAGTCCTGGTTTAGCGACGTACTGTTGCCATTGGCGGCGACGCTACCGTCGTCGGTATAAATACTCATGAACTCAGGCAGGCCCGTCACGCCGACAATCACGTCCTGCGTGCCTTGGTTACGGACCTGTAGAATGTCGCGGATGGTCGTCTCCGCGTTCCGGTTTAGCCCGCCACCACCAATGTCAGTCCCGCTGAAGTCAAGTTCAATTGTCCCGTCAGTACTCACCGAGGCGTACTCGTTCCCGTTCGGGGTTGCCTGTGGTTCGATAGCCAGAAGCGCGTCCGAGTCGTCGGCCACATCGACAGATACGCTCCTGTCTGCGCTCACACTCGTGAACGCGCCCGTACCAACCGCAGCCGCGCTACCAGAAGCCAATGCGCCCAGTCCGGCGAGGAACTTGCGTCGGTTTGCCATAGTTGTGTAGCCTCGTTGTGTCCGCACACGACCCGCGAGCCGTCGACGCGGGACATCCCGCGTCACCCGGGGTCGCTCTACGACACCCATGGGGCCTATCCCATATCGTAATGAAGTTCCAGAAACACTTCCGGGCGGGACTGAACTCCCGGCCGGTTGTTTCCGACCCCGCCTGAACCCCGGTTCGATCGGTTCAGGCCGGTCCTGAGACCGCGGTCAAGCCCGGCCTGAAGTGGTGATCGCCGCCCCTGTGACGAGAGGGGTAGTTACTGGAACCTGATAATATCGGGCGAACCGCTCGCGGATAGAATTTGATCACGGCGTTTCTCGGGTTCTTAGGCCGCAAAAAGCAAATTTACGCGTTCGTGTTGACCGCCGAATGAACGAGAAAAAAGTTTAGCAGGTTATCATACCCATGGGTTTTATGTTGATCTGTTCATATATATCAGACAGGAA
Organism: Halorubrum sp. Atlit-28R; assembly: GCF_003665955.1. Taxonomy (NCBI): domain Archaea; kingdom Methanobacteriati; phylum Methanobacteriota; class Halobacteria; order Halobacteriales; family Haloferacaceae; genus Halorubrum; species Halorubrum sp. Atlit-28R. The sequence goes on from NZ_QPLS01000001.1 coordinate 664,313, forward strand.
TGGCGTCGGTACAGCAGTTAGACGGGCAGGGAGCGGAACCGACAACGGAGGTGTCCGAAGACGAACTGTTCGACGTGCTGGCGAACCAGCGCCGACGGTTCGCAGTTCATCTGCTGAAGCGGGAGGAGGCGGACAAACTGGAGATCGGCGACATGGCAGAACAGATCGCGGCGTGGGAAAACGGGATCGACACGGTCGAGATCACCGGAAACGAGCGCAAGCGCGTGTACACCGCGCTCCAGCAGTCGCACCTGCCGAAGATGGACGACGCGGGCGTCGTCGAGTTCAACAAGGACCGGGGGATCGTGGAGCCGACGCCCGCGCTCCAGAACGTCGACTTGTACATGGACGTCGTGGAGGGGAAAGAGATCCCGTGGAGCGACTACTACCTCGGACTCTCGGGGGTCGCCGCCGCGCTCACCGGTGCGGTGTGGCTCGACGCGTGGCCGTTCGTCCTCCTCCCCGACATGGCGTGGGCGGTCGCCATCGTCGTGGCGTTCGCGTTCTCCGCGGTCGTCCACAAGTACTACACCGCAGAGATGAGGGTCGGCGAACCCGGGGAACCACCGGAACTGAGGTAAGGCGGCAGCGTTCAAGCAGTGCTTTCCGACGTTCCGGGGACGCATAACCTTACAGTCCGGACGCGTTAGTTCGAGTGAACGGACTGTGCGAACTCAACGCAAATGAAACGACGGAACCTCATCCTGCTACTCGGCGGAGCGAGCGCCGGCGCGATGAGCGTCGGCACCGGCGCGTTCAGTAGCATCGAGGCCGAGCGCGGCGTGGAGGTGAATGTCGTTAAAGACGAGAACGCGTATCTGGGAATTACACAACAGAAGGAGAGCGTATCTGATGGCGAGACAGTGGCCCGGATCACCAATCAGTTTCCTACCCCACTTGAACTCACAGTCACGCTTGACAGCACCAGCGGCCCACTTGACAAAATAACAGTTGCCGGGAAAAGTCTCGAGACCAACTCAACCGTACAAATAGGTTTTGATATTGGAGATCCACCAGTAGAAATCAAAACAGAGTGTAGAGACACCGGACAAGCTACATTTTCACTCAACTTGGCTGGGGAGATCGGCGATGGAAGGGGGACTGTCAGAACAACTGAGCAGTTCCAGGTGTTCTGTGAAGGCAATGAAAACAAGAAATGATCCGCTCAAGCTACTCGATATCTCACCATGAACCCGCATTGTTTAAAAAATGTTCCATTATCACCAAAAATAAAACTACAAAGACAGCAAATGCGACAAGTCTTGGAAGAGTTATAGAACGGTTCATTAATCGTGATCGGTTAGTATGTACATCAGAGCGGGGATCAGGGTAGTGTTTGGATAAGTTGATCCTATGCGAAGGCGAACGCTTGGAGCCAATTTTCGGCGGTCTTCGGTTCGACGTGACTAAACGTATTTGAGAATTAGTTTGTTCGTCATTTTACTTCTCGGGAGACACGTTCGACGGCATTCCGATACCCACGTGTGACATGGTGGAATCGGAGCCTGTGACGATGACAGGCCGCATGTAACCACGGCGCACCATCGACGAGAAGGACCACATCGTCAACCTGATGTTTCTCACGCAGTTTCGAGAGAAACGTCGACGTAATAGCGTTCGTTCTCGTCGGATACAGCCAAACGTGGAGCAGGCGGTTGTGTCGGGATCGACAGCAGCGTACAGCCAATATTGTTCAGGGTTGAGCTGAATCACTGTGTCATCGACTACAACGTGGGTCGGATTCGCATCGTCTGTCGGCTGTAGATCGGCTTTCTGAACCCACCGATGAACGGTAGTTCGATGGCGATTGACACCCAAACCCTCAAAAATAAAACTGTATCTGAAAGTGATAATTCAGCCAAATGGAGTCGGCTCCCGAGCTTCATCGCCGACTCGGGTGTCGCTTCTCGCTCTAGAAAATCTAACTCGATACGACCGTTATCGCCGCTGAGGCGGTCAAACGAGAGCGTGAACCACTCGATCTGTTGACCGCCTTATCCTTCGACCCTATCTTAACTTCGCCGGATCAGTGCCCGTAAATACAAATCACGGAGACTTTGATCCAGGTACCGGCGTGACCGATAATGCCACATGTATGTTACTGACAGAGAGATTGTGAACACCAGCACCCGTCTGTGAGTTTTGATCTGTTGGACCTCCGAGGTCGCGGTTAGAGGAGCTTACCTTCTGAGTGGCATCCCGGCTGTGATTAATACGAAAAGAAAGAGTCGTAGTCGCTCCACCTTTTCAAGTGAAGAGTTTGTACCCTCTGGAGTTAATCGTTTGAGAGAGATTGACACTGCTGTGTGTCCGCGTCTTCGGCTGTTGTTTCGGTATCAATACTAACCATGTTCGCGAGTTGGGTGGCAGTCTCTTGTGGAAGTTGGCTACGAAGCCGGTGGATTAGTTGTACTCGCGGCTGGTATTCCATGTGTGTAGCCGCACGAACAAGCGAGAGAGCACGGTGAAGTTGGGTCTCTTGCCAGGACTGTTCGCGTGCTTCATACGTGCGGATGGCCCGCGCAAATTCCACTTTATTGAACTCTGGCCAGTATGGTGTACAAAAGTAGACCGCAGCCTCATTCCCACTCGCATGCCAGGGAAGAAAATTGGAGGTGCGTTCATCTCCACCAGTCCGGATTACTAAATCGACGTCTTGGACTGGCCTCCGGTATAAGCGCTTTCCGATCGTTTCTGCCGTGATTGCGTCTGGCTCTAACTCACCGTCCGCAACTTCTCGTGTGAGTTGCCGGGCCGTCCGCAGAAGCTCATTTCGGCCGCCGTACGCTAATGCGATATTTAGGTTGAGTGTCTCATACTGTTGGGTACGTTGTTCAGCGTACGTAACTGCCTCAGCCACGCGGTCTGGGAGTCGTTGAATTTCACCCAACCCATGTATTGATACTTCGTTATCGTGAACAAGATCCGCATCTGCAAACGAGTACAGTCGATCCTCAATCAGATCAAAAAGGTCGAGAAGTTCCTCATCCGGCCGTGCGAAGTTTTCCGTCGAGAAGGTATATAAGGTGACCTCAGTAATATCAAATTCAGAACACCAATGGAGCATGTCTTCGGTTGTCTCTGCTCCGTGAGCGTGCCCATCCGAGGGATCAAGCCCTCTTTCACGGGCATATCGTCGATTTCCGTCTTGGATGACAGCGACGTGGTCCGGTGTCAATTCAAGTGACTGCTTGATCTCGCCAACGTAGACGTCGCGAAGCCACTCTCTCGCCCGCTCAAACATTATTTGTGAGTATACATCAACACATGTGTTAATTAAGATGTTCACTTGACGGCTCCACGTCTAGAACGAACGTCGATTGGGGCAACCCTCACAGAACAAGGAGGAAGCCCCACAGCTTCAGCTGTGAGAGGAATCAGACAGATCAGATATCCTATGAATTGATTAAGCCCCGAGTGGACATCAGCCGAGTAAACACCCCAAACCAGCGGTGCGGGGGTGGGAATTTTCGCCCTTCAGGGCAGAGAGGATGTCAAACCGTAGAATACCCGTGAACCCAACCGCGGGAGTGGGCTAATGGGTGAGCAGGCTAGACGTGAGTTGAGGCATAAGGTGATAAGCCACCTGGTCTCAAAGTCGGGTCACTCTCGTTCTAAGGAGACTGAGAGACCAGTTTCTCTCCATCACGAGTTTTGTGATTGACAGGCTGTGTTGAATCGCCATACGGCAGAGAGGTAGGCCGCTAAATCAAAGGAGTTGAAGCGGGAAGATTCGGTTGCCTATGACCCAAATCTCCCGCTTCATCGGGGAGGTTGTGCCGGTTGCTCAAAGAGTTACTGGCGATGGAGGCGAATCCGCCGCCACCGTCCGGGGCGGCGGATTCGCCGACTACGCACTCGTTTCCCTCCATTGTCTCCGGATTTACCTCGATACGTCGTACCGTATGACGATCGACTTGCTCAAAGAGATGCCACAAATAATCGGGGAGATCGGCCTTGACGCGGCCGATCTCCCCGCACCATCCACGTTGTGTAAGGCATTCGACCGGATCAGCATGAGCGTCTGTCGAGTGCTGCTGCGCCAGTCGGCGCAGCTGCACGAACTCTCTGAACACGCCGCGATCGACGCCACGTTCTACGACCGCTCACCAGCGAGCCGCCACTACTGCCAGCGAATCAGCTACCGCGTTCAGAAGCTCAAAGTAACGAAACTCGTCGATACAGCGTCTCAAGCCGTCCTTGACGTTCACTGCTCAACGAACCGGGAGGGAAGTGACGCCGATCTTGCTGAGCAGATCGCCCGCCGAAATGCGGGCGATCTGCGGTCTCTCGCGGCCGATAAAGGCTACGACAAGCAATCGCTCCGCGAAGGATTACGCGATCTCGGGATCAGACCGCTGATCAAGCACCGTATCTTCGCTCCGTACGACCACGCACACAACGCCAGAATCGCCGATAATCGCTATAATCAGCGCTCTATGACCGAAACTGTGAACTCGGCTGTGAAGCGCTCGCTCGGCTTCGCCGTGCGAGCTCGGTCATGGTTCCGTGAGTTCCGCGAAATCGCGCTGATGTGTGTCGTCTATAACATCAAACGCTTCGTCAAACAGTGAATCTCTCCGCCTTACAGCGATTCAACACGGCCCTCTAACCTCAAAGAGTATTGGTCGGATTTTATCCTCTGTAAGTTCCAAACTCGGCCTGACGTTGACCTCTCTACTGTGGAGAACGTCCAGCAGGTGAAGACGGTTTGGACAGGCGATGAGTGGGAACTTCGCTTTATCTGTAAGGTGGAGATTGATATAATCGAGTCGCCCGGCGAGCAGACTGTCGGCATCGATCTCGGCATTAACAACTTTGCCGCGCTCGCCTACGAAGACGGCCACAGCGAGCTGTATCCCTTAAACTGTCTGAAGCAGGACGACTACTACTTCAGCAAGCGACTTGCTCGGTGTGACGACTCAAACTCAGAACAGGCGACGCGACTGAACCAGAAGAGGTCAGCTCGGCGCACGCAGTACTTCCACACTCTCTCGAAGCACATCGTCCAGCGGTGTATTGAGGAGAGAGTCGGGAAGATTGTGGTCGGCGATCTCTCCGGCATCCGTGAGAACGACGAGACCGATGAGTCGAAAGACTGGGGTACACTCGGGAATCTCAACTTACATTCATGGGCGTTCGACCGCTTCACGGAGCTGCTCACTTATAAGGCAGAGATGTAAGGAATCACGGTTGAGGAGGTGTCTGAGCGCAACACGTCGAAGTCGTGCTCGTGTTGTGGTCGTGAGCGTGATGCGAACCGTGTTGAGCGCGGATTGCCTTGTTGAACGCAAGACGGCGACGGGGTAGGGTCGATTGTACGTAGTCTCAAGCTGTCAGAGGCGCGTTCTTACGATCAGAAGATGCAGTAGCTGTTACTGACGGCGGTTGTCGAAGGATCAAAACTATGGTATCTTGTTTCGTTGTGTCACTGACGACGGGATGCCTCTCTCGGATACGTCCGGAGAAAGGGGGCAGGCGGCGAGGCCTAACTCGCCGCCTGCGTCAGGTTATGTACGATGCACTTCCGTGTCAGCTCCCGGAACTGGCCGTGCCAGCTCCGGGAGCGGAGCTTCTCGCCGTCGTCTTCCTTCAAATACGAGAAGCCCGTTTCACTCATCCACCGCTGGTTGTAATCCTCGTTCATCCGGGCGTTATGAGCCTTCTGTAGCGGTGTCTGTTCTCTGTGCTTGATCAACGGTCGCGTTGATTCGGAGCGACACTCCTCACGGAGGTTGCTCCACGAGTAGTTCGCGTCAGCAGACAACACACGCAGGTCTTCCGCGTTCCGGCGGAAGACCTGCATCCCAATGTGGCCGTCCCATGCTTTCTGCGTCGTGAAATGAACGTCCTTGATCACTAGCGAATTCACGTCGATCAAGATCGTCGTTTTCATCGACTGGAACGAGAAGTCTGCGGTCGCGGTAGTGGTAGCTGGTTTGATCGCGTTGAAAGCCGCTTGCGTCAATTGCAGCTTCACCACTCCAGCCCGCCTGCTCCGCGCTTCGGCGGAGCAGGCGGCGGAGTTCACGCATCCGGTACTCGTTTTCCCACCGACAAAACGAACTGTAGTGCGGTGCGTCGTCAAGATCAAACACGGCGAGGACGCCAGGCATCTCGTTGAGGTAATCTTCAGTCTCACGGAGACTCTTTTCGAGCTCGACGCGGAACAGAATCAATGCGATTTGCGTCCACTCGGCGTACCCGTCCGCGCCGTCCGGCGCGGCGGGTACGTTCGGCTCATCAACGTGCTGTTTGGCAAGGTCTCGACACATCTAGGCAAGCCGTCTGAGCGATGCCATATCGCCAGACGGCGTCCAATTTCCGGTTAGCTTGACGGAATCCTTCCGTGAGAGCGTCTGAGATAGCCGTCACTCGGCGGCAAAACAAGGCAGCGCGGATTGTACGTGTGCGACGAGTGCGGGACGACGGCGAACGCGGACGTGAACGGGGCCGAAAATATCCGACAAAAAGTATCTCCGAGTTCACCGAATCTGTCGGTGAATAGGAGTAACGGCTGGTTGGCACAGCCATCGACGTTCCTGTATGATAAGGAGACCGGAGCATTTGCGCCTCGGGAACAGGTCACGTCGTAAACCACAATATCCCAACTCAGCGGCACGGTGCCGTGGGAATCCTCGCGTTTTAACGCGAGGATGATGTCAATCGTTGCGGCGGGTCGCAAGCAACGCAGTATGAGCGTGACGAAAGTGACGTACCGAAGCCAGTCGCGCTGTCGTCGATTTAGGGGTTCCCAATTGAGACCGCCAGCCTCGTCTTGACAATCACTCAGTTTCGAGGGCGTCGTAGATATCGCGGTTCTTGTCGCAGTCGACAGCCGCGACGCGGGAAGGAGTTTTTTTGTGGTACCGAATGACGACTGGCAGCCGAACAATCGCCAGCGCCGCCGCTGGCCGAAGCGAGCGCGATAAAGAAAAACCGCGTGTGGGTCGGCCCGCGAGGGCCGATGGTTTAGCGACTGCGAGCCGCGACCGTGGCAGCGACGTTAGTCGTTGCGGCGGGTCGCTAGCAGCGCAGCGGCGATGAGCGCGACGAGCGCGACGATGGCACCGAAGCCAGGCGTCTCGCTGTCGGAGGTGCCGTCGGAGCCGTCACTACCGTCGGAGCCGTCAGAGCCGTCACTACCGTCGCTACCGTCGGAGCCGTCACTACCGTCGCTACCGTCGGAGCCGTCACTACCGTCGCTACCGTCGGAGCCATCGGACCCGTCGTCCGCGGCTTCGAGCGTGAGCGTGGCGGTCTGGCTGTCGTCGCCGGTGAAGACACCGTGCTCGTACTCACCAGCGTCGAGACTGGACGTGTCGACGTCCGCAAACTCGACGGTGGTAGACTCGCCACCCGCGAGCGTGACATCCTCACTGGCGACCGCGTTACCGCCAACGCGGAACTCGACAGTCTGGGTGTCCTGCTGCTCGCCGGTGTTCTCGACCGTGGCCGTGATGGTCAGCGCGTCGCCGACCGTCGCGGTCACGTCCTGCGGGTTCAGTTCCGAGACCTCGAAGGTCGCGGGCTCCTGAACCTGATCGACAACTTCGCCGTCAACCTCCAGCTCTTCCGCGAGCGGGGAGTTGCGCGTGGTCGTCGTGAACGTGTCGTTCACTTCCTGCTCGCTGAAGTCGAACTGCGCCGAGAACGTGCCGTCCTCCTGGACGACGATGTCCTCAGCGTTCTTGACGAAGTTCGTGGAAGCGTCATCGTCACTGCGGACGCGGACCGAGAACTCCGTGCCGGGCGCGACGTTCATCGTGCCCGTGACCGTCGCGTTGTCACCAGCAGCGACCTGAACCGGGTCGCCGTCGAAGTCGCCGTCAGCCTCGACGAAGTCGAAGGACGCGCCCACCGACTGGTAGGCGTTTTCAATGTCATCCTCGTCGTCGTCGGCCTCGGCGTCAATAAGCTGGGTGTTCTGGACGGTGAAGTCGACGTCGTACTCTTCGTCGTACTGGTCCTCGCCACCGAGGTCGCCAGCGTTGACGAAGAGGAAGTAGTCGTTGTTCGCCTCGTCGTAGACGATGTCGATGACGTTTCCAGCATCAGCAGTGTCACCGCTGCCGTCACCGATGACGACCTCGCGGGCCTCCGCGTTCGAGCCGGGGTTCGCCTGCTCGAACGTCAGGCTGAGCGAGTCGTCGCCATCAATGGCTGCGCCGTCGTCGGCCAGCAGCGTTGCGAGCGCGTCGGAGTCCTCGACGCCACCGTTGGCTTCGAGGGCACCTTCGAGACCGGTCGCGGAGAGCTGGTGGACAATAACGTCATTGGTGTCACCCAGCGCGACCTCGTCGGTCTGGGTCACGACGCCGTTGTCGATGCCGTTCGTGATGGCCTCGACAGCGTCCTCATCATCATCGTCGCGAGCGTCGATGACATCGTCAGCCACGTCGGTCGTGGTGCGCCAGAGGACGAGCTCCTCGGTGGAGCGCTCCTCAATGACGAGCGTGCCGATGTCGCTCTCATCGTCGAGCGCCTCGGTAGCGCTACCGTCGTCGGTGAGAGCGGTCGGGCTCACGGAGATATCGTAGTCACCCGTGTCCAGCAGGTTGTCGAGCGTCTGGATATCGTCGTCCTGGTTCTCGATGGTCGCTATGTCGTCGTCGTCAGCCGCGGTGGCTTCGACGATCGTCCCCTCGCCGTTACCAGCGACGAACGTGTTGAACTCAACGGTGACTTCGTCGTCATCGTTGCCGTCCTCGACGGAGATGTTCGCCTGGTAGTTGTCGTCCTCGGCGTCGCCGATCACGACTGTACCAGTGTCGGTCTCACTGAACTCGACGGTGATGTCAGCAATGTCGCCCTGCGCGACAGTGACGGTCCCGTCAGCGAGTTCGAGTTCGCCTTCGCCAGCTTCGGTCACGTTGATGTTGGCCGTGTCCTCGGCTTCCGTGTCAGTCACGTCGAACGTGAACTCGTACTCGCCGGTCGAGAGGTCATCGACGTTCGAGAAGTTCGCGTCGAACGTGCCGTCAGTGACATCGACGAGCTCGATGGTGTCATCGTCGTCTTCCTCGCCGGCGTCAACAGTGAAATCGCCCTCGAACAGCTGCGTGAGCTCCTCTTCGTCGAGGTCTCCGTCAGCACTCACGTTGACCGAGTAGGTGCCACGGTTGGAGTCGAATTCGAACTCGGCCGATTCGTCAGTTGCGACGGAATCATCGTCGAATTCAGTGCTGAGGCTCTGGACCGCAACCTCGAAGGGGCTGTCTACCGGCACGTCAGCGCCAGCACCCTCGAGGAAGTAGTCACCAGAGTCGAGGTCAGCGGTGTCGAACGTGACAGTACCGTCATCGTTGGTCGACAGCTGCTCGACCAGGCGGGTACCGTCTTCACCGAGATCCTCACGCAGCGCGATGTCTGCGTTGGCGTTAAGACCGGTCACGGCAACCTCCTGACCCTGCCAAACGAGCTGGTCCTGAAGGTCAGCGTTGTCGAAGAAAACGTCGGCGTCGGGCCCGCTGTCGTCGGAGCCATCACTACCGTCGCCGCCGTCGCCGCCGTCGCCACCGTCACCGCCGTCGCTGGTGTCAGCAACGGTCAGCGTGGCGCCAGACTCGCTGGCGATCGTGTAGGTCCCGTTGTTGTTACCGTCCACACGGGTGTCACTGAACGTCAGGTCAGTGGAGTTCCCAGCGGAGTCGCCCTGAACGGTAAACGTCCCCAGAACAACCTCATCAGCAGCCGCGTAGGTGTTCGAACCCATTGCGGCAGTGAGCTGAATCGAGTTGTTATCGGAAGCAATCGAGGAGTCCGGGAACTGGGGATCCTGATTGTACGAGAAGTCTGTGATCGATGCTGCTTCGCTATTGCTCAGTGTGATCGTGGACTGGAAGGCGGAAACTCCGTCATCAGGAGCTTCTACGACCACATCAAAGGTGGTCTGGTCGCCTTCAGCAACCTCACTATCCGCGGGCTGGAGAGTGAGGTTGATCTCTCCCTGGCTCTGTGCGGCCGCCGGGGCTGCCCCAGCGATCGCAACCACGGAGAGGACCATGAGCGCGGCAAGGAACAACGCGCGTCCCTTTTCACGATATGTTGTGTTATCTGTCATTGTTGTCGATTTCTGTGTGACAGGAGCTTTCAACGCGATGTGTTACTCGCTACTGCCATACGGGTAGAGGCATTTAGAGTGAACGTTGGGTGTGGTATATGCTTTGTGGGTTATGCTATGCTGTTCGGTACCATGCGCCGCGATAACGGCAGAAGCAGAGATTGGATAGATAACGAATTCAAGATCGTCCTTTCACACGAGATCGAGGAGAAAGCCCACGATTTTAGTCGTGGGATAAATATAAACTATCACACACGACTCAAACCATCTTCGATGGGCGATCGGCGGTACACAGCCTCCAGTACCCACTTCGTGTGGTGTCCGAAGCATCGCAAACCGGTACTAACAGACGAGGCTGCCAACCACCTCGAACAACTCATCGAGGAGAAAGCTAGCGAACTCGCCCTCGGCATTCCCCGACTGGCAATCCAGCCCGACCACGTACACCTGTTCATCACCAACAGTCCGAAACTCACCCCGATTGACATCCTCCTCCGCGTAAACGCGGAGGAATCCCGAGCGGTGGGAGTTTCAGGTTTGTAGTCCAATCAGTTGACTCCCAGACCTTTCGGGCACGGGTAGTCCCACAGTGTCGGACTGGTGGACTGCTGGCCATGCCAAGTGGCCGTTACCCCTATCCTTCACCGTGTATGGCGTCCCAGTGTTGTTTTTGCCACGGGGACGCCGGCAGGCATCAGCGGAGTTGGGGGTATCGTGTCGCGTGCTTTGAGCAGTCGGCAGAGACACACCCTTCGAGGATGTGGCGTTCACCGACTGCTCTTTCGGATACTGCCTCGTTACGCGGGCGGACAGGCCGCCTCCGAAGGACGGTTCGGAATCCGCTCCGTTCCGACCGATTCCTGCCTTCACATAGAGCGGTCTGTCAGTTAAATCACCGTATGTGAAACTCGGTACAGACGTTCGGCTAGTGGATTGCTTCCCACTATGTCAGCTTCATCACCCGCCTGAAGGCGGGTGTATTCGCCTTGCCGTCTCTATAAACTCTCGAACTACTACGCTCAGGAGTACGACCTCGTGGCGGTCGAAGACCTGAATCTAAAGGGGATGATAGCGTCTCCGTCGAACAGCCGCAACACCGCGTCGGCAGCATAGCGGACGTTCCTCTCGTTGCTCGAATACAAGTGCGAGCGAGAGAGGACGTACTTCGTCGTCGTGGATTCGCGCGTGTACAACGACGTTTTGTGGTGTTTTGACGAAGAAGTCGTTGTAGGTCCGTGAACACTCCTGTCCCGCTTGCGGGTTTGAGGCGGACAGGGACGCGAACGCGGCGTGGAACATTCTTTCTCGCGGCCTCGAAGACGTAGGAGTGGGACACTCCGAATCAATGCCTGTGGAGACTGCGCTCCCTACGGACACCGATTCGGTGTCTGTAAAACGCGTCGTGGAAACAGGAAGCCCTACTCTCAAGGAGCGAACGGCGTTAGCCGTGAGCGAGTAGGGTGGGGTAGTTCACTCGTGAAAGGCTGTCAGACCAAAGGAAATATCAAAGAAGAATCAGTCGAGCTGCTGAATGCGTTGGTAAAGGGCCTGTACGTCGAATACTGTTACCTCAGTCGGATCGTCCCCCGAGAAATTATAATATTCAGCGTTGTTCTGAACAACATCTGTCTCAAGGTTACTATACAATGTTTGGACGTCAAAGATATCGGCCACGCCATCGCCATTAATATCTTCAAACAAGCCATCCCCAGTCAGGTCTTGGGGCCGGTTTTCGGTGATTGCTGGTGGGGCCTGTATTGGACCAACCCACACAGAGCCAGAGACCTCAGTTTGAGACGTAGCTACAACATACTCATACCGGTCGCGAACAACCCGTGAAGTGTCGAATGTCACCGTGGCCGTTCCCGAGTCACCTGGCGCAGCAGAAATCGTCTCAGAGCCAACAAAGACACCGTCAAAAGTCAGTTCAACGGTATCACTGCCCTCTGCGTTTCCAACATTTTGGTATGGAACGGTCAACGAGAGGGTTTCAGCATAATCAACTTGCTCAGGTCCGGTGAACTCCCCAATCGAGAACGCTGGGCCGAAGAATTCGGCACTAACAGAAACAATTTCATCACCGACGATCCATCCGTGAGAGCCCGTCTGTCCAGGCGGGACAAATCCGGCCGGGATTTCAATCGGGAATTCAGCAGTTACCTGATCTCCACTTTGAAGCGTGACAACATCTGCTGTGAATACGTTGGCACCTTCTGGATCGAAGAGCCACCATTGGAGGGGTACTGTAGTTGTCCGATCGCCTGTATTTTCAACTGTAATATAGGGAGTCAGTGTTTCTCCCATTGTAACTTCCGCTGTCTGTTCCCACTCAACAATCTGGATAGTCGCATCAGTTGGATCTTCAAGGACATCAGTTGGACCAGTGGCCGCATTTTGAATCTCTCCTGGGCCGTCAAATTGGTGCGTTAACGCGACCGTCCCGGGAGATGCTTCTGAGGCAATTTCAACGGTAAGCGAAATGTCTCCGGAGACAGGCTCTGGAAGACTGTACGATTCGCCGAGGGGAACTTCTGCATCGTCCAGTAGTAGAGAAACGTTCTCTGGCGAAAGTGTCGTCTCATCGCTTAATGAGATGAGGATAGACTCGAGGTTAGCAACAGAGAGATCGACATTGAAGCTTTCTTCAACCCCAGTTACGTCAGGTTGACCGGATGTGATTGCGACATCAAGCCCATCAGCAAGCGAAAGGTCTTGTGCGATCGATTCGCCACCGCTCACTTGAATCGTCTCCGTCTGTGGTTGATACCCAAACGCATCCACAGAGAGATCCCATTCTCCATCTGTCACAAGAAGAGAGTAACTTCCATCGTCAGCCGTTTCTGCGCTGGTTCCGAAGCTTGACTCGACGGTAATATCACTGAGTGGGCCGCCAGCGCCGTCAAAAACGGTTCCTTCGATGGTGTTGCTATCGGTCGCAGAGGTGATTCCTGAAAGGGTGTCAATGATACCTTCACCGTACCGGATCCCCGGTAAAGCATCCGGTCCAGCACCATGGACGGCTGTCCGCTCAAATATGTCTTGGAGTTCTCCAACCTGACCACGGAGGTCGGGATTTGCACTTATTGCGAGTGCGACAGCCCCAGCGACATGGGGAGATGCCATACTGGTTCCGCTCAGTCGATTGTATTCCCCACCAGGGTATGTACTCAAGATATTTGCCCCTGGTGCTGCGACGTCAGGGACATAGTAATTTAGCGGCCAATCTTCAGTAAGCCAATTCGCGTTCCAGTCTTCACTAGTGTGGATTAGTTCTCCACTCGAGAAGTTCGTGATATCCCCATCTGGATTGCTAGCACCAACAGCGAACGATTCAAAGATATTTCCTGGCGATCCACTCGATTCTGCGCCGGAGTTTCCTGCCGAGGAAACAACTACAGTACCCTCTTGGAAAGCATTCTGGATTGGTTCGATCATTTCGCCGAACATTCCAGTCGCACCGAGGCTCATATTGATGACATCGATCCCTTGTTCGACAGCCCATTCAACACCAGCAAGAATCTGTGTGAACGTGCCGCCATCGTCAAGCACTTTCACGTTATACAGATCCGCCTCGGGTGCGACACCAAGATGCGGTTCCCCTTCAAGTCCACCTGCCCGTCCACCAGCAACGGTCCCACTAACATGGGTACCATGACCATCTGGGTCATACGGTTCGCTGTCAAGCTCATTGCCCTCTTCATCAAACTCGGTCCACCCGCCCTGTATCAACGTTAGATCAGGATGGTCAGGATCAATTCCCGTGTCGAGGACAGCGACGCTAACACCATCTCCACGCGTGCCAAACGCGTCCCATGTGTCCGGAATATTCATCGCGGGAATGCCATATTGATACACCCCGTGATCGTGAGGCAGCACATCAGCCTCAGAGAGTGGATCAGGCCCCGGAATCATGAAGTCCCGGTGGACTGACTCAACTCCTGAAAGATCTGTGAGTTCCGCTCTGGCAGACGCTGGATCTTTGGTCGCCGTAACAAGAGCAGCGTTTGCCAGCCAGAAGTCATTCTTTACCTCGTAATCGGTGTCTTCGGAGAGTGTATCAAGGGCATCTTGTTTGAGATCACCAGCAAGTTGTTTTACATCTGTGACCGACAAGTCGGGGTCGTCAGAAGATTTAAATACGTCTCGGAATCGAAGAATCCATTTCTCGTTACCGTTGCTGTCAGTCGTTAGTGTGCGGCCACTCTCTGCGGCAGCTTGACCACTCCAAACCGCGGATCCGGCAGTAAATCCAGCGAGAAGCTGGAGGGCTGAACGTCGCGTGAATCTCGTATCTTCATCTGTCATAACTGAATCGTGCGAACTGGTCGCATTTAGTGCGAGTGTGGACAGATGATGAAACTATTGGTAGACGAACCCGAGATATTATAGTAGTCGGTAGAACTTTTTACTCAGAGAGATATGTTGCCTGTAATGGATCACCTCAACGAGATCTCCGTCGAAGAACTCCAAGAGGCGCTTGACAATGTTGATGGAAACAAGCCGACTCAACG